>JAYPCE010000026.1:0-28677 GCA_038124565.1 Candidatus Poseidonia sp.
CGGTGGAAGATGGTGCCGTCGTAGCGACCCTGCTCAACGAGGAGTTTGAAGTTCTCAACGTGGACTGGAGCGTCGTCTGGATACAATTCAATGGTGATGACACCCGAGTTGGCTCCCCCATTCCAAGACATTTCAAGTTCCACGATATCCGTGGTGGTCTCGGCTCGGTTGGCGACATTGATGATGCTCAACAGAAGGAGGATCACGATGAACAGGGCACCAACGCCTGCAGGGGTTGGTGTACCGTCGTTGACCAATCTGGGAAAGGTCGTCTCGCTGATGCCTTTGTTTTGCATTTCATTGAGCAGGTCGTTGTACAGACTCCCCGCTTTTTTGTCACGAGGATTCTTTTTCGTTGCTTCTCGCAACAACGAAGCGGCTTTTCGATATGTTGCACGATTGTGGCCCGCTTTGGCTTCAAGCCACGTGGCATGGCCGGCCAGTCGCAACGTGGTTTGCTCCTTGCCTTGAACATCAGCCTCACGCAGAATTTTGAGGGCAGCATCGCCTTTCCCCTTGGTAATGGCCGCCTCGGCTTTCTCCCATGCAACCGTCAACTTCTCGTCCGCCATGCGCTTGCCCAACCCCAGTTCAGTTTTGAGCCTCACCCTTAGCGGCGTTCTCAAGAGGCACATGAGTCACAAAGACAGGGAATGGGGTGGCAACATATTGAAAGAGTGCATGAGAACCCCGACCGCTAAGGACGAGCACCGTGCTCATCTGTTGAGGGATGTTTCCTATGGACCGTATCATCAACGACTTCACCATCAACATCGCCACCGCCAACGGAACAGGTTCCCAATCGGCGAACTTAATCTTGCTCCAATCCTTGTTCGACATGGGTGTCCCGGTCAGCGGAAAGAACCTGTTTCCCTCCAACATCTCGGGCCTCCCTACCTGGTACATTGTTCGATTGTCCGACCAGGGTTACCAAGCCCCGGGCGACCGAACCCATATTCAGGTCTTGGTGAACCCAGCGACTTGGGACGAAGACCTAGAGGCTCTTGAACCGGGATCGGTCGTGATTTGGAACAGCGACACCAAAGATAAGACGGTTGAACGTGAGGACATCATTTCCTACCCCGTCCCGATGAGTGCGTTGGCCAGAAAAATCAACCCCAAAATCGCCAAACTTGTCACGAATATCGTCTACGTCGGGGTCCTCGCTGAACTTCTGGGAATCGACCAAGCCTGCCTCGAATCGGCCGTCTCAAAGCAATTCAAAGGCAAAGCATCGGCCGTGGAACTCAACATTACGGCCCTTGGACTTGGCCGAGAATACACCCAAGAACACCTGAACAAATCAGACCCGTATGCTGTTGAGGCGCGCGAGCGTACCAAACCTCAATTCTTTATCGAAGGGAACGAGGCTGCTGCACTCGGCGCTCACTACGGTGGGGCTCAATTACTGGCTTGGTATCCCATCACACCTTCTTCTTCGTTGGCTGAAAGCATCATTGCTTATATCCCACGATTGCGAACCGATGAAAACGGCAAATCTACGATGGCCGTCATCCAAGCCGAAGATGAATTGGCGGCGGCTGGCATGGTCTTGGGTGCTGGCTGGGCAGGTGGCCGTGGCATGACCGCCACATCCGGCCCAGGGATTTCTCTGATGCAGGAGTTCATTGGTCTGGCGTACTTCGCTGAAATCCCTTCGGTCTTTTGGGACGTGACGCGCGTCGGGCCATCAACCGGCCTACCCACCCGAACCCAACAATCCGATATTGCCATGCTTTACGAGGGCAGCCACGGTGACACGCAACACATCGTGTTGATTCCGGGCACCGTCGAGGAATGTTTTGAGTATGGCTGGCGAGCCTTTGACTATGCCGAACGCTTCCAAACACCCGTCTTCGGCATGAGCGATTTGGACCTCGGCATGAATCGGTGGGCATGCGACGGTTTTACCTATCCCGACACCCCCATGGACCGCGGGAAAGTTGTACGGGAACAGGACATGTTTGATGCCTTCGAAACCTTTGGCCGATACCTCGATGTTGACGGTGACGGCATTCCTTACCGTACGCTCCCTGGGTCCGGCATGGCCCCAATTCTCTACCGCGGTACCGGGCATAACCCCATGGGCGTTTATTCGGAAAAACCAGCCGATTACTATGCTCTGATGCAGCGGCTGAAAATGAAACTTGAAGGCGCCCGGGATGAACTTCCGGCCCCAGTCTTGCGTGAGGAAGAAGAATGCGAAGTCGGAATCATCTTCTTGGGCAGCATGGAAAATTCGATCCAAGAAATTGACGACATCATGGAAGCCACCGGTATGAAGGTGAGTCAGTGCCGTGTGCGTGCATTGCCCTTCCATTCAGAGGTTGAAGCCTTCATTCGCCGTCACAAAGTTGTGGTGGTATTGGAAATCAACCGTGATGGCCAACTCTACGGCATCCTGCGCCGCGAGTTGCCCAACGATTTGGTGACCAAAGTACATTCTGTAGCCTACAGCGACGGCATGCCCCCAAGAGCACGCATTTACGCCGAACGTATTCTTGCAACCCTTGAGGAGGTGAACCAATGAGCGACAAACCTGCACCAGCGGTTAAATTGAACGTTATCAACGAACCCAAGGACAGTTACACTGGCGGCCCATCCTCACTTTGTCCTGGTTGTGGTCACGACCAAATCTCGAGTGTCATCATTTCTGCTGCATGGGAAAACGGCATTCAGCCCCATCGAATCGCCAAGATGTCCGGCATCGGATGCTCGTCCAAAACCCCTGCCTACTACCTCGGACAGTCCCACGGGTTCAACACCGTTCACGGCCGCATGCCTTCGGTGAGCACGGGCGCTTACGCCATCAACAAAGACTTGCTTTACCTTGGCGTCTCTGGAGATGGAGATTCCGCATCCATTGGTATCGGTCAACTCATTCACGCCATTCGCCGGAACATGGACATGGTCTACATCGTTGAGAACAACGGGGTGTACGGTTTGACCAAAGGCCAGTACTCCGCGACCGCTGATGTTGGTTCAAAGAAGAAAAAAGGCCCCATCAACGAAACCCAACCCATTGACTTGTGTGCGTTGGCCATCAATTTGGGATGCACCTTCGTTGCTCGTTCATTTTCGGGTTCTAAGAAACAACTGACATCGCTGCTGAAAGCGGCGATGTCGCACAAGGGTTTTGCTCTGATCGACGTGATTTCGCCCTGCGTGACCTTCAACAACAACGACGAATCCATGCGTTCATACAGCTATGTGAAGGACAACGAAGTCACCCTCCACATGACCGATTACATCCCTCATTTCAACCCGGTCGAAGAGGTCGAAGTCCCGGAAGGCCACTACAAAGACATCACCTTGCACGACGGCTCGACCATCCGTTTGGAAACCATCTCTGAAGAGCATGACCCAAGTGATGCCATGGCCGCTTTGACGGCACTTCACCAAGCCGAAACGGGGGCGAAACACGTGACAGGGTTGCTGTACTTTGACGCCAGCAAGCCGTCCCTTGCCGAGGACTTGAGCCTCGTGGATGCTCCTCTCGTTGATGTCCCGGATGAGGTCCTGCGACCCAGTTCATCGACGTTGGATGCTTTGAATGCTGAATTCTTGGCTTGATGGGACTCTCATCGGACCTCTCATAAAGGAGGTCGAACAACTTCCTATGCATGGTTGAGCCAGTCACCACCGCAGCAAGCCTTGGTTTGGGTGGGGCAGGTGCGTACTTCTTTCATCGGTTTTTCAAAGCACGAAATGAGCGTTTACGTGCCATGGCGTTGGCCGACAAGTACAGCACCACGACGCGACTCGCTCCGCATGAAGGCCAAATGCGACTGCTGGTGAATTTGCCCCAGGTTGGTGAAGTGCCTGCCAACGAACAGGAGGCTTGGCGCAACCGGGAAGAACGACGAAATCGGAATTTCTTGGAGTTGGACCTGCTTCAAAACTTACCAGATGATGCTGAACAAGAAGAGGCAAGTGAGGAACCTGACGAAGAAGAGCGAATCATGGAGTTGGATGCACGCAGTTCTTGGATTCAAACCAACGAACCTCCCATGAACGCGCACGCTGCCTTGGTGGCTGAAGAGCAATTGGGGAGCGGCGTTGTGGTAGCCGATGAGGATGATGAAGCTCCCGAGGTGAACATTGACGAACGGCTTGAACGTGAAGGCGGTGCCTCCGGCGTGGTTCAAATTTCGCTGGCTTGGGATGACTACAACGACCTTGATTTGCATGTCTTTTGTCCTTCGGGAGAGCGCATCTACTTCAACAACAAAAACAGTGATTGCGGAGGGGAATTGGATGTTGATATGAACGTCCGTCCGGTCTCCAATACCCCCGTTGAAAACGTTGTTTGGAGAGAAGAAGCCCCGCTCGGAGCGTACAAAATCGGCGTACACTTCTACAAACATCACAAAAAACGCCGAACAAAGCGAATCTGTGAGTATCGTCTTCGTGTCATCACCCACGGTCGCAGCAAGGAGTACCTTGGAAAAATTCGCTACGGTCAAGCGATGCAAATGGTGACTTCATTCTCGCTGGAAGAAGCACCGTCGGCCTAAGTTTGTTGACTGGCCAACCAGGCTGCTCCAAGGGGGCCAGCGGTTGAGGTGAGTTGGGCCGGCACCAACGTCGCCCGTGTGTTGAGCAACGGTTCAATGACACTCCAATGTTCCATGATGCCGCCATAGACGATGATCAAGGTCGGTTGAACTTCGTCTTCCAAGACATCCAACCCCTCCTGAAACCGTTCACACCACGCCTCAATTGAAAGCCCTTCGCGGGTTCTTGCACGCCCTGAAAGATGTTCTTCCAGCAAGCCTCCTCTGGAGGGATGAGGCCATCGGCCATATTCCAGGTTCGGCACCATCCGGCCATGCTTGTGAACGGTGGTTCCCAGACCGGTTCCCACCGTGAGGGTGAGCACACAATCGTGATGGTCGTGGCCGTGGCCGAAGACGCGCTCGCCCTCCGCCACAGCATCAGCGTCGTTGACCATCACAAATTGTCCGTTGGAAAATGGCCGGAGGGTTTCCTCGATAGGGGCCGTGCACCAAGCCTCGCCAAGGTTTGGAGCCGTGAGGATTTGATTGGCCTCCACGGCACCAGGAAAACCCATGCCAATGGGCCCACACCATCGCATTGAGCCCAAAACGTTCACCAACGATGGCAGCACGTGCTCAGGGTGAAGAGATGCTCCATGTTGATGGGTCAATAAGGAACCATGCAGTTCGCCAGAATCTACATCAAAACATCCGATTCGGAAGCCGCTTCCACCGAGGTCAATACCCAAGGCAAGCACGGGTTCAAGCCCCCATTCGTTGGTTTGCGAGAATCGCATCTACCAGTGGACTGAATGTTTCGCCATGAGGATGAGGGGAGGCCACGTCGGCAGCATCACGGACCGAAGCAAAGGCCCCACCCACCGCCACGGACCAGTGGACTGCGTCAAACATGGACAAATCGTTGGGCGCATCACCCACGCCTAAAGCATCATCCATCGACCACCCCATGGTTTCAAACAATATCTTCAGCCCTTCTCCTTTGCTGAGATGGGGCTCCATGAGGTGAATCGCGAACCCTGTACGAACAACGCTCAAATGTGCCCATGGACTTGATGTGAGTGCATGTTCTATGGCTTCCAAATCCTCCTCTGGATGCAAGCACCATTCACTTTCTCGCCAAGTATTGGTCGCAATTCCGGCCGCCTCCAAGCCATCGATACGCTCGGCCAACCAGACGGCCGCCTCGTGCGCATCCTCGCCCGATGCACGCACGATGGGGTTGTTCCAAGTGGGGTGCCAGACAACCCCTCCATTTTCACAACACATTGGGGCAGAAAGTCCGATGAAGCGCCACAATCCGTACGCCACTGGCCTTACATTTCCGGTCGCGAGCACGACCGGGATGCCCGCTGCCTCAAGGCGACGAAGGGCTTCCACCGCCCCCATGGAGAGCGATTTGTGTTCATCGGTGATGGTGCCGTCAATGTCAACGACCACGACAGAGGGAGACCAGTCGGTCGGCAACCACTCCATGCAGCGAGCCAAGGCTCACTTGAGAATGAACGTTCGCCAAGATTTACCAAGCAAGAGGAAAGGTGTGCGAGCATTGATGAAGGCCCTCCATGTGGTTGATTTATGGCGCAGAAGGGCGAAGAGGAGATTTTTCTCTCGCTTGAAGACGATGGCTTGCCTACCCCACCTGCGCCTGTGGAGCCACAACCCGTTGCAGAACCTGTGGAGGAAGACACCTCGTATCTGACCGCTGAAGTCATTGACACTTCAATGATTGAAGAAGCCAGCGGCGTCTACACCGTGACCTGGCCGTTGTTGGGCATGGATTGCCCCGATTGTGCTGCCAAAGCCATGGGTGCACTGCGCCACATGAAACAAGTCACCGAATCCAATGTTTCTGCGACTTCTGGAGAGGTCCGGGTCAATGTTGACTTGGAACAAGGTCCTCTCTCTGAGGTGTCTTCGGTCTTACGCTCACTGGGCCACGCCCCCGATGTGGAGCATCACGAACTTGTGGGCGTACGCGCCAAAGCGGTGGCTCATCGCAACAACGTACCCGTTGCACAATTGGAACGGGTGTTGCGCCGCCAGCCCGGTGTGCTGGACGCCGAAGTTTCTGAGGACGACCGGATTTTGGTACAGTTGGTAGCCAGTGCTCAACAAGAATTGGTCGCAGCGAGAAACCGAGCCTTGGAACACATCATTGGTACTGAGCCAAAATTTGCTGAAGCCACTTCAAACCGCTTGCGTCCGGACCAATGGCGCTTGATCGGCGGAGGCATTGCCTTGCCTGTGCTGGTGTTGGTGATGTGCGCTGAACTGTTGGGTTACCATGGCCTACTCATCCCCATCTTGGCTCTGCCCGGTGTGTTGATTGGTGGCCTTCAAATGTTCAAGGAAGCCTTGGCCTCCCTCAAGAATCTCCAGATGGGTTTCCAAGTGTTGACCAGCCTCGCCGTGATTGGGGCAGGAATTCTCGGGATGTGGGAAGAGGCGCTCATCGTCACCATTCTGGTCGCCTTCACCGCCCACCTCGAAGGCGATGCCCTCTTGAAGGCACGAGAAGCCATGCAAGGCGGATTGGACCGACTTCCAAGAACTGCCCGTAAAATCAACAACGACAATGCCTTGTGCTTTACTCCGGACACCGCCATTACAACCGCCTCCGTGGGTTTCTCGCTTCCCATGGCCGGAGCACCGGTGTTGCCAATGGCCAATCAGGCCACGCCTGATACGGAAATGGTCCCGATTGACCTCGTTCGACCCGGTGACAAAATCGAAATTCGGAGCGGTGAATTGATTCCGGCTGATGGCCGCATCGTTGAAGGGAAGGGCGCTCTGGACAAGGCTCCGCTCACTGGTGAATCCGTTCCAGTTGATGTTGGCGTAGGCGACATCATCGAGGCTGGTCTGGTATTGGCCCGAGGGCCGGTGGTTTGCGAAGTGGTCGCTGTGGGTGATTCAACCCGGTTGTCAGGCCTCATCGACGCTGTTCATTCGTTTCGCGAAGCCCCGCCACGCCTGCACAGTGGAATTGAGAAATTTACCGCTGTTTGGGTGCCTTTGGTGTTGTTTGGAGCGTTCGCAGTTTGGTACTTCATGTTCCCAGACAATTGGAAAATCATTCTCTTGCTTTGGGTTGTTTCCTGCCCGTGCGCCCTGTTGCTCGCCACCCCCGTCCCACACGCAGCGGCCCTTTCCAATGCAGCACATCGCGGCGTCATCGTGCGAGGCGGTGACGCACTGGAACGCATGGCGCGCGTCAATCACGTCTTGTTGGACAAAACCGGAACGCTCACCTCTGGACGGCCCACCGTTGGTGAAATTGTCCTCGGCAAGCAACGCCGGATGAACAGTGCCCTCAAACTCATGATGGGGCTTGAGTCCCGCTCATCTCACCCTTATGCTTTGGCCGTGATGGACCACTGCGAAACGCAAGGCGTTGAACCAGCCTCTATCAACCAACTCAGCGATATCAACGCTGGCGTTCAAGGCATGCATGCTGGCTCCCAAGTGGCGTTCATTCGTCCTGACAAAGCGACCAGTATGGATGTCGAGGTTGAGGCGGCGTTGATGGACGCCTTTGAAGGTGCTAAGCAGAAAGGGCATGGCGCCAGTTTGCTTGTCAAAGACGGTGTTGGAATTGCGCTGGTCACGTTCGTGCACGATGACACCCGTGATGGTTCAGGAGCCCTCATCGCTTCACTGAATCAGCGGTCTGTCAATGTGGAAATCCTTTCTGGAGACCACCAAAGTGCTGTTTCCGAATTTGCTCGTTCGGTCGGTTTAGCCGAGAGCGCAGCCCACGGCGGCTTGAGTCCTGAAGATAAAGTCAAGTGGGTCAAAGCACGTTCAAGTTCCCATGTCACGATGATGGTCGGCGATGGATTCAACGACGCTGCAGCCTTAGCGGTGGCGGACGTTGGCGTTGCGGTCGGGACTGGAGAATCGGTTAATCTTGAAGCGGCCGATATTCTCATCCCAGGTGACGACCCTCGCATGTTGACAGAAATGATCGACCTTGCCCGGCAAGCTCAACGTACATTGATGCAAAACCTGTTCTTCTCAGTCGCTATCACCGTCACGTTGGTCTTCGCCGTCATCCAACAGTGGTACGACCAACTCTGGGTCGGTGTGCTGATTCACGAAGCGTCGGTTATTCTTGTCATCCTCAACGGCGCTCGTCTTGCCCAAAACGGACAAGCCCTTCCGCTGTTAAAAGAGACCCTTCGAACCATGGTTGAAGACACCAAGGTCGCCTTTGCATCGTTTAGAGCGAGATACATCCCCTCCAAGGCGTGAATGAACTTCGCCATTTTCAAGGGACATCTTCAAACCCTATGGGTCCCTCTTCCCGACAGGTGGGAGAATGGCACGAGTACGAGGCGACCCCATTACGACGGCTCTGGCACACCCTACCCGTCGGGCTGCCTACCTCGCGCTCGCGAACAGCGAAGAAATGAGCACGGTTCAACTCCAGAAATCTCTTGGCGTTGACCGATACAATCTCTACCATCACCTCAAGAAACTGGCGTCGCTCTCCTTGGTCGAAAACCATCGAGACGAAGGAAGGGCTCGTTGGTGGCGAATGCTCCAGCGCGTTGATATGCCTGAATTGCTGAACGCCACCTCGCTTGCTCCAACCACTCAAGCCACAAATGAAGCAGTAACGACGGTCACGACAACACTGGCTTCTCTGGCTGTTGACGAAGAAGGAAGGGATGTCATCGTGCTCAATCTTGAGGGTTCACGCGACCAAGTAAGCGCCAAACAGCTCATCGTACGACTCTCAGAAGAATTCGGTTTGACGCTGGATGTTCCATGGAATTTCATTCCAGAGCAATTGGTTCTGTACTCCAAAAAGAAGTGATGCAGAATGACAGAAGATTTGGTCGTTGAATCGCAAATTGCGCCCCCGCCGTTGTCGTGTCCGAAGTGCAACGGCATGCTTCCCGTTGGCTTGGGTGAAATGTCATGTCAACTTTGCAAAGCACGTGTTCGTGTGGACCATGCGTTGACCCGCCGAAAATGGATGGAAGAGAAACTCTCCTGCCCCTCGTGTTCAAAAGTCTTGGTTGCGGGAGTTGACAAGCGCCCTGCCCAACTGAAATGCGGAATGTGTGAATGTTACTTCACACTCGATGCGCAAACACCTCGCGTTGAAATTGCCTGCCCTGGCTGTGAGCGAAACCTCCGCATGAAGCGACGTCCCGGTGAGCGAAACATCGCTTGTCCAGCGTGTGAAACCGAATTCGTTGTTCGCTTTTGAACCACGTCGGCCGACCACAACAAGGTCACAAAAGCCAACGATTTGGCCGTACTTGCGTCGCGCTCCTTATCTATGAAGAGAAGTCCATGAACAAGTGGATGGGATTCCAATGGGTGTGAGCGAAAGCAACGACAGTGAGGCCGAAACGGCAGCACAAAACGGTCGCGAGCGAGTGACGCTTGCTTCGTTGCGAACACAATTCACGGCTGCGAGTTCCACGACCCTCGATGAAGCCGTGGGAACACAGGCACGCTTCCGTCAAGAAGAACGTCTTCGAGCAGATTTGCGACGTGAGCGCCGTTTGCGGCAGCAGGCGATTACAGAACGTATCAACGCGATGAAGACCACCATTGCCGCAGACCTGGCCACCCAGCACGAACTCACCCTCGATGCACTTGAACGTGAACTGCGCACCGACATGGAGGCGGAGCTTGAATCGTTGGAACGCGATGCTCTTGCCCAAGAAGAATCCCGTGTCCGACAGGAACTTGACCTGCGCCTTCAGCGCCAAGTTGAGGCGCTTCACGAACAACATGGCGTTGAACAACATCGCCGCTTGGAAGAACGGAAAGGTCACATCAAGGCCACAATTGAAACCCAACTCCAAGAAGAATACGAGCGCAGGTTGGCCATTCAGCAAGAGCGCCTTCGCTTGGATTATAATCAAGAATTGCAACAACGGCTTCGTGATATTGAGGCCAACTTGGAGCAAGAAATGGAGCAGCGTTTCACCGAAATGGAAACACATGAAATCGCTCGTCTTGAAGAGGGGCACGAGGCGTTGTTGGCTGAACGGGAAGAACAGTTGCGCAGGGGCATTCGCACTCGCTTAGAACAGCAACTCCGCCAGCGCTTGAAGCAGCGTGAGGCACGTCTCAAGGTAGAGTTTGAACGCCGCAGTCTACGGCTTGAAGAAGACATCGCACAACAACTTCAAGAAGACATTGAAGCACAATTGCGCCGAGAAACCGATTCACTTGAAGACCAGATGCGAGAAGATGTTGAACTTGCCATTGCGAAGAGGCGGGATGAACTTCGAATCCAAATTGAGGCGCAACTCAACGAACAACAAGCCAGTCGCTTGTCCGAACGCAAGGCCCGATTGAAAGCCAAGTACGACCTCACCTTCAACAAGGCCATTGACGATATTTCAAGAAGTCTTCAAACGGAAATCGAAACGGAACTTGAACACCGGATGGAACATGACTTCAATGCCTATCGCCACGCCAGAGAAGCAGAAATCCAAAACCGTCTGTCTCGCTACCGATACGAACGTGAAGCAGAATTGCGAGAACAGCTTGAAGCGCAATATTCAGCGAATAAACAAGACTGGAGCGAACGCCTTGACTTGGAGTTCCAATCGCGTGAAGCAGCGGCTCGCAAAGCCATCATGTCCGAGGTTGATGCACAATTGCGCAACGAGCGGCTGACTCACGAGACAGACCTTGACCTGCTCAAGGAAGAGACGACCCTTGAGTTGGAAGTCGAAATGGAAGAACGATTGCGGGATTTCAAAGCACGCAAAGAAGAAGAAGTCGCTACGCAACTCGAGCGGCAACTCGACAAGCGGGAAGAGATCATGCGCAACAAAGCCCTCATCGATGTCCGCAAGCGAGAGACCCAAATCCGAGCAGAAATTGAGGCTCAATTGGGTCTTAAGCGAGCAGAAATCCGTGACCGCTTGAAGGGTCTTGCAGAGAAAATGGATTCCTTCAAGGAAATGGCCGAGGAGAAAATGCGTGAAGCCGTCACGCAACAAATCCAAGGTGAAATCGATGCGGATGAATCTGAACTCTCTGCTCGTGAACGTGAATTCAGTGCGCTGCAAAGCACAGATACCCGTGCGGAAAAGCGGCAGAAATGGATGCAATCCATATCCGGACAGGCGCCTGCAGCCTTCGGTTCAGGAGCCATGGACCCCACCGCCCTTGGTGCTCGGCCTGATGGACTGGGTTCAGCGGCAGGAAGACCGTTGCGAGGCCTCATGGGCCAACAAACCGAGGAGGAACCCCGACTTGGTTTGGGCGGCATGCGAGCTCCGATGACCAGCGCCAAATCGCTTGCTGGACAAGTCGCTCCGCCACCAGTCCGAACCGTTCGGCAACCGATAGCCCAACCTGAACTTCCTCAACCTGTTCGCAGCGTTCGACAACCCATCGGTGCGCCTGGCTTTGTGCCTCAAGAAGAGGCAGCCATGCAGCCTATCGAAGAGGAAGAACCTCCCGTTCAAGTTACCGAATCAACGCTTGAACCAGCCGTGGGCGAACTCGCTGAAGCCGTTGAAGAACAACTGGTTGAAACAGAATCCATTCCAAGTGCACCAGAGAGCATTGATGTGGTGGATGAAGAGGACCTCGAGAGCGTTTCAGAAATAACCGACATGATGGAGGACGAGATGGTCGAAGAGGTTGAGCCCTCAACGATGACCAGACCAACCGCTTTGCTGAAGCCAATCCGAGGGGTCTTGAAACCACTGGAGGATGAAGGTGAAGTGCGAACCGCCACACTGACGCCTGTTGGCCACATGCTGATGCCAGAAAAGATGCGAGGGCCTCCTCCGTCTGCATCCATTGGCAAACCAACGGCCACGCTCCGACCAGTCAAGGGCACGCTGAAACCGGTGTCTAAACCACCTGCAAAGCGTCTCGAACCACAGCCCGATGAAGACGAGGCGGAGAACTGAGCCCCTCACAAGCGAGCGCGTGCTTCATATCTTACAGCGTGCTGGCCATCGGCATGAACCGAGCGCTTGCGTTATTGGTTGTTCTCTTGCTCTCTGGTCAGACGGTACTCTTTGTAAGTGCATCCTCAAACCTCTCAACGCTCACCGATGCTGGACAAACCGATGAACTTGACAAGCCACTCATCTTGTGGTCTGCCCTGAACACAGGACAGATTCTCACGGTGAACGACGAAGGGAATGTCAGCGTGAATGCGTTCAGCAACGGGGTGCTCACGACCCAGTGGACCGTGTTCCTCGATGTAGAAGCCAATAAGGCTCGTCTTGATGCCTCCCAAGAGTTGGTCACGGTGGCTCACCAAAACGGCGCCATCGTTGTTCAACTCAGCACACAATCTATTTTCAGGAACATTTCCACCCCCGACCCCGTTAATGACGCTGTCTTGGATCCAGAAGGTGACCTTTGGTTGATGTATTCAGCAGGGAAGCGCCGCGCCGACCAATACGATGCTTTCGGCTTCACAGGAGTCAGCAGTACAACGGTTTCAGCAGGCATTTCAGCTTTTGATATTCTCGAGGATGGGCGCTTGGTGCTCGCTTCGTACGATAAAAAGATCTACATCAACTCGGCTGAAGGTCAATTGGTCAATACCCTGAATGAACCCAACGCCATCGTCTCTTCGGTCTTCTTGGCGAGCAATACAACGCTGCTGGCCGGTACCACCGGTGGAACCGTTTACCTCTACAACACCGACACATGGTCTGTCTCGAGCCTCTCCATGGGCCATACCAAACAGACCACCTTCATCGGCTCAGCCTACAACATGCATGTGGTTGGTGCAAAGCAGGGCAAGGTTGCTTTCCTTGATGCAAGCAACTTCTCCCTCCTCGAAAGTTTTACTGCATCTGGAGACATCGTCGGCGTTTATGCTGAATTTAACGGACCATTCTATGCCGTTGGAACCACGCCGGATTCAACGAAAATTCGGTACTTTGACTTGGACTCCGACGGTGATGGAGTAAACGACCGAAACGATGCCTTCCCGACCGATGCCTCACAAACAACGGACTCCGATGACGACGGCTATGGGGATAACCAAGACGGAACCAACGCCGATGCATTCCCAAACGATAGCACGCAGTGGAGCGATGCTGACGGGGATGGATACGGAGACAACGTCGCTGGAAACGACCCCGACCTTTTCCCAGATAATGCTGACCAATGGTCGGATTCCGACGGGGATGGTTACGGAGATAACAGCAACGGCCTTGATGGCGATGTGTTTCCTGATGAGTCAACGCAATGGTCAGACAGCGACCGTGATGGATACGGTGACAATCCTGATGGATTCAAACCCGATGCGTGTCCATCCACCAATGCCTTCTCTACCGTTGACCGCTACGGCTGCCCGGACAAGGATTTGGACGGGTATTCAGACCCTGATGAAAACTGGACGATTGAAGATGGAGCGGATGCACTACCAAACAACCCCACCCAATGGTTGGATGGTGACAGTGATGGATATGGCGATGCTTCCGACGGCCAAGAACCGGATGCATGTCCTTGGGAATTCGGAAAATCAACCAAGGCCGTCAGCATTGACGCAAGCAGTCCATCAGGGTACGTGGCCGTTCCCTCGTTTGGTTGCATCGATCAAGATGGAGATGGATGGGTCGACCGGACTGAATCGCCGCTCATGGACGCTGACCCAAACGAACATTTTGACGGCGACGGTGACGGCGTTGGTTCCAACACGGATTACGACGATACCAAAGCCTTCGTCCAAACCGAGCAGGACCATTGCCTCAACGACAAAAACGACACTTCAGAAGCCTGTCAGGGCTGGAACAACCCAGCCTATCAGGCTTACAGAAACGGACTGGGTGAAAACGATACGGTACTCGGATTCTATGCATGGAATACCTCCCAGCAAACCTCGACCGACACCGATGCCCCTCTGAGCGTGGACGATGACATCGTCAAACAGGTTGTCACGGTCGGCCTTGCTGCGTTTGTTGGCCTCACCGTGGTGATTCTTCTCGCAGCTTTCTTGCTGAAGAAACGTGCGACGGCCACGACGACCAAGGAATACGGCGGCATTGCGCCCTCGTTGTCTTCAAACGCTTCTCAAGAAGCACTGGAAGGGCGTGGTGGCTTATCGGCTGCAGGTGGCATCATCTCGGATGCCTCTTGGGACGACGATGTGGAACAACTTGATTTCAATGAGACCGATGGATTTGCCGATATGGACTTGAAAGCGGACGACACACCAAAGGAGGCTAGCGTCATGACCTATGAAGAAGAGAGCATCGAGGCCATCGCAGGGATGCCCGTTCAGCAGAAAACTGTAGCCTCCACCGCTGCTCAGCCAGAAATGCCTTCGGAATCACCACCCCTTCCCGAAGGCGGTCTACCGGATGGATGGACCATGGACCAGTGGCGATGGTACGGTCACGAGTGGTTAGCAAAGTACGGGAAGAATTAGACCCAAACGATGGGCAAACTCGCTTTGAGGGCGCCAAGTTCTTGACCCGTGTACAACGGTTTGCCGTCAACTTTGCAGGTGTTCATCACCAGCCAAAGGAACCCGTTCCATGCGGTGGCATCGGCGAACAATTCCACCCGACCTTGTACCGCAGCCATCAGCAACAGCGACTGGTCGGTCTCGTCGCTGCACAAGGCTTTGACCAAATCTTTGGCCCTAAACTGATAACCCGGCGGGCGCCACGACATCATCCGCATCAAACCTGGAAGGGAGCAAGATTCAATCGTTCAGCGAGATGGTCAACATCCACATCAACCGCTTGCTGCATGCGTTCTCGCAATGTGTCGATTTCACCTTTCATTTTGAGCATCTTATGGGTCCGAATCATGTCGGCCAACAAATCGTTAACACTCTTGTGACCGCCTGAGGTCCTAAGCGTGTTCAACTGGCGACGTATCTCGTAACTGACGCTCACGGAGGTCATTCCTTCTGCGGTCATGCTCTTACCCGAAGGAGGTTTGGCTTGGGCACATACTTAACCCATGCGAAGAAACGATGGTTGGCAACGCTTGTTTTTGCAGGCCGTCACGCTGGCCGAGACCAGCATCACCGAATGTTTCTGGTCATGCGTAAACGCGATTCTTCGGTCACGCCAAATTCACGGCGCACTTCTTGAACGCGCTGGTGAACTTCCTTCGCCAGTGTCCAATACTCAAGACTGCCTGCGCCCGCACCGGAATTGGTTGGTTTGTTCAAAATGACCGTTGGAGCGCCGCTCCACGGTGCTTCAGCCACCTTCGCCAGCCGTCGGACAGTGGTGTTGAACAATTTGTTCGGCATTTTCTTATTCACTTGGTCGCACACATAGGTGCTTAACTTGGAGCGCCCGTCCACCATCGTCATGACGATGCCGAATATCTTCAAATTGCGGTTGATCCGACGCTGAATCATTTTGATGGAATTCATCAACATGCTGAACCCTTCAAGGGCATAATATTCCGCCTGTACTGGGACAAAAACCCAATTCGCAGCACACATGGCGTTGATGGAAAGCAAACCCAACGATGGCGGCGTGTCGATGATGATGTAATCAAATTCATCCATGATGGGCAAAAGAGCTTCCTGCAGACGGGTTTCTCGACCGATTTTGTGACTCAGTTCGATTTCCGCTCCGGACAAATGAATGTCACTTGGCAACATCCACAAATGCCCAGCATCAATGTCTTCTGGTGCTTTTTTCCCTCCGTTCCGCTGACTCCATGCCTCTTGCATGGCCTTCGTAATTTCTTCTGGTGGAATGAGGTACTCTTCCATGAGCGGCAATTCCTCTCCAGAATCGTTGGTGAGCAAATCGTACACCGTTTTCTTGATCTTCTTCTTTTCAAGACCAAATGAAGTCGCACAATTTCCCTGAGGGTCGAGGTCCACAAGCAAGACTTTGGCAGGGGGTAGCCCCTGTCGGCGGGAGCCTTTAGCGAGTGCGGCAGCGACATTGACCGCCGTTGTGGTCTTAGCACAACCTCCCTTTTGGTTCGCAACAGCGATGACCATTTTGTAGGGATTCATGACCGTTCACCTCCGACAAGTCCAGCAGAGCGGACCTCCTCTTTCAATGCGAGCCTTCAAACAACTCGCTTCAAGCAGGTTGGATCACTGGGACAGGAACTTCGGACAGAATCTTTCGCACGATGTGCATGCCAGTAATGCCGCGGATTTTGGCTTCTGGCTTCATGTTGATACGGTGAGAAATGATTTGCAAGGCGATGCCCTTGATGTCGTCTGGGATGACATAATTGCGCCCCGCTACGGCTGCGGCCGCTCGTCCTGTCTTGAACAGAGCTTGGCTTGCACGAGGCGAAGCCCCGTTGATGACGCGATGGTCTTCTCTGGTCCGTTGAACGATTTCAATGATGTACGAGAGGATGGCGGGGTCAACATGAACCGTCTCAAGCGCCTTTTGCATGGCGACGACTTTCTTTGGTGACGTCACCTGCTCAACAACGTGTTCGTCTTGACCTCGCAACTTGCGTCGAGCCAAGATGGCTTTCTCTTCTGCTCGGTCAGGGTAACCCATGCTCATCTTCATGAGGAAACGGTCCATTTGTGCCTCAGGAAGTGGGTAGGTACCTTCCTGCTCAATCGGGTTCTGGGTGGCCAACACAACAAACGGCGCAGGCAATTTGTGCGTGATACCTTCGATGGTGACTTGCTTTTCTTCCATGGCTTCCAACAACGCAGCCTGCGTCTTCGGAGGAGCTCGGTTGATTTCGTCAGCCAGCAGAATGTTGGAAAACAATGGACCTGCTCGGAGTTTAAACTCTCCAGATTTTTGGTCATACATGTAAGTCCCCATGATGTCAGAGGGCAACAGGTCTGGGGTAAATTGAACGCGCTTGAACTTACAGCCCAAGGCTCGTGCAAAGGTGTTCGCCAGCAAGGTCTTGGCCAGCCCCGGGAAATCCTCAAGCAACATGTTACCGTTCGAGAGGATGCCGACCGTAACACGTCGCAAGTTCTCGTTTTTACCGATGATGACCTTGCTAACCTCGTTCATGAGGCTGTTTGAAATGGCGGATACCGTTGCAATCAAGTCTTGAGTTCGTGCGCCACCTGCGCCGGCTTGCATTCCTGCTTCCATAACGAGACCTCCTTAACAACATGCTACTTTTCCCTTTCTTATATCAATGTGCGCGCTCCGTTCTCAATAAATGCTCACGCGCACTTCAAGTGATGGTAGCCTTACCTGCCCCAGAAATGGTTCTCTTTTCTGTGCAAGGCAACAATTTCATTGAGGATTTCTTCCTCAATAGGTGACAGGTCGACCGATCGCAAGCGTTTAACATGTCGTTCCGGTACATCGACATAGAATTCATCCAATTCCTCAATATGGCGGCCAACGGTTGGACCTTGAACAGCCACAGCGACTTCTTCGCCCTGCATAGCTTCTTTCACGTCTTCGGATGAGCGGGTTCTCAGACTTTTTATCTGGCCGACGGGCGTTCCATCCAGTTTCATCAACCGTTGACCGACATGGACACGACCCCCAAGCACACGCATACCGACAATGGCTGGCCCCTTGGCCCTGAACGTGTGGTCTTTGAGAAACAGCACTCGGCCAGGATAGACCAACGCCTCTCGTTGTTCTTCTTCAAGGGCTGTCCGGGTGGCTTCCTGCCAGGCTTCAAATTCGTCCATGATGTGATAGATAATCGGCCCGGAGATGAACTTCACAGTCGCTTCCTCGTCATCCAATTGCTGCGCAACATCAGAGGTGTTGGCTTTGGTTGAGAAACCGAGGATGACGCGTTGCAACGGGTCGTTGGCGGTGCTCGCTAAAAGCAGGTCTTTTTTGTTCACTGGGCCAACGGTCGCTTGTCGCACCGGAATGTTTCGTTGATGCAACTCAAAGGCAAGTGCCTCCAATCCTCCCACGGTATCGGCTTTGATGACCACCCCCGTTCGGTCTTCTTCGGCCCCTCGACATTCACCCTTTGAAGTGTGTTCGACAAAGGCTGAACGAGTAAAAATAGCGTTGCATGAAGAGCACATCACCGGCATGGCGTTGAAAATTTTACGCCACTCCTCACGAATGGCTTCCTGAGCCACAACAGCCTCCTCTTCGGTGTTGGCGAGATGAAGGGTGGTACCGGCGATGGTGGACTCAAGATTCGGGGCGACAATTTTGACACCACATGCTGCTTCAACTGAATCAAAATTAACCCAACGCTTGCCTGCGTCCCGCATTTCAGCCATGCCTTGAGGGCGCTTCAACCCCTTGATGTGGGTGGTGAACGGCCCGTCTTGGCCTGCAAGCATGATGGTATCTCCTACCTTCAATTGCCCACGGTAGAGAATCACATCCACCGTTTTGCCCATACCAACTTCATCGCGCATCTCCAAAACAGTGCCCTGTGCTGCACCGAGTGTATCGGTCAAGCGGTCCTCAAGAAAACGCTCAGCCAACCCAACAGTCACGGCAAGTAAATCTTGCAAGCCCTCACCTTCTTTGGCCGACATCGGCACCAAGGCCACATTTTGTCGGAAATCACGGATTTGGTCGTAGCGCTCCAAATTAAAGCCATGCTCGGAGAACTTACCAAGCAACTTCCAGTAGCGATCTTCAAACAATGCTTTGACATCATCTCGTTGGTTGCGAATGGATTCAACAAAAGAACGCCCTTGTTCGCACCGCCATCCGTGTAGACGGTCGACTTTGTTTGCTGCGATGACAAAGGGCGTCCGGGTTTCTTTGAGGATGTTGAGTGATTCAATGGTTTGGGGTTGCAACCCTTCCATGATATCGACCACCAGCACCGCAATATCGGCGACTGAACCGCCTCGATTTCGCAAGGACGCAAAGGAATGGTGGCCGGGCGTATCAATAAACAACAGACCGGGGGACTTGAAATTCTTCCCACCCAACATGGCAGAGCACGTGTCGTTCAACACATCAGCAGGGACCTCCGTGGCACCAATATGCTGGGTGATGCCTCCGGCTTCACGGTCCATCACGCTGGCTTGGCGTTGACTCCCAATCGACCTCACCATGTCGAGCAAACTTGTCTTGCCGTGGTCAACATGACCCAGCACCGATACGATCGGTTGCCGATTGTGGCCGCGCACCTTCGGTTCAGCGGCGTCGGCAGATTGGTCTTCTTCGGTCATGTTGGCACCTCCGCTGATGAGGTGTTATGAGGCTTCACTCGTAAACCCAACGACCCATGGTGTTGTCCCATGACATCAAGCCCTCGGGGAACCACAAGCCGAGCTCAAAAGCCGCCGTTTCAGGAGCATCTGAACCGTGAATCATGTTGAAGCCCATGTCCATACCGTAGTCGCCTCGAATGGTGCCTGGCTCGGCGTTTCGACCGTTGGTCGCACCGATCAACTTTCGGGCGACAGCAATGGCTTCTACGCCTTCCCAAGCCATGCAAACAACGGGTCCGGATGTAATGAACTTGATTAATCCAGGGAAAAAGGGACGCTCTTTGTGTACATCGTAATGGGTGCGAGCGATGTCCTCTGATGGGACCATAGCTTTGAGGCCGACTAATTTGAGACCTTTTCGTTCAAATCGGCCAATTATTTCACTCACCAAGCCACGTTGTACACCGTCGGGTTTGATCATCACGTATGTCGTTTCCATGGTCTTCACCGTACCGACCCAAAAGTGACCCGTTTATGGGCGTTGCTATGAGGCTCAAGATGAGGTCGCCTTCACTGGATGCCGCCTTTCACATAGTGGCGGGTCCACTTGACCTTGCGCGCATTGCGCTTGAGGTTGAGTTGGTTCTTGCGGGCCTTGCTGTTCTTGAACCACAAGACGCTACCGTCCTTGCGGACAAACATCATGCCGGTGCCGGGCTCGATTTCTTCGCCCGTGAAATTGCAAATTCGTCGCTCAGGCATGACCATCACCGTGCATTCAGCTTGCGGGCTTCACGACCCGTATCCTTGAGCATCAAAATGTCGCCGACGCGGATGGGGCCAACGACGTTGCGGCTGATGATTCGGCCGACGTCGCGGGGATTGGGAGCATCGTTCACACGCACCTTCACCTGCGTTGCTTCACCGGTCATACCGGTTCTGCCAACGATTTCAACGACTTCTGCGGGCCATCCACCAAGTTCTTCACTCATGTTGATCATCTCTTCGTGGGACTTCAGTTGTTCTTGAGGTTCTTGATTTCCTCAACAACTTCGTGGAATTTTTCTTGGGCGCCTTTGGTGATTTCCATCACCGCCACGGAAGCGGCGGAGGCTCCCTTAGCCAGACCGACGGCCTTGGCCAAGAATTCTTGGTTCGCAACATAGCCGTAGGGGATGTCTTTTTCTTCGCAAATCAATGGGATGTGAGCGAGAAGTTCTGGGGGGTTTACATCCTCTGCGAGAATGATAAACTGAGCCGTGCCACGCTCTGCGGCTTTGGTCACTTCATTGCTACCTTTCTTGACCCGCCCGTTTTTGTTGGCTTCGAGCATGTCAAAAATTTTGTTTGCGACGTCTTCTGGGGTTTCAAATTGCACGTGTACACTCATTGGAATCACTCCTTCCTCGTGATAGGGGCAGGCCTCCGCAGAACCACGCGAATATAAACGCAACGGAAGGGTGAATGAAGTGACTCTCGGTTGAGTCCATATGAAAAAGACCGCAGTGTATCGTTTTAATTCACTGAAGTCCCAATGTTCCTAGGATTTCATGTACGCCCCGAGCCAGCGCCGGGCCGCCGGAAATGTTGTCCCGTGCGTTAGGAAGTGAGCCCGTGGCGTGGACGCCGTCTACATACCGAAGCAGACGTGCAATGGCTCCCCCTGTGAACAAGCCATGGCAGCAAGCAGCATGAACTTGGGTTGCGCCTTGGCTTCGAAGCGCCTCTGCTGCTCTGCAGATGGTGCCTCCAGTCGCAATCATATCGTCAACAATGGCGACCGATTTTCCTGCAACATCCAAATCCTTGGCTTGGTGGACGATGGTGTGAGCGTCGATACGGGTCTTTTCAAGGTAGGAAAATTCGCAACCAATTTGCTGCGCTACACTGGAGGCTCGGTCAATCGCTCCCTTGTCTGGGGAGAGGATGAAATCAGGGTTGACGATGTTTTTCAGATGCTCCGCTAACTCAGGCATGGCGGAAGTGAAGGCAACGGGCACAGCGAGGTCCTGAAGAACTGCCGGAGCGTGAAGGTCCAGAACCACGATACCGTCGCATCGGGTTGCGAGCATGTCTGCAATGGTTTTGGCTGAAATGGATTCCCCTGGCTTAAACCGTTTGTCTTGTCGCGAGTACCCAAAATAGGGAATCGCCAAAATCACGCCTTTTCCAACATCAGGGAGGGTCTGAGGGCCGATTTCTCGTAAATTCTTCAATTCGCCAGCCCGAACATCGTGAATGGCGTCGAGCATCAACAGCGTCTCAACGATTCCTGAGTCCGGGAAGGTGTTTGAAACCAGAACCACCGGTTCAGAGCGAATGCTGTCCAAGGCCTCGGTTGGAATGCGAATGTATCCTTCCGTGTCTGGAAAACGACGGGTTTCCAACCGGTGATGTTCCCATCCGAGCGAGGCTGCAAGTTCATCGGCCATTGGCCCCGCGTTGCTGCCGGATACGACGACCATGTCATCCCCTTGGCGCGAGGGGGATGGCTGGCCCTTCATGTTCTTTGCGAGAACCGTGAAAGGTAAATTGGTGCGCGAGGCAGGACTTGAACCTGCGACCTCCCGGTTATCAGCCGGGTGCTCTAACCGACTAAGCCACCCGCGCAAGGGTAACCCGGCCGACAAAACCCCCCGTCATAAGCATGACGGAAACGGCGATACCCAGTATGAACGTCTGGGTTCACTCTTCTTCCATGCTGTTAATCGTGATGTACGAAGGCAACTGCAAGATCTTGTCAAAGGTTCGTGAAAGCACGACTTCATCCAAGCGTTCTCGGGTTCTGGCCAATGCCGAAATCGGGATGCGGATGTTCTCCTCCACTCCAAATTGGCTCTGTATGCGCATGCGCGTGGTCACGATGACGCCTTTGTACGTTCGCTTCATTCGAAACAAACCGGTGATGACACCAATTTCTTCTCCTTGGTTGTCGAGGACCGCACGGTCCAGCATTTCATCGGGTGCGTACAGCTTTTCGTCAATGCGCACAGTGTTGCGCCAGCGGCGCTGCAATTCACGCATAGATTTGGACAGCTTGACTGTCCCGTCGCCACGGATACTGTGCACCAGTTCTTTTGGAAGCGGTGCCAGTTCCGCAGGTTTTCGCATGTACTCATCGGCCACGCCAGGCACAACTTGGATCCGCATGGATTTCACGCGGGCCTCGTTGGGGTGGTGGCGTTCACCAACAATTGTTCCTACCAATACATCGTTGACATAGACATCCCGTTGGAGTAACTCCTGGATGTCGAAATCTGTGTTTTTCATTTCCCATCTCTCCTTGCCGATTTTGCTCGGCTTGCTTGAGTGTCTTTCTCGGCACCTAATATATTCTTCGCCAGTAAAAATATCATTTCCAATTACATTTGACGCATAATGAAGCCTTCAACCAATTGAAATATAGAAAAAAAATTTGATTTTCATGTCGCATAACGCGCGGGATTTCAATAGGATTTTCTATGAATCTCGTTTTGCATTAAACCGAATCTTCAATTGATTTAGCCTCTATATGCGATTTCAAGCGAGATGAGAGATATTCGTGCTCAGATTCAACGAATATACTCGCTTTTTCAATTGAAAAATACAAAGAAATCACCTTTTTTCTGGGTTCAGTGTCGTAGACATCCCAATCGAAAGAGGAGGCTTGATGTGCAGGTGCTTCATCGGTACGACATGGCCCTTAGCGTGGTGATGGGTGGGCTCATAGACCCGCTCACTGAAGCGTTCATGCACAAGGGCATCCTTGCAGGCTACCGCTTTTTTGTTCCAAGCAACCGACTTGAACCATTGATTCAATTGTTTTCTGCTGAGTGTACAACATTTCCACATGCCATTACGCTCCAAGAACACGCGCCCCCAAATGCCGTGCATCTCGTTCAACCTGGAGCTGAAATCGACCACCTCTCTCCATCGACAAGACAGATCATGCTTCATCGCTCAACAGAGACCCTCACCCCCACGTTCCAAGGCGTGAACATCGTGGTACACGATGTGCTTCCGCAACATTCAGGAAATCAAACCATGAACCTCTTTGCTGATTGGATGAACGCCGTGCAAAATGGGAAACAGCCAACGCCTCCTCAAGGCCTGCACCATTGGTGCAGCGCGAACGATGTAGCCTCGGCTCTTGTGCGAGCCCTGCCTTTTTTCCAATTGGGCGCAGCGACCTACCACATCGCTGGAAGAAGAGGTTGGACCTTAGAAGAAACTTGGACTGAATTTGAAGGATTAACTTCGCGAACCCTTGCTGGTGAACACGGAGGGTTCCGCTCAACACATTTGCTCGCCGATGGCGGCCCTCCTGTTCAAGCGAGACAACTTGCGGACTCTGATGAAGTTCAACCTCGTCCGGATATTGTGCCGTTTCATCGGTTCCTTGAGACACATACTGGCGAGGGATGGCAGCCGACCATGCCGCTTCGCCAATCGCTCATGTTGGTGATTGCAGCACTCCGTGAGTCTCAGTCTTGATGAGGTTCGCTGAATAAATCAGCACCTAGGAGAGGTAAGAGCAAACTGGCGTCACCCTCAACACACACATGGGGTGCTTCGGGTCGCATCTTCCCCCATGAAATCGCCTCACGCAGGCGTGCTCCTGAAAGACTCCCATCGTGTTCAGGTGCTGTGGTGATGTAAACGGCGCTGTCCAACCCACCGCGGTATTGATTCCACCAAATCACGTGATGCTTGGAGATTCCACCGCCGACCATGAGGGCGTTTGATGCCTCGACATCCCAGGTAATATCGCTCATGACTTGTTCATCGGCGAGGGTGTCAAGATGGAAATCCCGATGCTTCTGTCGAAACATGAACAATTGTGCACCAATGGAGCCGTCGGTGATTCCAGGGATGCAGACGGGGATTTGGTGTTGAGCGGCCCAATAAATCAGCGTGTTCGGTGTGCCGATGCGCTTACCCAATTCCCATACCAGATGAATGGAGCCAAAACCAAGCCATGCCTCTGCACCGGTTTTGCCGGTCGTGGCCAAGCGATCTTGGTAGATGTCTTCCAGCACTGGCATCAACACCGCCTCGAGAATTTCGCCATATGATGCATTGGGGACGATAACATTGCCGAGTCGCATCAAGGCGTGCTCGCCCAATTCAACATCGTCCAATTCAAACGAGCCGTGGTAGTAGTCTTTGTACGCCCGAGCAATGTCGTGGTCAAGCGTCCCGCATGTGGTTGAAACCACATTGAACATGCGCCGTTTGAGGGCCTCAACAAAAAAACCTCGTGTGCCCGTTGCGCACAGGCAAGCAGGAAACGATAGCCAGTTGGTGACCTTGCTCATGTCGGCGTTGACCGACTGAATCTCAGCATTCATGTCAGCAAGAATGGCGCGTGCTTCCGCAAATTTTGTGGCGGTAAATCCGCCAGCAGTGGCCATTTGTTCAATCAATGCACGTGGCGTTGTCGCCTTGGAAAAGTCGTAGTCAACGACCGGTTCATCAAAGTCGTCAGGGTTCACCGCCATGCGCAGACCTTGTGGCCTTGCTTCAAGAAGATGTGCCTGTTGGAGCCTCACTCACGCCATCGCTCAAGTTCGTGCAAGCGGTCCCTCAAGCGGGCAGCCTGTTCAAAATCCAGGTCCTTCGCTGCTTGTTGCATGGCCTGTCTGAGTTCTTCTATCAACGCAGCACGGTCTTCCTCGGACAGATGTTCGACGATATCATCGGGCTCATCATATGTCAATTGAACATTTGAATTTTCAATTGAATTTTCATGCTGTGAAGAAGCCCATGCGCCCGCTCCGAGATTCAGACGCTGCGCCCAATCACCGTCACGCCGCCCTCCCTTTTTGGCGATGAGACGGCGAGAACCATCACCAGATGTGGTCGTCCCACTGATGAGAGCGTCCTCGGAATCACCCATCACAGGCAAGGCTTTGACGATGGTTTTGGGGACGATGCCCAAGGCTTCGTTATTCGCGTGCTGGCGTTGACGACGTTCCAAGGTTTGGCGAATAGCTGCTTCCATGGCGGGTGAAAATCCATCCGCATACAAGAGTACCTTACCGTTGACATTCCTGGCAGCGCGGCCAATGGTCTGCAGCAAACTTCGTTCGTTGCGCAAGAATCCTTGGCGGTCAGCATCAAAAATCGCCACTAAACTCACTTCAGGTATGTCAAGGCCTTCTCGCAGCAAGTTGATGCCCACGATGACATCGATATGACCGAGGCGAAGGGCATTGATGATCTCCGTTCGTTCAATGGTGTCGATTTCAGAGTGAAGGTGGTGGGCTTTCACCCCCATCCGATTCAAGTATGCGGCCACTTCTTCTGCAAACTTGATGGTCATGACCGTGACAAGGCAGCGCTCTTCTTGCGCTATGCGAGCGTTGATTTCCGTTAACAAATCGTTGACCTGACCCGCCGTTGGGCGAACTTCAATCTCTGGGTCCAACAGACCCGTCGGGCGCAGTTCCATTTTCGCAATCCCTTGAATGCTGTGCAGCATATCGTACATGGATTCGGCTTCTGGATGCTTTTTGGCCAGGTCAGGAGCACCCGCCCCTCCGGCCGAAGGCGCGTGAAGCAAGCCGTTTGGAACAGGTTGTTGTGTGACCTCACACAAATGACGCAGTTCGCGTTCACCGGGTGTTGCTGAAACATACACCATCTGCGGCACCAGAGATTGAAACTCGGGCAGTTTCAACGGACGATTATCTGCTGCTGTGGGCAATCGGAAACCGTGGTCAATGAGGCTGTCCTTGCGAGATTTGTCGCCGTGATACATGCCTCCGACTTGAGGCAAACTGACGTGCGATTCATCCATGATGACCAGAAAGCGTTTGGGGTCTCCGTGAAATTGATTGGCACAGGCAGCAAAGAAATCCAGCAAACAATAGGGACGTTGCCCGGGAGTGCGTCCGTCGAAATGCAAGGAATAATTCTCAATGGACTGGCAGTGCCCGATTTCTCTCAGCATCTCCAAATCGTATTCCGTCTTTTGCTCCAACCGGTATCGCTCCAATTCTTTTCCTTGGCTTGCGAACCACTTCGCTCGCTCATTGAGTTCTTGTTCAATGGACTGCAACGCCGCTTCGAACCGTTCGGGGCTGGTCATGAAGAATTCCTTCGGGTGAATCCACGCTTCTTCAAGATGGTCTAATGGCTCCCAAGATACGGGGTCACAAATCTGAATGCTTTTGATGCCGTCAAAATCAAACACGATACGAATGGGGTCGTCGCGACTCGGCATCCACACGTCCACAACCTCGCCCCGTACCCTGCATTCACCCCTCGAAAGGTCGGAGGTGGTTCGCCTGTACTGAAGTTCGATCAATTCGCGCAACAGGTCACTGGTCTCTATCTGTTGGCCGACATGACAACGAAGATGATACTCAAGGAAGGTCTCAGGAGGATTCAGCCCATAGATGCACGAAACGGAGGAGACGACCACGCAATCGGGCCTTGAAACCAATGAGGCAACGGCGGCAAAGCGCTCTTGCTCAATGCGTTCGTTGATGCTCAATTCCTTGTCGATGTACAAGTCTCGTTTGGCCAGATAGGCTTCAGGCTGGTAATAGTCGTAGTGTGACACAAAATACTCAACGGCGTTGTGCGGAAAATAACCCACCATCTCCTGGTGCAATTGGCGAGCCAGCGTCTTGTTATGACTCATGATGAGGGTCGGGATGTTCAGGCGTTCAATCAAGTGAGCCATGGCGAAGGTCTTGCCGCTACCAGTCACGCCGAGGAGCACGCAGCGTTCTTGCCCATTTTCCAATTGAGAAATTAATTCTTCAATTGCTTTTGGCTGGTCGCCGGCTGGTTCAAACTCCGCATCCAACACAAAGCGTTTCACGGAAGGGTGAAGCGCCTCAATCGCCGCACCCTCCAGCGCTTTTGAGAGGTCAAATGGGTTTCGCTGAGAGAGGTCAACGTCCAGTAAAGGCTGGTCGGCCAAGGACTCAAACGAACCGTCATCGTCCCAATCGTCCACCATGACTTCACCGCCCGCCTGCCCGTTTCAGGGGAGATAAAGTCCTCCGTTGACATGGAGAATCGCCCCCGTGATGTAGGCCGAATCAGGCCCCACCAAGAAGGACACCGTGGCTGCCATGTCTTCGGGCGTACCAACCCGCTGCAACGGCACTTCGTTGGCCCGTTGTTGTCGTTTTTCCACGGTATCGCCCGAGAGAAGGTCAGTGTCTACGTATCCAGGAGCGAGGATGTTGACCCGTTTACCTTCTGGGCCGACGGATTGAGCCAAGGATCGGGCCCAGGTAGAAAGCGCAGCCTTTGATGCCGAGTAATCCGCACCATGCGGAGAGCCACGTGTACCCAATTGCGAACCAACAACGACCATACGCGCATGGCTGGTGAGGTGCGGCTGAATCGCCTTCCACACAGCAACGGCTCCTTCGAAATTGGTTTTCATGGTCGCTGCAAGGTCGTCCAGTGTCATGGCATGACCTTGTACCCGATGATAGATACCATGATTCAAGACCAGGACATCAACACCACGCTCCATCCAAGGATGCTGTCCAAGCAGGCCAACCTCACCAAAATCGGAGCAATCCACCTTGACCGCCAAGGCATCATCGCCGCGTTCTCGAATGGCGTCCACCACCATTTCCGCAGGTTTTGAAGAGGTGTTGTAGGTGAGAAGGACATCGTAGCCATCCCTCGCCAAACGGTCGGATATGGCCGCACCAATGCCACGACCTCCACCGGTAACGAGGGCGACGGGACGGCTCATGGAAGAGGCAAAGCCTCATCGTTCATGAAACCATGTGAACGGCTTCACTCGCCATCAGGAAGGAACTGAGCGAGTTGTGGTGGTTGCCAACCTTCGGGTTTGAGCACCTTCCCGTCTTCTCTGCGCAGGACTTTGCCGTCCACCAATTTCGCCATGTTTGAGCGGTGCACTTCGTTGAATGCATCGTCGTAGATGTGCTGCATGCCGTGGTTGATGATGGTCCCGGCAAGGATGTAGCCGATGTCGGCCAGAGCGTCCAGCACCTCGACCAAGTCCCCCGCTCGAGCGGCTTCGGCGTACTCTTGCACTTCCTCGGTGAGGAGTTTGATGCGAAGTTCAATCAGTTCGTCCGGGCCCAATCCGGGCGATTCAAGTTTGGGAATCTCAAAGGCCTGATTGAACTCAAGCAGGGA
>JAYPCE010000027.1:0-28358 GCA_038124565.1 Candidatus Poseidonia sp.
GCATAACGTGGATGGCTTGGGTCTGCCGCGATGTCGTCCATGGTCTCACCTCACAGGCCCTTGACGAGCATGCTGATGTCCAAGGGTTTGACGCCTCGGTTGATGGCGCTGGTTGAGATGACATCCAACCCACATTCATGCCACGATTTGAGGTCGCTAAACACGATGCCGCCACTCGCCTCCAATACCACGTGTTCCCGCACGCCTTGTTCCTCAAGTTGTTCGCACACAGACTTGCACTGTTCGGGGGCGAGGTTGTCAAGCATGACAACGAGGCGCTCCACGCCATCGGCCGTCCTCCGTTGAGCCCAAATCATCGCAGCTACAATTGCCTCTTTTTCCGTTCGCACCTCAACCTCAAGGAAGGCGCCCGTCTGGTCGATATCAACGGTTTGGAGGAAGGTTGCAAGGCGTTGTTCGTGGTGCTCCAACTCCGTGTGCATACTGGCAAGGTGGTTTTCTTTGATCATGGTCGCGTCACCCCTCGAGAGCCGATGTGTCAACCCCCCGCCCATGTGAACCGCCCACTTATCCAGCAGACCCCAGAGTGTTTTCCGCGTGCATGCAATTTGCCGTGGTGCAATGGCCGACCATCGTTTGGTTTCGGTCGCAATGCCTGAGAGTTGACCGAGTGCATTCAACATGCTTCGCTCAATACCGAGGACGCTTTCGCGATCCCCGGTCACGGTTGCGATTTCATCGCCGGAAGCCACGCGTTTTCCATCGCCTGCGTGCCAAGTGATGCGCACGGAGGGTGCCCAAATTTGCAACAAATGGTCCACCACCGCGCAACCGACAATCAATCCGTCATCGCGTGCGAACACCGTTGCTTCGATGGTTTGGGAAGCACTTGACAGAGGCATGTCAATATCATCGTCCCCGACCAAGGCTCCAACCCAACGGTCAATACTGGCCATTAATTTCCTGCTCGGGCCGTCTTCCATGGTCCACAATTCATGCCCACGGTCGTGGGGCAGGCGTGGAGCATCGGCCATGAAGGGAGGGAATGCGAGCCACCACTTCAAAGCACCCCCTCAACGACCTTTTTCCTTAGAGCCGCTTACCGTGGGGCATGGCCCGTGTCACCGTGGTTGGCGCAGGCATTGCAGGATTAGCGGCTGCGTTGTACGCCACAACAGCAGGCCACCATGTTGTGGTGTTGGACCGAACCGACCGGCTTGGAGGCCGAGGGACTTCAGAAACGATTGATGGAGCGCCGTTTGGTTACGGCCTTCATCTGCTGTTAAAACGAGGACCGATGGTGAACTTGGTGAACAAAATCAGCCGTCTACCTCTCGTTGTTTCCGCACCACGGCTGGACCGCCTTCATGTCGTTGGCGTCGGGCCTTTTCGGCCGAGAAACAACGTACGGCAAGCAGCGGCGCATCGGCGCTCTTTGCGGCAGGTCGACACCACATCCCCCATTGTTCAGGCCGCATCCCTGCTCGCAGGCTCCGGAAAGCCAGCGTATGGGTCACGGTACAGTGCCTTGCTCAAGCAGCGCTTGACCTTGGTTGGTGAAGGTTGGGCAGGGATGGTCGGTCGAATGGCGGCAGCGTTGGACGAAGTTGGGGTGTTGATTGAACCGCATTGCACGGTCACTGATATTGAAACCGGACGCGTGACCCTTGAAGACGGCCGCACCTTTGAGAGCGATGTGATTGTACTGGCTTGCGGCTTTTCGAATGCAAAGCGCTTGCTGAAATCGTGGGATGCGCATGACCTTTCGTTGGTACGACCCGTGCAGGTGAGCACGATTGATGTGACCCTTGATTCAAGACCACTTGCAGACAAGCACGGCTTGTTGGATGTCGAGGAAGGGGCCTACATGCTTGACTTGGCCAACATTCAACCCCGATGGGGGCTGCGAGGTGCGTTTCTCTCAGCGGTGATGACCGAACGAGAAGGTGAAGGCCAGGAAGAACGCTTGGAGCGACTTGAGCGATTCATGGAGCAGCATGCAACGGGCTGGCGTCGTCATGTGTTGCATGAGCGAAAACAAGCCAGTATTGTCGTACAAACCACCGGGCAAAAGCCAGCGTTTGACGCCTATGCAGCCCATGGCGTGTTACTCGCGGGCGAATGGGTCGAATGCGACCATGTGCTCGCAGACGCAGCCGCAACAACCGGGAGATTGTCAGGCCAAAACATTGCATCAGCCATGCGTTGAACGCTTATTCACCGTCGGCAGCAGCAGGCCATCATGCGCTTTGTGTCGTGGAACGTCAACGGTCTGCGAGCAGCCATCCGCAAAGGCATCGATGGGTATTTCACATCGCTGGATGCCGATGTGACCATGCTTCAAGAAACGAGGACACTCGATGAACAGCTTCCGGCCAATTGGTCCTGGCCGCAACCATGGCAGGTGACCTTGCATCCTGCAGAAAAGAAAGGGTACTCGGGTGTTGCCACTGGAACGGTTGGGCCACATAAGGTGCTTGAACGAGGAAAAGGAGGTGTGTTTGATGAACACGACACCGAAGGGCGCGTTCTGGTCTGTGAATACAACGGCGTCATCTGCATCAACACCTATTTACCAAGCGGTTCCAACAAAGAAGAGCGCCAACGGTTCAAGGAAGGTTGGATGGAGGAATGGCGAACATGGTTGCGCCCTTATCTCGATGAACAACGACCTGTGGTCGTTTGTGGCGACCTGAACATCGCCCACACCGAAGACGATATTTGGAATCCAAAAGGCAACACCACCACCTCGGGTTTCCTACCCCATGAACGAACCTGGTTCACTGCGTTGCTTGAGGATGGTTGGACAGATGCGTTCCGTCATGTAGCCGGGGAGGGCGTCAAAACATACTCGTGGTGGTCCAATCGTGGTCAGGCACGAGCAAAAGATCGTGGATGGCGCATCGATTATTTCTTGTTGAACCCACCTGCTCTTTCGCTCTTGCAAGATTGCTCTATTGTTCGTCAAGGAGGGCTTGATGTGTCGGACCACGCGCCCGTAGTGCTGGACCTCAACCTCTAGGCATCAAGCCGTCCAAATCGGTGACGAACCTTGGAAACTCCCCAATAGACCGCATCTCGCAGGGGGAGCGGGACTAGCCAAGCAAACGGAAAGAGCGCGGCGTAATACCAGCGCATGATGAGCAACAACCGAATGGCACCGGCCGAACGGACATAGGTTCGTCCATTTCTCACCACATAGAGGGTGTCCATGTTGCGATGCCGCTCAGAAAAGGTCTGAATCAAGGCCTGTCCTTCATCGCTTTGAATGCCAAGCACCTCCAATTCGGCACCAGTGCGGACCCGTCGGCGAAGGAATTTTGCAAGGCCGTTGCACATCACACAACGAGCATCGATGAGAACGGTGGTCTTCCCCACATGCTCACCCGTTCAAGGACTCTTCAACATCACCAAGCGCCACCAGCAAGGCATCCACGCGGTCTCGCAGGGTTTGCAAATCAACATCTTGCACACCGATGATGAGGGTGACCTCTTCGCCATCTCGTTCGGTAGACACCGAACAATCGTGGGCTTCGGCAGCCTGCTGAAGTGCAGTTGCCATGTCTGCACGGCCCGACCATCGCACTTCCATGACGTGCAGTTCGGCCATGTGCAACCCTTGGGGTGGGCTGATATGAGACTAACCATCCCACCGTCCATGGCACAACCCCCCGAGAACCCGTTTGTCGTAGCGGGGAGCGGCGGCGTTGTGCTCGGTGAGGCCCGGACCAACCACGAGGGGCGCAGAGCCATCATGCTCGTGCGTGGGCATGAAGACACATCCGAGATGACGGCCTTGGCTCAAACCATGGGCATTGCTGTTGTCGAGACGGTCATCCAAACCGGCGAGCAAGACCCTCGGACCTTCTTTGGAAGGGGGCGGTTGCTCGATCTTGCTGATGAGTTTGGTAGCTTGGTTGACGGCCACCCTTGGCGAGGCGTTGACCTGGTTTTGGTGCACACCAACGCCACCCCACGTCAACTGGTCGGCATCGGTGCCGAAGTTGGCTTGGAGATATGGGACCGTGTTCGCTTGTTGCTGGCCTTGTTCACCGCCCACGCCTCTTCGGTCGAAGCGAAAACACAGGTACGCATTGCACAATTACAATCTGACCGCACCGTGCTTCGCGAATTGGCCAATCAACAAACCACGGGTGAACGGGCTGGTTACGGTGGAGGCGGTGCTACGGCGTTGCAAAACATCATTGCGAATCTGAACCGTGAATTGACCAATCTCCGTCGTCGTCAGAGAAAACACAACAACGCGCAACGGGAACATCGGAGGCAACGGGAACGAAGCGGTGCCATGACCGTCGGGTTTGTCGGCTATACTAACGCTGGGAAATCCTCTCTTTTTCAACGTCTTTCGGGCAAAAATGTGCTGATAGAGGACCAATTGTTCTCTACATTGGAGACCACGGTAGGGCGCATGGAAAAAAGCCCCAGGATTCTGCTGGTCGACACCATTGGTTTTATTGATAATATACCAAATGCTACACTCTCAGCATTTAAAGCAACTATTGCTGAAGCAATAGATGCCGATTTGACGATGATTTTGGTTGACGCCTCAGACTCCATCTCTGAAGTAGAACGAAAACTGGACACGACCCGACGGGAGGTGATGGAGAGGCAGCAAAGCGAAACCACACCGCTTGCCGAACCCCCTTCGCCTCAAATTGTACTCACCAAAATTGACAAAATTTCGCCGGACCATCTCGATGAGGTAACGCAGCGGGTGGTTGAGTTGGGCTTCAAAACCCCGCTTTCTATCTCATCTCATGCAAACTTGGGCATTGATGTGCTCCAGCGAACCATACGGCAACGGTTGTTTGGTGAACCCTGTGAGGTCATCATTCACCCTCCAACTCATCACTCACCTGAAGCGAGTGAGCGGCTCGCCTCTGATGTGTACGAAAACGGCATGGTGGAAGCGGACGAACGGCAGGAAGACGGGACCATCCAGATGGTCGCTTGGGTTCCTTCGGTGGCCCAAGCCCAACTCCAAGCACGCTGGCTGGGACGCATTGACATCAAGTAGGACTCCCTCCACCCGTAACCATGGCCGATGGCGAAGTGGAGCCCATCAATTACCTCGACGAGGTGGTTGAAGAAACTCCGCTGTTGTTTGCCTCTTCAAACGCCGTCCTCACCATCGAGGCACCGACCCTTCACCCCGTAGGGAAAGCCACGGCCATCTTCGTGTTGTTCACCTGCTTGTTGGGATTACTCAACGGCTTGGATTATGCTTCACCCAACGACGGTCTGGTGAGGCCTGATGAATTCGTTTACCGATTGGCGCTGACGGCACCCGACGGTACTGCCACATTCCGTGGGACCGTTCTTGAGGCGTCAGGCACCCCGATGGTCAATGCCACCGTGTATGTTTCTTGGCTTGACGAGAGCACGCAAATGTGGCTCTCAGCAGAACAACTCACCAACGAGAACGGACGTTATTCGTTTGAAGAGCTGGACCCGGGGCTCATTCGTGTTGACATCATCGTAGAGCGTGACGGGCATCGGGATGTCTTTTCGAATCGCGTGTTGCTCTCGCCACCGGCTCTGATTGAACCCATCGGGTTTACCACCCTTGACTTCACATTCCCTTCAGCGGATGCGTTTGAAAAAGTGCCTTGTGAGGCCTCAGATGGCAGCGACTGCGAGATTCGGACCATTGACCGGACGTCATCTCAGATGGACCATCCGTTGATGGACCCCAGTGCCGCCACCGGCTACATCTTGGTTGGCTTTGGTTTCATGGGGGTTGCTCTTATCGGCGCTGGGTTCGCTGCTTGGTCGCTTAAAGCGGGTTCTGTGGCGCTGTTGCGTACGTCCACGGTGTTGGCATTTTTCACAATGGGGCACTACTATTCTGCGTGTATTTTTGGTTTGATGGCCTTTGTTCTTACCTTTGCCATTCCAAAACGCTACATCCCTCTTACGGGCCAATAACATCGTTCAAAGCCACATTACGCAACCATCGTCAACGTTGAAGATGGCGCCGTGAACAGAAACGCCTGGATGCAAAAGCGGGTGCGAAGAAAGCAAGGCCACATCGCCTCTCAACTTGTCGTGAGGGTCAACGATGACGCGCGCTGGAAACTCAGAAAAATCCATGCCGCTGTGTTCCGCGAGAGCTGCTTGCATTGAGGCAAGTGAGTGACTGGCCATGGCGCATCGGGTGTGCGGCATGAGGATGACACATTCACAATCAAGGAGGTGGCTGGCGATGATAATGTCGTTGATGACTTCCTCGTTCAATTGACCACCAGCGTTTCGGATGACCTTCATGTCCCCTTCTTTCAATCCGAACACGGCGTGCGGGACGATGCGCGAATCCATGCATGTCAAGAGCAAGAGGCGTTGCTTCGCACGACCTGGAACACCTTCGGCATCAAAATCCGCAGCATATGAAGCGTTCGCCTGCCTCAATCGTTCAATCAATGCCTGTGCAGCGCTCATGGCTCCAAGCCACCAACGGTAGCATTTTGTTCTTGCTTGCGGGAAAGTGGCCTTCAAATCATCCGCTTTGGAATCAAAGAAGCGACCCTCTTATGGTGGGGAACGGGCACCTCATGCCATGGACCTGAACGGTGCGACATGGATGGTTCGCTCGTTGGACCAGAGCGTCTCCTTGGTTCACCTCTCTTCTGCCAACGAGGTCTTTGCTGGAGGTTGGGACGGCCGAGTCTCGTGCTGGGATGATGAAGGCAACAGCCTTTGGTCGGCTCAGACCAACGATCGCGTCAGTGCATTGGCTCTTAGCGAAACACAAGCGGTGGTGGCCAGCGGCTTGCATTTGGTTTCCCTGGACCGTACTTCGGGTGAAGAACAGTGGTCGGTGGCTTTGGAAGGAAGTGCAGACGAGGTTGTTTGGTGGCAGGGAGATATCGTGGCGATCTCTTCGGTGTACGACATTGAACACAACGATTTTATCGAATCCGCCATTTGGCGCTTTTCCGCTCAAGGCGACTTGATTTGGGTTGAGCGGCTGGATGAGCGACCTTGGGTCGTGCTTGAGCACCAAGACCGGTTATTGGCGGGACTTGGTCGTCCTCGTTGCGGGTATCTTGACATCACGGGTGCTCCACCGTTTGCGCACACTCGACCGGAAACATCCTCTCCAACCACCTGCGGCTCATCTGTACCTGAGTTGGCCTTGTTTGGGCAAACCGACGGGACGGTGGTGACTTCTGAAGGAACCGTCCTGTCCACAGAGTCAGGAGCCATCGAGCATCTGACATGCATGGTCAAAGGGTATGTGGCCACCACCGATGAAGGCCACGCAACAGGTCGAACGGCTGACGGTACATTGTGTTGGGAATCCAAAGGTGGCCCAGTTTCTGTTCAAGCAGAGGCGATGGTTCACGACGGGGCCTCTTGGTTATGGCTGGCCAGAGACGTAGGACTTGACAGTCAAGTGAAAGTCTGGGCAAGCAATCAACGTGGCTTGTTGGCGGAAGGTCGTTTTTCCCGGGTCCGAAGCATCCACGGGACGGAAGAACGGGTGGCCATTGGTTGTGAAGACGGAACGGTCGTGGTATGGGACCGAACCATGATGAACCGGAGGTTGGAACGTGACACTCCTACACATTCGGAACCAGAAGATGAACGGGTATCGGCCCTCCAAGCAAAACTTCGGGCTTTACGCCAGTCGTGAGGCTCAGGAATTGCGTGGGCCGATCATCTGCTCGGGTCGCACCCAGGCATCAAACTCCTCGTTGGTGAGGTAGCCAAGTTCCAAAGCCGACGCCCGCAACGTGATACCCTTTTGATGGGCGTTTTTGGCAATTTTTGCTGCCTTGTCGTAACCGATGTGATTGTTGAGGGCCGTCACCAACATCAGCGAATTTTCCAAATGGGCTTGGATGTTGCTTTCGATGGCTTCCATGCCTTCAACACAGCGAGTACGGAAGGTTCGACACGCATCCGTGAGCAGGTCAACCGAATGCAAGAAGTTGTGAATCATCAAGGGTTTGAACACGTTCAGCTCAAAGTTGCCCTGGCTCCCTCCAACGGTGATGGCCGTGTGGTTGCCCATGACCTGGCAGCACACCATCGTCATCGCTTCGGATTGTGTTGGGTTGACTTTCCCGGGCATGATGGATGAACCCGGTTCGTTTTCCGGTAGGGCGAGTTCACCTAAACCGCACCGAGGGCCTGAACCAAGCCAACGAATATCGTTTGCAATTTTCATCAATGACGCTGCCAGCGTGTTCAGGGCGCCAGAGGCCGCCACGATGGCGTCGTGAGCGGCGAGTTGGGCGAATTTGTTTTCAGCTGAACAAAAGGTCAAGCCCGTGATGTTGGCGATTTCATCCGCCACCATTTGAGCAAACAACGGGTGGGCGTTCAAGCCCGTCCCTACAGCCGTACCGCCGAGCGCAAGTTCAAACAGGTCGTCGAGAGCGAAATCGATGCGGCGTAAATCGGCATCCAATTGAGCCACCCAGCCCGACGCCTCATGGCCGAGTGTGAGGGGCACGGCGTCCATCAGGTGTGTGCGACCGATCTTGACGATGTCGGCCCAAGCCTCGGCCTTCGCAGCCAGAGCGTTTCGAAGGGCGCGAACGCTGGGCAACAAGCGGTGAGTGATGGCCTCGGCGGCTGCGATGTGCATCGCCGTGGGAAAGGTGTCGTTGGATGATTGTGCACGGTTTACATGGTCGTTGGGGTGAACGGGGGTTTTGCTTCCCAACACGCCTCCAGCAAGCTCGATGGCTCGGTTGGCGATGACTTCGTTGGCGTTCATGTTGGATTGCGTCCCACTTCCAGTCTGCCACACTCGGAGAGGGAAGTGGTCGTTGAGTTGACCGTCGATGACCTCTTGGGCAGCGGCCACAATGAGGTTCCCAATCTCAGGGTCGAGTTGTTTGAGAGCAACGTTGGTGTTTGCCGCCGCTTGTTTGAGAATGCCAAAGGCACGAATCACCCCTAGAGGCATCGTATCGTTTCCGATGTCAAAATTGAGCAACGAACGTGCGGTTTGACATCCGTAATATCGGTCAGCTGGCACCTCTAATTCACCCATTGTGTCGCTTTCAAGACGGATCTCTCCATCGTTGGCTTTGGCTCTTCGTTGAGTGGTTTCTTGCGGCGAAGGGAGCGGGACCGAGTTTCCTTCGAGGCTCTGTTGAATCATTTTGGCGATGGTGGCGGAGCGACCGTCATCTCGACCTTTCCCCACACGCCGGTCCAATTGTTGTGCGAGGTCCTCGGGAATGCTGATGCTGATGATGCGGCGGTCGCCGGCACGGTGTTTGGCCATGGATAAGGCATTAATTAGTTAATAATAAACTTAACGAAACCCTCACTCAACCGTGCCACGCAACACCGATTTCAAGATGCGCAAAGTTGCACTTTCTCCTGCGGACATTTGGTTGATGGCTCGCATGTCGGCAACCTCACCCCACGCCTCATTCAGGCGTCCTTCCATCCACGCATCGAGAAACCAGGGATGGATGTACGAAGAACGGCACACGGTTCGCGTGTTTCCGAGGTTGGCAGCGACGGTGTCGATCACCGCCAACATGGCTTTGTTTCGGCCGGCCTCGGTGGTAGGAGGCACCCATTCACCTTCGGTCCAAAGTTTCGTGATGGACTCAACACCAGGCAAAGACGAGACCCACGCTCTCATGCTTGGCTCGTCTTGGACTTCACTGAGAAAGGCCAACCGTTCGGCACAGGCAGAGGTGGCCGCCCAGGTCCGGAAATTTTTGGCCGTGAACCCCTCGCCGCTTGTTTCACGGATGTATTGATTGATGTGTTCGGCTTTGAGGTCAACTTCGTTGCCGGCTTCTGAAATATACATGAACAGGTCAGCGTCTTTAGCTCCCAAGCGATTCGTACGTAAGATAAGGTCAACGAGATGGTCGTCCTCGATGGTGATGTCCCAATCCTTGCCCGACTTCCCGGTGAAGGTGAAGACAGCATCGTGGCGACCCTCGGCTTTCTCTCCTTTGATGTGCTTTACGTGCATCGATTTGAGCGTCGTTAAGCCATAGGATTCGTTGGAGCGAGCGTACTCATCAGAACCGACCCGTATGTTGTACAGGTCCATCAATCGGACCACGAGTGCCGCCACGGTGTTCAGAGTCATGTCGTTCTGTTCTAAATCAACGGCAACTTGTTTGCGAAGTCGGGGAAGTTGGGAGGCAAAATAGACCACGTCATCGTATTTCATTTCGGTCGTGATTTCGGTCCAATCAGGGTGATACCGATATTGCAGCCGACCTTTCATATCACGACCAGTGGCTTGAATGTGTCCACGAGGGTTGGGGCAAATCCACACGTCCTCCCATGCCGGCGGAAGGCCCAATGCGTTCCAACGGTCAATCCGGTCTTGTTCTTCCACAGGTTCGCCGTCAGGGGCTAAGTACAACCATTCCACCTCACCTTCCTTGTTGGCGATGTTTTGACGGGTGACACCGTTCAACGACGGGTCGCTGCGAACAAGCGTCGCTCTGCGCAACGCTTCATCCGCATCCACGGGCATGAGTTCAACCCATGCTCAACAGAACATGAACTTAGGGGCTATCTTCAATCAAGTCAGGCCCGATGCCCACCTCGATGCGACCGTCACAATAGGTACCTCGGTACATCAACATCGTCTGAAACGGTGCAACCACGTCGCCTTTTTGGTTGACGGCAATCAAGCCACCGCGACCACCAAACGGCTCGACTTCAGCCAGCACCGCTTGAGCAGCAGCTCCAAGTTCCACGGTGCGTTGACGAACAGCAAGGTTGTGTGCCGCCACCGTCCGGATAAAGGCTTCACCAACTCCAGTACAAGAGACCGCCACATGGTCATCCGCCCATGTTCCTGCTCCTATGATGGGCGTGTCACCGACCCTTCCGAGCGGTTTCCCGGTCATGCCGCCCGTTGAGGTGGCCGCAGCAAGGTGGCCCCAGCAGTCAAGGGCCACGGCACCAACCGTCCCCCAACCGTCCTGCTCGGCATCATGGTCCAACAACGCATCTTCTTCGTCGGTAGCCCCTGGTTCTAACCGTTGGGTGTGCCATTTCTCCCATTGAGCCTCGCGCAACTCGGTTTTCAACCAAGCATCGGTGACCTGTTCAACGCCGTGTTGTTGGCCAAAGGCATCGCCAGGCGTTCCACTCAACATCAGCGGCCAACCTCCTTCCAGCAGATGACGTGCGACCCGAATGGGATGCCGAGATGTTCGCAAACCTACGACAGCGCCCGCTGCTCGGTCGTGACCTCGCATGATGCTTGCATCCATGGTGACCGAACCGCTTGCATCCAAAACCGAACCACGACCTGCGTTGAACAACGGCTCGTCCTCCATCGCTTCCACAGCGAGCGTGACGGCTTCCAAAGCATCAAGCGAACCGTCGGCGAGTCTGTTGCCAAGATCGCTGAGCAAGATTCGCATGCACGCAACGCGCTGCGGGTCGGCATCGGTCATGCCTCGCCACGGACCGTCTCCCCCTGCACCACCGTGCACGGCGAGGACGACCACGCTTTCACCTCACTCGATGACGGTGCAGCGGATGATTTGCTGAGGTTGTGCGGGTCGGTCTCCAGGGAGTTTCTGACAACGCTCAATGGCGTGGACAACGTCCATACCTTCGCTGACGGCACCGAAGACGGCGTGATTTCCGTTGAGCCACGGCGTCGGCACTGTGGTGAGGAAAAATTGGGAGCCCCCAGTGTTTCGACCGGCGTTCGCCATGGAAAGAACGCCAGGTTTGTCGTGCTTGAGGGCCAATGCGGACGGTTCGCAAGGGATCTGCCAGCCTGGACCACCGGTTCCGGCTCGACGAGACATGGGGTCCTTGGAGTGTGGACAGCCGCCTTGAATCATGAAGTCTTCAATGACACGGTGAAAGTGGAGACCGTCGTAGTGACCCATGTTCACCAGTTTTACGAAGTTGGCCACGGTGTCTGGTGCGTTTCCGTGAAAGAGGTCGATGGTGATGTTGCCGGCGCTGGTTTCCATGAGGACTTGCATGGAGGAACCATCGGGTGACACTTGAAGAGGATTTGCCTCGCGAGCCGTGAAGCACATCTTGATAATCAAGGCCATCCAGCCGCAACTATGACCAATCTGCTGGATGTGCCTTTTGAGACGATGGACGGCCAATCAACCACCCTTCGCGCACTGGGCGGGTCACGATGGCTCGTCGTCAATGTGGCCAGTGCATGTGGTGCAACGCCCCAATACGCAAGCCTTCAACAGCTTCACGACACGCACGATGACTTGACCGTCGTCGGGTTTCCTTGCAATCAATTTGGAGCACAAGAACCCGGCACGCATGCGGAGATCTGCGAGTTCGCAGCGAGCAAATACAACGTGAATTTCCCGCTCATGGCGAAGGTGGACGTCAACGGAACCGGTCGCACGGCGATTTACAACCACTTGAGCGAAGTCGCAGACAGTGACGGTGTTTCGGGCGACATCCGTTGGAATTTTGAGAAATTTCTCATCACCGAGGACGGGCTTGTCAAGCGATATAACACGCGCACTCAGCCGAGTGATATCCCGTTGTGAACGGCTGTTTTAGGAGGCCTTGTTTTTCCAAAACAGGTACATTACTGGAAGAGCAAACAACGCCAAAGCGATGAGTTTCGGGGCGTGAAGTCGGAGTTTTTCTGAGAAGGACAACGATTCACCTTCTGAGGCGTACGAAGCCAATGCCCAATCATCACCATCCGTGGGTTGATGGTCTCCATCAACAATGTTGCCTGCCACAAAAAATTCCACGACCTCATCACTGATGGGGGCCTGCCATTCAACGGTCCACGAGCGTTGGTTCGCCCCTCCATGTTCGTGTGTGATTTCTCCTGATTGAATGACATGGGTTGAGGCGTCCACCGGTGAAAAAGAACCAGCCGTGGCTTGGAGGTTAAACCCACCTTGATGGGCAGCAGGGTCGGCAGTTGGGCCACCCGTCACAGCGATTGTCAACGTGTACGTCGTTCCTCCGTAGTAACGGTTGGGAATGCCTTCAATGCTGACATTGGCATTCATTCCAGGTTGCGAGCCGTGACACGTGCATCCCGTTTGAGCGTAACCTTCCATGCCGTGGGACGATGCATCAACACCAAGTTGTGCACCTTGCAACGCCAAAAGGGCAACGGCGAACACGAACCATCGATGGAAGTGCATGTGGTTCCCTCAGTTGTTTTTTTCAGCGGTGAACGTTCCTCGTCTGAACATCAGCACCAAAAGGAGGAGTTCAACCAATTTGGTGCTCAAACCCAATTGGTCTTCAAGCAACATGTGGAGGTCGTGGTTCGCAAGGAAAAATCCGACCACCATCACGCACAAACCACCAGCCAGCGCGAAGGAAGCACGGCGTTCAACTGTTGGTTTGAGTTCGACAAGCGTCAAACCAACGACGCCAGCAAGTGCGCCAAGACCGCCAACCAGCAGCAACGTTTCATCGATACCAAGCAGCACATGCACCAGTCCCGTGTATGCCAACAACCCCATCATGACCGGCGTCCAAAGTGAGGCTTTGATGGCGAGCATCGAATTGGTGATGAGCCAAATCACAAGTGAACCCAAGACTGAAATCAACAAAATTTGTCCGTTGGACAGGACTTCTTCTACCAGCGTATCTTCTCCTCCGTGTGCGCTCGCCAGCGGGAGAATCCAAAGCCCCCCAAGCAACACAAGGCGTAGGCGCATAAAAAATGGACATCCTTGCCTTGAATAAAACTTCTTCATCCTTCAAAGTCATGTTCTGAAGGTTTTTTCAATCGGCGCATATACCATCGGTGGTGGTAAGATTGACCCTCGGTATTCATAGGGAAGAGGTTGGAGGGATGGTTGGATCGGTTGGTCCGTGGACAACGGTCCCGGGGTGTTCGTCCCTGAGGCAACAATATGTCATCATTTTCTGAACTTCAACTGGACGAGCGCTTGTTGCGTGCCGTCAACGCAGAGGGTTACAACGCACCCACCGCCGTTCAGGCTCAAACCATCCCGGCCTTGCTGAACGGTCATGATGTGCTCGGCGTGGCTCAAACGGGTACGGGAAAAACTGCGGCCTTTGCTCTGCCCATTTTGCACCAATTGGCGGCCACGCCAGTTGAACAACCTCGCCCCATTAGGGCATTGATGTTAACGCCGACGAGAGAATTGGCCGCACAAATTGGTGAACGGTTGCGTGTGTACGGGCGGCACCTTCCTCTGTTTTCGACCGTGATTTATGGCGGCGTCGGCCAAGCGGCTCAGGTCAAGGCGTTGCGACGGGGTGTGGACTTGCTTGTGGCCACGCCAGGACGTCTGTTGGACCTTTACGAACAAGGCTTTGTTGACTTGAGCTCCGTACAACATGTCGTCTTGGATGAAGCAGATCGCATGCTCGACATGGGGTTCAGCAACGATGTGGAGCGTATCCTATCGTTGATGCCCTCCAAGCGACAGAATTTGCTGTTCAGTGCAACCATGCCCGATAGCATCGTGAACCTTGCAACGGCGATGTTAACCGACCCTGTCCGGGTTGATATTGACCCTGAGACGCCCACTGCAGACCGAATTGAACAGTTCGTGGCCTTCGTTCAAAAACAAGACAAGCGTCAGTTGCTTATCGACCTGCTTGAAGGACAAATGGTGGCCTGCGGGATTGTTTTCACGCGCACACGTCACGGCGCAAATCGGCTGGCCAAACAACTGAACAAAGAAGGCATACCCGCGGATTCCATCCATGGTGATAAGAGTCAAACCGCCAGAACGCGGGCGCTTGAAGCGTTCAAGAACGGGGATGTCTTCATCCTCGTCGCTACCGATATCGCCGCAAGAGGTATTGACGTGGACGACATCACACACGTCTTTAATTTCGATTTGCCCAACGAGCCTGAAGTCTACATTCACCGCATCGGGCGGACGGCCCGTGCAGGCAAAGGTGGGCTAGCCTACTCGTTTTGTGATGAAACTGAATCCGGTTATTTGGTGGGCATCCAGGAATTGCTGGGAGATGAGATTGAGGTCATGGAGGACCATCCGTATCATTTCCCCAAAGCCATACCAACGCCCGGTCAAAAGCCTGGGCGCGTCAAGGATGGTCCGGCAGGAGGGTATTCCAAACGCGGCACTGGACGAGGCAGTAACATGCGTCGTTACAACCGAGGCGGACAAAAGCGGACCGATGACCAACGGCGAGCCAACCGCTCTGGTCAAGGCCAGCAAGGCCGCAACGCTTCAGGCAAACCCAAGCAAGGCCAAGGCCGGAAGCCCAACCCATCTCCAAACCAACGGTCATCTAGACCAGGTCAAGGCCAGCAAGGCCGCAACGTTTCAGGCAAACCCAAGCAAGGCCAAGGCCGGAAGCCGAATTCACACCCAAACCAACGCCAACAACGAACCAACCAACAACGGCGTCGTTCACAAAACCGAGACCGTCGGTGAATCCTCAAGCCAGGGACTTGGGTGCGGCTGCATTGACTTCAGCGGACACACCCGCTTCGTAGCGCTTGAAGTTCTCGTTGAACATGGAAGCGAGTTTGTCGGCGGTGGCGTCGTAGGCCTCGCCGTTGTCCCATGTTGAGCGAGGTTGCAAAATCTCGGCTGGAACGCCTGGGCACGAGGTAGGGACCTCAAATCCGAACCGTTCGTCGGTGACAAATTCAACATCGTCAAGGTCACCGTCCAAGGCTGCGTTGAGCATGGCTCGGGTGTACTTGATCTTCATGCGACTTCCCTCGCCGTAAGCGCCACCTGACCAACCGGTGTTGATGAGCCAAGCCGTTGAGCCATGCAGGTCCATCTTTTCTGAGAGCAAATCGGCATAGACGCCAGGATGCATGGGCATGAACGGCTCGCCAAAGCAGGCCGAAAACGTGGCTTGTGGCTCCTTGACACCGATTTCTGTACCGGCCACTTTGGCCGTATAGCCGGAGATGAAGTGGTAGGCTGCTTGAGAAGGCGTCAAACGAGAGATGGGAGGCAGCACGCCAAAGGCATCGCAGGTTAGGAAAATCACGTTTTGTGGGTGGCCACCTTTGGAATCGGAGGTGCGGTTGTCGATGAATTCAATCGGATAGGAACCACGGGTGTTCTGGGTCTTTGAGGTGTCATGGAAATCAGGAACGCCATCGGCATCAAGAACGATGTTTTCCAAGACTGTACCGAAGCGACGGGTGGTGGAGAAAATAGCCGGTTCGTCTTCCTCTGACAAGTCAATCAGTTTCGCGTAACATCCGCCTTCAAAATTGAAGACCCCATTGGCACCCCAACCGTGTTCATCGTCTCCGATGAGGGCGCGCTTCGGGTCTGCCGAAAGGGTGGTTTTTCCAGTACCAGAAAGGCCGAAGAAAATCGCCGTGTTTTCGCCGTTGGTGTTGGCAGAACAGTGCATGGGCAAGATGCCCTTTTTGGGGAGAATCAAGTTCATGACCGAAAAGATGGATTTCTTGATTTCACCTGCATAACGGGTGCCGCCGATGATGACTTCTTTGGCGGCGTAGTTCACGATGACAAAGCAGGGTGAATTCACCCCGTCAACTGCGGGGTCGGCTTCGAAATGTGGGGCATGCAGCACGGTAAATTCAGGTTCATGCTGCTTGAGTTGGTTGTCATCCGGTCGGATGAACATGTTTCGAGCGAAGGTGTTGTGCCATGCGTTGTGGTTGACCACGCGGATGGGTAAGGCCTCGGAAAAGTCAGCACCGCAATAGAGGTCTTGAACGAACAGCGCCTCTTGCTGGGAAAGGAAGTTCACCACCTTGGCGCGCAGACGATTGAAGGTGGCTTCATCGGTGGAGACGTTCACCTTGCCCCAGTTGACATCAGACGATACCGAAGGTTCGTCAACAATGAATTTGTCGTTTGGCGAACGACCTGTGCGTTCACCTGTTTCCGTGACCAAGGCACCATGAGCACTCAAAACCCCTTCACTGCGCTCGATGGCAAGGTTGACCAACTCGTCTGCCGATAGGTTCCAGTAGACTGTTCCCGAAGGAGAGATACCGTGTTGCTCAAGGCTTCCGGAGGGGGTGCCGAAGGTGTCGCCCATGCCGAGCGTTTCCGCCGCCCCTCTTTGTCCCTTTTGGCTAAAGGGTCACCCAGAATTGGGCTTGAAATGGAGGTTTTCAATCAAACAGGAAGGCTGGGAAGTGGCTTGAAGGAATCGAAATCCCGTACGAAAGCGTCGTGGTTCAATCAACTTCAAGGCCGTTGTGGGCGACAGCGCTTCATGCAGGAGGAGAAGAAGTCTTCACCTTCTTCCTCAGACCGCGACGAGGATGTCATTCGTGAGCACTCCTTCAAGCGTGCAACGGGGCTCAACCTTGACGCCTTCATGCTCACGAACGAACCGGAGGACACGCCCCCCTCCTCTTCATCACCCCCTCTTGAAGAGGCGTCAAAGGATGCAGCCATCGGGGAAATGGGTGAGTTGTTCACGACCGCGTCGATTGAGCCCGAGACAAACACATCTCCGGCGACCGCCACGGAGCAACACATCGGCCGTGGCTTGGCCGTTGCCATGGTGTTGGTGTGGACCTCCATAGGTGCGTTAGTTGGTACGGTTCTGCCCCCGGTGATTGGCGCCGTGGGGCTGTTTGGTATGGCGTTGTTCGGCTTCTTTCTCACCGAGCGATGGATTCGGCGCGACGCCATGCATCTTCTGGGCCTGACCTGGGCCATCATCTCCATGAAATTGCTCTATGGCCTCGCCTTAGATCTCTGGCGCTGGGGATGGTTGGATGGGCTGGGGCCGAGTGCGAACGAATCGTTGGGCGTCCTCATGCTCCTGTTGGTGGGTCTCAATGTCGGTTTGGCGTTCCGCCACGATGAGGATGCCATCGCCGCCCAGTCTGCGTTGGTGTTGTTCGCCATCGGCAGTTCAGCAGGGGCGGTGTTCGGCGAAGGCGGTGTGGCCGTATTCATCGTGTTGGCGATGGTGTTGATGCACGGTTTAGCTTTGGCGCGTTCATCAGGTAATTTGGCCAGTCTTGGCATTTCAATGTCCTACCTGTGGGTGGGTGTGCATGCACTTTCAGACAATTGGACCGTTGGCTCATTGAATTTAGTGCCGATTGAAAACGGCTTGACCCTCTTCGTGTTGTTGTCGGTGGTCACTGGCGCCAACGCCGCCATGGCGGCGCGCTTTGTCCATCATGAAAACTGGCTGAGTCAAGCGGTCCACGCGATTGGCCTTGGAAAGCCAGGGTTGTGGGCCGTTTCCGTTTCGCTGGGCATGGTTGGAGCACTGATGGCCATCGGAGCACATCGAAGCGAAACCGGTTATGCCTTGGCGCAATTGATGTTGCTGACCCTCGCCTTCTCAGCATCGTATTTGGTGGTCAGGGGTGTGCCTTGGAAGTCCTTGATGCCGTTCGTGCTGGCGCCCCTTCCGTTCATGATCGCAGGTCTTGCCTTGGTGAACACTGGAGCCGTCGCTGTGGGCTTCCCGTTCGCTATGAGCGAATACGCCTTGTTTGCACTTCTTTCAGCGGCGCTATGTGCTACGATTCTCTTGTTGCATCAATCCACTGTTTCCGACCATGTGCTCTGGTTGGGTTCGCTGGTCGTCGTCGTCTTGCTTACCATCTTGATTCCCGCCGACGTGGACGATGGCCAAGCGCGTCTGCTGTTGGTATCGCAAGGACTGGTGTGGTTGGGTTTGGGCGCGTTGGCTGTGTTGCGCTCCTCGCCGAGCATGGCGGGCGTGGCTGTTCTCGCTCCTTTTGGATGGTTGCTCGTCTTCGCCACGGACTTTGAAACGCGACTCATCAACGCCGATTTGGTTCCCGTCGTGCTGTCCGAACACGACGTCGGCTGGTGGATGTTGGCCTTGGTTGGACAGCAAGTTTTGGTGTGCATGCGCATGGGGGGAGCGCAACTCAATCTCGGTGCTGCTTGGATTGGCCGCTCGGAAATTTCCAGCCGTATTCGGGATGCCGAGGTCCTCAATTTGTGGAGTTTGGGTTTTCTTGCAGCCTCGGCAACCTATCTGTCCATGACGCGGCCAGAAGGATTGACCGCACCCGGGGTTCTTCTCGGCATGGGCGCTTTACTCCTGTCACATGCCGTTATGGTGTGGCGTGGTCGGCACCAAGGCCGCCCTCAGACCATGTTCGTGGCGTGGTCGGTGGTTGCGTTGGCCGTTGCTTGGCGCTATGGTGACGAGGCTGCGTGGGCTACACTTCTGACAGGAGGAAGTCTCCTGTTGATGCTCGGTGCCCTGCAAGCCATGGCGAGCGCAGAAGAAGACAACAAGGTTCAGGCTCACCATCGGGCCTTGCCTGGACGTTTGCTTACCCTCCATTTGATGGTCGTTTCAGCGCTGTTTTTGGTCGTCGCCCTCGGACCTCAGCGGGCAACGAGTTTGACAGGACAAGGCCTCGTTTCGATGGAGGTGAACCTTTGGATTCTCACAGCCATGGGAGCGATTTCGCTGCTCATCTACATCGCCCGATTGTCCGTGCTTGATGCGTTGCTGCTTCCTTCGGTTGGCGCGGTCGGCGTGGTGTTGAGCATGGCATTGGCGGGGCAAACCGCCCAAGTTGACGAGGTTCCTACCGTAGCCCTTGGCCTCTTTGTGCTGGTGGGAGCGTACCTCGCCTTCCAAGGTGATGTGCGTTCGGGCATTCGGGCCTTGGCGGCGAAGGAGGAGCGTTTGGCGGCTTTTGAAGAAAAGCGAGAACGCGTGAATCAACTCATGGAATCAGGCAGTCAAGACGGCCCAACATCTGTCCGCCTCAAGGCCCTTGATGCCGAACTGCTTCAGTTGGCCGAACGCCAGAAGAAGCGAGCCAAACGGGCGGATGTCGGTGGCGTAGACGATTTGTTGGTTGGCGATATTCATTACCGCCCCGTTGTTCTGTTGTTGTTCCTGTTGGTCGCCTTTTTGGTCGCTGCATGGATGGCGTACGCCACGCCATTTGGCTTGCACGCTCTGGTGTTCAGCGGAGGCTTTGCCGTGTTGCTTGTCGGCCTTACGCGTTTGCGCGCCAACGCCATCGGTCTGCGTTTACCCGATGTCTTTGGGGTGGAATTGCCGATTCTTCTGGCGATGGGGGGCGTTGTACTCGTCCATGTAGCCGGTCGGATGACCACGGGTGTACTCAGCGATGACGCCTTCCACCAGGTCGTGCTGATGGCTTCATTGGTGGTCTTGGGGGGCATGGGTCTCTCCGGTCGAAACGACTTGGGATTGCGCATTCCGAGCGCCCTTGAAGCGGTGCTGGCGTGGTTAATCGTTGACCGGTTGATCTGTCTGTTCTTGGGTGGCGAAGTACCCGTTCCGTGGGCGACCGACCCGTTGGAAGCCTCCTTGGTGGAGTGGGGGCTCCCGTTGCTGGTCATGGAAGTCTTCCTGCTCGGCATGGTGCTGCTCTATGATTGGGTGGAAGGTGAGCGCCTCAAGCGAGGATTGAACGACCACCGAACCGCTGCGGGGCGAAGCACATGGATGTTGGGGACGGCGATCTTGTCCTTGGGTTTGGCCGGCGTTGTGGCCTTATTGGCCGGCATACGTCGTGGTCGGTCTTGGCAGCAACCTGCCGTGGCGTTAACGGCGGTGGTACTTGTACCGTTCACGGTTCAAGCGCTCACGGTGTGGGCGCTGGCTTCGGTCGCTTCGTGGCTCACGCCAACCAATGTGACGGCGTTCGTCGGTTTGAGCAGCGTGATTTGGGCAGCGGTTGTGGTGCGTTCCAACCATCTGCTGTGGTTGTCCGCCGCTTTGTGGGCGTGCCATTTCATGCTCTATCCTGCTGCGATTCTTCACGCCTCGCTGGTCTCAATTTCGCTGGCCAGCATGACGGTTTCCGCCACGGCATGGCTGAGCGGTATACTCACGCGGAACAAGTCATGGAGGGTCGTGGGTGCGCTTGATTTGCTTATCGCCTGGTTGTTTGCGCTCGTAGCGGTGATTGGCGGGGCATCGTCCAGTTATGTCTTGATGCTCCTCGTCGCTTCAGCTCTCCTGTTATTTGCCGTCACCACCCTCACACAAGCCAACGAAACGGCTTTGTTGGACGACTAATCCTTGGTCAGAACGTCGTCCAACACCGCTTTGACTTCGTGGAGTACATCTTCAAACGAGTCAGATTTCATGTTAGGTGAAAGCCGAAGTGAAAGGTTGGTTTTGGCTTGGGTGCCGCTGTTACGAACACCGAAGGACACCACACCATCGGCCCCTTCCGCATGAATCAGCAAGAGGTTGGCTTCACCTTCAACACGGCGAATGGTTGAATCCAAATTGAGGTCGTTTAGCCGTTTCACCACCATGGAACTGACATTTGAGAAGACCTCTGCTTGTTCGTGCCACCGTTCGCGATGGCTTGGCGCAACAGTCACGCGCCGTTTCCAACCGCGCTGGAACTCTGCCTGACGACCTCGGTCAGCGGACAACAGAACGGCACACAGGGTCGCCGCCCCATCGCCGACGAAACTCCATGCATCTTGAGTGACGGGGTGGGGCGCCGGTAACACAACGTGGCCCGAATCTTCGATACCCAACACAAGTGGCATGGATGTGCCATGCAACAAGGCTTCACCGCTGGGGCGTAAGGCAAAGGAAAGCCAACGGTCGCCCACGGCTGTCTCGTTGGTGATGGTTTCAGGATGAAATGATTGGACATGGGCCATGAGGGCCACATCGGATTCAATGCTCGCAGCGAAGGACCACGGCCGAGGACCAGCGGCGGCTACCAGCAAGGCGGCCATCGCATCGCCATCCACCACCTTGAACCCGTTATCGGTGGCTTCTATCAGCAGGCAACGGTCTCCATCGCCGTCCAATGCAGCAGCAACCCATTGGCCCGCTGGGCCGGGCTTGAGCCGTTGGAGCAGGGCGTGTGGCGAAGCAGCCGCTTCTGCGTGGGTCCACGTTTGGGTTGGTGAAAAATCACCAGCGCCTCGGTGGTCGTTCAGTACCGCCTCGAATGTGCCGATTTCTTGACACGGCAGGCCGTGTTCATTGAGCAACGCACTGAACCAGTTGGTACCGAATCCACCGGCACAGTCCAAGAGAAACGGACGAGCCAGCAGACCGTTGGCTTTGGTCGTCTCAAATCCACCAAAGGTTTGCTCAAAATCAGTCCATCGCTCGTTTAACCAAGCAACATGAGCTTGCTGTCCCCATCCATCGTGCACTTCGTCAGGTTGGGCGAGCGAAAGGCGGTCGGTGTTGTCCACCTCCCTGTCCTCAGCCGCCAGTTGGCGCAAGGTTCGGCTGACATCAAGTTCAAACGCGGGTGTGGATTTGTAGCCATGGGCGTCAAAGACTTTGATGCCGGAATCGGTGACGGGATTGTGGCTGGCGGTGATCATGCAGCCCATCCGAGCGCCAAAGGCCAGCACCGCATGATGGAGGGTTGGTGTTGCGCATTCTCCAATATGAGTTACCGTGCTTCCCGTGAGTCGTAAGCCGAAGGTCAACGCCTCGACCAAGGCTGGATTGTCAGGGCGACGGTCCCAACCGATGACAACGGTCCGGCCTTCTCCTGGGAGTGCGGGTTGGCTGTGGGACAAGGCTTCGCCCAAGACCCGCATGAAGGAGGGCGTGAGGGTGCGCTCGTCTTCCAAAAGGGCGATGGCGTCTTCCTCGTCTACGATGATAGGGGAGGTTTTTCCTCGAATGCCGTCGGTGCCAAAGAATGAGGCGCTCACGGTCATCCCTCAACGATGTTGACTTTCGCTTCCATGCACGCCGGTCACCGTGACGTTGGGCCAAACAACGCTGTTGCGACCCAGCACCACACCGGGGTTGGTCACGCTGTTGCAACCCAGCGCACAACCCTCGCCGAGTAAGGCTCCAAACTTTCGCAGGCCACTGGGGATTCTCTGGTCACCGACCCGAAGGTGCACTTCGCCTCCATCGTTGCGCAAGTTGCTCAATTTGGTGCCTGCTCCAAGGTTGACGTCCCGGCCAAGAATTGAGTCTCCGACATAGTTGAAGTGCGGTGCTTTGGCTCCTGGAAGGAGAATGGCGTGCTTAACCTCCGTAGCGTGACCCACCACGGCATCGGCGCAAATCCAAGAAAACTCACGAACATATGCACCGCTTCGGACCACGGCTCGCGGCCCAATGTAGCAAGGGCCAACCAGAGAAGCACCGGCTTCAATCACGGCCGATGCATCGACGATAATCCCCTCACCTCGTGTGTAAAAACCAGGGTTGGCACAACCGATAGCACCGGTGAGTTGAGCCATTTGTGCCTTCAAACCGGTGGCGGATTTGGGGTCCAATATGGTCCAAGCCGGTCCGCTTGAGGGCAGGGCGGGGACGGCACCATCCTCTTGGCCCGTGAAGGAAGGAAAGAGCGCCGCTGCCGAAGCCAAATCGTGCCAGTCCATGCTACGGCCAAACGGCTCGCAGGCATGAATGTGGTGTTTGCTCAAGCCGCCACGTGGTAAATCCGCTTGCCCGTACTGGCATCAAGGCGGAAACTGATTTTTTCAGACAAGTGAAGGGGAATAAACAAGCCCACTTTTCTCGTGGTCAACCCGTGGTTTCGCATTTTCCGTTCGTTGGACAAAAAGGCAACGATGTCCGCTGCCGATGCGCCAGGCATTTGCTCAATGTATTCGACGATCTCGCTCTTTAACCGTTCCAAGCGAGCTTTCTTTTGGGAACCTTTTCCTCTCATGCTTCTCATATCGTAGTAAGTGACGGCAGGCCATAAAGGCCGGTCGGGAAGTCCGTGGGGCCCCGCCTCCACGGTGTTCAACACCATCATGCTCTTGGACGATGAAGCCATTGTAGGATGTAGGACTTTGCCATTTCGCATTCGGCTTTTGAGAAGTATTTGTGTTGCAAACGATGATTTTTCTTGACCACTTTGGTCCACAAGGCGTTTGCCCTTTCGGGATTTTTGTCCCGATGAAGGAAGTCCCAACTTTCCTTGATCGACTTGTATTCCAACTGTTTGCCAGGGGCAGAGTCATCAAGCCCAGGGCCAGGCTTCAACTCCTCTTTAGTGGCTGGTTCGTAGCGTATGGTTTCGTCCTCAGGTACGATAAAATTGCTTTCCCATCGGGCGCAAAAGTCCTCAGCATCCTTGGTTGACTTGAACGGGTGGATACACAACAAATCTGGGAAATCGTTTCTCAATTCAGCCAACTTTTCGTCGTCATTCCAACGGACGATGATGCGAGCGGCACCGAGGCGGTGATAGCCATTGCCGTGACCTCCCAAGCCTTTCAACGGTCCACGATTGATGACTCGGGTGTAATGCAAATCGGCGCATTCCTCAGAGAAGAAGATCCAGACGTTGTTGAGCACAGTGCACACATATTTGGCGTAATTATCGATGCCAAGCGAACCAAACAAAGAATCCGGGTCTTTTCTCGAAAGATAGAAACCATTCTTGTCCCATCTGTATTGGTTTTGGAGGAACTTGATGCGGAAATGCGAAGCACAATCGGCATGAAATTGGCGAAAAGGCCCCCAACAGGCATTGTTCCTTTCAATTGTGGCTGCGACCGTTGGGGAACTTTGTTGTTTAATTAAGTTCGATTCTGGATTGTAATTTCCATTGACAAAATGTGGATAGAAGAAATCCTCCCATTCTCTCTTCCAATCGATATTTTTCTTGGTTTGGTTCTTGAGGTAGCGGAGCACCAATTCTTCCAGTTCAGCGTCTCCAAGCGAGATGAATTCAGGCTCGGGTTTTTTTGATTCTACTTGAACAGTTGGCTCCTTAATATGGTGGACGTGCTTTGCTTGGTAAGCTTTCATAAATCGGTCAAGCAACTCTTCAGGAATGCTCCGAGCATATCGGAAAGTTGACGCATACGCCCAATTCTTCAAACTGAGGTTGTATTTGATGGTGTTAAAATCATCGTTTTCGGGTTGGTATTTCAAGAAAAAGGTCTCCTTTTGCCCGATTTTTTTGAACGAGGGTTTGCTCTGAGTCTTCTCTGGAAAAGGTATTTCCTTCATGCGAAAAACCGCAGCAAGGAATTTCCAGTTGTTCTTAACCACCACATGGTAATACAGCAATCGTAAGCGAGAACCAAGACTTGGCTTGTAATGTTTATGAAACGAAGAAAATTTGTTGCTCGATATTTTTGTTACTGAAAAATGATGATGCTCTAAGGCTTTGCTTAGCGGCGAGGAATCGGATTTGAGCTCTTTGGCGAGTCCGGCATGAAGCCATGGAAGTTGAAACTGGTCGTTTTTGCCGTAGGCAATCAAGCTGTCCTTCCTTCTCAGGCGCTTCACAACCCGCTCACTCTTTTCTATTATAGTAGGTTTTTCGCGGCAAAAAAAGAGCGTACCAAACGCATGTGATTTACCCGGCGTATAGGGTTGAGAAACATGAGCGATAACAGCCGAGAAAAGAAAGAATTTGAAGAGAAAGTGAACTGGGGCATGTCCCAAGCCTTCATCCCCCATATGAAAACACCAAAAAGCGACGGGCAGCGCCAAGTCTACCTGTACGGTTGCGACAAAGAGCAGATGTTGGAGAATACCGTGACGTTCCTGCCACCGGCTTTACAGGAGTTGGTCAATCATCAGCAACAGCAGGTTCAGTTGCATTACGCCGCATCTCCCTATTATTTCGATTCAAAACCACCGAATCTCTTCCACGACGGTGTCATCATGACGTTGGTGAGCATGGAGATCACACCTTGGTTGACAGCCAACCACCTCGATTCTCTCTCCCATGGCGTATCGATGGGGAAATTTGTGAATTATATTCTTGCTTGCTCATTCGAGAATGAGAATTTCAAATATGACGTCTATTCCAGCGATGATTTGGCTTTTTCCGAACCGATTGTTTGCGAATATTTCGCAGATTACGATGGTTATCGACCCCTCCTCATCGGGCTTGCTGCGACACCGCTTGTTCACGAGTACAGCCTCCATGACGAATTGATGGCGTTTTCGTCCGATTCGTTCATCTCTGAGTACGATGAACTCATTTGGAACGGACAAGAAACTCGAATGAAACCGTACAAGTTTTTCTTTAGTCCAACCCAGGAATCACGAGGCCGCATTTCCGGGCCAAACCACCAGTATGACTGTTGAGGAGGAAGACACATGAACAAGAAAAACACAAAAGAAAACAAACACGAAGAAGAACAAGGAACGAAAACGATGGCGGAACGACTTGATGAACTCTCATCTTGCCCAACTCCCGTAGATGCCGACCTGGAAATGGCGACCCACCCAGAGACCGTTGGCTTCATGGCCTACTTTCTGCATCAGGACAATTTTGGTAGAATCAACTGGTTTGAGGACTTGGGAATTTGCGGGCAAAATGTTGGAGAACATACGCTTCGATGCATCTACCTCGTCGACCATCCCGAGATTGAAAGAAGCCTTGCCATGCTCAGGACCTCCGTCAATTGCGCTGGGGGACAAATTCAGTTAGCCCCGTACACGGTGGTGGTTCCTTATGTTGAACGCAAGCCCGTAGATCCCAATCCCGAAACCAAGCGCCAACCCGGCATGGAGGTGGCCTGAATGGGAAAAACTGGCTTTCCAACGCGATGTAACCGACGCTGTGGAACGGAGATTTGGATGCAAAAATGCTACGACGGTTACTGGAGAGCCCTAGACTACCCAAACAACACAATCTCGGGAGGCTGGGAAAAGCACACTTGCAGGAGTGTGAATTGAATGTGGCTCTTCGTTTCTGGCGGCTACCTGTCTATCGTGGCCCATCGCAAACAACCCGACGACCTTCTCGTGCGAGCACGTCATCCCGACCACATTCAAGCGGTCTTCCCAGACGCTCAAGTGACGTTCATGCGGGGGGCTGATTACCCCTACCGCGCCGTGCTCGGTCGAGAGGTTGTTCAGGCTGCTGTGGCAGAATACCTGTTCACCATGAACTATGACAACTTCAAGAACAGCATCATCGATGACGAATACCACGACGTTTGCCTTGATGTGTGGCGAACCATGTGGGCCTATGGCAACCGCTACCGCAACGGAGATGTTTGACAATGAGAGCAACAACCATCTCAATCACATTTAAATCAGCAAAGAAAGAAAAGAGGGGAAAAAAATGAATAACAATCCGACAACAAAAATGATGCAAATGATAGCCAAGCACGTTGACCACAACGAGTACGAACACTACCTGGACGAGGCGAAGTTGAGCGTAGCGGAATTGCTCGCTTTGAGCGAGGAATTGTACAGGCTCTCTTCGGCTCAATGGGACGCCCAACAAGCCCTGAACAATCACGGCTTCAACCCGTTTGACGTCATCTCTCTGCTCGAGGCACGTGTTGCAATTCTCGCTCGAACAGGAGATGAGGGTTATGCTGATTGGATGCGAGACATGTGGGATCTTGCCATTCGATACTCGGACCAGGCAGGACTCGGCCGTAAATTCAACCTCTTCGCAGAACTGGTGGCATCAACCAAGGCTGACCTCTCAAGAGAGGAACGCTCTGTATTGTTTTACACACGTGCTCTCAACCGGCTTGCACAACTTACCGATTATTGGATTGGAGAAGATGAAGCAAGACCGTTGTGGAACGAGCTCTTGGAGTATGCACTTACGTCCATGGAAGGGGATGAACAACACGAGGCACTGAAGGTCATCAAAGGTAATGCACCGTGGTTTGCAGAAGAGAACGAACAGCATTTCCCAAAAATAGGTGGTAGAAAAAAGGATTTCGAGTTGAGCGAAGCATTGGTTGCATGGGGCAACGAACATTTTCCTGGTATGCCAGTAGGCAGCGTATGGGCACCCGAAGATAGTGGTGTGGAGTATCGAAAGATGAGTGAGACAAGTTATGCGCTCATCTTCATGTTTGATGGCCCGCTGGCACAGGAACACCACGAGAAGTTCACGCTCATCATGGAAGCGTGTGGATACACCGTGCACGATAGCCGAGGTGCTTGAATGCGCACGAGCACCACCCATCCGCTCTACGTCTCTTGGCTTCCCCTTGAGGGCGACCAAGGCCGACTCGGCATCACGCTGTGCCCCGGCAAGTACCAACCCGTGGCCTCAACCGGAAGCTGGAACCGACAACTCGACGTCGACCTCCAAGCCTTGGTGGACATGGGCGTCAATCGGCTCATCAGCCTCATCACGGAAGAAGACATGACCATGCTCCGCGTCGAGAACCTCGGTGACGAAGCGAGGCGATTTGGCTTGGCTTGGGACCATTTGCCGCTGCCCGACACGACGGTGCCCACCGATTCCTGGATGGAGCGCGGCATGCCCGTCCTAGAAGACCTCCTCGGTAGCATCCCCGAGGGTGAGGTGGCGGTCGTTCACTGCATGGGCGGGCTTTCCCGAGCGGGCACTTTTGCTTCGATGTATTTGTGGCTCCGTGGCATGGACATGGCGGAAGCGATTCAGCGGGTGCGTGAGGAGCGCAGTCCGCACGCCATCAACCCCCGCCAACGGGCGTTTCTGTTCCAACTGGCCAACGGCGAGTAACTGCGTGGGATGGCGGGCGATGGAGGATTCGAACCCCCGTCTCCGGCTCCGAAGGCCGGAAGGA
>JAYPCE010000028.1:0-25312 GCA_038124565.1 Candidatus Poseidonia sp.
GAAAACATGGCCAAACTCTCGTCGTGGGACACCATCATCATTCCCGCCTCACCCGGCTTTTACAACCACCCGAAGAGCATCGACGACCTCGTGGACTTCATTGTGGCTCGGATTTTGGACCAATTGGGCCTTGAGCACACCATCGGGCGGCGATGGACCGGTGATGAAATCTAATTTGCCCTTGAACCGCCGACTTCTTGAATAAGGAAGGCGAGGGATGCATGGGTGAGCCCTTGGACCTTGAAGGCAAGACGGTGGCGGAACTGAAGGACCTGCTTCGAAAACAGGGGCTTCCAATCGGTGGGACGAAAGCCGAACTCGTTGAGCGCTTATCGTCGGCACCCACCGATACGACCTTGCTGAGTTTGGAGGAAGATACCAAGAAAGAGGCCGCAGCCGGTCTTGAAGAAACCGAGCCTTGGTGGCGAAGTACGGATGTACTTACTCCGCAAGCTTTGACGGCGATTGGCGTGGTTGTGTTGATGATTGCCGCAGCCTTTGTCTTCCGCCCAACATGGCTGGGCTTTGCCCCGAGTTACGATTACGAACTCATCGACTTTGACCAAAACCAAGCCCGGACCTTTGCCGAGGAACTGGTCTCATTCGGCCACGCTGATTGGGAAGGGCGTATGAGCGGCACCACCGAAGAAGCCAATGTTTCGGCCTACATAGAAGCACAATTTGCAGCCATGGGCATGTCCACCACCCTGCATTCCTACCAGGTCCCGATGCACCGTGTCAACGCTGAGCCGAGCCTGCGGATTTGCGTTCCGGGCTTCCAAGGGTTGAGCGCCTGCGAAGGGTTCGGCTCCCTTGGTAGCCAAATCACCCAGTTCCAACATCGCGTAGACTACGTGATTCAGGGCTTTTCGGGCCGTTCTGATTATTCCTTTAACGACGAAGTTCCCGTCACCGATTTGGGCAACGGAAGCGACGAAGCCTTGTGGTCTTCCGCAAGCGGCACCATCGGCTATGTGCGCAGCGGCGGCTCCGTGACAGGGAACACCGACCTGATGTCGCTGGCCGCTGAAAACGACTTGGCTGGCCTCATCCGAGTCAACAAGAACTACAACTGCGGCAAAATCGAAGGAAACGACTGCGTTCCAATCTTCAAAGGAACCGGTATTGACGCCATCACCGAAGCCAACGGCGGCAGTGTGCCAACCGAACTGCCATTCATCGCCATGTCCAAGGATGCGGGTGAACTTCTGGAGAGCCTCATCTTCAACGCCACGGGGCCAACCGGGGTATTGGAAATGATCATCGACGTGACCAACGACCAAGAGCGAACCATCTATGTCCCCTGTGGCGAAATTCGTGGTGAAACTTCCGAATTGGTCATCGTCGGCGGCCACCACGATACTGTGTACCACGGCCAAGGGGCGATTGACGATACTTCGGGAAGCGCCAGCGTGTTGGAACTCGCTCGCCAAATGAGCGAAGTCGTCAACGAAAGCGGCAAACCAGAACGCACACTACGGTTTTGTACATGGGGCGGTGAAGAAGAGGGCTTGTACGGGAGTCGTGCCTATGTTGAGGCGTTCCAGGGCAATTTGCGAAACAACTTGCGCCTTTACATCAACCTCGATATGAACCATGTGGATGCCGATTTCTCCAACAGGGGCAACAGCCTCACGCTCTTTGGCAACACGCCCGAAGACATGGAACACATCCAACGTATCACGGAACTCTACCAAAATAAGCGTGATGAAGTGGCCGACCGCTATGACATCCGCATCTCAACACTGCTCGGGGCAAAGGGCGACCCCGACGGCATGCCCTACAACTCGGACCACGGACCGTTCGTCTACGACCTCGGTGGCGGAGAGCGCGGACGTGCCGTGGTCTGTTACGGCAGCGGAAGTTGGGAATACCACACCTACCTTGACACCTTGGACCGATTCAATGAGGAATCGCTCGGTGTATCGGTGACCATCTACGGCACGTACATGCGCTTCTTGGCCTACTCAGAGTACTGACGCGAGGGTTCAAAATACCAGAACGGATGGATGTTTCATGGTCGCACCAAGCGCTTGGGCCTCACACATCCTCGTTGATTCAAAGAGCGAGGCCATCCAAATCAAGGACAAGGTTGCTCGGCTCAAAGATTTCCAGAAGTTGGCTCGAAAGAAAAGCACCTGCCCTTCCAGCCAAAAAGGCGGTGACCTCGGCTGGTTTCGCAAAGGCCGCATGGTGAAGGAGTTTGAAGACACCGTGTGGTCCGCACCCCTGAATGCTGTTTCTGAACCGGTGAAAACCAAATTTGGATACCACCTGATTTGGGTTCATGAACGCGATGAAAGCGCCTGAGGTGATACCTTGGAGTGGCGTGTTGGTCTTGAGGCGTATGAAGTGATGGCCATCCACGGCTATTACGATGAAGAGCACGAGGCGGCCCAGCCCTTCATCTTCACCGTGTGGGCAACCCTCAGTGGTAGGGAACGGATTGAGGCATTGGACGAGACGCTGAATTACGCCGACATTCAGATGGCCGTGGACGAGGTTATGTTCAATTCGTCAGCGCCAATCCGACTGATGGAAGAGATGGCGCAACGCATCATTGACCGACTCTCGACGCATGAAGGCGTAGCAAGCATCAGCGTCCGCATTGAGAAGCCAGAAGCACCGCTGCCGCATCCCGGTGGTCTGCCCGTAATTGAAGCCCACTGGCAGCGAGAATGAGCGAGAATTAAACGCCTGCTTGTCCACCGCGCCCCATGGTCCTGACCGGCCGAATCTATGTCCCTAGTGCGGTCGAGGAGGGCGGCGCCGTGGTCGGCATGGGGTGCTTCAGTAGCCAAGAAACTGCGCTCAATGTCTTACGTTCATTTTTGAAAAAATCACACCAAGTACCACTTGAGCGGGCCAGCGTGGCGGCTTGGGACATCGATGTGGTTGGCGATGACGCGGTGACGGTGCTTTCGGAATACGAATGCAGAACCTGTCCCGTGTGCCACCGAACCACGTTCTGGCTCGACATTGAACGCTTCAAAGCCAAGTGCTACGGCAGTGCATGCGGTGCGTGGATTGAGGAAAGTGCGATTGAACCGAACGTCATTGACTGCGGTTGGCCGCCCACTCAGTTTGCGGAACAAGTGGAGAGCATTGACGATGCCATGCGTTCCTTGCGACGAATTGCAGCGAGAGCTGAAGCCGCAGGTTTGTCCGCAACAGATGAACGATTCTCCATGGATTCGTTTTGATGCTTTATATGGGCTCAATCACTTGAACCATCATGACCACCAACCTGAAAACCATCCCAGGCACAGAAAAAAACCTCCAACTTGAAGTCGATGCTCATCCCTTTGATGAAGTCCGACAACCGACATCAGAACCGTACCCTGTCCTCGTTGACGGAATTCGCGGTGTGGCTTCCGTGGGCTCGCATGGCGGCTACAGCACACGCATTGTCATCCTGCTTGAGGAGGAACATCCCGACCTCGGCAAGGAGTTTGCAACGAAATACTTCATGATCGATACGCCTGGTGTCGTCAAGTGGGGCCATGACGGCAAAAGTTTCACGATAGAGAAAATAATTGAAGAGTGAACACGAATTGATAACCTAGGGAAAGTACATGCTACCATGCCCGAAGGCCCAGAAATTCGTCGGGCAGCCGACCGAATTGAGAAGGCCCTCGTCGGTCACATCATCGAAGATGGTGATTGGCCGTTTCACACGCTTCATCAAGCAGAAGACCTCATTCTGGGTCACGAGGTCTTGAGCGTAACGAGCCGAGCCAAGGCCATGCTCATCCGGTTTAGCAGCGGTTGGACCATGTACAGTCACAACCAGTTGTACGGCCGATGGACGGTGCACCGAACCACCACGGACCCACGTTCCAACCGGTCGTTACGTGCTGAATTCATCACCGGCAAACACGCTGTCCGACTCTGGTCAGCCACCGACATCGTCATGGTACCCACACCCGAAGAAAACGGTCATCCATTCCTTGCTCGACTTGGCCCCGATGTCCTCGACGAGGCGGTAACAACCGATGTGCTGTATGAACACCTACGTTCTGATAAAATCTATAGAAAGAAAGGTGCAACGCTCATGCTGGACCAACGAAGTTTTGCAGGGCTTGGAAATTACCTGCGTTCCGAAATCTTGCACGCCGCTGGCGTTCATCCCGATGACCGCCCCTGCGACCTTGATGAGGCCACGCTCAGGCGTTGGGCGAACTGCATCAAATCAGTCACCGTTCAGGCCTATTTGCACGGAGGCGTCACTGTACCTCTTCCCGTGGCCGAAGCCAGCAAAGCCCGAGGGGAGCCGCGCCGAATGTGGCGCCATGCCGTGTTTTGTCGCAACGACCGTCCTTGCCTCACATGTGCTGATTTGGTGGTCAGGACCCGTTATGCGGGACGGCGTCTTGATTTCTGCCCGACCTGTCAACCAAGTCACCGCCGCCCTTCATGACCATGAGCGCAAGTCACCCTCGCCATCAAGACGCACCTCTTCTCCGGCAAGCAAGGCCTTGAGGACACGTTGGTAGGTATGAAGGTCGACTTCCTTTTCTTGTTCCGCCCGTCGACTCACGTTCTTCATCGCGATAGCCATGCGGTGGTTGCCTGCAAAGGAAGGTGCATGGCGCTCGAGATAGGCCCAATACAGGCGAGTGATCGGGCAGTTTTTCTTCGGGTCAAAGCGACACGATTTGCAATGGTCACTCATTTTGTTGATGTAAGCCGCCCCAGCGACGTAGGGTTTGGTCATCATGGCGTTGCCCAATGCAAAGGTGCCCATGCCCAAGACATTGGGTTCAACAACCCAATCGTAAGCATCAACAAATGCTGCGTGAAACCAGTCCGTCAAGGCTCTCGGGTCAACATCCAAGAGGTTGGCGATGTTGCTCAAGACCATCAATCGTGGAATATGATGCGTCCAGCCATCTTCCATGACAGAGGTCACAGAAGCGTCCAGACACCGTAAGCCACAGGCCGTCCCCCAATAGGCCGGAGGCAAGGCATGCCGTTGACGCAAATGATTCGGGTGCAACTCTTCGTCGTTTGGTGTGGCCCAAACACCTTCACGAACCGCATGTTCTCGGTGGAGGTTGAGCGAGTGGAAGCCATCCGTGACCTCATGGACATGACGAACATACTCTCGCCACATCAACTGACGCACGAACCCCTCGACGCAATTCAGCGGTGCATCACTTGCCAGCGCCATGGCGACCACCTCCTGCGGCATGAGGCGATGAAGATTGACGAGCGTGGCTAATCGCGAATGGAACAAGCCACGGGAATGCTCGCTCATGGCATCCTCAAACGGACCGAAGTGATGGAGGACTTGGCCTGCGAAAGCAAGCGCCCCTTCCACATCAGAGCGGCTGGTCGGCAGGGTTTGCAAGTTCACCGTTCCGGGATGATGGTGAAACGTAGAGCGAACCAAGGCCTCAACTTCTCGGTCAATGGCATCGTAGGTGAACATCGGAGGTTCAGGCGCCGGCGGCTCACCTTTCCAAGGTTGCCGGTTCTCCGCATCGAAACTGTACTTTCCTCCAACTGGCTTTCCATTCTCCATCAACCACCCCGTCTCTTGACGAACAGTTCGGTAAAAGGCGTCCATTCGGAAAGGTGGCGTTTCGCCCACGCTTTGCAAGAACCATTCACGAGGCGTCATCCAACCAGGATGCTCGTGAATGTGCACCATGCCGAGTTGTTCCAGAGGTTCAACCTCAAGGCGCAACGTTCGTTCCGCATGGCGGAAGGCATGAAGTTCGCCCAGTGATTCGTGGAGTTGAACAATCACCTCGCTGTACGATGCCCGACTCAGAACATAAGCCACGGGATACCCCAGCGCCTGCAGTTCAAGGGCGAAATGGCGTTGATTTGAGAGCAGCACGCCCAATTTTTGTTGGTGATAGGGTCGTTGCTGGGCCTTCTTGGCTGATTCAATAAGCACCACGCCCATCTTCGGCGGGCCATCCATCGCCTCGAGAAAGGCCACGTTGAGTTGGTCGTAGGCCAACCATACCCAAGCATCAGCTGCATCGGGCTTGGGTGTTGACAAGGCTTCAGCAAACGCTCCTTGTCCTTCCGAGGCCAAGACCGTTCCTGCCTCAAACTTCCAGAACCTGTTGGCCATGAGTTCAACTTGGCCTCACAATGGATAAAGTGATGCTTTTACCCGCTCAGTAATGAACGGTCAATTTACGGGGCTCAAGCCGCTCTTCAATGCGGGCTCGCATGGCTGCAGCTTCCATCACGGCGCCTCGCATAGTGGTGACAAAGGGGATGTTGAGCTCAACAGCCAACCGCCGCATCATGTTCCCATCTCGTACAGCCCCTCCCGAGATGGTTGGGACGTTCACGATGAAGGAAACCTTACCTTGCCGCATCAGGTCAAGGGCATCGGGGTGTTTGCCTTCTGCAATTCTATAGACTGTGGTGACCGGGACCTCGTGACGTCGCAAGGCATCCGCCGTTCCGCCCGTAGCGTAAAGTGTGAAGCCCAACGCTGCAAGTTCCTGTGCGACCGGCACGAGGTTGTCCTTGTCCTCATCACGCACGGTTAGGTACGCACCTCCCTCGGTGGCCACAGGCACTTCGGTGGCGAGGCGAGCCTTCAGGTAAGCAAGGTCGGCGCGTTCATCTGAACCGTAGACTTCTCCTGTGGATTTCATCTCGGGCCCAGGCGCAGGGTCCAAACCTCGCAATTTGATGAACGGGAACACAGGGGCTTTGACACACACCTGTCCTGAAGTCCTCCGTGGAATGCTCTGTTCCTTCAAAGGCTGACCGATGGTGACCCTCGCCGCAATCCGAGCCAACGGAAGACCGGAGGCTTTGGCGACAAAGGGAACGGTGCGGGATGAGCGTGGGTTGACTTCCAACACATAGAGGTCCTCTCCTTGAATGGCGAATTGAATGTTGAAGCATCCTTTGATGTTCAGTCCCAAGCCGATGGTTCGGGTTTGCTGTGCAACGAGGGCAAGCATCTCTTCGGAGATGTTCTGGGCAGGGATGAAGCACGTGGAATCACCCGAATGAATGCCCGCTTCCTCAAGGTGTTCCATGATGGCGCCGACGAGCACCTCTTCGCCGTCTGCAGCAGCATCCACGTCCAATTCCGTGGCGTGACCCAAGTATTCGTCCACCAACAGCGGTTTGTCTGGGGCAAGGTAGGCTTCCCGCAAGTACCCGTCAAGTTGTTGCTGATTTGCAAGGATTTCCATGCCGCGACCACCCAGCACATAGGAAGGCCGAATCAACACCGGGAAGCCAATCTCCTCCACAGCAGTTCGCAGATCGTCTGCCGTGGTTCCCGTTGCACCTCTGGGCATACGCAAGCCGTGACGCGTCGCAAACGCCTCGAAGCGCTCTCTGTCACTGGCCTCATCGATGGCGTCACACGAGGTTCCCATGATGGCGAGATTGAGTCCTTTCACGCTCAAGTCGGGGAGGCGAGCCTCGAGTGGCAGGGCCAGATTGATGGCGGTCTGGCCCCCGAATTGGAGGAGGATTCCGTGGGCCTGCTCCCTGAGTAAGATTTCACTCACATATTCCAGAGTGAGGGGGTCAAAATAGAGGCGGTCGGAGGTATCAAAGTCGGTGGACACCGTTTCGGGGTTGTTGTTGATGAGGATGGCGTCCTTGCCGGCTTCTCGAATCGCCTTGACTGCATGGACACAGCCATAATCGAACTCAATGCCTTGACCGATACGAATGGGGCCGCTTCCAATCGCCACAAGGCGTTCCTTGGTCCGCGATTCTAGGTCCGGTAAGAGGTCAATGCCGGCCAGACCATGCGGTTCGTAAGTTGAATAGTAATACGGCGTTTTAGCGGCAAATTCAGCAGCACACGAATCCACCATGCGGTACACGGGATGCAGGTCCAACTCGTGACGGCGCCGCATTACCGCTCGCTCACCCTGCCCCGCTGCAAGGGATTTCAAGCCCTCTGGTGGGAAGCCGGCTAAGGCATCTGCAATGTGTGCATCGCTGAACCCGTAACTCTTCCAGCGACGCAATTCCTCCTCGGTCAATTCAGCAGGCGATACACCGCGGTTGACGATTTCACGTTCCATCTTCGCCAAGCGCTCAAATCCGTACAGGAACCAACGTGTGATTCGGGTGATTTCGTGAACGTGGTCCACCGTCCATTCACGGCGGAAGGCCTCAAGCAATGCCCCCATGCGTCGGTCTGTCGCAACGGAAAGCCAGTTCACCAACGTGGCGTCAGGCAACGCTTCATGCGCTCGCTCTGACATGCCTTCACCTTCGGATTCGTCGGCTCTGGTCAATGGCCGAGGATGGGCGCAACCTTGCTCAAGGGAAGCCCATGCCTTGAGGAAGGCTTCCTCAAAATTGCGACCAATGGCCATTACTTCACCGGTGGACTTCATCGATGTTCCCAACGTCCTGTCAGCCGTTCGGAATTTGTCAAAGGGCCAACGAGGAATTTTCACCACGCAATAATCCAAGGTCGGTTCAAAGGCTGCTGTGGTGCCTTCACCGGTGATAGGGTTGGGCAATTCATCCAGGGTGTAGCCAACGGCAATTTTAGCCGCCATACGAGCGATCGGATAGCCTGTGGCTTTCGAGGCCAACGCTGAGGACCGCGAGACACGAGGGTTGACTTCAATCACCCGGATTTCCCCCGTGAATTGATTGAAGGCGAATTGAACATTGCAACCCCCCTTGATATTCAGCGCCCGTATCAAAGCAAGCGCTTGATTTCTCAATCGCTGATGGTCAGCATCGCTGAACGATTGGAGCGGCGCCACCACGGTGGATTCCCCAGTATGGACACCCATCGGGTCAATGTTCTCCATGGTACAAACAATGGTGGCGTTATCGGCTTCATCTCGCATCACCTCGTACTCCAACTCCTGCCAACCAAGGATGGATTCCTCAATCAATACCTGAGAAATTCTCGAGTTGCGTAAACCAAGTTGGGAAATTTCAACCAACTCGCCCATGTCACGTGCCGTCCCTCCACCCAAACCGCCCAGTGTAAAGGCTGGACGAATCAAAATGGGCCAACTGCCGATGGATTTTGCGGCTGCAATGACTTCATCGATGGAATTGCAGGCCACGGCCTTGCTGATAGGGAGGTTGATCGATTCGCAGACTTGATTGAACAACTCACGGTCTTCAGCCTTGTCAATGGCGTCAAGGTCAGAGCCGATGAGTTCCACACCCAAACGCTCCAATGTTCCATTGTGTGACAATTCGCTGGCGATGTTGAGCGCGGTTTGCCCGCCCATGCCCGCAAGCAGTGCACAGGGTCGCTCTTTTTCCAAAATACGAGCGATCGTGGCTGGCAGTAAGGGCTCGATGTAAACGATATCCGCCATTTCGGGGTCGTTTTGGATGGTGGCTGGGTTCGAATTCACGAGAATGACCTTGTAGCCATCTTCGCGCAACGCACGCACAGCTTGCGAGCCTGAGAAATCAAATTCAGCGGCTTGACCGATTTTGATGGGGCCACTGCCGAGCACCATAATGGTCTCAAGATCGTCTCGCCGTGGCATCAAGCATCACCCCCAAGATGGGCGTCAACCACAGCCCTGAATCGCAGGAACAACGGTGCAGCATCGTGAGGCCCAGGGCAGGCTTCAGGGTGGAACTGCACCGTGAAGCATGGTTTTCCAACCACATCCAATCCTTCCACCGTGCCGTCGTTGGCGTTAATGTAGCGAACTTCCACGTCGGCCCCGTGCTGGTTGATCACGGGTGGTGAGGTCGCGCCGGTTGGATGGGCAGCCAGCATACCATCGTGCGGATGCGCAACCGCAAACCCGTGGTTTTGACTGGTGATGGAGACGGTTCGGTCCTGCAAGTCAACGACCGGTTGGTTTGCCCCTCGGTGGCCATAGCGCATTTTGTAGGTCTGCAATCCAGAGGCGAGCCCCATCAATTGGTGACCCAAACAAATGCCCATCACCGGCAACCCATCGGCCACGGCACGGGCCAAGGTGTTTCGAGCATCCGTTGCTTTGCCAGGATGAGCAGGGTCTCCCGGACCGTTGCTGCAAAACAAGGCATCGATGCCGTATTCGTTGCGCAAACGGTCGTAAGGCATGTCTGGAGGACACCAAACAACATCAAACAACATGCAGAGGTGACGCAGAATGTTGTGCTTCACGCCACAATCAAGCACGCCCAACCGAGGTTTTCGCGCCCCCAACTCGTCGGTTGAACCCGGATTGAGTTCTATCGGCTCGTCGATGGAAACTTCATCCACCAAATCCTCCAAATCTGGAGACGTCATACGTTCCAATTGGGCTTTCATCGTGGCTTCTTGGTCAACCGGTCCAAAGACACAGAGGACCGTTCCAAGTTCTCGGACGCGCCGAGTGATGGCGCGAGTATCGATCTCATGAATCCCTGGGACGCCATGCAATCGCAGGAATTCGTCAACCGTACCCGCAGCGTGCCGATGGTCCGGTTGATGCATGGCGTGACGAACCACGACGCCACGAGGCCAAACTTTGGCCGACTCGGAGGCGCCAACATGAATGCCGTAATTGCCGATGAGCGGGTAGGTGAAGGTGAGCACTTGTCCTGCAAACGACGGGTCTGTCAGCGATTCTTGGTAGCCCATCATGCCCGTGGTGAAGACCAATTCACCTGAACCGATGGTTTGTGCACCAAACAGGACACCGGGGTATCGACCACCATCAGCCGTTAACAAGACACCTGGGCCCGTCGCTCCCTTGGGCAATTCGCTTCCATTTGCAAGGCCTTCTGCAGCGTCTGGAATAGCCAATTGAGAGGGATTGTAAAGTCGATGAGTAGCGGGAAGAGAACGCGTGTTCCCGATGCCGCCACCTAACATTGAGTTTGGTCATAATCGGCCGCACATAATGATTCGGTGCGCCAACGATTGGGAATTCAAGGAGGATGCCTTTTCGAGATGTCCAAAAAATGAGGTTGCATCTATCAAGTAAGTTTGTCTTCACTTTCATTTAATCGCTCCAAATCATGGACCGACTTCCCACGTGCGGAAGGCTCGATGACCAGCCGTGCATTGGGGAAATGACGCTCGGTTCCACCCTCGCCGTACCAAGCCTCCATGAACAAGGCAAGAGCCGCCACTTCAGAGTGTGGTTGGTTACCCACAGCAACGTTGTAATGCGCATGCTCAAAGACATCCCCCGGCACCTTGGCCCCACCCACCACAACGGTCACTGGGCGGTCTCGGCGAATTTGAGGAATGACTTGCCGGTATGGCTCACCATACATGGTCAGGTGCACCACGACGCCGGGTAGGCCATCTCCGGCATCCACCTGAGAGAAGCGCTTGAGCCAGCCCAGGCCACCCCCTACATGTTCGCATTGCATTTCTCCACCAAACCGTTCGTTTACAGAAGCAACGTTAGCAAACAAATCCTCATCCTCATCACCGGCCAAAAGAAACCGTGTAGCACCCAAGGCACGGGAAACGAGCGCAAGATGTGTGGTAATTCGGGGGTCTCTCCCCTTCCTATACCCCAGCCGAAGAACCTGAAAATGAGGCGGGGCCATGGGCCATCCAGCGGTCATGCCCTCATGAGCATAACGACTACTCTTGAACAGGGTTCAAGCGCATACCCATCTCTTGACTGCCTTCGCCACGTCCAGAAAAGTCGTAATCGTTGGTGTTGCAGAACCGAATCAACCAGTTGAGCAGCATGGCATTGACGATGAGGTTGGAACCGTAGGTCATCCCTCCCCAAAGGGCACCAAGACGAACAGTCCTCCACAGGCCTTCTTGGACGGTGAGGTCGAAATTGCTCAAGAACATCGCTGAAATCAACGGTTCTGCGACATAAAGCCCAGCCAAAATAAGCATGCCTCCCGCGACAATCGAGGGCAAAATCTTGCCCATGTCCTTGCTAAACTCTGTCAAAATAGCGGAAAACAACGAAAGGGCCATGACAGCGAGCGCTGCATGCTCAAAATTTAATCCAAAGAACACCGATGTAGCCGCTGCCAAATCGTCTTGCTTCATACCGATAAATAACCACCAAATAACGACCATCAGCGTGATGAGCATGCCGCCTTGTTTGGATTGGTGGGCGGCCATATCGTACACATGCTGTTGGTTTCGTGGATTCAAACGACGGATGATGCGTTCTGCGAATTCCCAATCACGAGGCAATTCTTCGCCTTGTTCGGTTATGTCAAGCATGTGGATGCCGTCACCCTCAAGCAAGGCCTCGGACTCGGACATGTGCCCTCCTTCCCCGTAACATCTTATGAAACCTGCCGAACTGGCCGACCCCATGGGGTCGGACTTGCGAGCAGCCGACCTACGCCGAGCACACATGCTGAAGGCCTTGAAAGCCAACTCCACCCCTCATCTTATGGGCATCATCAACGTCACCAACGATTCTTTTTTCGCTGCCAGCAGAGCCAGCGAGCATGATGCCGTACAACGGGGCATTGAGATGTGGGACGCTGGGGCCATATGGGTGGACATTGGCGGAGAATCCACTCGCCCGGGTGCAGATGCCATCAGCGTTGAGGACGAACTCAAGCGGGTACTGCCGGTCATCGCTGCGCTCAGAGCCATGCGACCGGATGGATTGATCTCTGTGGACACTCGCCATGCCATTGTCGCCCGTGAAGCCTTGAGGGCAGGAGCGGACATGGTAAATGATGTGTCTGGGTTGCGTGACCCCGCCATGATGGATATTGTGCTCGAGAGCGGTTGTGCGGTCTGCATCATGCATATGCAGGGCGAGCCAGGGACCATGCAACATCAACCAACCTACGATGATTGTGCTGCTGAAGTTCGAGACCACCTCGCCGCAATACGACAGCGTCTCATCGAGCGGGGCCATCCCCCTGAACTTATCGTGATTGACCCAGGCATCGGCTTCGGAAAAACACAAGACCACAACATTGAGTTGCTTCAGGAAGGCAGAAAACTCGCACCTTCAGGAGATACGCCGTTGCTCTGGGGCGTTTCAAGAAAGAGCGTCGTGGGCCACATTACCGGCCACGCCGACCCCACAGAACGACTTGCTGGAACACTCGGGTTGGCAGTGATTGCTCAACGAATGGGCATTGACATCTTACGTGTGCACGACGTTCAGGCGCATGTGGACCTGTTCAATGCACTCAACCGTTTCAACTGAATCCAAATCCACCCAAGAGAATGAAAGGTGTTGCCCACGCACCAAGCATGGAGCCGAGATTTGTCAAAGCGGTCACCAGCAACACTTTCCCAGCTGGATTGGACCAAAACGAAGAGAATTCATCGAGTTTCAGAAATTGCTGCAACTCTTCAGCCGTTGGCTCCGACATTTTCAATTGCACATAGCCAGCAAACCACCCGGCGGCCAAAGCTGGATTAAGGGAGGTGATGGGGGAGGCGAGGGCGGCGGTGAGAATCGCCAGTGGGTGGCCGCGGGCAAGAAGACAGGCCAGCGCTGCGAACGCGGCATTGGCTACCGTCCAAACGGTGAAGAACGTCAACCAGTCAACCTCACTTCCCGTTGAAACAACCGCTGCGAGCACGCCTATCATGACCAAAGGGAATGCCCAGGGGAGGGTTCTTCTGAACCATGAACTTGTTGGGAGTTCCTCAAGAGTACTCGTTTCTATAGATTCTGTCCCCTGCTCAAAATGCCGAGCCACACCGTTGAGATGGCCGGCTCCTAGTACGGCAAGAACACGCTTGTCAGCATCCAACGCAGCTACTTTCGCCGCAATATAGGCATCGCGCTCATCGATGAGAACAGAACCCGCGCCCGGCGAGAACCCCTTCAGTTCTTCCATCATGCTCGTTAAGAGGTCCGTATCAGCCAGCAATTCGTTCACGTCAAGCTCTTCTTCGTCGTCCTCATCGAGCAACGATGTGAGAAGTTTCCACTTTTCTCTGAATTTCATGTTCTTCCATGCCCTTCGGAGCGTGGTTTGGATATCGCGGTCAACCAGCACGACTTCACAACCTGCTTCGTTGGCCGCCTGAACCGCGGCTAACAATTCAGCACCCGGTTGTTGACCTTCGTCAATACCCAACTTTCGCTGTTCAGCCGAAAGCATGGACTGCAAGAGCACCATGGGTGCTTTGCCCTCTTTGATGACCCGAAGCAAGCCCTCTTTATCCAAACGGCGATCTCTGACCAAGGTGTCGTAACGGCTCTGGCACAATTCAACGGCCACAATGTCGGGTTGATACGCCTCAATCTGGTGCTGAACTGCTTCAACGGAGGATGACGCAATATGTGCGGTCCCAAGCAATCTCAAGGTAGGATGAACATCAATGATGGGAGCCTCACTCACGCATCAACACCCCATCATGGCTGCTTCCAGCCCTCTTCAACGCTCAGAAGGTGATCTCAACGTTCTCGCGAACGTGGGCTGCAACGGTCCACAACTCAAGAGCAGTGCAACCTTTGACGCCAGCCACGATGTTGGAAGGAATCATCTTGATGGCCTTGTTGAAGTTGGTCGAGGCCGCGTTGTAGAACTCTCTTCGGTCGGCGATTTGGTTCTCCATTGACACAAGTTGATTTTGCAGACCAAGGAAGTTTTCGTTGGCCTTCAAATCGGGGTATTGCTCGGCCACCATGTTGATGCGAGGCAACAAACCAGAAAGCATGCCTTCAGCGGCGGCAACACCTTTGACATCGCCGGCAGCCAATGCACCGGCTGCGGTGTTACGAGCCTGAGCGAATTGGTCAAAGATGCCTGCTTCGTGCTCGGCGTACCCCTTGACGATGTTCACGAGGTTGGGAATCATGTCGTAACGTTGATTGAGCAAGACATCGATGTTACTCCAAGCATTCTTTGCGTTCTCTTCCAAACCCACCAAGCGGTTCCAAACGGAGAAGAACCAAATGATGAGGATGAAGAGAAGCACGGCAGGTATGGCGATCATTGCGATTTCAGCAGGTTCCATGACCTTTGCGAAGCATCCTCACCTAATCAAGTCTTCTCAGTCGCTTCCCTTCGCCAAAGAGGCAACATCATGAACGGCAGGCGTTTGGGGTAGATTGCGCCTCGATGGCGCCTGAGGTGTTTCACATGCTTGACTCTGTGCTCATGATGCTTGGCGTGTTCATCGTTGCCTTCCTCTTTGCTCCTGTCGGCATGGGAGGCGGTATGCTCTTTGCACCGCTCCTGCACTACGTTGCGGGATGGCCTATTGACGAAACGCTGCTCTCTGTGTCGCTCATCCTCACGTGGGTGGTGAGCATTGGAAGCGGTTTGCGACACCGAAAAGAAGGCATGTACGACGATGCGGCTACCAAATCCGCCCTCTCAGGAGCGATCATCGGTGCGCTTCTCGGCGTGGCCATTGTTAACGCACTTGGCGAAACATTGGATGCAGTGTTCAAACTCCTTTCTGTGGTTATGCTTGTTTGGGCGCTCAACAAAACAGCTCGCAAGCGAAAAAACGGTTTTCCTTCCTCGGATATGCCCGAGGCGACCGAGGCGACCATCAATCATGCTCAACTTCGCCTCGGCGCAGGAGCCGGCGGCGCCTTGTCATCGGTCTTGGGCGTTGGCGCTGGTGTCATTTATGTTCCAGTCCTTCAGCAAAGTGCAGGTCTAGACCCTCGACGCTCCATCGGCTCGAGTTTGAACATCATGATGGTGGTCGTCCCGATTGCCATCCTCACGTTGTTGTCCACCTCATCCACGGGCGTTGTAGGAACCTTGGGTGACTTGCCGTTGTGGTTCTATGCCTTGCCTGTCCTCGCCTATGCAGGAGCCACCAGTGGGGCGAAGTTCGGCATCAAATACATCAGCACAAAGAACATCATGACCGTGTTCATGGTTTTGCTCACCATTATTCTGGTGCGCTACCTTGTGGATTTGGCCAGCGTCATGCTTTGAGCGATTCAATGACCATGGCAATACCTTGACCACCGCCGATGCACGCTGTTGCAACCCCGTAGCGACCACCGCACCGCTGCAATTCGTGAGCGAGGGTGAGCACCAAACGTGTCCCTGTTGCAGCGAGTGGATGTCCGAGTCCAACGGCTCCACCGTTGACATTCACCTTCTCAAGGTCCAATCCGAGGTCATTGATGCATGCGACCGCTTGGCCTGCAAAGGCTTCGTTGATTTCCCAGCGATCGATATCGTCAACCGATAAACCTGCACGCTCGAGCGCTTGTTGAGAGGCAGGGACGGGGCCATAGGCCATGATGGCGGGTTCCAGACCCACGATCCCCCAAGAAACGATACGCGCCAGCGGCACATCACCGTCTGCATTGGCTTGCGTCGCGGATTTGATGACCACCGCAGCGGCGCCATCCACCACGCCAGAAGCGTTTCCGGCCGTCACGAAGGAATCGGGGCCAAAGGCTGTGGGCAGGCCTGCGAGTGAGGCTTCGGTCGTTCCACGAACCACATGGTCTTCATCGGCGTGGGTGAGCACCACATCGCCTCGACGAGACGAGATGGTCACGGGCACGATTTCTTGTTCAAACACACCGTTGTCAATCGAGGCGGTTGTTCGCGAATGCGACAGTGCGGCAAAGGCATCAATTTCCTCCCGTGTGACGCCTTTTCGGCGGCACAACTCGTCAGATGTCTGCGCCATGAACAAACCACACGTCATGTCCTGGAGATTGGTCATCATGTAGTCCTCTACTTTGGGTGCCCTGCCGAGTTTCCAGCCGTCGCGGCCTCCCCGGAGGATATGAGGGGCTTGTGAAAGATTTTCCATGCCACCTGAAACCACCGTATTGGCTTCACCGAGCATGATCATTTGAGCCCCTGAAACAATGGATTGGATGCCTGAGCCACAAATACGAGACAAGGTGAGCATCGGGACTTCCTGAGGGATACCAGCGTTCAAGCCAGCATGCCGTGCTCCGTAAATTGACTGTGCACAGGTTTGCAGGGCGTAACCCATCACGACATGGTCAACGGCGGAAGGAGAGGTCCCCGTCTTCTCAAGCGCCCCCTTGATAGCAATAGCACCGAGCTCTTGGGCGCTGAGTGTCTTGAGGGCACCCCCTGCTTTTCCGTCGCCTCGCTTTCCGCCAACCCATTCGCAGAACGGCGTTCTGGCGCCGCCAACAATCACCACATCATCGCTCATGCCCTCGCCAAATCACCGAGGGGTATGAACATCACTCTTGACTCGGCCAAGAAGCGTGTGGCGGTCATCCTAACAATCTACTCTCATCGAGACCGTTGTTAGAGATCATCAGTGGAATGGCCACAATCAACCCGCAGATACCTCCACAAAAGACGACCATCACCATGCCGATGCCCTCGATTAAACCGCTGGTCGCCATGATGGCATCGTAATCCGTTTGGGTAATGTCCCCATCCTCAAGCATCTGGTCATAGATTTCCTCAGACATGCTGACTTGGCCGACACCGATGACCGTACTGACAGCAATGGCGATGAGGAGTAACATCACACCTTTGCGTTTGTATTGTAACAACATCACGCCACCGGCGAGGGTGGCGACGCCGGCTGCAAGGTTTCCAACATCGAACAACATCAAGGTTGTATTCCCCATATCCAATGAACCTAGCAGGGACAAGAGATTACCTCCAAGGCCAAACACGGCGTAAATAACGACGAGGATACCGATGACTTTCGGTGCACTTGAGGGTGGTTGCAAATAGATGAGTTGTCCAGTCGGCATTTGCGTGGTACCCGTTAGCATCATTCCAGAATTCATCGGTGAAAATCCATCAGAAATGGAAACGGGCGATGGAACTTCGGTGGCCTTTGGTTGTTCTTCGGGCAGATCACCCCAAGGTGAGTCATTCGTCATGTCGGGCCATCCACCGTCTTGCTTATGGTTGTTTACCGGACATTCGGCGAGAGTCGTGTTCTTGAAGCATGACGCTTTCGTTTGGGCAAGGGGGAGCGAAGTTGAACATTCTCGTGGTCTACAAGAAAAACTTCGAAGAGGTCCACGACGCTGGACTTCTCTCCCTGAAAGATGTGCTCCACCGTGTTGGTCCCCAACACCATGTGGATTACAAGCCCCGAGAGCATGTCCGGCGGGCGGATTTCATCGCCCGTGACCTCGTCATCGTTTTCGGAGGAGACGGTACGTTGACCTCACTTTCTCACAACATTGACGCCGCCACACCGGTGATGGGCGTAAATTCCCATCCAAGAACAGACGACCCCGACGGTAGCTTAGGATTTTACATGGATTCCAGTGTTTCCACGTTTGAGGAAGACTTTGCCCGCGTCCTTGAGGGGACGGCCATCACCAACTCCCTGCCACGTCTACAAGCCATCATCGATACCACTTCGGGCAACCGATTCACCACCGACCCAGCCATGAATGATTTGCTGATCGCCAATACCCATCAATACGCACCAAGCAAGTACCATCTCCGTCGCGGCCAGCATCAATGTCATCAGCAGAGCAGCGGGTTGCTGTTTTCAACTTGGTTCGGCCAAGGTGCTTGGTTGCAAAATGCAATGAGTGAGACCGAATTTGAAACACTTCGTCAACAGGCGACCAATGCCTTCAGCTCAGACCATTATTTTGTGTTCGCCCGCGACCTCTCTCCAGAACAAAGGAACGAGCACCCTTGGGCATGGATGGAATGGACCGATGCTGAAACCACCATGACCTCAGACATGCACCGCGGCTATGTCGTCCCAGATGGGTGGGATGAAGTTCATTTCAACCGCGGCGCCACCATCACTGTGAACGCTCATGCACCGGTCTTGACCCTGCTAACATTCCGCACCACCATGGCTGACAAATTATCCGCCCGGTTTCAATGACATATTCAAACATGCATATATTCAGACAACTTAATGTATTGATTGGTCCAACGGGCTACCATGAGCGAACAAGTGGCCAGTGAAGTCAGTGGCCTCGACCCACGATTTTTGGAGGACGTGGCCGCAGTTATCAAAACGCTGGGCCATCCAGACCGACTCCGCATCATTGAGTTCATCCAATTCGAAGGCATGAGAGTGAAAGACATCCAAGAGGCGTTATCGTTGTCCCAAGCGGCGACATCCCAACACCTTCGTCAGATGTATCATCTCGGCATTGTTACGTCACGGAGGGAGGGAAAACACGTGCTTTACGGCATTGGCAACCCCATCGTGATGCGACTTTTGCACTGTCTCGAAGCAACCCAAAAAGCATTGATGGAGGGAAATGAATGAGCCATAACGACGAAATTGACTGCAGCGGGATGAGTTGCCCTCTTCCCGTTGTGAAATCAAAGATGAAGATTGACACGATGAAACCAGGTGAAATCCTGAAGATCATCACGACCGACCCCGGTTCATGCAAAGACATCCCTGCATGGGCCAATCGCGTCGGTCACGAATTCATCGAGGAATCGGCCGAGAACGGCAAGTACTACTTCCTCGTCAAGAAAGGTGAGTGACATGGGTAAAAAAATGGCCATCATCGCTGCCCAAGGAAGTCTTGATTGGGCCTACCCACCGTTTATTCTCGCATCAACCGCTGCGGCGATGGACATGGAAGTGAAGATTTTCTTCACGTTTTACGGACTGCCCCTGCTCAAGCACAAAATCAAGGCCAAGGTAACGCCAGCCGCAAACCCAGCCATGCCTATGAAAATGCCATTCGGGCCAAAGGGATTCCAAGCCATTGATTGGCCAATTCCTCACGCCGTGAGCGGGGTTGTACCTGGATTTGATTCAATGGCCACCTCATTGATGAAGAAGCAATTCAAAAAGAAGGGCGTCGCTACGGTTACGGAATTGAGGGAAATGTGCCTCGCACTTGGTGTGGAACTCATCGCTTGTCAAATGACGATGGATGTGTTCGGATTTGAGGAAAGTGACTTCCTTGAGGGCGTAACCTTTGCAGGTGCTGCGGCCTTCCTTGACTTTGCCGCCGAAGCCGACATTCAACTCTTCATGTGAGGGTTGATAATGCCGACCAGCTTCACTGCCGAAGACCTCTATGGATGGATTGAGCAACAAGAGCCTCACCTCTACCTTGACGTGCGCAATGAAACCGACTTCGCTCGGTTCAGTGTTGAGGGACCCCATGACATTGAGATGCTGAATCTTCCCTACTTTGATTTCCTCGAAGCGCCCGAGGAAACGATGGCCAAATTGGATGCCACGCGGTCAATCAAAGTCATCTGTGCCAAAGAAGGGTCGGCCGCTTTTATTGCTGAATTCCTAGAAGAATTCGGTTTTGAGGACGTCGCTTGGCTGGAAAAAGGCATCATTGCGTGGGGAAATGTGATGATCGCGAAAGAACTCACCACCCCTGAGGGCTACCGACTCTGGCAGTTCAATCGACCTGGAAAAGCCTCATGCTCCTATGGATTGGCCTACAAACATGAACTGATGCTGTTTGACGTAAGCAAAAGACTCAGTTTTTACACCGACTTTGCAAAGCAGCATGGATTGACCATCACCCATGTGTTTGAGACCCACCTCCAAGCAGATTACATTTCAGGGGGGCCGCACCTCGCTCAACAGGTGGGTGCAACCTACCATGCGCACGAAGGCGACTTTGCTGGGACAAATGTCGCATTCACGCCCGTTGTTGATGGAGCTACGCTTTCGTTCAATGCAGAAGGAGGACCTTCAGTGCTGTGCACACATTCACCGGGGCACACCCCCGGCTCAACAACCTATGTCATCGATGACCGCTTCATGGTCTCAGGAGATACCGTCTTCATCGTCTCAGTTGGCCGCCCCGACCTCGGCAAGAAAGTCGTTGAATGGGCCAATCAACTCTATGATACGCTGAAGACCCGCATCTGCGTTTTGCCCGATGACCTGCAGGTTCTGCCCGGGCATTACACCGACTGGGCAAGCGAAGCCAACACAAACTACCAAATCATCAACGATTTTGGTTCAGTGAAAGCCATCAATGAAAGCATCTATGGCATTGACAATGCCGAAGAATTTGTCACATGGATTGAGCACAACATGCGACCTCAACCGGAGGAATACAACATCATCCGACGGGTGAATTCTCTTCTTGATGAAGTGGATGACGCTCAAGCCGAGGAATTGGACCTCGGAAAGAACCAATGTGCAGCATCGCATGAATGAGGGAGAACCATGGTGAACTACGGCTTTGCAATCGACAACCGAAAGTGCATTGGGTGCCATGCGTGCACCGTTGCATGCAAATCAGAACACGATGTGCCTGTGGGCGTAAATCGAACCCACGTCAAATACATTGAAACAGGCGAATATCCAAATTCCAGCCGGGAGTTCAGCGTTCATCGGTGCAACCATTGTGAAGACGCACCTTGTACAACCATCTGCCCCACAACGGCCTTGTTCACACGGAAAGACGGGATCGTTGATTTTGATGACGAACGATGTATTGGATGCAAGTCGTGCATGCAGGCCTGTCCTTACGATGCCCTCTACATCAACCCAAACACGGGGACGGCGGCCAAATGCAACTATTGCGCCCACAGGCTTGAAAATTCATACGAGCCGGCCTGTGTCATCGTCTGCCCGGTTGAGGCCATCGTCAGCGGTGATTTGGACGATGAAAATTCAGCACTCTCCGTCCTCATCGCAGAAAACGAAACCAAGGTCAGGAAGCCCGAGGCAGGTACCATTCCAAATGTGTTCTACCTCGAAACGTCGGACGCCATGCTCAATCCTCTGGCAACAGAAAAGAATGCACAGGGCATGTGGAACGAACAAGCAGCGGGTGTAGGCCACTATGCAAAGTACGCACAAGACCGAATGGGCGCAGCCGACGAGCATTCCATGTTGGTGCAACTCGCGCTAGAAATGAAAGCCAAAGAAGCCAACCCCCGAGACCGTGCCATTATCAGGGATGTTGCAGAAAAATTGGCCGACCCTTCACCCAACGCCAAGCGTGCTTACGACGCACCTTCCAAAGGCGTGCTATGGGGCTGGGAAGTCAGTGCCTATATTTGGACCAAGGGCATCGCGGCCGGCACCTACATGGTCGCCATGTTACTGTGGCTTACTGGCTACCTTCCAGAGATGGACGAATTATGGATTCCAGTGACCGGTGTTGGCCTTGGGTTCATGGCCATCACCGGATTGCTGCTCATCAAAGACCTAGACCGGCCCGAACGTTTTCTCTACGTGATGTTGCGGCCAAATTGGAATTCTTGGCTGGTCAAAGGCGCCTACATCTTGGCCGCCTACGGTGGCATCTTGACCCTTACCCTTGCCGTGGTCCTCTTGGGCCTTGACGAAACCTACTTGCGCTACCTTGCGTATGCGGGCATCCCTATCGCTGCACTCACAGGTGTTTACACGGCATGGTTGTTGCAACAGGCCAAAGGTCGCTCATGGTCCAAAGACAACTGGTTGCCACTCAAGTTCCTGATTGAAACAGCCCTCATTGGTGCAGCCACCTTGGCTATCATCGTCGGTGGTGTGTTGCCTGCTATCGCCGGTGCCATCGCCTTGGTGTTCATCTTGATTCACGGTCATCATGTGATTGAAAAGCCTCAGTTGGAGCCGTTGTTGTGAGGTGATTGTATGGCTCGAACATTCATTGAAACCATCGCACAAAAACTCCGAATCATTCCCAACCTTGACAAAGTCCCTCACAACGGAGCAACAGGTCCACTGCGCAAATACCCGACCATTGAGGATTGGGACCATCACACTGAATTGGACGCATTAGCATGGCCGAACCGAGTTGAACGAAACTACTCGCTGGTGCCAACCACCTGCTTCAATTGTGAATCAGCATGCGGTTTGCTTGCCTATGTGGACAAAGAAACTGGAACCGTCTCAAAGTTTGAAGGCAACCCGAACCATCCAGGAAGTCGCGGACGAAATTGCGCCAAAGGTCCGGCCACCATCAACCAAATCAACGACACAGAACGCATTCTCTACCCGTTGAAGCGAGTTGGAAAGCGAGGAGAAGGTGGCTGGGAACGCGTCAGCTGGGACGAAGTTTTGGACGACATCGCCGCAAAAATCCGTGCCTCGCTTGAAACGGGTGCCCGCGACCGCGTGGTATACCATGTCGGCCGACCCGGTCACGAAGGCTACACCAATCGCGTCCTCAAGGCATGGGGCGTTGACGGTCACAATTCACACACCAACATCTGCAGTGCTGGAGCACGTACAGGCTATGCGCTGTGGCACCATCATGACCGACCAAGTCCCGATCACAGCAACGCCAAAGTCATCTTGCTTTGTTCCTCCCACCTCGAAACAGGTCACTACTTCAATCCACATGCTCAACGCATCTTGGAGGGTATGATGGACGGGGCCAAACTCATTGTTGTTGACCCGCGTCTTTCCAACACGGCCTCCATGGCGGACCACTGGATTCCAACGTGGCCTGGCAGTGAGACCGCCTTGTTCCTCACATGGGCCAAGATGATTCTTGACGAGGGAACATATGACCGCACCTTCATGGAAACCCAAGTCAATTGGGAACAATACCTTGAAGCCGTGCATCCAGATGATGAGCGTACCTTTGAGTCCTTCATTGCACGCTTGAAAGAAGAATATGCTGAATTTACCCCAGAGTTCGCTTCCAAAGAGTGCCGAATTCCGGTTGAACAGGTCATTGAAACAGGCAAAGTGGTCGCAAGTGCAGGCAGTCAACTCTCCTCACATGTCTGGAGAGCAGCGTCCATTGGGAACCTTGGAGGCTGGCAGGTGAGCCGCTCCTTGCACTTCTTGAATGTCTTAACCGGCTCGGTGGGAACCAAAGGCGGGACAGCGCCCAACACATGGTCAAAATTCAAGCCAGAATTGCCCAACGAACCTCCCGCTCCCGATGGTTGGAACGAGTTGCATTTCCCACCCGAATACACCCTTTCGCATTTTGAAATGAGCCATATCTTGCCGCACCTTATCAAAGAAGGAAGAGGCACGATGGATGTTTACTTCACACGCGTCTTCAATCCTGTTTGGACCTATCCTGATGGCTTTTCATGGATCGAGATGTTGCAAAACGAAGAAGCCGTTGGCTGTCACATTGCCATGACACCAACATGGAACGAAACCGCCTTTTTCGCTGATTATGTCATTCCGATGGGGCACGCCAGTGAACGCCATGACATCAACTCCTATGCAACCTCGTCGGGCAAATGGGTGGCCTTCCGACAACCCGTGTTGCGTGAATACCAGCGACGACAAGGCAACGATGTGGAGTTTACCCACGAAGTGAATCCCGGTGAAGTGTGGGAAGAAGATGAATTCTGGAACGAATTGAGCCTGCGTATCGACCCCGACGGCAGCATGGGCATCAAGCAGTATTTCATGTCCCCTTACCGAGATGGCGATACGATGAATCTCGACGATTATTATCAGTACATTTTCGAGCGAGTTCCTGGGCTTACCAAAAAGGCACAAGATGAGGATGTCAGTGAGCTTGAGTACATGCGACGGCATGGCGCATTCTTGATTGAAGAAAGCACTTACAACAAGCACGAACAAGAAGGTTGGCCGACCCCTTCCGGAAAGCAAGAGTTCTATTCACCAACGATGATTGAATTTGGCTATCCAGAGCACGCTATCCCACACTACAAGATCAAGTCACATGTCCATCCCGAACAACTCCAAGGCGAAGATGAGTTTTGCCTGCTTCCGAATTTCAGGCTGCCCATGCATATTCACTCACGGTCAGCCAATGCCAAGTGGTTGGTTGAAATCGCTCACCGGAACCCGATTTGGCTTCACCCCTCCGATGCAAAACGTTTGGGCGTCACCGAAGGTGGGCTCATCAAGATTGAAACCGAAATTGGTTGGTTTATTGACAAGGTATGGGTGACGGAAGCCATCAAACCCGGCATTGTCGGATGCTCTCACCACATTGGCCGATGGCGACGAAAACAAGATGCTGGAAATCGCATGATGACCAACACGGTCTCCATTGAGGACCGCGGAGATGGGAAATGGCGAATGCGTACCATCGAGGGAATCGTTCCCTTTGAATCAAAAGACCCGGACACCAACCGATTGTTCTGGCGAGATGGTGGCGTGCATCAAAACATCACCCATGCCGTTCAGCCCGACCCGATCAGCGGTGCACATTGCTGGCTTCAGAAAGTGAAACTTTCGTTGCCTGGTGAAGGCGAGGAATACGGTGATGTTGAAGTGGACACGAACAAATCCCACGAGTACTACAAGAAATGGAACGGTTGGGCCAAAGAACGTGAAACCCACCCTCGTGGCGAGCGGCGTCCTCTTTGGATGAAGCGTCCCCTCTCACCTCAGAAGCAGCACTGGTTCATCAATAAAGAACAGGAATGAGGCTACTTCAGCCTGCAACTTGAGCACCGCTCTCATCAGGAGGCAATTGAGACCAATTTGACTTTAAACGCCAAGTGGTGTAAAAAGTAAACTTGTCGCTTGATAAAAAAAGGTTGGAGACTGGGGCCGCAAGCGGCCCCAGCCTCCGGGTTTCTTAGGAGGTGATCCATCTGCAGGTTCCCCTACAGATACCTTGTT
>JAYPCE010000029.1:0-19491 GCA_038124565.1 Candidatus Poseidonia sp.
TGGTAACGCCATTCTTGGCTACTGGGTCAGCAGCAAATGGTTTGGTGCCCAGCCAGAGGGCGAGCAAGTAAATGATGAAGCCGTACCCAAAATCACCGAGAATCAATCCATAGATCATGGGGAACGTCATCATGAGGAAAAAGGTCGGGTCAAAGGTTCCGTAACTTGGCCGACCCACTAAGCCAACCATCAGCTCAAACGGTCGTGAAACCACATTGTTTTCCAAAGCCACTGGAGGTGTTGGTTCATGATGGTGGTCGTCATGACCGTCGTCATGGTGGTGGTGATGGTCATCAACGAAGGGGGCGATTTCGATGTGGGAGGCCATGTCGTTCAACGCTGCCCGAACATCGTTCTCTTTGGAGGTCGGCACCCATGCATCAAGTGCAAAGGCTTGGCCGGTCACGGCGAGTTGCGTTGGCGCCGTGTTGATTTCTTCTTCCTTTGAGAGATATTCGTGAATGGCAAGGATGTTGCGACCGTTGTTGCGCGCCCATCGGGAAGCATCTTCAGAAGCCGAGTACATGGTTCCTTCCACTTCTTTTCGCTGGGCCATGAGGCCTTTGAGTGCCTCTGAAGGCGTCCCCGTCATGTCAGGGATTTGCACCGGCTTGCCTCCAAGTTCGCCGAGGGCCATCTGAACTTCAGCGCCCTCGGATGGCAGGCAGGCCACAGCCACGATGCCCGGGGCAGAAGCCATTTCCACCTTTGACAACAATGAGCCAAAGACGCTCGAGGCTTTGCTCGCTTTCTTGGTCTCGGAAACATAGACCTCAACACGGCCGGACCCAGCAAGGAGTTCAAGGTCCATGTTGAGGGGAAGAAGGCGTTGCAAGAGGTGGATTTGTTCGTCAAGCGTGGCCAATTCGGCTTCTGCGTCTCGTTGGGTGTCCAGCAAGGTCAAGCCTTTTTGCAATTCATCAGCGAACGCCCCGTCCAGCAACTCGCGCACACGCGACACAGGTACCGGACCATCTGTATTCACCGGCTTGAACGCAGAAACGGCAGCCCTCACCTTGGCCAACAGCGAACTGACCTTGTCGGCTTCCTCGCCGCCTATGGCTTGGCCAACGTGAACACCGTCTTCGAAATTGGTGTAGGATTCAATGTGGATGCACCCAAGGTTGGTGCATGTTCGTAGAACATCGGCCATGCGGTCAACGGGAGCAGCCACCGTAAGTCGGGACATGGCCACCGTGTCAAACATGGTCTCCCCTCACTCGGTTGACAAGGCATCAACAACGATTTGGACAGCCTTGTCCTGGTTGGAGGCTGAATTGGATTCAATACCGGCGACTTCTTTGGCACCTTGGGACTTCACGCCATCGGCCTCGCCCTGTGCTTTCGAACGGGCTTCATCAAGGATTTTTTGCGTCATCGAAACGGATTCGTCGGCAGCAGATTGGACCATCTCAGATGATTTGCGACGAGCATCAGAGATAATTTTCGAGGCTTCTTCTTGTGCCTCACTCAACCGCTTTTCAGCGTCTTGTTCGGCGCTTTTGATGCTTCGAAGGACTTCGGACATACCCATGAAGAACACCTCTTAAAAATCCCAGCGAAAGGGGGTTTATCAGTCTAACGGGGTCGTATGCTGGCCTTCCTGTTCGGGTTTTGTTCCGCGGAATCTGCTCGCCATACCAAACGGATACAACAGTCGGCCTTGAACGTTGGAAAATCCAACGTCCTTCAACATCTTCCTGTAGTAACCGTTGGTACCGTAATGGGTGTAACTCTTCGCCAACCCCTTCCATGGGTGGTTCTTTTCGCCGGTGATGAGACGAGCCATGAGCTGGACCACCGAGTTCATCCACAGGTAACCAAAGAGGCCATGCAGTTTGTTGGCCTTGCCCGCATCACAAATCACGAGTTGTCCGCCTGGCTTCAAAACCCGAAAAATTTCTTTCAAACCTTGGGCTTTGTCCTTGAAGTCGCGGAACGAAAACAGACAAAACACCATGTCAAAGGTGTCATCAGGTAGCGGCATGTCTTCGGCGATGGCCTCAACGTAGGTCGCCGGTTGCTCTCCTCGAGCAGCGCGCGCTGCATCGACCCGAGGTTGAGCAGCAGCGAGCATTTCGGCCGATGGATCCAAACACGTAACCTCCAAACCAATCAAATCCACGGCAAAGGAACCTGGCCCACATCCGACCTCGAGCACCTTCATACCCGGAGAGGCATGATTGCGCACATTGCGTCGCCATCGCTTGTCTTGGCCGAAGGTCATCCACGTGTTCACGCGGTCGTAATTGGGGATGGTCGCCTCAAGTTGCCCTTCAAGGTGCTCCCAGGCCTCGGCATCGATGCCCGTGGGGTCAAAACCACCCGTCGCTGCACGCTTCCCCATGGTTGGCCCGAGCCCCCGTCTGTTTTGGACATGTCGTTTTGTCCAGCGAACGACTTCAAGCGATACGCTCAACGGTTTCAGGCGTGATGCCTTCTTCTGGCGTGACACGGAAGACGAGAATCTTCAGGTTCTCTGGGGCATTTCTGAACTTCGAGACAATCATTGAATTTTCAAAATCGGTACCGATGGTTCTGACCTTGAAGGAAAGCACCATGTCCGCGATGGAAGACAGTTCTTGTTTGATGGAAGCGTCCAATCCATCGGTTGAAACCGAGATCATCAGCAAGCCACGCACCATTTGAGCATGGGCCTGCAACATGCGAACCATGGAGACGACGCGAGCTGGGTCTTCACGCTGAAGGAAAAAGTCAAGGTTGTCAAGCACAGCACGGAAATACGGCCCCAAACCCATGATTTCATTGGTAACTTCGGTCAAGTAGTCTTGATTATTGTCATCAACGAAACGTGTCTGCGCAAGGCGTTGAATGTCGGCCAGTTGGAACCCTTCCAAGCGGTAGCGGCTGGCAAGAAGTTCTCGCTCAAGCACATTAGCGTTGTATTCCTCGCCGATGGTTCGGACCTTGATGTCGAGTGGCCATCGGTATTTCTGAAAAATTCGTCCAATTTCTTGCTGTCCTTCATCGGTGGCGATGTACAGGGTGTTTTCAGGTTCTTCTGCTGGCGAAGTGAATTGCTTTGCAAACAATTCGCTACCCGAACCGGTTTCTGTGAATGCAATCATGGTGAAGCCACGGGGAACGCCCCCGTTCATGGCATCGTCAAACTTTGGCACCCCAAAAGAGCCTGCGCTTCCGAAAAACTCCTCATCCTCGGGGTCAAATTTCATCTTACGCGCCATTCTTCACCACCTCAAAGAAGGACCACCTGTCCGCGATCAACCAAGTCCGTGCAGTAGGTGTCCAGATTGGCCAACACCAGCGGAGGTGTTTGGTCTGGCACATTGAGCATCACCGAAAGCACCTCCCGTTGCCTGAAGGTGTTGATGAAGGTGTGAAGGTATTCTGCGAGCATTCGGTCATCGTTGTAGATGGCCAAGGCGTTCACGCTATCGAGGAAGACAAAGTTTCGTTGACTTGACACCGTGCGAAGGGTGTACAAGGTTCGCAGAAGGATGCTTTCCAGCATGATTGGACTGTCAACAAAGGAGATGTTGGGGTACGGGACATCGGTTCCGCCCAACACGCCCGAGGACACCAAATCAAGGAATTGAATGTTGGAAACGTCAACGCCAATGGATTCGAAAGCCTGTATGATTTCCACGGCACCCCGGCTGGCTGAAATGTAAACACCACCCATCTCGAACATCTGCATCAACGGCACCATGGTGCTGGCCGTGACGGCAAACGAGTTGGCGGCACTCATTCGAACTTGGACGGAGCTACTGAGCGATACTTGCGTTAATTGTTCAGCAATACGTTGGTCCAGTTCAAACATCTTCATTGCCCCCATCTGGATGTTTTATCACCCGAAGCGCCCCACTTCAACATGGGAATCAGCATCACGCCCAGCGGCGTGAGTTCAATGGCGTGCTTGGCCCGGCTGTGTGATGTCCCTCGCATCTTCACGACTTGCAGGAAGCGAAGCAGGTGACCCATGCGTTCTGAATCGCCCATCACAATAATTCCGTCAGCAATGGCTTCTTCAACACCAAACGAAGACCAGTGGGCGTTTTCTGTTGCAGAAGTAATCTCTGAGATGAGAATGGTGGTGCATCCCAACGTAGCAAGTTTCTTTCCGAGCGTGAACAGGAAATCACGGATGAGTTGCTCGGATTTGATTTTGTAACAGAGCGTGGTTACGGAATCAATGACGAGCCGTGTAACACCGATGGTGTTTACGATGTCAACAATTGACTTGATCAAAGCATGGACATCGTCCAAATCAAACGATGCCTTCTCAAGGCCAAGCCAAGAGTAGAGGACGTCCATGTCAAAGACGTTGATGAGTCCGGAATCGACCATGTTCATGTCAAAAAAGGCGTATTGGCGGATATTTTCCAACAATTTCACCGATGGTTCGGTGGCCGTGAAGTGGGCGCAGGCCTCACCGGCCAGTGCCCCTCGAACAAGGAATTCCATGCCAAGGGTTGTTTTTCCCGAACCGCATGTTCCTGCGGCAAGAACCGTTGAACCATACGGGATTCCGCCGCGTAAGATTTCGTCCAAACCATGGATGCCAGTCACGCATCGGTCTCGAGTGTAAACGCTGCCTGGTTGCATGGGACCAAGCGAGAGGAGAAGCCGCCAGTTGATGAAGTGTTTGCACCAATGAAACCGGCGAACAAGGGTCAAGGCGTTTCGTAGTCACCGGGCGTAGGGTTCTCCTCAATGGACCATGAGGCGCTGGAGAAACGGTCAACTCCATCCCAAACCAAGGATTGCCCAACGGAGATGAACAAACCCGTGTTGCCGCCCCATTCCACCCGAGCAACATCACCTGGCGTGATTTCGTCCAGTTGCGTGTAGCGAAGGCGTAGCACTCCTTGTCCGTCGGCGAGGCCGTTGAGTTGCCCTACACCGAGGAAGCCTGCCTGTCCGAGGTCGATGATGTGGGTGGCGTTTCCAGCGACCTGTGTTGCCACGTCCCCGGTAAAAACCGACAAGGATTGGCCCGCCAAGACCCCGCTTTGAAGCAGAAGGTTGCTTGAGGATGAGCCCGACGTGTGGTTGAATGACCAACCTTTGAGGGCGACGGCAAAGTCGTTGGGATTGTAAACTTCAATCCATTCAGGGCCGTTGGAAGACGGGCGTGTCATGAGTTCTGTAATCTGAAGAATGTTGTTCTTCCGCCCGCCATCATGAACTTCCAGGACCACACCGATACGCTCCCCCCCTTGCTGGAAGGAGCGGTATGAAGTAGAGGATGACGGTGCCGTTCCACGAGCGGTTCCACCGCTGAACAACACCTCGCCAACGCGGGCGGCATCGTCGCTTTCAAGCACAGTGATGGAGAGGTGAAGGGTCATGTCATCGGCGAGTCCCAAACCTGCGGCCATGCCTTCTTCAGTGACGTTGTGGAGCGCAGTGATGCGGTCCATGTCCAAGCGTTGGTCGGCCATCAGGCCGGGTTGCACACGCCCATCATGAAGCGCTTCTGCAGGTTGATGATGCCATGCCTCGGTTGCGTTGCCGTAATCGAGTCCATCATCAAACGGAACAAACCAACCGCCGCCGCCCGTAAGGCGGTCCAGACCCACGGCAGCGGCACGGTCCAACCGGTCCACATCGGGGTCGTTTGAGCCCATTTGAAGTTGGGCCAGCGAGATGAAGGCGGTGAGGATCATCAAAAAAAGCGTGAACGCTGATAAAAACTCAATCACCGCGGTCAGCGCCCCTTCGTCTCGCTCCTCTCGGACGATGTGAGCGCGCATGCAACGACCACGGCTTCTCGCTTCATGAGGTTGACGGCCTGCCTTCACATGAGGCTCTCTTCTCAACGATGTTCGCTTGGGCGCAAGCCGAACATATTCATCTCAAACAGACGGAAAAAAGCGATGAGTCTTTGAAGCACGGATGCGAGGGGGCTTTGATGAGCGAGCGAGAGCCACGCAACACGACACACCAACGAACAAGCCTCGGTTTTGTTCTCCTTCTCCTTTTGTCTTCGTTGGGGGTACTCGCAACGGTGCCTACTGCAAGCGCTGCCTCGGGTGAATTGGGCATCACAGGAAGCATCTCCCCCAATCCCGACACATGGTACGATTCCTTCGGCACCATCACGTTCACCGCAGAAGTGACCAACTTTTACTTCTCACCCTCTGGCGTTGCTCGTACGTTGACTTGGTATGTGTGCACAGGCAGTGTTACGCAATCGGATTGCCTTTCACAATTCACGGCAACGGGCAGTTTCAACATGGCCAACATCAACGGCAACAGTAGTGATACATTCACGTCATCAACCCAATGGATTCCTGGTAACGTCAACGGCATCCATACCATCCTGTATTCGTTTTCAAGCAACGATGCGGATTCATCCAACGACCAATTTTTGTTTTACATCAACCTCACAACCAACTTCGTTGATGTCGTTGTGGACGAAGAACACAACCCCATTGAACACCTCCCCAACCTTGCACTCTACGACGGTGAAATGGTGCTGAACACCGCCACCGATTATGAGTTCAAATCAAAAGGTGAAGCCCAAATTTGCAGTATTTGTTCTTTTTCTGGTGAATTCGGGTGGCAGTTGTGGGATACGGAGGGCGTCGTGTTGCTCAAAGAACGCTACCGAAGCGTCACGACACTTCCCGCTTGGTCAGGGCCCAGCCCTTTCAATCTCAACCTCCCGGTGTTCAACTTCAATCAAGAAGGCAGATTTTTGTTGAAGTTTGGCCTGTTCAACAGCAGTGGAAATCCCTATGGCGACCTGAATGGAAACAACAACGTCGCTTCGTTCGAAATCGTGCTGAATGACAGCATTGACCTCAAGGTATTGGACGTTTACCCGAGCCACAGCGCACAGGCCATGGTGTTTTACTATGGGACAGATCGCGTTGTTGCGGAGATTAGCAACCCCGGCAACCGAACCGTCACCAACGCCACCGCGTCGTTTGAGGTCTACGACCAACAGTACGAACTCGAGGTAACCGACAGCTGCGACTTGCCTGTCATGCACCCCGGCGACACGGTTCTTTGCACCTTCAACTTGACAACCACCGGGGCCTCTCGCTTGCTCCGGGTACAACTTCCAACCATTTTCCAAATCGGCAAGGACGTTCGCATGGGCGACAACCTATATTCACTGACGGCCGATGTTGAAATCGGCCCCATCAACCCAACCGTCCAGACCAACTCCGACACCGATGTCTACTTGACAACCGATGACATTGAACTGGTTGGCCGGTTCAACGAAGTGGCTTCACAACCGCTCAATTATACATGGCGGGAAGGATTCTATGTGTGGGGCTATGGTCAAGTCTTGAACCGCACAGGAGCCGAGTTTGGACTCGGCCATCATGAACTCTCCTTGCAAGTTCGAGACCCTTGGGGTAACACGGAATACGCAAGTGTTGAATTTGATGTGCTGAACGCTGTCAACCTCACGGTCGAACCCTACTTCACGGGATATGCAACAACCGACCAGCCCGTGAATTTTAACCATGAGATTTTGCTTCCTCATCTTGGCGTTTCATACAACATCGGCCAAGGAAGGTCGCCCTTGATGCTCATCTCGCTTGAGATTGAAGGCGTCAATGGCAACACGAATGGGCTTCGGGGGCTTGAGGTGGACTTGAACCTCAGTGCGATTCTACCTGAAAACATTGACTTCTCCTCAATTGATGTTCGCTACCTGCCGTCCACTGACAGCACATTCTGGACCTATGTTGAGGGCGTGGATGGCTATGAATTCAACGGCGAAGGAGACCGAATGACCGTGACGCTGACCAAAGACGGGGTGTTGATGTTAATTGGTGTGCTTCCAGAAACAAATGTTACAGCCCTTGACTTTGAATGGACGCAGCGTAAAGCTGGCCAAATTCAATTGGATTGGACGGCCCAAGGTGATATCACAAACCCATACATGGGTGGCTGGAACCTCTATAAAATTCAAGGCATTTCTGGCACCACGGTTTTCCCCGACCCCGCAGGTGGCGTCAATGATGCGATTTGGGATGAGTTGACCATGGACACCCATGTTGCTACTCTGTCACCGGAAAGTACGCAATGGATTGACCCGGACCATCTTGAAACGGGCATCTGTGCATCCTATGCCGTCGCTCCCATCGACCGTGAGGGTAACCCCAACTTTGACATGGTCAATGTCACCCGAGTAAACGGCATTGCCACCTTGCTTTGCGGGGATGCCATCCCACCAACGACCAGCATTGAACAATTCAGCCATTCATGGAAATTCACCAACAGCACAGACTGTTACGATTTGAGAAAGGATTGGTCACAGTGCTACGAAGTCACCCTCACGTGGACCTGGCCAAACCACGAAGCCCAAGGCAACATCTCTTGGAACTTGTACCGTGTTGAGTTTGCTCCATCAGATACAGATCTCCGATTCATCCAACCCATTGCTGAGGGCTTGAGCGGCGTGCCTGGAGAACCCGCAACATTCCTTCAGACAGGATTGGAAAACGACGGCATTCGACCGTATCGCACCTATTACTACATTCTCGCACCCATTGACAGCGTTGGCAACGAATTGATGGTGGCCAATTATCCCTCAGACAACGTTGAACGTGTTCAAATTGACAACGATTGGTGGGCCTACAATCAACACCTTATTCCACCTGAACCTGAACCTCCCGAACCCCCGCTCGGCATCCCATGGTTGCAGAAGTTGAACGACGCCACCTCCGTACCAGAGTTCCAAATCGCAGGTGTAGCGTTGTTGGCCACCATCGTGCTCAATTTCATCTTGCTCCCCTTGATGCTGAAGAAACGCAAGCGGCTGAAGCGTGTCCTTGAAGCTCGGGCACGAAATCGATTCGCCGCAGAGAGCGACTTTGACGACTTCTTTGAGTGAGTGGCGCGGCAGGGGAGATTCGAACTCCCGAGGTGAGACACCACCGGATTAGCAATCCGGCGCAATGGCCAGGCTATGCGACTGCCGCTCGCAAGTGGGCGACCTACGGTCTTCAAATGAACATGACGGTTCAGGAAGTTGTCTGAAGGGGCCCACCTAGCCTGTTTAAAGTGGCCCAAAGAAACCCAACCAAGAGGACGGAATGAAGGTAATGACAACAAGCGAAAGGAACATCCAGCCAAGATAGAACAGACTTCGGAAGAACGATTTTGCTGCCTTAGGCATCCGTCCATTCGCATCAAACGGTTCTTGTGGGTCTATTGCCCAAACCGATGAGGCATACCAAAGTGTGAGACCGCCTGAGATGAAGGCCCACAACAAAGGCAAACCAGAATCGGGCCAAAAACACGGCACGGAGCCAAGGAATAACAACAGAATGCAGTACACTTTCGATTGCTTGAGGGTGTGCTCGGGCCCGTAAACTTCGTTCATCATTGGAATGTTGACCTTGCCGTATTCTCCTGACCTGTACAGTGCAAGGGCCCAAAAATGGGGGGGCGTCCACAAGAAAATCAAGAAAAAGAGCATCCATGGAATCGGTGAGCCCAAATCAAACACGTTCGCTCCCGCGATGGAATCGCCTGCAGCAGCGGCCCAGCCGATGAGCGGTGGCGTTGAGCCTGCTATACCTCCAATGACGATATTTTGAGGTGTACGACGCTTCAGCCACATCGAATAAACAAACACGTAGAAGATGACCGAAAACGCCGACCAGAAGGCCGCTTTTGCGCTGACCAACAAAAAGAGCGCTGAGCCGATGACGGCGATTACCGAACCGAACACCAATGCGAATCTTGGCGTTGCGTGGCCAAGCGGAATCGGGCGGTTCATGGTGCGCCGCATGTGTGGGTCAATGTCGGCATCGTACCACATGTTGATGGCGTTTGAACCGCCCGCTGAAAGGGTGCCACCAACAAGCGTCACCAAAGCAACATAGCCGGTATCAACCCACGTCCGTTCAACATCCAACACCCCATAGCGAGCCAAGGTATCGTGGATGAGGATGGCACATAAAGCGGTGATTTGCAACAAGACAATGACCCGGAGTTTCATCAACTGAGCCATCACCTTCACGGCGCCTGGGGGTGAGGTGGAAGCATCGGTGTCGATGGTCATTCCTGCTCACCTAAGGTTGATTGGCTTCCGAGCCCTTCCCCTTTCAGGGGGTTGATTGAAGTCGAGTTCAGGGCAAAATTGGTGCAAAAGGCAACAAGAACTGCCGACAAAAAGGCCGTCACACCTACGACCAAATGCAAGAGGGAAAGCCATTCGGGAAAATCTCCAACCTTGGCGAACACGATGTAAGACCCACCAACGATAACGTTCAACATCCAAAATCCTGTGGTTACCTCAGCGGAACGAAGCAAAGCCATACTTCCAAGATGACCCTCGGTGGTCGTGCGGAGGTTGCTGATACCAAGAATGAGAATCAACCCCACGACGAGCGCACCAAATCGGTGGATCATCTGAATGAAAACGCCGGGGCCATCCAAGGAAGGGAAGAATGAGCCCTGGCACTTCGGCCACCCGTTCGGGAAGCCGAAGGAACAACTCTGGTTGTACTGGCCACCCGCAGAAGATGAGACCCAAGCCCCCAACACCAACAACAGACCGACCGCTGCAGTCATACCATGGATGCGGGAGCGGTTTTTGAGCAAAAACGCTGAAGGTGCTTGCATGAACGCCCAATCAGCACCTTCGCTCAGTCGCATGGACATGTACTGCCACATCAAGCCTGCCGTGAAGATGCAAGCAAGGGACAGATGGAGCGCAACGGTCCAATCAGCATTATCAAATCGAACGGTGACGTAACCTGCAGCGGCTTGAATGAAGAGCAGGGCTGCTGAAAAGATCGAAGCGATTCCAACGGCTGAGCCGTACGTTTCCGTTTGTTTTCGAGCCGTGTAGACGTTGAGCAAGATCGGGAGGGCGATGATGCCGACAAGTAAGCGATGAAACCATTCAACGAAAATTTGGAAGGTCGTGTACCGATGGTCCGGCCCTCTTGAATCAATTTGGTCGGGATTGTTTTCCCAGTAGGCCGCCTGTTCTTCATCTGAAACATCAAAATGATAGGTCCCAAAACAGGTTGGCCATTCAGGACATGACTCCCCAGCATCGTTGATTCGGATGGAGCCGCCGACCACAACGATGAGTAAGGCCATGACCACGAGCAGGAGCGGAAGGGTGGAGGGCCGACGCCACCATGAAGGCTCCATGGGCGACGGTGAGAGCAGACCCCTTTTGAACAAATGCCTCACCCCCTGTGCATGGCTTCCGCTGCGGTACGGGCTGTGATGATGCTCAGCATCTTGCTGGCGTTCCCTGCTGGCGTCGTTGGCCAAGATGCAACAACTGAAGCCGATACCTCTGACACAGGGGCCTTGTTGGATGTGAGAGTCATTTCATCAGAATGCTTGCAAAACACATCATGTGTACCCACCCAACCATCTCATTTGATTGAATACTTCAGTGCAGATTGGTGCGAACCATGCTTGCAAGTCTCTTCCCAGTTGGCCAATCAATCAGGCTCGCATGTGATGTTGCAACATCACGCTTCACCGGCGGATGAAACCTTCCTTTCTGATTCGAAACTACGCTTTGACCAAACCTTCAGATTGGTCTTCATCCCCTCGCTGGTGCTTGACGGAACCCAATTGCTCACCGGTACTCGACAAGCCTTGGACCTCCCCTCGGTGCTGGAGAACAACAGCCCTGAATGGAGCGGATTGGAATCGCTGAACTACAGCGAAGGCCAACTCACATGGAGTCCAAACCCTGACGCTCACCTTCGCGTTTGGGTGGCTCAACCTACCCCTCATACTCAAGCCGATACCATCCATACGAACCTCGCGAGGGCCGCTGTTTTCACCAATGCATCATACGGCCAGTTGAATCTCTCAAACCTCAGTGTGGAAGACGGCATGTTTCTCGTGGTGATGTTGGAACGGGCTGGGACGCATGCGTTGAACGCTGCATCTCTTGCACCCACTGGACTCATCGACATCGGCCTGGGTAACGATGAGGCAGGTTCACAGAGTGAACCAACATTGAGGGCGGACCACTTGGTGCTGGTCGTTACCGCATTCTTGTTGCTCATGCTCCTGCCCGCCATCGCCATGCACCGTACCTTGATGCAACCTCCACGCACGTTGGCGCAAGCAAACAAGATGGAGGAAGAGTGAGGTAGGTTCAAAAAGAGTCGCTATGTCGGCCAACTGCGAGTGCTTCGCAAGTGATGGCTCATGGTAAAACCCGCACGTCTCCACACCCGCTTTGAACGCGCCCGAATTATTGGCGCACGTGCCCTCCAAATTGGCATGGGAGCACCCCTCTATGCAACGGAAGAGGTGCTCCGTGAACAATTCAAAGAGGAACTCGTTTCGCTCTACGGGTTGGAAGAAGCTTCGATTCGATTCGTACTCGATCCACTCAAAATTGCACTCTACGAGTACGAGAATCACTTGATTCCCATTGACATTGACCCTCACGAAGACTGAGTGTCTGAAGTGAAGCCGTAGAACTCGGCATTCATCACATCGGGGAGCGCATCCCTCTTCACGAGCAATGTTCGGACGGACCATAAATCAACAAAAATACGGTATTTTGTGGTCGCATCGAGATAATCGACACCGCTTGACCCGCCTGTTCCCATGCGGCGTCCAATCATTCGTTCCACCATTCGCGCATGATGGGTTCTGAACAAAAGCATCGCTTGCTCCAGTTCAACAAAACTATCGATGAGCCGCCTTGGCCAAGAGAGCAAGGGCAAGTCCCTGTAGGATTCTATAAACAAGAGGCCTGCCCTTCCACGATGGGGATTGCCCTCGGGTATAAGGAAGGCTTCTGCAGCGTCAATGCCCGATTGAATACGTGGGCGAATGCTCGCCTCGGTACCGTGGCCGATGGAGACCATGTGTTGGATGACCTCCTCCCCATGTGTTCTCATGGACTGCAGGTGGTGCTGAATGTACTGTGCGACCAAAACATCATCGCCGGGTGATTCAGGAGATGACCCATGGATAGGGGTGCGGGCCAACCACGCAGAGAGCACATCGTTCAATGAGGGTTGGTCGTACGTTGCTTGGAAATCATGCATCGCTTGGCTGGAAACCTTGCCTTCTTCGCTCAACCGTCGCATGTGCTCAAGAGGGTCCATGCCGCCCACGCGTTGTTGCTGTTCAAGGCCAAGCAACACTTCAAGCTCCCTCATCTGCCAGGATTCAAAGCCCGAAGACGTACCCAATCGGTCCCTAAATCCGAGGAAATCTTGTGGAGAAAGCGTTTCCATCACCTTCCATTGGTCCGCGAGCAAACGAAAGATCTCACTGACCCGCTCAAGATGGTGAACGATGACGGGGATGGTCGATTCCTCCACCTTGGGTTGAAGCAACAGAGAGCGGGCTTCTTTCAACTCACGGAGCACCAGTTTAAACCACAATTCAAACGTCTGGTGGACGATGATAAAATGGAGTTCATCGTTGGAAGGCGCAGGAACATATCCCTCAGGTCCGCTTTGCAACGCTAAGAGTTCATCCAAGCGTAGGTAGCCACCGTAGGTCATGCGAACAGGCGGGTTATCGTCTGCCATGGACAAACGAGGAAACGAAGCCACATCAATCCTTCACTCAATGGGAACGAATCTTCGAGATTCAACGCCAAATGAATTCGAGGCCATGCACCTCTAAGCCATAGCCTACATGAAGAATGGACATAATACTCATAGAGCGAGTACAAAACCCCTCCATATGGGCGTACCCTATACCACGGTCCGAGGCTGGCTCAAAGGGTACGACAAGGAGGCCATAACCATCGGTGTTGTGGCTTCCCATTCATCGCTTCAAATCCTTCACGGTGCCCGTCAAGAAGGCTTCCGAACCTTGGGTATTGCCGTTGGCGAAAACCGTCGTCGATTTTACAAAGCCTTCCCTGGGGCGGACCCAGATGAATGGTTGATGCTTGAGGACTACCGAGAAATGCTTGACTATGCAGATTGGTTCCGGGAGAAGAACGTCATCATCGTCCCACACGGCTCGCTCGTGGAGTATTTGGGCGCCAACAATTTCAGAAATCTGGAGGTGCCCACTTTTGGCAATCGAAACATCCTCCACTGGGAAAGTAGCCGTGCACTCCAACGTCAATGGCTGGAAGACGGCGGATGCACCATGCCCAAGGTAATTGAAGACCCACACAACATTGCTGGACCTGTCATTGTCAAATACGCCGGAGCAAAAGGTGGTCGTGGCTATTTCATCGCACGTGACTACCGTGATTTCAGACGAAACGTCGACATTGAAGAAGAATTTACCATCCAAGAATATGTGTTGGGATGCAGGTACTACTTGCACTTCTTCTTTGACCCTACTGCAGATGATGGATTCCAAGTGCAGGGACGTGGTAAACACGCCGGCAAAAACCTTGGACGTCTTGAATTATTGTCCATGGACCGAAGAGACGAAAGCAATGTTGATGAATTCTACAAATTGGGCTCCTTGCGAGACCTTCGCGAAATGTCACTTGAGCCGTCGTTTGTCGTGACTGGAAACCAACCTGTCGTGATCCGTGAATCACTCTTACCCAGAGCGTTCGAGTTGGCGGAGGGGACGGTCGCAGCATCCTACAACCTTGAAGAAGGGTCTCGGGGCATGTTAGGTCCGTTTTGCTTGGAAACCATTGTGACCGACCAGTTGGAGTTCAAAGTGTTTGAGATCAGCGCTCGAATTGTTGCTGGCTCCAACCCATTCATCGGAGGCTCACCGTATTCGGACATCAACGAACGGTTCATGTCAACAGGACGGCGCATCGCTCGTGCTATTCGTAATGCGATTGACAGTGGACGCCTTGAAGACATTATCTCGTAAGTTCAATCTTCCCCGATGAGCGAATCCAAGTCGGGAGCCTCGGGCAGGTCCAAAGGTTCGTCCTCATCATCATGAGAGAGAAGTTCTTCGTCAACTGGCTCTGCCTTTTCCTCTGCTTCTTCCACTGGAGTGTTATGTGACGATGGCTCCAGACCTGAAGCGGCGCGGGCGAGTTCCTCTTCCAACTCACGTTTTCGTGCTGCACGCTCTTCAGGAGAAGGCAAGACAAACTCCGCCACCATCATGATGGGGTCGCCAGCCGAGAGTTCACCGTTGTACTCCAGCAAGTCGCCGCCTTGATTGACGATGACTTGGAACTTGGTTGGGTCTTTGCTCTTGCGCTTGTTGTGCTTTTTGTAATAGTGAATGTACACCTGGTATTTGCCGGCAGGTGCCTTGCCTTCTTCCCAGAACACATTTTCAACAGGCTTGCGTGTCTCGGCACGAACGTTGGCATCCACATCCAATTCTCCGCCACAGGCTGACGTTTTGTTCCCGCCGTGAATGCGTTCACCAGAAGGACAAACGACGTGAAGGTCAAGGTCATTGTAGTTGTTCCACATCAACGAGATTTGAACATCTGATGATTGAGCCCCTTCTCGCTCAAGGCGAGCCTTCAATTCGGCCATAGCGCGCTGGGCGGCTTGGCGTGATTCGAGCATTTCTTGCTCTCTTGCCGCTTCGATTTCTGCAAGTCGCTGTGCTTCAGCTGCCTCCATTTCTGCTTGGCGTTGTTCTTCCAATTCAGCCATTGTATCCTGTGCTTCAGGAACATCAACACCAGATGCCCGCAATTCGGCTTCCAATGCCTGTCGGCGGGCAGCCCGCTCTTCGGGTGATGGGAGGACGAATTCAGCAACCAACATAATCGGGTCGCCTGCGGACAGTTCACCGTTGTACTCGAGCAGGTCGCCGCCTTGATTGACGATGACTTGGAACTTGGTTGGGTCTTTGCTCTTGCGCTTGTTGTGCTTTTTGTAATAGTGAATGTACACCTGGTATTTGCCGGCAGGTGCCTTGCCTTCTTCCCAGAACACATTTTCAACAGGCTTGCGTGTCTCGGCACGAACGTTGGCATCCACATCCAATTCTCCGCCACAGGCCGATTTTTTGTTGCCGCCGTGAATGCGTTCGCCTGAAGGACAGACGACATGAAGGTCAAGGTCGTTGTAGTTGTTCCACATCAACGAGATTTGAACATCTGATGATTGAGCGCCTTCTCGCTCAAGGCGAGCCCTCAATTCAGCCATGGCGCGTTGGGCGGCTTCCCGCGATTCGAGCATTTCTTGCTCTCTTGCTGCCTCAATTTCTGCCTGACGTTGGGCTTCGGCCTCCGCTAAGGCAGCTTGTCGCTCAGCCTCGCGTTCAGCAGCGAGGCGTGCTTCTTCCTCTTCACGCTCGGCTACACGACGCTGAGCCTCTTCTTCTTCTTGGAGAAGTGCCGCTTCTTGTTCGGCTCGGAGGCGTTCAGCCTCCAGTTCACGCTGGCGGCGAGCCGCTTCTTCCGCGGCTTCCTGTGCTTCTCGGCGCTGATTGAATCGCTCTTCAGCAAGGGCCCGGTCACCCTGATTTTGCTGACGGAGCATTTCCTGAACCGCGGCGAGTTTTTTGTCAAGATTTTTCTTGGCCTTTCCAAAACCCATACTCGAATGCTGTTGCATCAAGCCTTCTGCGTTCATGCCGCTCTGGATGTTGACCTGTGCTTCTCGGCGCATGACGATGAAGAGCAAACCCAAAGCAAAGGCCCCTCCGAGTGCGGCAGTGAGGACATAATCGGCGAAGGGCATGGATGTTCCATAACGAACTACCACTTGAAACATACGATGGGGCTCTCTTTGGGACTGTCTTGAACGGCGATAGATAGAACAATGAAAAGAAAATCGTCCCATCATGCGCGAAGTCACGTTGCGATGGGAACGCGCAAGTCTAGCTGCGACCAGCATGGGAGCATTGGACAACATTGTACAACGCATTACCATCATGGGCAACATCCTGATCAACGAGGAAGGCATTCGTCAAATCATGTTGCCAGAATTTCGTGAAGGAATGGGACCAAACGACCTGAATGACATTGACTTTCTCGATGTTGAGGAAGAATTGAGCGAAGGCAATAGCGGGGCTTTGGTTGTGTTCAATTCCCATCCTTTGGTACGATTGGCAACGAACACGGAAAATATCCACATCTTGGTGCCGTGCGATTATGAAAACGGAAACTTCACCATTACCGTCCGTGGCTTGCCAACAGCCGTTGCAGGGTTCGTCCGGTTGAGTGAGGCCATCATTCCACCAGCGAGCGTTCGGGTTCGAACCATCTCAGAAAGCAAGGATGAATTGAGCACAATTCTCACCCAGCGGCAGTTTGAATGCTTTGAACTCGCAGGCAAACACGGCTTTTACGAACAACCTAAACGCATTACCATTCAGGGACTTGCGGAGGTGCTGGGCATCGCACGCTCCACCTACCAGGAACACCTCAACTCGGCTGAACAGGTTGTCTTGGAATGGATTTCACAACGATTGAATTGATTGGTGGAAATACAAACCTTTGATGAACGGGGCGACCTCGCCCGAGTATGGACAAAGCCCAACGTTTGAACACCATCCTGCCGAAAGGACGTGGCGTTTGGGTTCCTCTTGACCATGGGGCCTCCGATTTTCCCAACCCTGGCCTTCAGGACTTGAAACAACTCATTACCCAATTAATTGAAGCAAAGGTCGATGTCATCCTCGCACAGAAAGGCGTGGTCAGCCGTTATGCCCACCTATGCAACGGTACGAGAACGAACATGGTGATTCACTATTCTGTGTCCACGCGTCATGGAGGAGAGGACAGCGATAACAAGGTTCTCGTGGGAGCGGCGGATGAAACGCTCAGCAGAGGAGGCATTGGCGTTTCAAGCCAAGTAAACATGGGCTCACAGCACGAAGCCTCCATGATTGAGCGAATGGGCGAGCTCAATAGGCAAGCACATCTCCATGATTTACCTTCATTCGGCATGGTCTACGCTCGAGGACCGTTTCTCCAGCCTGTTGAGGGCGATGCAACGAATGGCCAAGCCCATGCCGTTCGATTGGCGTTTGAATTGGGATGCGATGCGGCGAAAACAACCTGGACTGGCGACCCAGAATCGTTCGCCAACGTCACGGCAGCGGTCCCCATCCCAGTCTTGGTTGCTGGAGGCCCGGCCTCCGATGATACCAGCGCGGTGCTCACTATGGTAGAACAAGCGTTGAAGGCTGGCGCGAGCGGGGTCTGCATGGGCCGACAAGTCTTCGCACACGCAAACCCTCGGGCGATGGCGGAAGCACTCGTGTTGATGGTGCATGAATCCGCAACGGCTACTGAAGCCATGGCTGCGGTTGACTGGTAGGTGAGGGCTTGGAGATATGGGTTCAACTCAACGGGGATGAAACTCCTCTTGATGATGGCCAAGCAGATAGGTATTGGAGCAACCAGCCGGACCCTTCCCATCTTCGCCTCAACGGTAGCGTGCTATCAAATCAACATGGGTTTGTTGCCGCCCACATCAACATCACCCAAGGAAGCGACCAATCCAAAGGCACCTCGTTGATTGGGAGTGTTGACTGGGTGGTGGTTGAATGCGAGACATGGTCAATGATTCCATTGGAAAATTTGATCGCGGCACGAACGGGAAGTCACACGAAAATCGCAGCTGTAATCACTTCGCCACTTCAAGCACAAGGTGCTGGGTTTGCGCTCCAGGAAGGGGTTGATGCCCTCGTTGTACCGAACGACGCTGCGTTCATTGAAGCAGCGCTCAGCGTTCAAGCCCAGCGAAGGGAGGCCGTAGGTATCGACGACATTTCTCCTCAAGAGGTTCTTGAGCGTCTTATGATATCCACACTCGAGGTCGTATCGGTCGAGGAGGCCGGAGTTGGGGACCGCTATTGCCTTGATTTTCTTTCTTGTTTCAACGTTGGAGAGGGGTTGCTTATCGGCTCAAGCGCTTCGTGCATGGCCCTGGTCCACAGTGAAACCATTCCCACGACCTTCGTCCCAACACGCCCGTTTCGCGTCAATGCTGGCTCGCCCCATTCCTATGTTATGATGGAGGATGGTGCTGCGAAATATATGGCTGATTTGACATCTGGAGACCGACTTCTGGCCGTTTCAAGTCGAGGAGAAACGCGTGGCGTCACGTTGGGCCGACTGAAGATTGAACCTCGTCCAATGTTGAAAATTTCAGTAATTTCGGACCAAAACACGGAACGGAAGCCTAATGAATCCCATGTGTACATGCAACAAGCGGAGACCGTTCGGTTGGTATCCCAACTTGCCCATGCGCAATCCGTCACCGACTTGAAGGAACATGACAGAATCTTGGGCTGGTTGGGACATGGAGCACGCCACCTCGGAAAACCGATCAGCGGTCAGGTCGAGGAGCGATAAAGCATGGCGGTGTTAGGGAAAGGTTCAGCCCATGGGGCCTGCTCCTTGTTGCACGCCGCTGCACTTGGATACGGTGCTTGTGTCGCAGTGGACCTCCCTGTCACGGTGCGGCTTCTGGACCGCCCGAGCAAACGCGAAGTCGTTGACGATGACGATGTCCTCCAACATCTCTTGGATGCTTGGGAGGAGATGAAGCATCCATTGCCCGATGGTTTGGCGAAGGCGGATTTGTACTGGGGCGTCAATTCAAAAATCCCCAAAAAACAGGGGCTCAAATCCTCAGCTGCCATGTGTATTGCCGCTATCCGTGCTTTGTG
>JAYPCE010000029.1:19591-24843 GCA_038124565.1 Candidatus Poseidonia sp.
AAATCGTGGTATTCCACACGTTACAAGGGCATTGAAATCCTTGAAACAAGATTTTTGTCTGAAGAAGGTGAAGACGAATTGGAGTGAACACCTTCTAAAAGGGCCATGAGGTCCATGTGTTGTTATCCATGCACATGCGTCTTGGCGAGGCTTTGCGGGTGACGCTTGAGGGTTCAAGCCACGGCCCATTTGTCGGCGCCACTGTGGAAGGCATGCCCGTTGGCTTGACCATCGATGAACACGAGATTGGAAAGGCGATGGCCCTGCGCAAAACAGGGGGGGTGTACAGTAGTCAGCGCAAAGAAGCCGACCTTGTAGAATGGAGCACGGGTGTTCTCAATGGAACGACCACCGGCGAAGTGATCAAAGTACAAATCGCCAATGATGATGCGCGCTCTTCGGATTACAATTTTCTTCCTGACCATCCACGCCCCGGGCATCAAGACTTGGTGATGATGAAGCGGACAGATGGCAAAGCCGACCTCAGAGGAGGGGGGACATCAAGCGCTCGCATGACGGCCCCTCTCGTCGCTGTAGCGGCCGTACTCCGCCCCTGGCTCGCAGGTTTCGGCGTCACCGTCGAGGCACACCTCGGGAGTGTCGGCGAAGTCCAAGCTTTACCAATGGAAGCCTGCCCCCCGCGTTGGGCCAATCAAACATGCGAAGCGCTCCGTTGTCGGGACCCTGATGCAGCCGAACGCATGGCTGCCCTCATCGATGCAACGCGAAAAGACCGTGATTCCATTGGCTCCAGGGTTGATGCTCGTATAGCGGGGCTACCACTGGGTGTTGGTGAGCCTTGGTTTGATGGCATCGAACCGGCACTGGCACGCGCTATGATGGCGATACCCGCAGCAAGGGGTGTAGAATTTGGCCATGGATTCTCGGTTCAAACCATGCGAGGAAGCGAACACAACTCGCCATGGGGGGGCTCAGCAGAACAACCAACACTTGAGGGAGAACGGCCCGATGGAGCCTTGGCTGGGTTATCAACAGGCGCCGCTATCGAAGTGCGTGTAGCGTTCAAACCACCATCGAGCATCCCTCGTGAACAACACACACTGAACCTCAAATCCAACCAACAAGAACCGCTGCTCGTCAAGGGGCGACATGACCCCGTGTTGGGTCCTCGGGCCGTTGCAGTCGTGGAGGCCATGGCGATTTTGGTGACCGCTGATTTGTTTCTACGGGGGGGATTTGACCGTGTTTGAGGCTCCAGAGATTCACAAGTTTGGCGGTTCTTGCCTCCGTGATGCTTCGGATTTGCAACACATCGCCGAGATTGTACTGGAGGCAGATCGCCCCGTCGTGCTCGTGGTTTCGGCGTTGTGGGGAACGACAGACCGCTTGATGCGCGCGGCTCAGGAACCACGTTATGCAGGCCGATTGGTGAACGACCTCGCCAGCCACCACCTACGTTTCGCGCCAACGCTCGTTGATTCTCCCCTTTACGACACCTTTCAGCGGGTGCTCGGAGGCATTGAAGACTCACTTGATGCGCTTGCCTCTGACCGGGATGATACAATCGCATACAACCGTTTGCTGGCCGCAGGGGAGCGACTCTCCGCTCTGGTCATCGCTCATGACTTGGCTCAACGAGGATTGAACGCTCACCCTGTAGGTGCTGAAGACATCGGGTTGTGCCTCAACGGTACCAACACGGCGCGTACTGTGGACATGGAACGCTCGGCAAAGCAGATGGATTTCTCAGCCTTCCATGGCGTCCCTGTCGTCACAGGTTGGTTTGGTGAAGGACAAGACGGGCATGTGGCACTCCTGGGACGAGGAGGTAGTGACCACACGGCTACGGCCCTCGGGGCGTTGTTGCATGCCCAGCGGGTGGTGTTGTGGAAAGACGTCCTCGGCATCTATCCCATCAATCCTCGGTGGGGTGTTGCCTCGGCCCCAATCGCATACCTCGGCTACAGCGAAGCCATTGAATTTGCCAATGCAGACGCCACAATTTTGCATCCTGCAACCGTTGAACCGGTGTATGAGATGGGCATCCCCATTGAAATTCGCCATTTGACCAGCCATCGTACCAGCGGCCTGAAAACCGTGATTGGCCCAGATATTGAGGGCCCTTCGAATATCAAAGGAATCGCCTGTATTCCAAAAGTGGCCTGTGTTGATGTTGAGGTCAAATATTCGCAAGATGTCGCTCTCGACTTGAGCCGTTTCATTCAACGATTAAACGAGGAAGAAATCCGTATCTGTTCCTTTGAAACGACATCGGCCCGTTGGCGATTTGTCTTCCCACAACACGAAGTCAAGAGGAGCCTGGACCTCATCAGAGACATCGCTCCGAACGTGTCATACGACTATTATGCAGCCATGCTCTCATTCATTGGTTGCAAAGACGCTGCGGTGTTACATCAACTGTTGAACGAACAAATCGAAGGAACGATTCACATCACCTCGTCCTCAACCCACCTGCTTACGCAACGGGTGGATATCTCAAGCTTCTTGGATGAATTGATGACCAAGATTTCACTCAACCAATGTTGAGGATTACTCTGCTTGTCGCTCTCGGAATCGTTGCAGATGTGTTGGGAGGTTCAGGCCAAACAAGATGCCAACGGTGATGAACACAAACAGGGTGCCCAAGGCGACACCATAAACGGAAGTCAACTCAACAGATTCACGCATTCGAAGAGCGGTATCGCCAGAGAAGATACCAACGATGGCAGGCAGGATGGTGTTTGCAGACAAGACAAACCATGCCAGCAATGTAGCCAAGATGGGATTGATGACCAGAGAGCGGTGATACTTGGACACGATTTTCTTTGGGTTCATCACGTAGACTTCGTTGGTACGAATACTGGTATCAAGCATGGAGTATCGGATGACGCCATTGCTGAGTTCAAAGTACATGATGAGCAAAACGGAGTAAACCACAACAAGGATGGAAAGCATCGTTGGGCTGTCCTGCAGGCCAAACAAATCGTTCGATAGGGCCGTTTTTGAAGAAGCAAACCGAAGGATAGCGAGGATGAAGAGAAGATTACTTCCCAGCGACATTCGGGCATCACGCTTGAAGGTCCCCATGAAACCGAGCACCGTCGCTGCGGCAATCACCAGCAATTGCATGATGTTTGCAAAGCCAAGGCTACCCGTCAAAATATACCACATCGTTCCTTGGGGTGGCGAGATGATGTAGGTCAAGAACGCCAAGGCCACCAAGACACCGTACACAGCAATTTGCAAATTTTGAACCATCTTGTCTGGTGGAAGGAACTTCATCTTCGGAACCAAGGGTCCGCCGAGTAAACTCTCAATGAACGATGGAATTTCAACGGTGGGAATGGCGTCTTGAGGGATGTCGCTGCCGGTTCCGACTTGACCAGCGGCCTTTTTGCGAGAAGGTGCTGAGGAACGAACAGTTTTGCCGTCGTACAGGTGAGATGTATCGGCGCTCGGTTTGTTGATCGTCATCGTCTCACCTCAGAATCCTCTTGCCCCTGCAAGGGCGGTTGAAAGCAGCATGTCCGGTTCCCAATCCATGATGTTGACGCCAAGACCTCTCAACTCACCGATGAGCACATCGCGTTCGGTCTTCATGACTTCATAGCCAGTGCGGTCAATGCGCTTTGCATCGAACTCAAACTCCAACGAAGAAGGAGAGAGCACGGTGACGTCAAAGTCTCGAGCACGGAAATCTCGCAGCGCATTCACGATGGTTGGGTCGTCTTCAAGGTTGGACAAGAAGATGATTGGGCTTCCCTTGTTGATGTGGGGCAAGATACGGTTGACAACGACCTGCAGTGGGATGTTGCCGCGAGCAACAGCACCAGCCAATTTTGTGAGGATAACATAGAGTTGCTTCTTGCCGGTATCACGGTCAACGCTGACCACTTCATCGCCGTACACAATGATGCCAACAGAGTCCCGACGACCAAGGAAGTACTTGGCCAATGAGGCTGCGGCCCGGGTTGAGTACACGAGCGCGTTACGAGAGACGGGGCCTGTTTCAGCTACAGCACGTGAATCCACGATGATGATGATGTCTGACACAGCGTCTCGTTCTCGTTCGTTCACCATGAGTTTTCCAGAGCGTGCGTAAGCGGCCCAGTTGATTGCACGGAACGAATCACCTTCGAAATACTCACGAAGTGAGTAGAACTCAGAACCGGGACCAGGTTGACGAATGTTGACCGCCCCAGTGAAGATTTTTGGAACGCGTGACTTCACGAAGGTTTCTTTCAAGTCTTCCATCTTCGGGAACACAAGGAAATCGTTGTAGACATGTAATTCCTTTTCCTTGTGGAACAACCCAAAGGCGTCTTGGATTCGAACCGTTACCGGGCCAAGGCTGTAAAAACCTCGGAGCGGACACTCAACGGTGTACTCAATGAAGGTCTCTCGGCGGGGTCCAAGTTCCATCAAAATGTAGTTGGCTCCTTCTTTGATGCGCATGACTTCGGGAACTCGGTCACGGACTTCCAGAATCTTTGGCAGTGAAGATGTGTTCTGCATCCTCAACGTCACGTTCAATTCGCCGTCCTCAAACATTCGAGCGCTTGAGAGTTTGCGCATAGCAACAACGTTGCCCAATGCGATCCCCTCTTCACCAGACCACTCATCTGCTCGACGGCCGCTGGAGGCTACATCCGCATGGTTCCCAAGGAGAGCAGCCCAAGTAAGGAACACAAAGATGACCACAGCGATCGTCACGAGTTGGGTGTTACGGAGCGTCAAGCCGAGCAAATACATGGCAACCGCGAGGCTACCAAGCATGGCTGACTTACGACTCCACATGTTTCAATCACCTCGGACAGCGGTTCAACTTCAAACCGTTGGCACAGGGACTTCTCGCAAGATGGTCTGAATAACTTCACCTGCTTCGAGACCCTTAATCTGGTGCTCAGGCTTCAAGATGATACGGTGGGCAATAGCAAGTTCAGCGATGGCCTTGACATCGTCAGGGGTGACGAAGTCGCGACCGCGTAGGGCGGCTGCAGCACGCGATGTCTTGAGAAGTGCTTGGGAACCACGGGGAGAAGAGCCAACGAGAACACGTGGGTCTTCACGGGTGCGGGACACGATTTCGACCATGTACATACGGATGGCTGGGTCAACGTAAACGTCTTCACAAGCCTGCTGCATGGCGATCACACGAGCAGGGTCGGTGATGACATCCACATCAACAGCGTCCTTTCCACGGTTGATACGGCGGGCGAGGATTTCGTCTTCGTCGGCACGGTCGGGGTAACCCACGGACATCTTGAACATGAAACGGTCAAGTTGTGCTT
>JAYPCE010000030.1:0-24019 GCA_038124565.1 Candidatus Poseidonia sp.
AAAATGCGTGGCCGACCGGTGCACATCAATCGGGTGGACCGCCCAGAATACGAGACACTGGCGATGTTGGGCTCAAACCTTGGAATTGGCTCAAGTTTGGATGTCATGGACGGCAACGATGCGTGCAATCGCCTTGGCATCGACACCATTTCGGGCGGCGCGGCCCTCTCGTTGATGTGCGAAGTGGCCCAACGCGGCTGGCTTCCAGAGGGCTGGGCCGACCACTTCCATGCACCGTTTGCCTTCGGCACCTATGGCGAGGGCGACGTCGTCCCGTGGGCCTTTGGCGTCCCCGAGTTACCGCCACTGGCCTTGCATTTGCTCGCCCACGCCACGCCCGGAGACGGCTCGTTGTTCGGCACCCTCACCGCCGGTGCGGTAGCGGCCAGTGAACACATCGAAGCGGTGACCGGCCATCCTGCGACGCGCTTGACGGCCCATTGCAAAGGACTTGATTTGCCGGCATGGGACCCGCGCGGAAAGCGCGGCAACGCCATGGCCTATATGACAGCCAACGTGGGGGCGTCGCACATGCGTGCAGGCTACAAGGAACCCACCGGACTGCCCGACAGGTCGGCCGTGGATTTGATGGAGGAACTCATTGAGAGCCAGCACAGCATCGTGATTCGTGATTCCATGATTCTGTGTGCTTTTGCCAAAGGTGCTACACCCGATTCAGTCATGCTTCAGGCGTGGAAAGCCACGACCGGCGAGGACTGCAAATGGGACGACTTGATGCATCGTGCTCGGGTACAGTGGGACCAAGCACGGCAGTGGAACGTGGAGCATTGGGCACGCCAAGGCAAGTCCGCTGCTGCGGAAGACCTGCTCTCGTGGCGGTTGCGCAAGGAACCGATTCCAAGCGGCGTGGCATCCGGAATGGTCTCGTTCGTGGACGATGAGGACGAAGCGGCCTGCATGGCCGCTTACTACCAGCACCGAGGCTGGACACCCGATGGCTTGCCGTTGGAGGCCTGACCCTTGAGCGAGGAAGGCCTTCGTTGGCGCAAGGTTGTGCTCGTCGTCGCCCTGATGTGCTCGCCATGGTTGTTGGTTCAAGGGTGGATTGCGGTGGGTGCTCCGACCCCCGAACACACGACGATGCCCGACTGTCCAGAAGGCACGCAAAATTGCGCCTCGCTCTCTTCGGAAGGGGCCGTTCGCATGGAGGCAGGACTGGCCACCGTCGTTGACGCCAACGTCAGTGAGGTGTGGGCGGCGTGGACCTCGTGGTCCGAAGAGGAGGGTATGGATGAGGTCTACGACCGGACGCAAGAAGGAGGGGAACATTTCTCACACCGGGTGGCCATCACGCCCTTTTGGCGATTCCCCGATGACGTCGTCGTGCGATTCACGCCGATTGGCGACGGTCAAACAGCCATTGAATTGTATTCATCTTCCCGCCTCGGCAAGAGCGACATCGGGGTCAATCCGGACCGCTTGGAGAGTCTTCATGCTACGTTGATCGCGGCTTAGGGTGCTGCGTTGATGGCGGCTTAGGGGCTCAGTTCAGCCGCCGCCTGGTTCCATCCATAGGGATAGCCCTCGTCATCGACGAAGACGATGTTCACGCCCACGCCGGATTTGTGAAAGCCGATGAGCTGAATGTCGTGAATGGAATGGCCTGTTGGTGCACGTCCTAGGACCGGTAAGGCGTGACGGGCGAAGAAGGATTTCTTGCGCGGTTTGGGCGCTTGCTGGCTGCTCAAGGAGCGGCGCGTCCCCTCCACATCGTCAAACCACGGCAGGGGCCCCTCTGGAGAGAACCGAAGGCCGAGGATCATGTCAATGCCCGCCGTTTCCTGAGCCGCATCGGCGTCGGCCCCGCTGGGAATGGCCGGAGCGTTCGGGTGCGTGTGCAGCCAGTGGGTGAACCGGCCTGCACGAGAACCTCGGTTGGCGGAGAACATGTCATCGGTCCAATCTTCGGGTAAGTGATGAACGGAATAGGAATCACCCCGATTCACGATGTGTGCCTCCTTCACCACATGCCCCTGTCCTTGGAACAGTTGGCGGTGGACTTCTTCGCCCTCAAAGTAGGCTTCAACGTCAGGACGGTGCGGGCGTTCAGGGTCAACATCCATCCCAACCAAGATTTCGTCAGGGAGGGATTGCAATGCCCACCATACCAATGACTGAAACACTTCACCGGGCATGTGAAGTTGTGCGAGGTACCCGCTTCTCTGGTCGTGAGAATCTCGGTTGTAGGCGGTCATTAACTCGACCAGCCATGCCTCCACCATGATGCTTGGATTGGCCCGAACCTCAAAAGACCCGCGAAGGACAATCTTTGAAGAAGAGTGGAGTTAACGGTGGCTCATGGCGAAGAAGAGGGGCGGCTTTGGTCGGTTCGTGGGTGCCATCGCTGGTACGCCATACGAGCGCTTGCTGAAGCAAGTTGAAAAGTTGGTTGACCAATTTGAGGACGACGAGGAGGAACTCGCAGCTCAACTTGAGGCCTTGGTTGATGCCACAGGCGATGCGTACGAACAAGAAACCATCGACGAAGAAGAACACGACCTTGTCATCGAAGCCATTGAAGAAGCCCACCCCGAGGGCCGCGTCTTTGGCAAACTTGGAGGCGAAGAAGATGCCTTCTACGCTGGTGAAATTCCCGATGCGCCCGAATTGAAGCGAGAAAAGCGGGTCAACCTCGACGAACTCATGCGAGCCAAAGGGGACGAGTTCACCGGCAGTTTCGGCCGAGACGAATTTGACGAATTCCGTGAGCGCATGACCGAGGAATTCTACCAAGAATCCGACAACGCCATTCGCCAAGGGGACCACCAAGCCGAAATTCGAACCACCAACCGTGTCTTTGGCGGAGCCGAGAGCGACGTTGACGATGCCAAGCGCCGCATTTCAGAAGAGACCGGCATGGCTGACCCCAACGCTGCTCAAGAAGAACCTGAACCCGAGGACGAGGAATACGACGGCAACTATTCCATCGACGAAAACGGTGTGGAGTGGTTCGAAGATGAGGACGGCTATTGGTGGTACCGAGAAGAAGGAGAAACCGAGTGGCAGCCCTACGATGAGTAGTCCATCGTGTTCCATATCGCCAACCGATGCAGGTTGAACTTCATCACACCTTCATCCGCCCCCAGAGCCATCATGGCCGTGTTCTTTTGTTCGTCACTGGACATGGCGATAATCGTTGATGGTCGTGGTACAGCCGAGGCAAGCAGCGCCTCGAGCACCTCGTAACCGGTGTGCGGCGGCATGTAGTGGTCGAGTAACAACACGTCCGGAGCAAAGCGTTCGATATGGCTAAGCGCATCGGTTGAGTTCCAGCGTTGTTCAATGACCCACCCCTCGGTATCGATGCCACCAGCCACGAGCATGGCTTCAATGTCATAATGGTCCTCAAAGGCCAACACGCGCATCCATATCGCCTCAGGACGGGATGGGTTGCTGTTCCCACCACGGCGGGGCGAGGAACCAGCGGTCGTCGTTGGCTGGTCGGTCGATGAGTGGAAGGCTCAGCGTGGAAGAATCGTCCAAATTGACATTCAGGCCGATGGCGGCGCAGGGGCTTGGAAGGTAGTCCTCTCCCGATTCGGTGAGCACCACTTCGATGATGGCGCCGGCGTCAAGGTCCACATCCATGGGGTTGAATTCCATGAGCATCAGATACGACGAGAAGGGGAAGGCCGTTTGCGCATCATAGCCACCGTCTCGGTAGCGCACATCCATCGTAGCGTGACCAACGCGCAACCCATCGGCGTACATGGTGGCGAAGATTTGGCCACCTTGACAAGCGAGGGTGTTGACCGACAAGTGCAGCGTGGGCATGCCGGAAATGTGGATGTCGTTTTCGAGCGCAGGCAACCTGAACGAACGTTCGTTGTTGTTGTTCACCGTCCCACCCGCACCTTCGGTGGTGTCGAGGGTCACGGGCCACCATGACATGTCTTCAGGAGGCCACGTTTCTTCCACATGCCATTTCCCGTTGTGCGTTTGGATTTGCACCATCGGTTCGGGCTCTTCACCGATGTCCTTGAGGTAGTAGTTGAACCAACCATACAATTCCACCGCCCAATCCATCCGACTCATGTTGGGGTAAGCCTCGGCTCCGTAACCGCTGGTCATTTCGCTGTGGCGGTCGGGTTGATCGGGGTAGTTGTGCGCCCATTGCCCTGCAATGGCGCGGGCGTTGATGCCTGCATCTCGCATCAGTTGGTAGGTGGGGAAGGCATGGTACGGGTCAACGTTCCAGTCCTGCAAACCCCACACCAGATACACGCTGCCCTTGTAATTCGCGAGCACATCGGGCAAATGACGTCGCTCATCCCAGTAATCGTTCCACTCCGCACCGCCTGCCTCAGCACCTGCCCAGGTCGTGAGCGGGTTGAGCGGGCCGATGATGTCGTCGCTGCACATGCGCATGTCATCGGTGCCCGGGTCGGCGGTTGAACCTTCATAGAGGGCGTCGTATACCATCGCTCTGCTTTCGGAGGAACCGTTTCTATAGAACATTTCTTGCACACCAATGGAGCCGGAAATGGGCACGATGGTTTTGAGATAGGGGGAGGGTTGTTGTGCGGCTTCCCAATTCGTGGTGCCCGCATAAGACTTGCCCATCAAGCCGACGTTGCCGTTGGACCAGTCTTGTTCACCGAGCCAATCGACCACGGCTTGAATACCGATTTGTTCGCCCAAGCCTTTGACGTCCTGACAGTGGGTTGATTCGCCGGAACCAAAGGTGGAGGCTTGCGCCAAGGCATAACCGTGGGGAACAAAGGTGTCGTACACCCACTTGCCCACCCCGCCGTCCGGGACAGTGTTGGGCGATGAATCGGCTCCAGCGATGCCTTCTCCACCAAAGTCGTAGTAGGGATGGATGGTCATGATGACCGGAATTTTCGTCCCCTCTGGGACATCGGGAAGCCACAACGCAACGTGCATCAAGGCAGGACCAGGGAAGCCGACATCCTCCTCGCTGGGAGGCAACTCCACCTCGACAAAGTGCTCCTCATAGGGCAGGACCTCGTAGGTGCCGTTGACCGGGAGTTGGGCTCGCATGGTGTCCATCGGCAGGTCCATGGTGTGGCGCAGATGCAGCGGCGTGTCCCACCAATCGCCGGAGAACGAAGCACCGTTGTCGACGGCCTTGGTGGCTGATTGGCCGATGGTCATGGCGAGCAACAAGAAGACGATGGAAACAGCAATGGTTGCTCCAGCCGAGAGGTTGAGTTGTCGCTGGGCGCGGGTTTCAGCCGTCTTGGCTTCCGCTTGAGCAGCAGGAGCGTCTTCGGCCATGGCCTGTGGAGGTCGCACCCCGTCATGAGGCTGACGCTTTGCCGTGGGTTCAGGCTTCACTGCCAGCAGGCAGGGCGCGCAACAACGCCATGGCGTGGAGGAGGATGCCCATGGCGATAACAGCGTGGAGGTGCGCCATCCACGACATACTGGCGAACATCTCACCAAGTCCGTACTGAATGACCCACGCTCCAAGCAGACCGAAGGTCATGCCCTTGACTTTGCTGCTCTCCGTTTTTGACATGACGACCAACACCGCCGCAACGATGCAGGCGAGCAAGCCGAGCTGGGCACTCCACGCATGGCTTGGACCCGTGTCAAACCCATAGCCTTGGGAAAGTCCCGTGGAGGCTTGGCCCAACGTGAGGACGATCACAACGATGACCATCCATCGGGCGTAGTTCAGCAAGTTGGCGTTGGCGCTTTCTGTTTCCATGTTGACCCGTTGGTCCTCCGGCCTTTTCTCAATAGCGGTTCGAAACACGGCCATCCGCTTGTTTCATGGGGGTGAAGTCCATGGCGAGGCATGGCCGGCCAACGGGCTGCATTCGGCATGGTTGGCTTGTTGCTGTGCCTTGCTTGGGTCGTACCTGTCTCTTCGGGCGCTCAAACGGAAGAGCCCGTATGGCGCAGCATTGGTCTGGACCCAGCCGAATGGACCGACCGACCCGAATCCGAAGATTCGCCCATGATGCTCTCCTACACCGGCAACGCCGTCATCGAGATGAATGTCTCCTATCGAGAAGGCCACCTCACGGGTCGCGTTGAGGGCACGGTCATCATCGAATTGTTTGAGCAGTGGGCGCCCATCACCACGGACAACATGATCGCTCATGTGGAATCAGGGCTGTATGACGGTATTTTCTTCCACCGTGTCATCGACGATTTTGTCACCCAGTCTGGAGACCCGACATGCAGAGAAATCGGGGCCTATCCAGTGACCAGCCCGCAATGCGGGAGCGGGGGAACGGGTGAAACGATTCCACTGGAGCACAACGAAAATCTGTCTCATGTTGACGGTGCCATTGGTATGGCTCGTAGCGCTGACCCCGATTCGGCCGACTCCCAATGGTACATTGCTGAAACAGAGGCGCACGGCCTTGACCCAGAGAACCGGGACGACGAAGGCTACGCCACCTTTGGAGTGGTGCGCGACGGCATGAAGCACATTCGCGCCATCGCCGTAACGCCCACCAGCGACGACCTCACGGGCCTTGAAGAAGTCCAAAACCCGGCCTCTTCTGCAGGCCGTCCCGTTTACCAGGCCCAAATTCTCTCGATGCGGATGGTCGGCGTTGCCGACCCCGACGGGACCATCCGAAACCCAGTGGTGAACACGCAAAGCGATTCAACATGGGCCGAGGACCTCGCTCTGGTCGTGGGCATCCCCCTCTTGCTCGTCCTCATCGGTTCGGTCATCATCTTCGGTGTGTACACCAACCGAATCGATAGGGATTCGGACACGCCCAAGTTGAACGAGCCTGAACCCGTTATGGAGGCGGAAATGGTCATGGAAGCGGAGATGGTTGGTCCGCCGGATGATTCGGTGTGACTTTGATATCCAACACCACATGCCGCACATGCGGCGCAAACCACTTCACTTTCTCAAGATGGTCAGCCGCCACGCTGACATTGAGCGCATGTTGGTCAGCGATGGATTGGAAACGCTTGAGGGTGTTTTCCACCCACGACATCAACCGCTCCTCTTCAACGTTCATGTGGACATGTAACGTGCCACCGCTGGGTTTGAGCGACAATAAACTGTCTTCCCAAACAGATTCCGATGAGGGCAGCAACCCCATGTGGCAGCGGTCGGCCAAACCACGTAGCAGCGGCAAGGTTTGGGCGTTATCGCCTTGATGAATCGTCAGGCGTTCTTCCAATCCGTTGGCCTTGGCTCCAGCACGCAAGCCTTGGATGGAGGCAGGATTGATTTCACAGGCGTGAACGTGAGCGGCGCCGCCGCCGATGAGCATTGGAAAGGTGTAGTAGCCCACGCCAGCGAACGCGTCCACGACGGTTTCGCCTTCCATGTTGATGGAGCCGATGCGTCGCCGTTCCGTGATGTTGCCCGATGAGAACATAACGTTGGCCGCATCAAAGGTGTAGGTGATGCCGTGGTCAAGGAAATGAACTTCGGAGGTGCCGAGCAACATCTCAACTTGAGAGGAACGAAAGACATCGCTTGCGATGGGGGCTTGAACACCGAGGGATGTGCATTTTAGGGCTGTCGCCATACCTTGCCACAGCGATGCCGCGGCTTCGTGTTGACGCAGCAGCTGCCATGCTTCGCTACACAGGACTTCATGCGGCAACAGCACCAATTCGCCGAGCCGTTCCCATTTGCTGGGAAGCACGACGGAGAGAGCCCCCTCGTCTACTTCGTACTGATCCATCCATGTCGCTACAGCCTCGCTCAAGCGTCGGTGAGGGTCAACAGGCGAACGGGCCACAGCAGTGTGTTGCTCGAGGCGAGCGGGCACAGGCAGTTGGCTGAGTATGCCCTCCACCTCATGCTGAAGGCCGATGGGGAAGCCGATACACTCGCCCTCAAGTTCCACCGGCTCCACTGTTGCATCAAGCCAACCGTTGGCCTTCAGATGAGCGTGTACAATGGCCCCATCTTGGCGATGAAACACCACAAACAACGCCGTTGGTTCGGTGTTGTCCATGGTGGGGCCACAAGGGGAACTCCTTTCAAGTTCCCGACCCCAGCAAGCACCGATGTCGTCCGGTCCGAAAGCCAACACCACCTCGCGAAGTCTGCCGTTGCTGCTTGTTTCGCTGTTTGTGATTCAGTTCATCACACCCATCGCCAGTGCCGCCGGCATGCAATCCTGTAGTAATACGGGAGGGACCTGTGATGAATACGACCATGCAGAAGACATGACACCTCATCGCCAAGATTGGGTTGAGGGCAGTTACGTCTTTGATTTGGTATCAACCTCGAGCATTGACCTTCAACTGACCTGGGCTGTTCGTGAGTTTGAGCGAGACACGCTCGGCATGGGTTCGGGCACCCTTCTTGGTGATGCGCTTGAACAAACCGACAACTTGGACGCCAACGACGGAGCGCCCGCCGACTTGATTCGCCACACGTTCAATCAGGAGACGGCCGGGCCGGGTTCACCAACGGTTGGACAGAAGTTGCAGACAGAGGTTTACGACGCCATCGAGAGCGCACTTGAAGCCGGCTTTGGCACGGTGACGAGCCTAACAACGCAATACACAAACAGTTTCACAAGCGGAGGGCAAACCATCGATTGTTCAACCGACGATGCCACCGATGCGCTTGCTGAAGGAGCCCTGGAAGACAACGTGTTTGAGCCACCCATTTGCTTCACCGCCATCGCTTCCGTGGATTTACTTGCCAGCAATTTCAACCTCGTTGGCAGTAGCGAATTGGATTTGGAGCGAACGTACCGAGGTTTGTTGACCATGGGGGCTGAAATCAACACGAGTTTCGACTTGACCACGCAACCCGGTCACAAAGCCGAATTCGTCATCAATCCTCCCTCATACTCAACTGTGCTGGCAGTCGATTCCAGCGGAACACTCGCTGCGAGGGTTGGGCCGCCGAGTTTTATGGCCGCTGAGTGGTCCATGGACCACCTCAGTGCTTTGGAAACCGATGCCGATTTGATTCAATCGGTTGACATGCGTATGGGTCATCGTAATTCTACCCAAACACCAACCGTATGGATTGAGGAAGGTACCAAAGCCCTTGACATCAACCTCGTGCTTGACTTAAGCGATGAATACGCAGCAACCGTTGACTTCGCAGCCGGCCTGTATTATCTTGATGCAGATACGCTGAATGAATGGGGCATCAACATGTTTGAGGTCTCTTCAATGGCCACCATTCCGCTCATCACCTCCGATGGCATTCGGTTGGCTTACCACAACGGCATCGTTGACCTCACGCAGTTCACTGACCAATTCCCCGTTGGAGACATCGTGTCCGGTTTGGGTGACACGGTCGCAGGCGTGGGTGACATCACCATGAGCAACCTCCAATGGGTGAGTGTGGCTGATGGAACAGGGATCTTTGAGGACGAAGGGGGTCTGAACTACACACACAGTGTTGGCTGCACCGAACCTGTGGGTGCTGGACAGGTGTTGCATTATTGTTTGGAAGGACCAGAAGCCATGGGGGCATCGTATCCGATTTACCTTCAAACGTCCAGCCAACCGTTCTCGATGAGTTTGATTGACATTCTGAAAGCCTACAACACCAACGCCATGCTCGACGATTTCCTTGACGGTGTGCAAACCGCCGATTTGGAGCGCTTGATGAACGCCGGCATTTCTCTTGAGACGGTGCTGGATGCGAGTTACCTTGACACCATCATCCCATCCAACCTCCCTCCCTCCGAATTGACGGTGGAAATCATCTTGCCTTCATGGGTGACAACCATGGACGGCTCCTCCAAGATCGTGCTGAGCAAAACGGTAGAGGGTACGCAGGCGACCGACATTTCCTTTACGGGAAATGACCCTTACAATTGGGAACATGAAATCACGGACGACGACGGAAATGTGTTGTGTTTAGCCAACCAAAGTTCGTGTGTTCATACCGACTTGTCGTTTGACCTCTCGGCCATCAATTTCAACGAATGGAGCGCCTCCATGTCTTTCACGTTCGCTCTTGATGCCGAGTTGAGCGTGTACCGCATCGGCATTCCTACTGACGACCTTCCCCAGAGCGGTGATACGAAAATCACCATGGAAGCCATCCCTTCCGACCTTGTACGTCTCGTTATCGACCTGTCAAGTCGTATGGACGACCCACTGTCATCTGGCGACATTGAACTGTGCAACCCTGACGAGTACGCCATGAAAATTTGTGAGGAACCCATCGCCCTTACCGCGACAAGGCAGGGCATGAAGGACTTCACCAAACTTATCGGCGTGGGGATCACTGACTTGATTCACCAAGCTGGACAGTTGGCGGAAGAAGATGGAAGTGTGCAGGACATGGATCTGTCAGCCTTTGAAATTCGCACAGCCATCTCGGGTATCGAAGCCCCTGACGGTGTGGTCAGCGACGATGAACCGATCAAACTCACCGTTTCCATCCCCGAGGTCACGTTTACCGTCGGAACGGGCATGGGTTGGTTTGAGTTGGTCGAGGCTGCTCAAGCAAATGGTTCGGACATTAAGTTGAGTGTCATCACCAGTTCGCTTGAGTCGTTGTTTCATCAACCCATGAGAATGGCCGCCGACGCGTTCACAAACGGACTCAAAGCCTCCTATGTCTCCGGCAGCGGCTTGACCTATCCGCCAACCGAACAAGACCGTGTTCAAGTGTCCACTGGGCCGGTTGATACGGTCCTTATCGAGGAAAACGGGTTATCGTATGCTGGTCCGATTCACATCACCTTGCCCAGAGGAATCCAACTCGTTGACGTCTCTTCAACGTCAGGCAACCTCATCCTCTCTGAGGATGGTGGCCGGCAAGTGGTGACCTATGTCGTTCCGCCCGGTGAATTCTCCGATGAGATATCGTACCGTGTGCAAATTGGTTGGATTTACTTCTTGCTCCAATTTTGGGTCTACCCAACCATCGTGCTGATCTTGCTCGTGCTTTTCATTCGCCGGCGACGCCGAAAGAAGGCGAAAAAGAAGGCAGCGAAAGCCAATCAGATGAACAGCATCAACAAAGCCCAACTCGGGGACCACGAATTTGCTGACTTGGCTGGTTTTTCTAGCCCAGCCTTGCGGCACGGTGAAACCATCGAAGACATGGCGTACATCGACGAATTATCTCGTTAATGCAGCGCTCGGTAAATGCGTTCAGCGAGCGCAGGACCGATACCGGGTACGGTGATGAGTTCGCTTTCCGTGGCGTGTTCAATGCCCTTTCGTCCACCAAAATGGCGTAGGAGTGTTTGCAGTTTCTTCGCTCCCAACCCTTCCACATCTTCGAGCGGGTCGGCAAGACGGGACCGGCTGCGTCGTCTTCGGTGAAACGTGTTGACGAAGCGGTGGGCTTCATCGCGAGCGTGGACGAGGACTCGACCGCTTCGGTCAAGCACCAGCGGCTCTGCATCGTTCCTGAAAATCGTCTCTTCCCGTTTCGCCAGCGCAGCGAGTGGAAATCGGTCGGCCCAACCGTGCTCTTCAAGGGCTTGCTGGATGGTGCTGAGGTGGGTTTCGCCGCCGTCAATGAGCAACAAATCCGGCCACTCTTCTTGCCGTTTCGCCCATCGGACAACGACTTCTTTCATCATCCGAAGGTCGTCGATGGCGTCGCCTTTGACCACGTACTTTCGGTACTCGTCCTTTGACGGGCGGCCGTTTCGCATCACGACGCTGGCCCCAACCCGTTCGTCGCCCAGAAGTTGGGCCATGTCAAAGCAAACGATGTGGTCGAGACTGGCCATTCCGAGCGTTTCTGCCCCCTCATCCGCAGCCCGTTGCTCCAGTGAACCGCTGGACTTGTTCGCCATGCGCTGCAATTGAATGGTGGCGTTTTGTCGGGCCAAGGTCGAGAGGTTCTCCAGGTCCCCTCGTTGAGGCGTGCGTACCTCAACCGAACTGCCTCGTCGCTCGTCCAACCAAGACTGAAGGCCATCGAAGATAGGCACAGGGGAAAGCAGCAACCGAGGAGGGGTCCGGTGAGCGTAATGCTCGGCGATAAACATCGATACGGTTTCACCGATATCGCCACGATGGACAGCAGGCCACGCTTCTTGGCCTTGCACCATCCCTTCATCCGCATGAAGAACAACCAGCGCCGCAAGGTCGCCTTCAGAAGCAAAACCAATGGCATCGCAGTCCCGATAGACCTTGCTTGAAACCACATGTTGGCTGGTGGTTGCTCGAACGGCACGAATCATGTCGCGATGTTGCGCTGCGAGTTCAAACGCCTCCTGCTCGGCCGCTTCTTCCATGTGCGCCACCAATTCCTCCAACAGCGGGGCGGCGTCTCCGTTGAGCACACGTCGGGCCGCTCGAACACGACCGTCGTATCCCTCGCCGTTGATGCAAGGGCCCGCACACAGACCGATGTGCATCGAGAGGCATCCTTGAGGTAACAATTCCTTACAGTCACGTATGCCGAATTGACGGCGAAGCAATTGCATCACCTGTTTCGCAGCACCAGCATTTGGAAACGGTCCCCATTGTTCGCTTGACTTCGGAGGATGACGTGTGTAAAGGATGCGGGGAAATTCCTCGTTGGTCATGGCGAGGTAAGGGAAGGATTTCCCGTCTTTGAGCATGGAATTGAACCGAGGCATGTGCTCGCGAATCAATTGCCGCTCCAGCACCAAGGCGGCTTGGGGCGTTTGCGTCACGATGCATTCAATCTCATCGGCTCGCGCCACCAATTCAGGAATCATGTGACGGTCGGGGTTGGACGAGAAATACGAACGGATGCGTTCGTTCAGCCGGGTGGCCTTGCCGACGTAGAGCACGCGTCCCTGTTTGGTTTTGAACAGGTAGACGCCCGCTTCACTCGGAAGGTCGGCCGAAGCCAAGTCCACGGGCATACCATCGCCACGGAGGCCGTGACTCAAAAGGGCAACCCACGCCTCAGCCAGAAGACAAGAGTGGGGATGATTGATGAAGGAGGCGCCTCACCTGTTGGGCGAAGATTCCATGTTGAGCCGCTCACAAGACCGCTTGCTCCGGTACTTGGGCGGGTTTCCTGTTGCACTTGAGCAGGCATGGGATGTCCCCCGAGACCTCTCTCTTCCCGGTTTGGCTGAGGCCATGGGGGTGGTTCGCTCGGGACTGAACCAACCACTGACCGGCTTGTTGGATGATGGTTACATTTCGGTTCGTGTGGCTCATGTCTTAGGCGGAGGTAGCCGTCGTCGCCAGGTCTACCACATTACTCAGAAAGGGCGTGCATGGCTTGAAGAGCATCCAGAAGAGAGCGATGCTGGTGTTGATGCCCACCTCAACAAACGCCGGACGGTCGTTGGTAGAGCCTCGGAGATTGGCGAACTCCATGCCTTGCTCAAAAAGCACAAAAGAGCCGTGGTTGGAGGGCTTTCAGGGGTTGGAAAGTCCGCCCTCTTGCGAGCCTTCGCTGGGGAGCGTTGTCCCGAATTCAGTGCGCTGCGTTGGGCGGATGTCGACGAATTTTCCGACGCCGGCAGTTTGCTTTCATCGTGGTTTCCCGAGGATGGCCATCCGCCTCGCGACCTGGAGGCCATGGTGGACCGTGCCGCGATGGATGGCCCCTCCACCTTGTTTGTTGTGGACGATATACACCGAATTTCAGCACGCCATTTTGACAGCGTGGTATCCTTCCTCAACGCGATTCACGAACGAGGTCAAAGCCTTGTTTTGGCGGGACGATTGCCGCTGGTCGAAGGCCTAGATTGGCCGATGTTGCGGTTGGCTAGCCTTGAGCCCAAGCATGCGAAGGAGTTGTTGGGCCACCATCTGGATGAGGACCGCCGCCTTGAGATCGCCAAAGCATTGGGTGGCCACCCCATGGCTCTCAACCTCTATCAGGAAGGGGCTCTCCTACCGGAGGCTGGTGAGAATATTCAGGCCTTTGTTGAGCAAACCATGCTAAGCGGTTTGAGTGACCAAGAGCGTAAGGCCTTGGACAGCATGGTGCTCTTTCCACGCCCCCTTCCTGCCGACATCGCTCCTGCAGCCGAGTGGGTGGGTGCGCTGGATGACCGTGCCTTGTTGCGTTGGTCAGGTGACGCTGAGGCGTTTGAAGTGCAACATTTGGTTCGCAATGTTCGTCGAACCATGTTGACCGAGGAAGAACTCAGACGCTTGCACGCTGAGGCGGTGGCGCATTGGGACGCACACCAAGACCAACCAGCCTATGCTGTGCTTCGTCTGTACCACGCCATGGCTTTGGAGGTCGATGACGTTCAAGGGATGGTTGAACCTCAATTTGACCGGCTCATGGAAGCCGAGGGTGCCGCCATGGCGGTCCTGTTTGACCGTGCGACCAAGCAGCGTCCAGAAGATGAGCATTTGCATTATTGGGCCGGCAGGGTGGCGGTGCAACGCCAAGAACTTGCTCATGCCCGTCATCATTTGGAACTCGTCCACAGCGAAGCGCTCAGCGACGACTTGGCCCACCAATTGGCTCTCTTGGAAGGCGATGAGGCCGAAGCACAGCGTTTGTTGGAACGCCAACTTTCACGAGCCAACTCGCTTGAAAAATCACGCATGCTCTTGCGTGCCGCCGTGCAACACGTGGATGACCGGTTGTTTGACGAGAACCAATTTGTCAACAAAACTGCCATCCAAGCCTTGCTGGATGAGCTTGAACTTCCCGAAAATGTTGAGTGGCGTTCGTCCATTATGGTCAGTATGTCGATGATTCAGCATACCTTGGCGCTGCTTGAAGGAGACAACCAACGTGCAGCGGCCTTGGTTGAAAATCTTGAATCCATCAGTTCGGCCGACGACGCTGTCGTGCTCAACATGAAGTTCAAGGCGTTGATTCATGCTGTTGCGGCAGGAATCCAAGACAGCACGGTGAACTTGAGCGAAGCGGCTGTCCACGCCATGGAGGCCCAACCCTCGGCCTTCCACCGAGCCACAGTTGGCCTGTTGTACGCTGAACATTTGGTTCGAACATCGGACAGTGAAGCGGGCGAATTTTTTGCTTCCCTCGCAACACCCGACGAACTTGGCGGTCTCGGTGCACCCATACAGCGCTATGCGGCGCGTTGGTGGTATGTGTTTGCTCACTTAAACAAGGACCAAGCAACCATGGCGTTGCGAGAAGCCTCGCGTTGTTTCAGAGCAGCAGGTTGTCTGCGCGCTTCCAAAGCGGTCGCTCGTCAACTGCATCGCTTGCTTTGAATCACAACTCTGCGCCGATGAGCGTTTTTGTTTCTTGAATGCCTGGAAGTTGGCGAATTTCTTCAACGATGCACCGGGTCAAGGCAAATTCTTCGTCGGCCTGGACGCGTGCAATCAAGTCATACTCGCCGAAGAGCATCCAATGTCCTGTCACCAAGTCAATCGCTTCGAGGGCTTGGCGAACCGTGGCTTCCTGACCTGGAACGGTCGTCATCAAGACAAATCCAATCGCCACCTTCACCCCTCCACGGCAATCAGCGTTTGCGTTTCCTTGACGCCTTCTATGCGACGGAAGGTCTGAATCAACATTTGAGAGAGTTCCTTGGAATTGGGTGAACTGATTCGAACCAAGAGGTCAAATTCGCCGTACAGAGCGTGAACTTCAGCGACGCCTTCGTGCCCTGATAGAGCCATGTAAACATCCCGTTCATGCGTTGGTTCGGTCTTGAACAATACGAAAGCATCGGGCATAATTTCGCCACCCACTTACGGGTTTTATGGCTTCCTGCGCTTGATGAAACACCGTCACATGGGAGGGAACCTTTGAAGAGGGATTGCACAGGGTTCAGGCTGATGGAGGGAAAGGCGACATCCATATCACCTGCTTTGTGGGTGGTCGTCCTATTTTTGTGCCCACTCCTCCTGAATCTTCTACCCACTGGAATTGACGTCGTTCCAGCCGACGCCGACACACCCATGCAGGTTGAGGGACGAGCCCAAACCACGTGGTCAGGAACGCAAGTGCTTTCGGGCAGTTACACAGTCAGCGTCACGGACGAACTCATCATTCAGGCCTGCACCGTGGTCCAACTTCCAGCCAATGAGCGCATCATCGTGGAGGGTCGTCTAACGGTTCAGGGCACGACTTCATGTCCTGTTCTGCTCGAAGCCAGTGGATTGGGCGACCATGAAGGAATTCAATTCAACTTCAATTCCTCAGGGCGTGGTTCGGTCATCCAACACCTCACCATCGAAGACGCCATCTACGGCATTACCGTTTACGGTTCAAACCCAGTCATTGAGAACTTGACCGTCGTCAATCCTGACCGAGTGGCCGTGGACATGTTCAGCAATGCAGCCCCGCGCATCACCGACTTGTTCGTTGACCGCGCCGGGCGAGATTTGGCCTTCCAAGGCGATTGGCGCTACGGTTTGGGGTTGTCCATCGGGGCTGGTTCAACGCCCATCGTTAAACGAGCCGTGTTCAGCGACATTCTGACCCGAGCAGTCAACATATGGGGTGGCTCGGGTGGGCTGATTGATGGTATCACGGTCGACAATTGTTCGGGGTCCTCATGGTCCATGGTTGCGGGCATTTGGGTGGAGGACAGCCAGCCTCTATTGACCAATATCAGCATTGACAAATCAGACACCGGCATCGTTGTACGACACATCGACGACAGCGGCTATACGCGCAGTGTTATCCGCAATGCCCTCATCACCAATTCGATGTACCGCGGCGTCTATGTTGACAAAAACAACCACACCAATTACACCAATTACGAGACGGCGGACTTTACCAACCTCACCGTTCTTGGAACCGGAGGCCCCGGGGCCAAAACCGCCAACATTGGCTATGCAGCGATTGAAGTGAACGCAACGGGAGCGTGGTTTGACGATACACTGGTTGAAAACTCCACAACGGTAGGCGTTCGGTTGTACTTTGTTGACAGCACGACGACCTTCCGAAACCTCACCATCCGCGATTCGGGAGACCCCGGGCAAGGTCCTCACGAAGCAGGATTAGCCGTGCGGTCTTCGTTTTTTGCGCCGCGATTTGAAGGCCTAGAGATCTCAGGCTCGGTGGGGCCAGGCGTTTCTTCAACGTCCGGTGGTGCGATGCAGGGTTCAGATTGGCGTCTGCACAACAACACCAAACACGGGTTGCTCATCGACAGGGCCTCGGTGGAAATCAACGGCTTGGTACTGGATGACAACGGCCAGTCCGGAGCCCAAGTTTGGGATGCTCGCTACATCTTGTTGGAGAACCTCACGGCGCGTAACAACGGTGGTGAAATCGCCAGCAACCCGCTGGCGCAAAATCAGGCAGGCTTGTACTTTGAAGACGCGAACGACATTGAATCCGCTTCAGGCGATGTGCGTTGCCGCAATTGCGAGGTATCCGGTTCAACTGGAGCAGGCATTTACGCCGTCAACTCTGTCGATTTGTGGCTTGAGAACATCACGTTGCGTGATAACAATCCAACGCTTCCTGCCTTGGAGGTGGACAACACCGACACGCTCCCAGCAGGGTCGTCAGGGAAGGTCTACGTCTTTGGGGCGAACGTGAGTGCTGAGAGTCCGACCCAACCTGCAGTAGAACTGCTTCGTGTGGCGGCGGACATTGATGGATTGGTGATGCCAGGTAACCACACCGGCTTGTATTGGCGGGGCGATAACAACGCCAATGCCTTCTCCACGATGTCGAATACCCACTTCGCAGGAACGGGATGCGTTGAATTGCTCAATCACCCTGGCTTGGGTGGTCAAGGCAACCGCATCACCTCCTCTTGTATTGGAACATTGACCCTCGAAAACAGCCAAGTAAATTGGTCGGGGCTAGAAGACGAAGACGGGTTGACCGTGCCCCATGTGTTGAATGTGGATGCAACGTCTTCGCTCCACCTTCATCAGCCAGTTGATGTTCAACTCACGTCGGCGGTACTGGCCAGCGGCGCCACCGTTGATGTGGCGTGGGACCTGACCGTTTGGGTTGTGAATAATTATTCCAACGGCGTCCCCAATGCCAACGTCAACGTCACCTTTGCCTTCATTGAGCCGTCGGTGCAACTGAGCAGCAACGACTTGGGCTACGTGTTCCTTCCAGATTTCATCGGACAGCGTTGGACCTCAAGTGGGGCTGGGGCGTTCAACAACATCACAGCCACCTGCGGTTATGACAGTGTATCGAACACGACGACCGCCACGCTCGACCAAGACCTCATCGTATCTTGTCTTCTTCCCCTTGACAACCAACCACCGTTCCTGCGTTGGTCAACTCCCGAAGACAGCAGTATTTTCCCCTCGCAATCAGAGGTGGCGTTTGACGCCTCAGCATCGTGGGATCTCGATAACGATACGCTGACCTACACATGGACCTCATCCATCGACGGCGTGTTTGCTTCGCAGACGAACTTCATCGCCAATAACCTAAGTTCGGGTGTGACACTGAGTGATGGTGTTCACCAAATCACCTTAGAAATCTGTGATGCGAGCCACTGTGTCTCTGAAAGTCGAACCATTGAACTGGTCAACCTCGCCCCTGTCCTCACCGTCAGCTTTGAGCCTGCGCTGAACCCGTGGAGCGAACTCATCATGCCGCAAACGGGCACCGTGACCATCAACACCACTGGAACATACGACCCCGAAGGCGATGACTTTGCTTGCCTCATCAAGTTCAGCGGATACAACCGTCAGGGCTCCGGTTGGGGCAACCAGTGGGGGTGTCCCGAGGAACTCACCTACACCTTCGACCACGTTGACGATGATCCTCCCGCCTCGTTTACGATGACCGTACTGGCTTGGGATGAGGTCGGCAACAACGCCACCTACAGCGTACCCGTCATGCTGTACAACGAAATCCCCGACCCCATCTTCACGGTAGAGCGAGACAGCAACTTCAGCGAGGAGATGATTACCCTCGACGGTAGCACCACGGTTGACCCCGAAGGAGATGCGCTTACCATCACTTACGCCTCTTCTATAGATGGCGTCCTCAGCACTGGGATGTCCGTCTGGGAAGGCTATCTCTCACGGGGCGTCCACACCCTCAGCATGACGGTGACCGACGACCGAGCCGAACACGCCAACCAGTCAAAAACAACCTCGGTGCTTATCACGGTGGAGAATTCGGTGCCGAAAGCCGTGATGGCTTCACCGCTGCCTCAAACTTTTGAGAGCGCCGAGTTGATCTCGTTTTCCGCCAACGGTTCGGGTGACTTCGACGCTGCCTGCAGTTCCTTCCCAACCGAAGGCAATTGGGTGTGCGCACCGTTTGAGCCCTCAGCCGGTACCGAGTACTTGGTGGTCACTTGGACCAGCGACATTGACGGCCGTTTGACCCCAGAAGGTCAAGACTGGTTGCTCTTCGAGACCCGTTTGAGCGCAGGGACCCACACCATCACGCTCTCGGTGGACGACGGCATTCACGAACCGGTGGTCACCAGCAGAGAAGTGACCGTCGTGGCGTCCGCTCCTGTGTTGGGTTTGGTCAGTCCCACGCCGGCTTCAACCCACCCTTCATCGGCGACCTTGGTCTTTGATGTATCCCAAAGCGTTGATTACGACGGCGATGACTTCACCGTCACGCTTCGCTCATCGCTTGAAACCGAACCCTTGCTGGTTGATGTTGACCCTGACCTCCAGCACGACTTCACGCTATCAGCGGGTACCCATTTGATGACGGTCACGCTGACAGACGATACCGGTATGTCGCGCGACGAAACCTTCACGCTCACTGTGACCGAATCTGGACCTGTCATGGTCCTGCTTTCACCGGAAAACCGTCAGTCCATTGAGGCAGGAGGTGTTCTCGTTCTCGAGGAAGCCTCGTACGATGCAGATAACGACCTCGTCATCCGAGAGTGGCGACATTGGTCGCCCGAATTGAGTTATCCAGTGGTGTGGTCCACGAGTTCGCAAGAGGACATCACTGGACTGCTCCCTGGCGAATACCATCTTTCGCTCTACATTGAGGACGCCCGCGGCAATTGGGTGGAAGAGCACATCAACATCACGATGCAATCCAGCCTTCCAGAACTTGACCGCGATTCGTTGACGCTCAGTTCCGAGACCTTTGTTGAAAACGAATTGTCCTTCCTCACGGTGAGCATTGCCTTGAGTGACCCGGATGGGACCACTCAAGACGTGCGCGTCAACATCACGCACAACATCCAGCAATGGGAAGTAAACCTCACCGATGATGATGGTGACGGTGTGTGGCAAGGTGTGGTGGAATGGCGCCCTGAATCAACAGGCCGTCCGCTCCTCAAGGTCATCGCACGCGACGGTGTAGGTGAGAACGCCAACATCGATTTCGTCTCCCGCAACCTCGTCGTGGAGGCAGCGGCGGACGATAACCGCGTGCTCATGCTGGGTCTTGGATCGGCGGCGTTGATGGGCGGTGCGTTGCTCGTTGCCTTCCATCTCCAACGGCGTCGGCGTGCTGTGGAAGAACTCGATTTGCTCACGTCGTGGGATGCGTTCAAAGCACCAGCACCTTCCCAAGAAGGCAAGACGGTACCTTCGTTAGAAGCCAACGTGATGGACGGCACCAATGAGGTGCAGGCTGAACTTGATGACCTGCTGTGAACTCATTTCTGCTGTTCAGGCAGCGTGTTGTTGGTTGAATCTGGATTGGTGTCCAGACCGCCCCACGGCGTTCGCGTGCGGTGAAGGCCAAAGCGGCGCAAGAAGAGGAAGCGGAGGTTCTTCCATCCGTCGCCCCAGGTGTGAATTTCTGCTTCACCCACGCGAGGTCGGTACGGGACGGAAATCTCAATGGCTTTTTTCTTGCCCAAGTGTCGACGGGCCAGGATTTTGATTTCTTCACTCAGGGGCATACCGTCGTTGGTCGGGCGCATTTTTTCGTTTTCAAAAACTGACTTGCGAAACACCCACATGCCGGTTTGAGAGTCTTTGATGCCGTACCAAAACAGCACGCGAGCGGTGAAGGACAAGACCCAGTTGCCGAAGCCGTGAAGGCCCGACATCGAACCCGCCTCCGCCTTGGTGAGGCGGTCGCAGGTGATGAAGTCCAAGTCGTCATCAATCAGTCGCTTGACCAGTTGGGGCACCAGTTCAGCAGGGTAGGTGCAGTCGGCGTCCATCGTGACGATGATGTCGTTGCTGGCGACATCAAACCCGGTTCTGTAGGCACGACCGTATCCTTTTCGAGGTTCAAGATGCACGCGAATACCTTTCTCCAAGGCAATTTCCCGAGTTTTGTCGGTGGAGTTTCCATCCACGATCATGATTTCAAGGTCTTCGCACCACCCGGTGGGGATGGCGTCAATGGTGGGGCCGAGGGCCTCCTCTTCATTTCGGGTGGGCAGAATCACCGTGACCGAGACAGGGAGGACTTCGCCCATGGACGGGCGAGCCGAGGATGACCCTTCAAAGGTTCGGGTAGCGGCATGGCTTCTTCCAAGGTCCAGATTCAATGACCTTCAAATGCAACTGCGGCGTGGTTAAGCCAATGCACATCGCCTTGGTGTCCGGAGAGTACCCACCTCGGTGGGGAGGCATCGGTTCAGTGGTGTATCACCTCGCAGGGCATTTGGCTTCACGAGGGCACGATGTGACGGTCATCACCCGTACGCACAAGCAACGTACTCCTCAGCAACCTGGCGTCAGTGTTCTGCAAGTGCCCTGGCTCAAAGCCCCCATGGCGTTTACGCGCTCCTATGGGAAACTTGCTCTGACCGAATTGCGGCGGTTGCACCAAGTCAAATCGGTTGATGTCGTCCATGCCTTGCTCCCGTTGGTAAGTTGGACAGCCAAGGAATTTCGCTGGGTTGAGGAGAACATCGCTCCCGTCGTGTCCGCATTAAACGGCAGTTGGATTGGTGAGCGTGAAGGCATGAAACTGGCGGCCAAGCACAAGGAAGCAGCGACGTGGAAGAACCCCAACGATCTGGCCATCTTGCTCACTGGAGGATGGTACGCACGTTACGAACAGGCTGCTTTGGTCGGTTCCTCGGTGTGCGTAGCGATATCAGAGTCAACCAAGCACGAGTTTGAACGATGGTATCGTCCGCCTGAAGATTGGTATTGTGAGACAGTTCTGTACGGGGTCGACCACAAGGTGTTTCGTCCTGTCAATCACGACCACGAGGAGGAACAGTTGGCGTACGAAGAAGTTCGCAAAGCCTACGATGCCGCTGACGAGGCGGCGCTGAACGGTGAGCCAAGCACCCAAACGCCGCTGCTCTTGGCCGTAGGCCGTCTCGTCGCTCGCAAAGGCCACCGCACCTTGTTGCGCGCCATGCCGATGGTTCTCAAGGAACACCCCGGTGCGCGGTTGGTCATCGTGGGACGAGGACACATGCGGCGCACGCTGATGCGTCAAGCCAAGCGATTAGGGGTGGCGCATGCGGTTCACATTCAACCAGGCATGAATTTTGACCAATTGGCCCTCCATTTCCGAGCGGCCGATTTGGTGGTCTACCCCTCCTATTACGAAGGTCAGGGCCTCATTCCGCTCGAAGCCCTGGCCAGCGGCACACCGGTGGTCACGGTGGACCAGCCTCCGCTCACTGAAATGATTGACGAAAAAGTGGGTGGCTTGTTCACCTGTGGTGACCCAGCTGATTTGGCCCGAGCCGTCAACCACAGCCTCTCCCACCCGGACCAACGTGTGGAGCAGATGGAGAAAGGTCGAGCGCGGGTGCTTGACCTCTACACCTACGAGCACAATGCCGAAGCCTACGAAGCCATCTATGAATCGGTGCTTGAATGAACAGAACACCGAATCGGAAGGGTCATTTTCTCAAGCAAGGTCGCAAGGCCATGCAAGGACGAGCCGTGGCGTTGGCCATGATGGTGCTGACGATGTCCCTCTCGGGCTGTTTCGGTGAGGAGGAAATCGTCCCTGAAGTCATCGTTGAAGAAGAGGATGTGAGGGTGTTTGTCACCGACAAAACCGGCACCGTTCTGGACCTTCCACCGCTTGACATGACCTTCCAATTCAGCGATGTCGGGGAGACTGGAAAAGAGCCGAGTATCGGCATCACCTCCAGCGGTTGCATCTTTTTCATCGCCATGGAGAAGGTCATGCGCTCCTGTGATTACGGTGCTTCTTGGGAAGAGACACAAGACCCAGTTCAATGCTCACCCACCACCAGCGACCCCTACGGTTGGGTCGACCCCATTACCGACCGGGTGTTTGGCGTTCAGATGATCGGGTTGGAAACATCATGGATTTGTTGGAGCGATGACGACGGAGAAACCTGGCTTGGTAACCCGCACGATTCGGGGACCACGCCCATCAACGACCACATCAAGTTGGCCACCGGTCCATGGACAGACAGTGGCTATGGGGCGTTGGGTCAGTTCACCAGCAACTTCTACGAAACGGCGGTGTATTACTGCTACAACAAGCTCGCCGGCATCTTCTGCTTCACCAGCGTGGACGGTGGCGCCACCTTCGAACTTGGCGGGCAAATCATCGGTCTGGCCACGACCAACGGTGGCCTGCACGGTGCGATTTCAACGGCGCCAGACGGGACTGTGTTTGTGACGCCACGTGTTGCCACGCCGACCGTTATCGTCTCGCAGGACAACGGCTTCTCATGGTTTGAGCGCAGCATGGGCGAGGACACCGGTACACCCAACCCGCGCAAGAACTCCGAGGTGTCCACCGATTCGGACTCCAATGCCTACCATGTTTGGACGGGCGGGGATGAAGGCGTCTACATGTCACGTTCAATGGACTCAGGTCAAACTTGGGAGCAGGAAAGCATCCGAATCTCGCCCGTGAACGTCATTTCGTCCGTGTTCCCACAGACCGATGCCGGGGACGCCGGTCGGATTGCCATCACCTATCTTGGAAGTGAGAACGACGAGATGCTGAACCAGACCGACATCGACGGAAATCCATGGAAGGGCAATGCACACTATGCGCCGAACAACGCCACCTATCACCTCTACATCACCTACAGCCTCAATGCCCTTGACGAAAACCCGATTTTCTATACCTACAGGGTGACCGACGACCCTGTTCAGGTGGGCTCTATTTGTTTGAATTCGGGTGATTGCCGTGACATCGGAGGGTCCAACCGAAACCTGCTGGACTTCAATGACCTCCATATTGACCGTGAAGGGCGCGTTTACGTCGCCTTTGCCGACGGTTGCACAGGCGACTGCGCCAGCAACGAAAACGCTACGGCTCAAGACAGCCGTGACGGGCGCGGGTCGGTCTACTACCTTGCCAGCGGACCTAGCCTGTACGCTGAATTCGGAG
>JAYPCE010000031.1:0-23929 GCA_038124565.1 Candidatus Poseidonia sp.
GTCCTGCCGTTCACGTGTTCCGTGCATCGGCCACCATCATGGGTAACACCATCTCTCAAAATGTGGGTGACATCGTTCGTGCCAAAGGCTCGCTCATCAACGTTCAAGACAATACCGCTGACTCACAGGGAGGGTATGCCGGAAACATCAGCCTTCACGACGATAACTACGGCAACAAGTACGGGTCCGTCGCATATTTCTCTGGGAACAGTTGGACCGGAGTTTCTCAAGTATACAACATCACTGAATCTCGTGTGACCGTCCAATCTGAGCAAATTCCATCGCCAGGCTACGGTGAACTTTACCCCGTCAACATCCGTTGGCTTGGTGCTGAATGTCCGTTTGTTCAAGATGAGTGTTTGCAACTCCCAGGAACGGTTGCTCTTCCCCCAGCGCAAATGCCGCTGGCACTCGAACTCGTTGAGAACGCCACGGTGTTTTCATATGCAGACCTGCAGAACTTTGATTCAACCATGATCCACGTGCAAAATCAAAACACAGCATGGGGCTCTCAAGTGAGAGAAGGAGAATTGGTACGCTACCAAGTGAAGGCCAAGAACTCAAACGTTGCCGGCGCCACTGTCGTCATCAAAGACGCAACGGGTCTCCCATTGTATGAATTGACCACGGATGCTTTCGGGTTCACTCAACAAGTGTCCCTTCCGTCGGATTTCTTGCTTGACCGAAACTGGAACCACATCGTTGGTGACAAAAACGCAGCAATCCCGGGCACCAACGACGGTACTGGCCAACCTATTGTGGTTGACGAAGATTCGTGTGCGGACGGCGTGGACAATGACGGTGATACATTGGTTGATGATGCTGACCCAGATTGCGCTACGGGACGAGAACAACCGTTCTACTCCGTTGAAGCCTTCAAGTTCGGCAGTGGTTCCAAATCTTTCTCATACGTGCTCTCGGGGGCCATTGATGATGTCATCAATTTGAACAACCTCAGACCAAGTGTGAGTGTCAACGAGCAAGATGGCTATTCATTCGCTACAACCGTCCGAATTACTGGACAAGCCTGGGACGGTACAAAGTGGCCTTACGCCAACGACAACACCGCTGTCCAAGCACAGTTTGGTACCATTCACCGTGTTGAGGTTCAACCCCCCGGTTCAACAGACTGGTACACGGCTTCTGATGTCTCAGGTGCTTCTGAGATCACCATGGCTAACCATCCATTCAAGGATTGGGTGTTTGAATGGGACATGTCCGCCCACCCTGAAGGCGAAGGCGATGTGACCTTCCGTATCCGTTCATACGATGGCTTGGATTACTCACCGGTCGAAGTCCGTCAATACAAGTTGAACTTGGTGGCCCCAACCATCCTTGTTGATGTTCCAACCGCCGGGAGTACACACAACAACGGCAAGGTGCTGTTCCAAGGAACCGCGTCAGACCCGTATCAGGGCACCTATGGGAGCGACATCAAGCAAATTTGGTTCCACATTGATGGTCCAAATGGGATGGAGCAACAATTCTTCCAAGCCGGTTCAACCAGTTGGTCATACGAGTGGCTGGTCGGTGATTTGCCCAGTGGCGACTACACCGTGACCGTTTGGGCTGCTGATAGTGACTTCTGCATTGACAACAACAGTGGTTGTCAAGTTGAGGTTCGAACCATCACCATCAACAACGAGAACATTCCTCCCAACCTCCAATTGTCGTGGATTGGCTCAGCTGACCAAATGACTGGAGGTATTGACGGCGATACAGTTCGTGCTTCGAAGGACACGAAAATCATCGGTGTTGCTCGCGATGTTGGTGGCTTTGTGACCCGTGTTGAGATTGAAATCACCGACCTGGCCAACGGGTTGTTGTTGAATGATGGCCCATTACCGGTGACAACCTTCAACGCCGACGGTTCGTGGGTGGCGACATGGGATACCTCCAATTTGGTCCATGACCGCGTGTATTCCGTAACCGTACGAGCATACGATGGCGACGATTATTCCAACGATATTGTGTGGCGTATGACCATCAACAACCCATTGGATGCAGAAAACATTGACCCAGTCTTCAACGAAACAGGGTGGGTCGGTACTTGGACCATCTTCTGTGATGAGAAGTCGAATTCCTTTGACCGCTGTGGTGGAGGAGTTTCCTTTGATTTGGCGGAGTTCTTTGAAGACCCAGACGGCACGGGCAACCCTGGCAACGACCTTGAATTCTACATTTACGATGACGACTCAACCATTGAGGACGATTTCTATGATGATTTTATCACCATTACTCCACTTGGCGTCCTCACCTATGACCCCATGTCATATATGGCCCAAACGACGAGTAACATTCCAGATTGGTCGCTGAACGGCGTGGTGATTTACGCCCAAGACGACCAGGAATCCAAGGCGTATTCCTTGAAGGTGAACTTCCTTGTTCGTGCCGTATCGTTCAGTGTGGAACGCGTCGACAGTGGTTCCATCACGGTCAAGGACCCTGCCACCTTCCAAGGCGAAGGCCTCCCAGGGAGTTTGGTGATCGTACGCTTTGCCGATGGAAACGCTCGATTAAACTCCACAAGAGTACTCTCAGACGGTACTTGGAGCATGGACCTTACCGCCAGCCAACTTGGTATCGAGGGCAACTCGGCCGTGATTTTCGAGATGGATGGACAGATTTACAAGTTCGCTGGACAATCTGAAGACGGAGAATTCGCCATCACGGTCTCTGGAGGAGATGAGGAAGGTTCTGGTATTGTGAAGTGGGTCCTCATCATCGTTGCCGTGCTCGTCTTGTTGGGAGCCGCAGCGTTCTTCTTCATTGAATTTGAAGAATTGCCTGATGAGAACGATTTGACTGGTGAGGACAGTGCAGTTGAGGAAGACCCGTATGCGTGGGCCAAGGCTAAGCAAACACCAGCCATTCCAGAGCAGGCCGCTGTGGTTGAACAAGCAGCACCGGTTCAGGAAGTCGCTCAAGTTGCCTCGCAACACCCAGGCTGGTTGTGGGACCAATCCACCAACCAGTGGGTTCCAGACCCCAACTATCAGCAACCACCACAACAATGAGCAACCACTAAACTGAGGTTTTGGGATGGCTAACCAGATGAAGCCCGGCGTTCAGGAACGCATTTTGCTTCATTTATTGGATTATTCCGATTTCAAAGACAGCATAGAAGTGCCGTTCGCTCTCTCCCAGATGGGCATTGCGAACGCCGTCGCCATCGCTCGCTCAAACGTGCCCAGGGCTATCGCCGGCCTGAAAGACCAAGGTATTCTCGTGGAACGACAAGCTCACGTCAAAGGAGTCTCACGGAAACGGAAAGTCTACTTCTTGACGGACAGTGGAATTGTTCTTGCCTCGGAAACTTGGCAGCGCCTCTCCGAATTCCCACTACGCTGCATCTTTGAGGACAAGGCCGCGAAACAGACAACCCTTGGTACGGCAAAATCCATCCTTCCGTTTGAGATGCGTCCGGTGGATATCATTCGCTACATGGACGACAACAATTCGTTGGATTTGAGGTCTCTGAGTGCTGACCTCGTGGAACGTGACTTGTCAAAGCATGTCGAGAAGCAATTGGTTACCTCACTCGCTGATTTGCCGCGATTGCGCCATTTCTACGGGCGTACCACCGAACTTGATAACATGGTGAATTTGCTTGAGGCACGCGCAACAACGTTGCTCGTCCCAGGAATTGCCGGCATCGGCAAAACAACGGTCGCATCGAAACTGATTGAGCGATTTATGCACCGACGCAATCTGCTCTACCATCGCTGTCAAGATTGGGAAGGGTCACGTTCGTTCTTTGAATCGGTGGCTGACTGGCTCTCCAGCATGGGGAATTCAGACTTTGCAACCTACCTTTCGGCCACACCTGTGCCTCAGCCGGCTGATGCAGCGAAACTCTTGATTGAGGCACTTGAAGGGTCGCCTTCGTTGATTGTCATCGACGATTTCCACAAAGTTTCGGATTTGGTGCTGCACCAGACCTTTCAGGCCATGTCGTTGAGTTTGCTTGGAAGCGATGAGCAGATTGGTTTGGTGATCTTTTCCCGCTCTTTCAAGCCGGTGGTGCCAACCAAAGATGCTGAAGGCAGAATCGCCAGTCTCGTGCTCCCACTCGATGGGTTGGACCCTGAATCCGGGCGAAAATTACTCAGCAGTTTTGAATCGCTGGCGGATGAACAATGGCTGCACATCCACGGACTTTCCCGTGGGCATCCGTTGGTGTTGGAACTCATCAATCGCGGCGCCTCTGCGGGAGCGTTTCACGAAACGCTTGAGAATTACGTCACGGTTGAAATCTTTTCAAAACTCAGTGCTGAACAGAAGCGTGTGCTGTCTGCCCTCTCCATTTTCCGTGAACCGGTTCTCTTAGAGGCCCTCGCCCAACTTCAACTGAACACGGATGAATTGGACAGTTTGGTTGAATCAGGATTGGCAAGGCAAGCCGACGCCGAGACATACGATGTACACGACCTCATTCGAGAGTTCTTGATACGTAGCCTCTCACCAACGCTGAGGGAAGAGTTTCACGCAAAGTGTGCTGAGTGGTACCGAAAACAAACGCAAAGCCACGATGTCTTGATTGAACTCGTGTACCATTCCATCAAATCTGGTCAGCACGAAGAGGCCTCATCAGTCATCGTTTCTGAGGGACGTCAACTGGTCGCACAGGGCCACCTCGAATTGCTTACATTGATTGAGCAAGTTGAAACAGAGGAGTTGGACCCCGCAGTCAATGTTACGTTGTTCCAACTGCAAGGTGAGATTTTGGCTTTACTCGGCCGATTGGAGGAAGCAGAAACTATTCTTCAACGGGCCTTGACCCTGGCAGAACAACATGCAGATATTTTGGTGCAAGCCGAAGTCCTCTCATCGATGGCTGATGTGAGTCGTAAGCAAGGAAACAGCGACCTGTCGTTGGACCGCCACAAGAAGGCACTCAAGCACTACATCGCCCTCGGACACGCAGTATGGGCAGCTCGAACCTACAACAACATTGGTTATCTCTTGCGTCGGCGTAATGAACTCGCTAAAGCACTGGAAGCCTACGGCGAGGTGGAATCGATTTTGAAAACCTCGGACGATGACAACCTCATCAACAGTCGTATCACGCTGGCGAGGGCGCTCATCGATTTGGGTGAAGTGGACCGTGCTCGGTCACACGCCATGGAGTCGCATGAGCGCACCTCAATGCTCGATGACCCTCTTCTTCATGCCCGTTCGCAGGCTGTTCTTGGTCGCTATTATTCCAAGGTGGAACAATCGGAATTGGCGCTTTTCCATTACAATGAAGCCCTTGAGGCCATGAACGAGGCCGGCGATGTTCAATCGTTGGTAGAGATTACCATGTTGCTCGGGGAAGTCTTGCACGATGCAGGTCGTGCAGAAGAAGCCCTCGAACACTACGGCCAAGCCCTCGTTTTGGCTGAAGCGAACGATCTTCGGATGCAGATTGGTGAACTTCTTACCCGTTTGGGAGACGTAGCCCCCGACCGGCAAGACCGCATGGAGTACTTGCAACGGGCGCTCAAGGTTTTCAGAGAACTTGGTGCTCGCTCTCGCATGAGGGAAGTGCAATCCCAAGTTCATCGTGCCGTCATGGGTCGCTGAAGCGTTATTGAACAGCATTCGGTCGGTCAAGAGATAGACTGGTCACACCATTTTCGTGGACGACCCATAAACGCTCAACACCAGCGAGTGGAACTCGTCCTTCATGACTCCCCGCACCTGTTCCCGAGAGGGAAACTTCGGTGTCCAAAGGACCCCCCTCGTCAATCAGCAATAACATCGTGTCTGTAAGTTCAACCCAGAATAACGACTCGTCGGCTTCGGTTGGTCGCCAAGTCACCTCTTCTGCGTATGAGATGTTCCCGCCCATGCGACTCGCTTCATCAGCACGCTCTACAGCGGCTGCGATGTCTTCCATGTTGGCCTGAATTGCTTCAACATTCCATCGTTCACGGGTGTTGGTCTCGATGTCCCAAGCCCAAACGCTGAACATGCTCATCAGCAAGACCCCGAGAAGGAAGGTGAAGATGTAGCCCAATTCGGTTGCGGCTGCACCAAGGTCTCGTTGGATGTTGGTTTTTCTCAGACCAAGACCTCCCTCGTTGTTACATCAAGTGAAGCCAGTTGAAGTGTAAAGGCGATGGCTTGCCCATTGGTATGCCAAACTGCTTCAGCCGTCCCATAACTTGGGTCTGGGACCCAACCGACATAGTCGGTGAGCAAGTCCAAGCGACCCGGATAGACCGTCCAATCTTCGCTTGCTTCCAGCCCAATTCCAGCGTCGTCTGCAATCGCCGTTCCATATGGCTCCGACCAACCTCTTCGGACCTCATACGCTGGGGTGGAGGCAAGCGATGTGCGGTGAACGAGTTCAATATCCAGTTCCAGTTCTCCCGCACCGGAGTCACTTCCTGCGGTCGGATGCAACGATGGGACGGTAGCGGCGAACCTCGGGCCGGGTCCGCCACGGTCTGAAGGTGGAACGACAACATAGGGCTTGAATTCGGGATGATTGGTCACGACTGCGCCCCCGCTGTAGGCAACTTCCATGCCGTCAATTGAGGATTGGAATTGGTAGGAGAGGCGGGAGAGGTGGAAGGCCCAAACCGTTCCGATGGTTGAATGCGTAGAGATGCCGTCGCTTCCGAGCACATCGATACTGACGCTCGAAGGGTGGCGACCACTTCTCCACGCGTTTTGAATGTCAACTTCTCCTCGGCCACCCATGCGTTCCCAAGGAAGGTCCGATGTGATCCATCCGCTGGCTTGGGTAGCGACACTGGTACACCGGTCGGCTCCATCATGCACGACATGGTGAACGCCGTGTTGGCCGGCAGACCGGAATAGACGAATGGGGTGGCCAGCTTCAACCCTGATGGTGCTGGTGCCGAGTGGGGCATTCAAATCGGCAACATTGTCGCTGTCCAAAAACACCCCCGTTTGGTTGGCGGCGCCACTTGCATTCCATGAGCTTGTGTAGCCGGCCAAGCGAAGCGTCAACGCTTCGGCAGTTCCGTTATCGAGGTTGGTGTAGGTGAATTGGCCACCGGAAATGCTTCCGGTGTCATCTGCAGGAATCAGCATGTTACCCGGCACCGTATCGACCGTGGTTACGTTCTGTTGTGCAGCCCATGTGACCAACACATCACCATCAGCATCCAACGTGGCCGCCCCTCCATTTTGCAATGGGGGCCAGTCAATGTGTTCAACGCCTCCTGCCGCAACGGAGATGCCTCCACCCCGCCAAGTGACGGTTACGATGGTCTCGCCTGGGTTGCTGAATCGCAACGTACCGTTCATGTTCGGTGGGAGGAATGCATGTCCGAGATAGGCTCCGGTGGTAGAGGGCCATGCTGTGATGCCGAATTCAGCCGAAGCGTTCGTTTTGAGTAACAGTCTGGAAGGAGTGCTTGTGGTGATGTGAGCCACACCATCTTCGGACAGGGTGAGTTCATGGGTGAACGACACAGCGGTTCTGGAAAGTCCAGTCGGGAGGGCATAGTGAACGGTCGTTTCATCGTTCAGCGTGATGTGAATTTGGTTGGCGGAATCGCTCACGAGATGAATCGTTGAGGTGCCGGCTCGGAGTGGGAGGGTCCATGCATGACCGCGTTTGTCGGAAGGCTCGGGCATGTTCGGTAGAACATAGGTTGCACCGTGTTCTCCGGTGTTCCCCAAGACCGTGAGTGCGTGCGTGGAAACCAAGACAGCCTCTCCAATTTCTGACAGGTCAAACACATCCATATCATCAACCCGTAGGAGACTTGATTCCACCTCTTCGCCGTTGACTTGCAACATCACTTCGATGGGGCCCAGCGGCATCGCCAGTCCTGGTGTTACGGTAAAGGAGACGCTGTCCAACACCTCCTCTAGGGTGTAAAAATACGGTCGGTCAGGTCCAAGTCGAAGGTCGGAAACACAAATGGCTTCAATGAAGCTCTCGGGGTGGCGAATCTCTACGGTGTCGTCAAAATCCAGCGCTCCTCGAGCACGCAATGACATCTGTTCGTGCCACGTGGCGGAATACCACATGCCGCCTCTGAGGCTGTCCCACACCAATTCCCCGTCCACTGGGACAAGGGTGGCGTGAGCTGAATCACCGGGCATCCCCCGTTCGCTCAAGGCTGCTGTTTGTTGGGCGAGTAGGGACATTTGGGAGGACATGTCGTGGCGTTCAACCGAGCCTTCCATTTCTTCAATGACCGGCATCATCGAGACCATCATCAAACCGATGATGGAAAGGACGCCGCCAAACAATAACACCGTCGCAACAGCGGCTGAAACAGCATCCTCTTGACGACGAAGGTTGCCTCTCATCGACTCACCTCAACCCGTTGGAGGTCCACCTCAAAATACAACGGCAAATCTTGGGCGGAGACGCTGAATCCATCGGCACCGCTTGCCCGTTCGTACGGAGCGAACCCGATGTAGGTATCCAATGTTCCTGCAGAGCGTTGGATGGTGTATTCCGAGAGCCAGTTGTCATGATACTGAGGAGTGACCACATCGTGCAAGGCATTTGTCACTTGGAATTGGACGTTGTACGCCTGTCCACTAAACAGGGTCAACGGACCCTGTGAGACAAATTGGAGGCCGACTTTGATGCCGGTTCCAATTGAACCGGTGGAGGTGACATCGGTGAGCAGGATGGAAAGACGCAACTCATCGTTGGCCATGCGGTCAAACTCCACAAGCGGCATGGCACTCACGTCCCAGGCGCCGTTTGGAAATCGTTCAGCCCGTGCGTTGTTCATCAGCACGATTTGGTGCTCACCTTGGCCCAGCGAGGTCGTGATTTCCAAGCCCGAGAGCGAGATCATGACTTGACGATACAGCGGTACCGCATCAGCATCGTACACGGTGACGATGAGCCAGTGTGATGAACTGGCGTTATGGGTGACCAACACCTCGGAATGGCTTGCTGTGAAACTTTGTTCAAGCGTGATGGCTGGTGATTGAATGGTGATGCTCCGGGCGGTTTCGTTGGCGGCGAGTACACCGATGGTGGTGTCGTTGAGGTGACGCAATGTTATGCGTTCATTTGGCGTTAAGTCCGCCGCAATGGTCCAGTGTTCCACATTTTGCACGGGACGGATGGAGGTTGATTGGATGGCGATGGTGTTGCGAAATCCTGTGCCGTCTGGGGCGTTGCCTGCAACTTCAATCCTGTCCTCGATTCGGTCAGCCAATCCCGTTGCTGAATTCCAATTGGTGTTGTCATCAAAATCCGAAAGGTAGGGGTTCAAGAAAATCCAGACACCTCCCATGATGGTGATGACCATCGCAAGCAACATGACGACGCCAAGCACCTCGCTTACTGCACGCTCCTCACGATGGAGACAAGCAGGAGGCTTCCGCCGCGCGTGTCGGTTCACAAGGTGGACACGATGAGGTATCATTTAGCCATTGACCTCGTTTTCTACATCAGGACTCAATTGCGTAGCGGCCCTGAACCTCGGCAGCCTCCTCAACTTTCCCGATGTAATGCGAAAAATCAGGTCCTTCTTGATGAGAGATGCTCAAATCGCCGGAAAACACATCGGCGATATAGAATAAAACCGTTGATTCGGCGAGGTGTGGTTTGTTGTTTTTTTGACTTAGATGCGTTAGCGTGATGCTTCGGGTGTTTTCGGTGCACACCTCTGCAAGAAATTGTCCCGTCTGGTCGTTGGAAAGGTGGCCGCCTCGCCCAGAAATTCGGTCTTTGAGGGAATAGGGGTACGGTCCGTAAACCAACTTTGTGTGGTCGTAATTGGCTTCCACTGAGATGTGTTCGCAACCGCGGACATGGTTAATCAATTCATCAGTCCATGAACCTAAATCCGTGATGATCGCTGCACGCTCACCTCCGTGGCTCGCAACAAATGCAACATTATCGGCACCAGCATGTGGGACGGGAACGGGTAGGATGGCGAGGTCCCCTCCAACCCGAACCAAGTCCAACGCCTCAAAGTATGTTGTAAGTTCAGGGTCAAGGTTCAATTCCTGTGCGGTCCGTTCGTTGGCCAACACCCTCGTGCCCCATTTGTTTTGCATCACGCGGGCGCCACCACCATGGTCAACATGATGGTGAGAGACGAACAAGCAATCGATATCTTTGGGTTCAAGATTCAATCTCCCTAGACGCTTTTGCAGTTGTGCACCGCTGAAGCCTTGGTCGATCAGCACCTTCACCGTTGGTGTTTCCAGCAGTGTCGAGTTGCCCCGGCTGCCGGTTCCAAGGTGTGTAATCGTCATCGTCATGCGAACATCCCTCACCGGTCGCGGGAGGGTCTTGAACACACCGACAACAGCCGACGAACCAAGCCGTTTTTTGCGGAGAGAGGGCATCTTCGCTAGGTGTGTGTATGAACATTGTTCCATCAGCCTCATAAGCAATCTTGTTGAGGTAAAAATCGGGCGAAGCGTATGCTTTGCGAACGGTGAGTTCATGCGGCGAAGTCAGACAACTCTCTTGACCACCCTTGCCGTCATTGCAAGTTTGTTGTTCATGTCTCAATTTCCTGCCATCTCAAACGTGGCGAATGTGCATCCTGATGACACAACCCAAACGCCCCCTCCCAACACTGATTCGGACGGCGACCTGATTCCCGATGTCCACGAAACCCTGTTTGAGGAGTGGATGAATTGGACAGCGCCCGATGGTCGTTCCGTCAGCATTCAAGGTTTGGACAAGGACGATGCATCCGACGCCAACGCCGACCGTGATATGGACGGGTTGAACGCCACGGAGGAATTCTGTTGGCCGTATCCAGCGAATTGTACTGCCCCGGGTTTTCCACGCGGCCTGACCGGGGAGTTGAATGAAAACAGTGACCGCGTTTACCTTGACCCTCGTCTTTCAGACACCGATGGTGACGGGATGCCCGACGGTTACGAAGCCTACATGTGTCAGCGTATGGGAGGTTTTGATAGCACAGCCTTGCGGTTCAATTGTCCTTCTTTTGATCCACTTAACGCTAGCGACATGACGTTGGATGGCGATAACGATGGCTTTGATGTAGACCGTGACGGGTTCATGAGCGACTCGGAACGCTATACGGCACCAGAAGAGTATGCCTACGGTATGCCGAGCAATTACACCACCGAACTCGATGGATTGTGGTGTTACGCCACCCTGCCCGACGGAGCCGTGTTGAAGAATTGGCCGTTCATCCCCTCAGGCGCCAATGCAACCTTCCACAACCTGTTGAGTGCTTGCACAAACAGGGTTACCAATCCCGTTGGGGAAGACATGTGGTTGGGTACGGACCCCATGCTGGATGATTCAGACCGCTATCTTTGGGACGGCTTTTCCATTCGCCCGCTTTACCCTTCGTTCGGTGACGGTATACCAGACGGATGGGAAGTTCATTTTGGATTGGACCCACTGAACCGAACAAATGCCCTCACCGACCCTGACAAAGACGGTTGGGACGCCAACAGGGATGGAGGCATTTCTGCAGACCTTGCCCGCACCGAAACTGCGCTGAAACTCGGAGAAGCCCTTTCAACACTTGAGGAATACTTTGTCCATTTTGATAATGGTAACACGGTGTACCCCGGTCTAAAATCCACCTTTGTTGGCGCCGATGCAGACTACAACATCATGCCGTTGGTCTATGACGCACCCGAGGACAGTTTGTCCATCCTCCATCACGATGTGAGGGCCTTGGACGAACACGACGGGTCCCTTTACGTGATGACCCGCTACGGCGTCAGTGTCGTGAACGAAGAGGATAACACCCAGGCCCACCAGTGGTTGCCACAGGGCGTTGAACTGCAGGATGGATTCCTCGCACGTTCTGATGTCACGCCCTATGCCTTGGTGCTGGGTACCAGTGTTGGTTTTGCTGTCGCACCCCTGCTTGCCGATGGCTCGCTGGCCCCACTCTCTTCTTGGGAGTGGAGCATGACTGGCGAATTGTCGGCGGTTGCTCCATTGAGCGGCGGTGATGTCAACCTCCACGTTGTCGGCCTCGGAACAGCTGGACAGGGTGCTATCATCGAAATCGATGGCTCCGCCAACATCAAAGAAACCTTCGAACTCGGGCTGGGTTTGGTCTCCGGCTTGGCCGAAGCCAATGCCTCGGTGACCTCCATTGCACACGGAAGCGCTGGTGGGTCCACCTTGACGTTGTTTGTAGGTACGGACCGAGGCTTATTCGTCCTTGAAACAGCGTCGGCCCGCGACGAAGCAGCGGGTACATGGCGATTCTTCTACACGCAAGAGAATACTGGGATTCCCACAGATGTTGATGCTGTCCGAAGCCTCCCACTTGGTTCAGTTGGTAATCCTGCAGAAGTTCGAGACCTCGTGCTTGATGGGCCTTCTCCCTCAAACGCCCAGGTCCTTTGGTTTGGTACACCTGCCGGACTGCACAAACTCAACCTCAACGACGGCTCTATTGACCACAGCGGTCTCTTGCTGCACCCCGGTGTCGATGGGAAATTATCCAAAGAAACCAACAGCATTCAAGCGATCCATCCCACAGGGGATGAACTTCTTGTGGGCTCAGATTGGGGCCTTTGGGCTGTGGCTGGCGATTATGCCTCGGTGTATGGCCTTCAAGAACAAACACGCCTGCCCGGGGAAATTGTTGCGATAGCGACAACCGTTGGCGTCGGAAACGTGACCGTCTACGCAGCGGCATCCCCGGGCCAATATGCGAACCTCTTGCTCATGGACCCAGGTGCGAATGATTCCGACGCTGATGGAATGCCTGACGGTTGGGAGGTTGTGCATGGATTGGACCCAACCGATCCGTGGGATGCTCTGTACGATAACGATGGTGACGGTCTTGATTTGGACAACTCCGGTGACATGAACCTCGAGCGCCTTTGGACCAATCTCGACGAGTTCCGCTACACACGTCTCACGCCACAAGGCTACAATTCCACCGACCCAAGGTTGGGTGATACCGATGGCGATGGCTTGGGAGATGGCGCTGAGTATTTCGGTTTCTTCTTTGAACAATCCAATCTCTGGTGCCACTACACCGTTCAATTGGTTCATGTTTGCGACGATGCGGCAGGACAGGCCGCCAATGCCACCTACCTCTCCATGGCCAACATCGACGCTGCAACAGACCCAACCAACCACGATTCCGATGGCGATGGTATGCCCGACGGTTGGGAAATCCAACACCGAAGGTGGGTTGGTAGTACCTTTTCGGGCGGAAACAATTGGAGTCTTGACCCTCTTCGTCCAGAAGATGCAACGTGGGATGCTGACGGAGATGGTTTAGCCAATTTGTGCGAATACCAATGGTCTGTTGTTCGTTTGATGGGCATCAACGGGGACCTCCTCGCAGATTACGGTGAATCTCCAGAAGCCGCTTTGGCCTGGTCTGAAGCAGACCCGAATCTTGTGGATTCGGATGGAGATACGCTGCCCGATGGTTGGGAATCAAAGGGATTGTGTAACTGGGACCCAAGCCGAATTGGAGTGAACCCTCTCAACGGTTCAGATGCATTTGAGAACCCAGATGGTGATGGCTACGATGTCAACCATGACGGTGAATTGACCTCGGATGAAGCCTTCGTGAACTATCTTGAGTATCACATTCGTACGGACTTGTTCAGCGGGAATATGACCCTCGATGGCGTAGAATTGCCCAACGGCTTCACCACGCGATTGTTCGATTCCATCTCGTTGTTCGGCACACCAGAAGCCACCTTCGCCGAACGAGCATCAGGCGCTGTCACTTCTGGCCAATCGGTCTACAGCGTGGGTGCGTCAGACCCACTGAGTTCAGATACGGACCAAGACGGGATGCCCGACGGGTGGGAAATCTGGCATGCAAGATGGAATCTCCTTGACGATGAATGGACGCTCAATCCACTGGATTCTACCGACCGATGGAACGATGCCGATAACGACGGTATGACGAATTGGGAGGAATACAATGCAATTTCACCGTCGTATTCTGAAACGGACAACAATCGCTCATCGCCGCAGTGGTTTGTGACCACCATCGGTACCGCCTTCGCCATGCAACAATGGCCCGGTATCCCCACCGATTTGTCTTTCGGAGATTTCCTCTCGCAAGACCAAATCAATCTTACAGGGTGGACAGCCGATCCCAACAATGTCGACACCGACGGTGACGGTATGTTGGACGGCGTGGAACTGCTCTTCACCTCTTGGAACGTATCAGCCAGTACATGGACGCTCAATCCACTTGTGGCTGGCGACGGTGATTTTGATGGTGATGAAGATGGTCTCATCGACCGCCAAGAATTTGCCATTGCGACTGAACAACCCGATAACGGCATCAGCCATCCAAGTGATGCTCCGCTGATGCACATTGACGGCGATTTGCAACAGCCGACGGAAAAAGCACAGCGCGTCTTCAACATCTTGATTTCCAAGGAAACTCGCGGCAAGCGTTTGCTCAATGATTTCAACGCATGGCAGCAAGGGGAGCCACCCAACGCTTTCATTGAGGTGGTGTTGGGCATGACTGACCCAACCATCGCCGATACCGACGGCGACGGTATGTACGACGGATTTGAGTATTGGTTCACGTCTTGGGATTTGGACCAAAACCGGTGGTCGATTAATCCGCTCATTGACGGCGATGTCAATTTGGATTCTGATGGCGACAGTTATGATTGCAATCAAGACGGTGAAATTGATGCAAACGAGACCTTCAGCAATTTACGTGAATGGGAATCGAGGACATGGGGTAAGTTCCTGAATCGAAACACTGTCCCGAGCAACTTGGGCATTATTGACTTCGGCGAAGACGCTATGTTGGCCTATCAGGAGGAAATGGGATATTCCTTGATTCAAGCCCAAGCCGCCTTGTACCAGGACTTCGTTGAGAAGGGACAAGATTCGCTTGACCGCATGAACGAGATTAACGCCCTCGATAGCGAGAATTTCAACCGAAGTTTGCGCGGTGTAGCGGACCCCACGCACTCAGATTCCGATAGCGATGGTATCCCCGATGGTTGGGAATATTGCTATGCCATCTTCGGTATGAACGATGCAACCACGCTCAACCATTGGGCCGCTAACCCCCTCAACCCTTGGGACGTTGACTATGACGGTGACCACGACGGTTGGTACGACCGGACGAGTTTTGATATCCCTGCCCAACAAGGTACATGGAATGACCGCACCTTCACGCCATCCGGCATTGTGATCCAGAACGGTATTGGCGATTTACCATTCACCAATGCGATGGAATACAGCAACGACACACGACCAGATTTGAACGACTCCGACGAAGATAGCCGAACCTTCATCACGACGGTTGAAAATGGACAGGTGGTGTCCCACGTTCGGGACTACAATTATTCGGATGGTCGTGAGGTGTTCAAATACGGTTCCAATCCAAGCGATAACGATACGGACGGTGATATGCTTCCTGATTGGTACGAATACAAGCTTGGTTGGAACGAAAGTAATGATAATTTTAGTTCCTACTTGCAAATTCAAGTCGTTTGGATAGACGTCGCCACAGGCGGTGCCTGCGGGACTTCAACGACCTCCTGTTTGCCTCTTTCACAGGATGGTTCGGGTGGTTCTCTTGGACGACCAGACGTAAATATGACGTGGTTTACCCTGAATCCAGCCGACCCGAACGATGCCAATCAAGACCCAGACCAAGATGGAAATTGGGATTGTACTGGCGCTGGCTGCACTTACGAACCGTACACGAATTTCCAGGAATTCTACGCCATCACGCTCAGTGAATATTCATCGCCCAATGCTGTTCGTTTGAGTGGCCTCACGTACGATGGTTCTCCAGTGACGGAGGGCTGGCAATTCCGTGCGGCCATCCTTGGCCTTGGGCAATCAAACGAATTGGTGCTCAATTACCTCAAATTGGACAAATATGCTGGCATGGACCGTCAATATGGATACATTGTCAATGACAACGACATCGATTTCCTCAGTGTTGACCCAAGCGACGACATTGTGCTGATGGCTGGGAACCGTACCGACCTGTGGGAGATTTTCTTTGCGGGTTCACCGAATACCGCACCTGTTCGTGACGTTGGTGAACACGAATACGGATGGTACCTGCTTGACTTTGATGATGACCATCTCGCAGAAGGTTCCGATCCCAAAAACTGGGACACCGACGGTGATTGGATGAACGATTGGTTCGAAGTCCGAGATGACGAAGAGGACGGCGTACGTGGTGACTCTTCACCAATACGCTACGACTCACGCCAAACATCCTAAGTTCGGCAGGGGCAGACCTTGAACCGCATGGTTCAAATTGTAAGTCGTGCGTCATAGAATTATGCAAGGTGGCGGACAGCATACGATTGCCTCTCGTAGCATTTTTTTCCTGCTCGTCGCATTGATGATGTTAACCCCCTTGACCCCGTTCTCTGAACTGGCGCTCAATGATGCCGATGCAGCCGCAGGAACGAGGCACGTCTACACCTTTACCGATGGTTCCAGCGAACACATTGCGCTCTATCAAGGCGCCAATCCAGACCTTGGCGCCTTGGTTGCCTTACCCCGTGGCGCCCTTGTGACCGATGTGAGCATGACCCTTTCAGGGGCTTCGGCCACGGGTTGGTCCCAAGTTGTGGCCGACGACCGAGTTCATTGGATTCGTGGTGCTGAAAACAACATTGATGACCGGAGTGGGGATTTGACACTCTCGCTCTCCAACCTGAGCCGTAATTTCCTTCCACATGGTCAAGACGCCTATGTCCATCCGAATTCAAATGCTTGGCTCGACAACGGTTCCTATGCCCTTCGCCAACCTCACACATCCAACGCAACCGAGAGCCTATTCTCGCAACAATTGACCAAGACCTCATCCAGTTTGATGGCCCAAAGCCAAGGAGCGATCTTGAAGCACCATGACTGGTTGTTTTTGTCCACATGGTCTTCTTCCACATTCCACAATGTCGTTGAACGGTTGTATCCCAATAACGCCACGAGAGAATCTGTCATCACCCTGGAGCAGGCCGCCTGCACACTACCGCAGAAGCATTCCTCTTCCTACTATGCTTACTACGGGTTTAGGGATTGGACCATCACCGACGATGAACGTTTGTTCGGTATTCTCTCAGGGTACCGCTATTCTTACGGGTCAACGGCCCCGGTCAATTATCACCGTGTGTTGGAGATGGACATCTCCCGTGACGACACTTGGACGTGCATTGATTCGTACGACATCTCGCCTTCTGTTGGCGAATATACGGGGATTGCTTACGACCGAGACACCGGCAAAGTTTGGGTGGCCCACAACGCCATGAACCGCTTGTACGCCTACGATTTTGCTGGCGACGGAACAGGCAGTTATACACGAAGTCAGGAATTCTACTCTTACACCTCGTCATCCAGTTCAAGTTGGGAGTGCGGTGGTACGACCAGCAACAATCAGAAACAGATGTTGCGTGGATTGGAAGTCAACGGCTCCACCTTTTACATGCGCTGCCAAAAAGACCAGTACTACAACGACCGTGACCAATTGGAAGCATGGTCGGTCTCAGGCTCCTCTTCCGCCCTTATTCCTGAGTCAACGGTACGCCAAATCTCCCGTTTGGGCTATGGCCTGCAGTTTGACGGTCAGCGCTTCGTTACCGTGGACTGTGGTTATTCCACTTGGTCGGGCTCAACGTTGTACTACCGTGAATTCGGTACTGGCTGGATGTATGAAACCACTCCTGCTCCGGGTACGACAACGTGGTACGGCGAAGTGGTAAATTCCGGCGAAGAGATTCTCGCCGCCAATGTCCAAACGTACTGGTCTGCTGCCTCCATAGGTGACCGCGTTGATTACTGGATTTCGGCCGATAATGGAACCCATTGGGAACAAGTGGAATCAAATTCGACCATCCACTTCGATTACCCAGGGAACGAATTGGTTTGGAAGGCTCAACTCATTGGTTCAACGGCCGTTTCGTGGTGGGTCGATATCGAATACGCCACGGCTTACGCCTCATCCGGAGATTGGACCTCTCCTCACTTCAACACGGGAACGAAAGTCGGGAAGGTTCGACCGCAATGGGTGGCTGATGTTCCATCTGGGACGACATTGAGTGTGCAGGTCTCCAACGACAATGGAACAACCTGGCTTGATGCCACCAATAACGCCGAGACCAGTTTCTCAACGGAGGCTGCGGGCAACACCTTACGATATGCTATTGTGATGAGTACGAACGATGTCACCAAGACGCCGAAATTGGATCGTTTTGTCTTGGAATACGAGGAAGGCTATCCAGACCGCCCCATGCTTGATGTGGGTGGTGACGGTACCTATGATTGGGAATCAAACATTTTCCTCAACGAATCTTCTATCGTGGCTTCCGATGACTCACCCGTTGGTGATGTTGTCAAGAAAGCTCCCACCTTGGTCGATGCCTTCAACCAACATGTTCCCGAGAACGGGGACGGCATGGTGACCATCCCAATCGGTGTGAAGGCAGCGAGTTCGGGGCGTGTCAAAATTTCAAACATTGACATTACGTATGCCATGCAGACAAGAGCGGTTGATGCCTCATTTGAGGGAGGTTTGGCTGCACCCGATGGTATTTTCAGAAATTTCATTACTCGGGTTGCACCAGGTGACGATGTTGACCGTGTGACCAAAGCGGTCATCTCCATTGGTCATTCGCACGGTGAAAATCCCTCGTTCACATGGGAACGGGGCGATTCGTGCTCGGTGAACGATGATGTTAACGGCATCGTCGTGTTTGACGTAGCCAACTGTACATCCACCGTTGATGCCAACGATGTCGTTTCCATTTGGATGCCGACCAAAGTGAATTGGAGTTGGAACGACGAAAGCAGCACGGAAGCCATTATTTCAGTTGAAGACGACCTTGGCCTTTCGGTTGATCGGTGGGAAACTTCGACCATGGATTTGATCGTTGAGAACGATATTCAACTGGACGGTATGCGAGTCTGGGAGGAAACTGGACGACAATTGTACCCGATGGATTGGGTCCGAGGTGGATTCAACCTCAGTTTCAGTGGAACCATCCACTTCCAAGATTCACAACTTATGCCGCCTGCGGGGAGTTTCTCTCTGCGTATCATCGGTCAAAACGTCACCTTTGACGGTGACCCTATCGGTGAACCCATGATTCTTTACGAAGAGGTCAATCCAGCCTTTGGCTCTTACAACATGACCTTTATGTCACCCATAGAATCTGCCCCGGGCGGCATGATTTTCTATGTTCAAGCGGTCAATCTAAAGAACGGTTCGACCTTCACCAATCCGAATTACAACAGCATTCGGTTGATTCTTGACGGCAATTCCCCATTGGTGTTGAGTGCTACACCGATGGACGGCACCGAACGACATGCGGGTGCTTCAGGTGTAGGTCAAGCGGTTTCCATCGTGGTTCAAGATTCAGTTGACCCACCGCGGCAACTCAGTCTTCATTACTGGGTCGGCTGCAAGGCAAGTGATGCCATCGGTTGCACCGATTACAACTTTGACGGTTTGCCCAACGAGGATGAATACGAGTTGATTACCCTGTCCTCTCCTGAAACTCGTGCGGGTGGTTTGAACATCTTTGAAGGCTTGATTGACGACTCGATGTTGTTGCACAAACAACGGGTGTCGTTCTATGTCTCCGGCAAAGACGAGCAGAACAACCAGATCGCCATGGGTAAGGGTCCCGTCTGTCCACAATCAAGCATCACCTGCGGCTACCGGCCTGGTGAAGTGGTGCCTAACTGGGACAACGATCTGGTGACCTACCATATCCGTCAGGAGTTTGAACCACAGGTAGATGTGGGGAACTCGTCGATTTTGGGTCATGACGATTATGAACCCCTCCACCCCGGTATTCCGTACACGGCTCAAATCAAACTCATTGACACGAATGGTTGGCAGGACATCCAATATGTTCAGGTTGCCCTTGGTGGTGACTTTGAGGACGATGAATCATCCTTGTTCATCTCCCTTGCTGAAGGTCCAGACGGCCTTCCGCAAGCCGTGATGGAGTCGGGTTCGGATTACATTGCTGTTTCCAACCTGTACTCCTCTGTCAATCTCGAGGAAGGGAACGAATCGGTGATCATCATTCAGGCCCGCTTCCAGCTCACCTGGCTCTTCCCAGAGTCGTTTGATACCGATGGTGAGTCTCACTTCATTCCCCGTATTCGAGTCACAGACATGCCTTGCAATGACAATGAAATCACCCCTTGTTTCGAGGTTGAGGAAGGCATGGGTGATGATTGGTGGAGCTTGGATAATGATTTCAGATTTGATACAGAATCCGGTCACATCAAAGCCATTGAATTGCGCAACAGCGAGAATCACTACAATGATGAAAATTTTGAGACCATCATTGGTGCTGGTCAAGCCCTTCGTGTTTCTGGACGTGTGTTGTTTTCAGAGGATGAAACACCAGCACCTCCGGGCGCCTTCGATGTTGTCTTCGGCGACTTTGAGAACAACTGGCGAACATCAACCCGAGAAGACGGCGTGTTCAGCCTTGATTTGCTCGTTCCTTCCGTTCGCTCCGGTCGTCTTGACCTGCGTTTGAGCCTGGATGACCTCCCTGGGTTGGCCTTTGATGAGACGCCCTTCCAACCACGCGTACGCCTTGCTGTGGATAGCACACGGCCAACGATTGACAGCATTTCGCTCAACGGTGCGCCGGTTGGTTCGCCCATCTCAATTGGTGAAGCCAACAATCTCGAGGTGATTCTCATCACCAACGATGAGAACGGATTCAACATTGACGAATCGGCGGTCCTCCATTATCGTGTCAAAGCAGGAGAGGCAGAAATTTCCCGAGGAAGCGTACTCTTGCCTGACATCACACCGTTCGGACAACAATTCTTCTGGAGCGGCACCTTGGACTTGACGGATTCAGGTGCCACAACGCTCCTGCCCTCGTACACGGTTGATGTTTGGGTGTCGGGCTCGGATGAAGCAGGCAATCCATACGATACGGTGGGCAATTCCATGGGCGACCCCTTCGCGTCTTGGCCGTTGGCCCTGCTTGGTCCTCGCCTTGACCTTCAGCATGAATCCACGACGATGCAATGGGATGTGCCCACACCCTACGAGGGTGATACGGCTACGATGTTTGTGAAGACGGACAATCTCGGTGGGAACGGTTACGTTGAATTTGCCCTTCAACAACTCGTTGACGGAGGTTTCTGGTCAACGGTCGCCATCGTGGGCTTGGACGCCACGGCCGGCAATCCTGTGTCAGGTTCCTTGGAGGTTGTTGCGAATGCCCAAGCCGGACAGACTTTGGAGTACCGCGTCGTTGTGTTGGTGGATGGTGTGGAGATGGACCGCCATACTGTTGATTCGTTGTTCATCAAAGAAGAAACGGTTCGTGATGGCGCAGCCCTCTCACAACAATTGTCCACCGATGTGTTCAGCGTGACTTTGTTCATTATTGCTCTTGTATCGGTTTCCTTCGGTATGTATGCCTTGGTCATGCGTCGGCGTATGCTTGCTCCTCCCACAGAGGAAGACCTGGCTGACCAAACCGATGTGGTGGCCGAACAAATGGATGATGCCAAAGATGTTCCCGCCATCGACCAACATACGACAAGCGGAGGAGAGGTTCCACCCCCACCAGGAGGATTGGTGCCCCCACCGCCGATGGGTGCGACGGTACCTCCACCTCCTCCCGGCGCTAAGGTGCCACCGCCGCCCACGGCCGCCACCGGACCCGACCGTTCAGTACCACCTCCTGTTCCTCCGACTGGACTGCCCGAAGGTTGGAGTCAGGAACAATGGAATTCATACGGATGGAAGTACATTGACGCTCTCGCCAAAAAGTGAGGGATGTACACGTGTCTGATGATACGGTTGACGGCATGGTGACCCTGCAAGAGCGGGTTGTCAATTTGGTCAACCAACTCAACATGCCGCTGGTTGAAGTGTCCTTGGTACTTCAACGCCACATCAATCTCCTCATGGACACCCTCAATGAACACCTTGAACAAACCGGAGAAACGGTGAGTGAGCGTGTCTCGGCTCCATGGCCCGTCACCCTCACACCTACCGAATCGTCATCGTCATTTTCGCTTGAGAAAGTGATGGATATCGTTGACCAACAACGTATGGATATCCTTGACACGTTGATTCGTGTGACGCTGGTTGAGATCAATGCCTCGGTGGTGGATGCTCTCTTGGCGCTACGCTCTTGGGAACATCTTGCTCGTTCTCAATTAGCCAAGGCGACGGGGCCGGGTCAACTCTTTTCGCCGATTGAGATTCCTGAGGACTGGTAAACACCGCATTGAAAAACTTCGCCAGCGAGGCCGACTCATGGCCAAGGCGAACCTCTTGACCCTCATGTTGGTGGTGGCCTTGGTCACAGGACCCATGGCGGGTTGTTTTGGTAGCGACGGCCTTGACATCCTGCCTGAAAAGAAAGGCGTTCCCGGTGGATTGACCTTGGCTTGCCTTCGCTCGAACAGTTTCACCTCGATGGTCATTGAAATCGACCATGCCCCGGGATATCGTCCGTTCTCGAGCAGCACCGACCTTTTGGTAGAGCGTCTTGAAAGCGTTTGTGATAAACCAGCCGGCATCACCATCAAATTCAACGAAGTGACCTTTGAACACGAAGGAGCTTGGACTGCAGACGATATACGAGAAGAGGGCTGGAAGCACAAAGACACATCCCCCCTTGACGGTTCTGTGTTACGCTGGCAACTCCTCTTTCCGGAAGGAACCTACCAAGAGGCCAGTGTCCTTGGTGTGGCCGTCGACGCTTCCACCGTGGCCTTGTTCAGTGATTCCATCGATGAATCAGACGGGCCATTTGGCCGACCTTCGGTTGAGGATGTGGAGAATAGCGTCATTGTTCACGAGGTTGGGCACCTGCTGGGCTTGGTCAATTTGGTGTACACCTCGCCGGTGGCTCACGAGGACAGCGACCATCCCGGGCATTCAAACAACGACGATTCAGTGATGTATTGGGCAATTGAATCCATGGACCTTGCGAACTTTTTCTTTGGAACCTTGCCGACCGAGTTCGATGACGATGATTTGGCTGACCTTGCAGGATTGGCCAGTGGTGACATCGCCGTTCGCGATCAACTCTGGCCTTGACCCATCAGGGCTACAGCATCTCTCCAAGCATCAAAGATGGACCACAGGTAGAGGGCAATCCAAAGGATAATCGTGAGCGCCAGCGGGATTTGAAGCAAAAACCAATCCACACCCCGTTGGTGCTGTCGGTTGAAGTGTTGACCAAGGAACAAAAACGGCACCACGGCGAGAAGGGCAGCAATGAGCGGGCGCAAGGCGCCCCAGGTGCCGACACCAAAGGTGATTTCACGCCAAATCTCCTTAACCATGCGTACGGGAAGAAGCCCCTGCTTCGAGGTTTGAGAATCAGGGGAAAACTGCACCACCAATTCTTCTTCCATGCACCGTGCTGGCGCACCTTGTTGTTTGAAGATGACGCAAGAAGCCAAGGGTATGGATGAAAAACCCCGACCTGTTGTTGAGGCCATGGCTCAAACGCTGAAGGTGCTTATCACGGGGTTCGAGCCGTTCGGGGGGCACCAGCGAAACATCAGTGCTGAGGTGGCTCAACTGCTCAGTGGTCTTCAAACAGTGGCTGACCCTTGGACGGGAGACGCTCTCCATCTCTTGTGTGAAACCAGCATCCTCTCGGTTGATGTGGACGGTTCCTTGGCGACCGCCAACCGTTGGCGTGCAGGTGAACGCTGGGACGCCATCTTGCATCTTGGTTTGTGTGAGCAATGCGAAACGCCACGAATTGAGCGTTTGGCAAGAGACCACATCAACATGCGTCTGCCCGATAATGCAGGTCGTCAACTTGTGGACGATGTCATTGACGGCAACGGTGACCGGGGCTGTTGGCTTGACCCGACGGCTTGGAGGAAAGAGGCCTTCGATACCTCATTTTCCGTGTCGACGGATGCGGGCGCATACTTGTGCAATGAGACCTATTTCCGTACACTTTCGGCCGTCGCCTCCTCAGAATCCCATCCCATCCCTGCCCCGTGCTTATTCGTTCATCTTCCCGATGAAGACCGACTTTC
>JAYPCE010000032.1:0-1440 GCA_038124565.1 Candidatus Poseidonia sp.
CCTCCAAGTGGCCCACCTTCAGGCCCACCCAGCGGTCCACCCTCCGGACCTCCAAGTGGCCCACCTTCAGGCCCACCCAGCGGCTCACCCTCTGCTCAAGATACGGAACAACCGGCCGAAGAAGCATCGGAGCCTGGACCGGCTGAAGATGCACAACCTGAACCTGAAGTTGCCGAGTTGGACACAGAACAAGTTTCACAGACACCTGCTGAAGAACCTACACCAAACGAACCGGTTGAGGAAGCCCAACCCGAGCCCGAGCCAACCGACGAAGAATCGACAGCCATGCCCGAACCTAGCTCTGCCGATACGGGAGCCCCAGATCAAGCGACTTTGGATTTGCTGGCCGAGAAGGAGGCCGAACTCGAACGCCTTCACATGGAAAATGCGCGCCTACGTCAGTCTGTTGTTGGAGCCACTGAGGTCATTGAGCAACTGGAAGAACCACCAATGCCGCCGTTGGTCGAGGACAACATCGTCATATCACCCCATATTGTTTCTGATTTCGTTCGCATCGGACGCCAACTGGACCGAGAACACTTGGTACGAGCGACCATGGGTGCGGTGGCTATGCTCCATCCTGAGCAACCCGGCATGATGATCGCCAGCCGTCACATGACGACCCTTCCAAGAATGAACGAGCGCAGCCTTTGCGCAGCCCCGCTGGGAGGCACTTCTCCACGTGGAGCGCCAAGCGACTGGCATGTATTGGAAGTGGTCCTTGCTTCGGTGTCGGTGGTGACAGGCGGCCCTGCGGCCGCCATTCACATGCACGGCCCTCACACAACAGCCGCCAGCTGTGAGAAAGACTTGGTATTGCTCACGCCCATCGATGAGATGGGTAAACAGCACATTGGCAAGATCATCATCGTTGACCCCGACCCGGAGAACCCAGAAGATTACCTGCGACAAGTCGCCGAGGCGTTGCAACAGGGCGGTATGCGATGTGTGGTGATTCGGGGCAACGGCGCTTACGCTGTTGGCGCTGATTTTGACCAAGCATGGGCCAACGCTGCCATGCTTGAACACAGCATGCAAATCCACCTCTTGACTCGGCAAGCGAACCTGAAAATTTGACGTTCTTCATATACTGTTGAATCCTTTGGATTTGGCAGGCGAGTGAAATGTCCGACACCCATCATCAAGTTGCAGGTTGGTCCTCAAGGGGGCTTATCTTCGCGGCTTTATATTGGGTGGGGCGTTTACTGTCTCAAAGGTGATACACCATGCGCAAAGAAAACGTGTTTGAAGTTGAAGTAGCAGACGCATCTGGGCACTCCGTTGTCGAGATGACACAGAACGAACTTGCCGAGCGGGCCACCAGCGCTCAAGGCACCTGGGTGTTCGTGAACGACCAGTTGGTGAACGCTGCTGACGTTGCCGCCATGAACTTGGACGCAGGCAGCCGCATCCGCTTGATGCCCGGTCTCATCGGTGGCC
>JAYPCE010000032.1:1540-23190 GCA_038124565.1 Candidatus Poseidonia sp.
ATGAACTTGGACGCAGGCAGCCGCATCCGCTTGATGCCCGGTCTCATCGGTGGCCAAGGCGCTCCAACCTTCGTGGTTGAGATTGCTGACCACACTGGCCACAGCTCCGCTGTGATGACCCAGGCTGAGATTGCCGAGACCGCTACCAGCGCTCAAGGCACCTGGGTGTTCGTGAACGACCAGTTGGTGAACGCTGCTGACGTTGCCGCCATGAACTTGGACGCAGGCAGCCGCATCCGCTTGATGCCCGGTCTCATCGGTGGCCTTAGCGCCTGATTACATGCCACGATGGTCATACGACGAAGAAGACATTCTCGTCGAGAATTTGGAGCTGGGGTACGACCTCGTCACCATTGCGATGATCGTTGGGCGAACGCCACAATCTGTGGCGATGAAAATCGTCCATCTCGCCATGCAGGGCCGCCTCATCATCATGGCCCCGGAAACATTCGATGAGTTGTTTGACGGTTCAAGCCAATAAACAGATTCAAAACAGGATGCAGAGTCGCGAAGGTTGGAGAGAGTCTTATGAGTGAACTCGTTGACTACAAATGCGCAACCTGTGGTAGCCTCGAATCGTTTCACCGTGAGCGAAACGGTATCAGTTGCAAAGGCTGCGGCTCCCGTATTTTCATGAAACTTCGCCGACACGGCACCAAGCGTATCAACGCCGAGTGAGCATCAGGCGTTCTCGCAGACTTCAAAGACCTTGAACCCAAGTGGTTCATCATGACGGTATGGCTTGAATCCTACAGGCCCCGTTATTTCACAGACTTGCTGACACAACCCTCCGTTGTTGAAGCCCTCACACATCTCTCGCTGCAGGCCAACCCCCCACATTTACTCCTCTCCGGACCAGCGGGTTGTGGCAAAACAGCCGCCTATCAACTGATTTGTCGCCAAGTCCTCGGCCCGTCCTGGCGGTCCACAACCCACGTACTGCAAGCCCGCGACATCGACAAAACATCGGGGGCCATGGCCAAATTTGAGGCCTTTCTTCGCCCAGCCGGCAAAGGTTCCGAAGACACCCTCGCAGGGCGTACCAGTTTGGACGCGTTTGACCACAACATTAGCGCTAATGCTGATGATTCGCCGGCTCCTGCAGGCGACGAAGCCTCTTCGCTCTCCACAGGTCAACTTGCACCGGTTTCTCGAATCATCGTCATTGAAGACGCAGATTTCCTCGGGCATGCCCGACAATCTTACCTTCGGCGTATGATGGAAGAAAGCAGCCGCAGTGCCCGTTTTATTTTCACCACCCATACACCTTCCAGAATTATTGAGGCCTTGAGAAGCCGAACCCAACACCTCCGAATGCCGATGCTGACGCGTTTGATGATCGAACAGCGACTTGAACACATCGTCCACCACGAAGGCATCACGCCTGCTGTTGGTGTGTTGGGTGACATCGCTCATGTGTGTTCGGGCAATTTACGAAAAGCCATTTTCATCACGCAATTGCTCGCCGAGCGTGACCTGTTGAACGATAGGAAACACGTCCAAATGCTCGTGTCAAACAGCACACAACGAGAAATCCAATTGGTGCTCGAAGAGGCATTGCGCGGGCGAGTGCACGAATGGAAGTGGGAAAAGCAAGGCAACCGCAACGTCCGCACCCTAAAGGGGGCGATGGGCACGCTTGACCAATTGATGGCGACACACGACCTTGATGGACGAGGCGTCGTCGACCGCTTGCACCAGTTCTTGGTCGCAGGACGGAGTCATTACCCTGACGATATGATGGCAGACCTGTTAGACGCTGTGTCTCAATGCGATACACGGTTGCAACGGTCGGCCCAACCGAGAATACAACTTGAGGAACTGATGCACTGTGTGGCTGAAATCGGGCAGCGTCACACCTCAGCCTCATCGTAAGCGTCATCTAAGGCTGACCGTCAGCAAGCACTGGGCGTGTAGCACAGCTGGATAATGCACCGGCCTCCTAAGCCGGAGATCGCGGGTTCGAATCCTGCCACGCCCGCCAAGATTCTGGATAAGAGCCATATTCGCGAGCCGCCACGCAAGCATGGAGGGATGGTATGGCCGATACCGAACAGGATGTTACCAACACCCTTCCAGACCCCTATGGTCACGGCTTTGTACGAGCCGAAAATCCCGTTGAGCGAACCATGGAAAAATGGAGTAAGCAAGAACAATTGCGCCTTCGTTTTGGGTTGATCGCTCGCCACCGCCTGATGTTGTTGGTTCGTCTGCTGTTCGGTGCGAGCATCGCCATTGTGGCCTTGCTTTCTGTGATTTTTCCTCAAGTGGCCCCTTCAAATCCAGGGTATGTGGTCCTGTTTTGGAGTCTTCCGTTTCTGTTGGGGACGGTGCCACCACTGTTGGCGGGCGAATCAATGTGGCAGTCCATTCAAGCGAGGATTTCTCTGCGTGAAATCGATGATAACAGCTCATCCGGCCGTCTTTCGTTGCGCTCCCAACCCGGGATGGACCGTATCTTGGAAGGCCTGACCGACGTTCGTCGTCACAACACACTCAACGTGCTGTTAGCGATGGGAGCGATGTTCCTTCTCGGCTTAGGAACGGTGCTCCGGGCTGATTCATTGGTGGGCAATCTCTCGTACTTGGTGTCGATGACCCTTGGGTTTGCCCATTCGTTCCATGCATACTTTACCTCCGACATGGTTCGCCAACAAGGAGACAAGATGCCGTGTTTGGTTCACCATGCCCCAACCCACCACCCAACACAATTGGGTTCCATTCTCGGCGAACTCATCGTCCTTCATCTGGACCCTGATTTGTATCTTGATTGGCTTGATTGGCTCACCACCTTTCGCGACAGCATCCTTCCCGGTTACGATAAGGACCAATCATGGGAGCGGTTGTTGTACATTCTCCATCTTCACGCGAAAGGAGATCTAAGCAACGAAGTGGCACACAAAGAATTGGCCGAGTTTATTCGCCCTGACGCCATCGATGAAGTCTTGCTCAATGCTCAATCCAAATTCAATTGGCGCTCGCTTCAACGCCTCTTGGCGCACGCCCGCGTTTGGCAGCCCAGCGCCTTCCGAGTGTTGGAACGGCTGCAATTGGATTTGCTGTCCGGCGCTCCGCTTATGCTCCGGTCGCCTTGGCGCATGGATGTTTCAATTGACCCTGAATGCGATGAGGGAACTGGGCACCTCTTTATCGCCCTCAACAACCAGACGTTCACCCAAACCGTCGCTCGCATTGAGGTCATTTGTCCGGGTGGTGAACCGTTTGCACGAGACCATCGTTTTGAGTTGCAAGCCTGCCCACCCCCCCGTCAAGCCGTCCAGTTGAATGCGGCAGGTGAAGACGATGCGCTTGATTGGGTACCTCGCTACCTACAGCAAGGGGTGGTGTTGTGGTTGGGTGTGGCTTGGCCAGAACGAGAAGAAGGCGACCGCTATGTTCAGGTCATTTTGCGAGACGAGGAAGGGGTGGTGATTGAGTCACGCGTGCTGAGAACCGTCGTTCGACGACGCACCAGCACCCACTCTCGCAAGAAGAACAAGAACTTGGAACGGGCTCGCACATGGGCATCTCGTCCACTTCCTAAGGTCTGATTCGTCCGCAGTACCACGAAAAGGGTACGGGTTTGTCTAGGAAGCGAAGCGCGCACCTTATGGCGGTCCTCTGCTTCGCCAGCCACAGGGGCGTTTGAAAATGGAAGCATGGGACATCATCGTTCTGGGAGATGGGCCCGCGGCCCTCTTTGCTGCTGCCGAAGCCGCCAAAGGTGGCGCCAACACATTGCTGATGTCGTCATCGGCTCTTGGCAATCCTGGCCTCGCCTCGCTTGAGGGTCTGTCCGCTCCGATTCAAGAGATGAACAACCGCAGTCACCGAGAAGATACCATCCGTTGCGGGGCCTTCCTTTGCGACCAAGACATCGTGGCCGAAACAACTGCTGGCGCGGTGCAGCATGTGGACTTGTTGGAACGACGCGGGTTGAACTTCCGTCGAGACCAACAAGGGCTGCCCATGGTCCGAAAAGCGGCTGGACACGCCCAACCCAGAACGGTTGATGCGGGCAGCGCCACGGCGCTTGGATTGCAACAAATTGCTGAAGAACAGTGCATGCGCCATGGCGTCATCCGACGTGGCGACCAACTCCCTCTCACCTTGGTTCACACCGACCAATCCGTGGAAGGTATCGTTGCGTTGGACATGATCAACGGGCGTGTCCTTGGATTGCAGTGCAAAGCCCTTATCATCGCAGATGAAGGATTTGAGGGAGCTTTCACATCAGGGGTAGTTGGCCTCGGCATGGACATGGCCTTCCGAGCAGGCGTCGCCCTGCGCGACATGGAATTCATGACCCATCACCCTCTGGTCATCAAAGGCACCAACATTTTCCTGCCAACAGGGCTGCTGAACGACGGCGCCCAACTGCATGAAGGCTCGGGCGCTCCGCTCGATGTGAACGGCAAGTCCGGTTTGGAAATGGTTGAGGCCATCAGCAATGCGGTTCAACCCGTCCTTGACGCTCGTCATCTTGGCGAATCTGCAACGTGGTGGTCTTCCTTGTTCCGTCTTGTTGAACAGCGAACGGGCATCAACATGCATCGTCAGACCGTACCGTTGGCGCCTGCAGTTGGCCACACCATTGGAGGTCTACCGGTTGACGGCATGGGCCGTTGTGTGGTGGGGGCTTGGTCTCGTTGGTTCACAGGGCTCTACGCCGCTGGTGATGCTGCTTGCACGGGCTTCCACGGGGCAGCAGCCCTCTCTGGCAACCGTCTGTTGGACGCGATCTCTTCGGGGTCTTCCGCCGGTCAATCGGCAGCGGCATGGGTTGGTGACCGAGCGTTTGGCTCACCATCTGCGCTTGAAACCGCGATGAACGACGCTCAAGCCGACTTGTCTGCGATGATGGAAGAAGGTGATGCTACCCACGTGGTCCGGTGTGGCACGGTGATGGCCAACCTCCACGGTGCGCTGGCCGCAACACCATCATTTTCAGAAACCTCAATGTCCAATCTGCTCTCAAAACTTGAAGCGGTGAGTCTCACAGCAGAATCGCTTCATCTGGACCAACGCTCGCTGATTGCGAACACCAATCTCTTGGAAGTGTTGCGAACTCAAGCAGCTATTCGCATGGTGACAGCATCGGTACAAAGCGGCATGGCGCGCAAGGAGTCGCGCGGGTCATTTACTCGCGAAGATTTCCCCGAGAGTGATGACGACTTCTTGCACCACATCACGGTGGATAAGGATGGAGTCACAGGGACGCTCGCCCTCAAGAAAGGTGCAGGCGGCCACTGGGTACTCGCTCCACAATGAACAAAGACATCATTCTCCACCCGAAGTCCATGGGGACCTTGTTTGAGAGCATCCTCACCGGTGACATTCCGTCCCATCGCGTCGCCAGCGGCGAGGGTTGGTATGCCTTTCTGGATATCTTCCCAAGACGGGAAGGTCACACCCTTGTAATTCCAACCAAGGGCGTTCAGCGGTTGGCCGACCTCACTCCGGAGGAACGCGCCAACCTCATGCAAGGTGTCGTGGTGGTGCAAGAGGTGCTCGGACGACATTTTTCCACCACTGATTTCACCGTTTGCGTTCACGACGGTCCACAAGCGGGTCAAGAAGTTCCGCATGTTCATGTTCACGTACTTCCGCGAACACCAGGCGATGGCGGCGGGACATTGATGGCCATGTGGCCGTCAAGAACGCCGTCAGAACCCGACCACGAACAACTTCAGGCCCTAGCGTCCGCTTTGCAGGATGTGATGTGATGGCCACCATTGTTGCAGAAGAAGACGAAATGATGCATAACGGCGAAGCGTTGCCCGTTCTCTCCGCATCGGCAAAGAAGATGCGCATCGATAAGTTGCTCTCTGCACCGTTACCCACGTACGCCTCATCGGTTCCGGGCTCATACTTTTGGACGAAGATCGCGTTTTGGATGTGCAGGCGCGTCTCGAGCGTACAATTTCGTACCACGAGCAGCAGTAACCTCACCCCGCTCGAACGGGAGGGTGCGGGAGCCATGTGTTGCGGTTGGCACACCAATGGGTTGATGGATCCGCTCGGCATTTTCCTCCATCACCCCAAGGAGTTCGTCGTAGGCGCCCGTCACGATTTGGTGACACGGCCCTTGTTGGGTTGGTGGACCCGCCGTCTCGCGGTTCAACCGGTCGTTCGCAAAGCAGAATTGTTACGTGGAGGCTGCACAGAAGAGGAAGCCATGCACCTCAACGGTCGTTCGCTGTTGGCGCTTGCCAGTGGTATTGCTCATGGGTTTGGGTGCGTGTTGTTTCCAGAAGGCACCAGCCACAGTGAATCGCACATGATTCGTTTCAAAACAGGCCCTGTGCGCACGGTCTTGGCGGCGGCGGCTCTGGCGAAGGCGAACGACCTGCCCTTGCCCACCTTGCTCCCCGTTGGGTTGCATTTTCGAACTCGCGAACACTTCCGCACCGACCAGTACATTGAGTTTGGGCAACCCATTGAGATTGAAGACGCCCTCGTTCCAAATGTACTGGTTGAGGCCGTTCGCAACGGCGATTGGGTGGAGCCGCCAGCCGAGACGGTGCATACCATACGTGACAGATTGCAAGAAGTTCTGCCCCACATGACACCACATGTGTCCTCCTGGCAGGAGCATCGGGCGCTGCATGTGCTGGCTCATGTTCAGGCCCGCCAAACGGGGGTGCCGCTTTTGTCCTGGCAGGATGAAGTGCACGCTGCACGAGCCATTCGGACCTCTTGGCCCGAGCGAGTGGAAACCTTCCCGCCAACACCGTTGGAAGGACAGCGCATGGAAACCGCCAAGGAGGCAGCCTCCATCTTGCATGCTCACGGCCTTGATGGGCGAGACCTCAACCCATCGGGTACTGGACTGAGAACGGCCTCTGTTGTTCGGGCACCGATGGCTCTCCTTCGGTGGGCCTTGTTTGCTCTTCTTCTTCCGTTTTCACTGACCTCATTGGGCTTGCAAGTTCTGTTTGGTCGTTTGTTAGGAGATTCGACCGATGAAGGATTGGATGCCCGAACCAGCTACCAATTCTTGGCGGCTTTTTTCGGCTCGCTGCTAATCTGGCCGGTGATTGCGGCCGTATGGACCCTTGTTGTGTGGTGGAATCACGAGCCTTTGGGCACCCTATTGGGTCTGTCTTCAGGATGGTTGGTTGAGGCGACGGGTACGGTATGGGCGAGCCTTGTGTTGGTGTATTTGGCTTGGTTTCCTGTGTTTTGGGCGAGCGGGAAAACATTTGCAGCGGCATGGGATGCTTGGGTTGACACGCGCAAGGCATGGACTCGGCGCTTCATGAAGCGCCAAGACAAAGAGCACCTCGCCAAAGTGTTAGCAGATTTACTCGCCTCCTGAAAAGGGTGGGCTTCAAACGGGAGGAGTCCGTGGGCAGTGTATGGGCCCGGAAGAAATTGTTGAGCAACTAAAGCGTTGGCTCACCGAAGAACGCCTTTCTGCGAAGGCACAGAAAGACCCGCGCGCCCATGCCCATTTCTTGGTGCGGTATCCGGCCGGAAAACAAGGCCACATGTTCGCCATCGTTGTACCGAAAGGACGAGATTTGGTGGCCTTGTCCAGCATGACACGCGTGGATGAAGGCCAACAAAACGAGATGATTGAACACATGAACGATGAGGATAGCGATTGGTCGGAATGGATTCACGAGAGCCGCCTTCATTTGATTCGTACCGGCGTGGATTGGGTGATTCACATGGGACACAAGGGAGAGAAAAAACCAGGTCCACTTCAGGCGTTCAACGTCAGTCTCCCAATTTGGTACGATGGCCTGACAAAGAACGAGTTCATGAACAGCCTACGTCGCCTTTGGCTTGCAAAACTTGCCTTGATTCACGAAATCAAGTACTCTTACGGACCAGGAGTTGGTAAACCAGGTCCGGTTGACGACTGGGCGAAAACCAATCAGACCACCGGTCAAGACAATGAGCAAGACCCAGGTCCAACGGCCCAAATCGAGTTTGACGAGAAGATGGCGTTTGGTTCTGGATTCGACCCAAGCGAGTGGGCTTAAATCGTCTAATTTCGCCTAAAAAAACGCTTTACAGCGTTTCCTTTGGTGACGCAACCAAATGACCGATAGGGAGCGCGGTTAAGTATGAGAAAATCTTCCAAAAAATAGAGAAGTCCGGGGTATTCCTATGAATCAGAAAACGAAATCCGTCAGCCTTGCATCCCTCATGCTGCTATCGGTGTTGTCCTCACTGATGATTGCATCAGTAAGCGTCAGCGCTAGCACCGTGGTGATTACCGAAGCCGTTCAGATTGTAGACGGCGGTACAGCCTCCGATTCACAAGCTGCTGTTGTTGCGGACAGTTCAGGTAACGTTCACGTTGTTTGGACGCGAAACAACTTGCATCTGTATTATGCTATGCTCTCTCCTCGTGGCGAAACAATGATCGATGCCACCCAAATCACCAACGCTGGACTTCACAAGATTTGGCACCCTGATATGGCCGTTGACGAATACGACCGTATTCACATCGTCTGGGCTGACAAGGCCGGTCAACACGCCATCATGTACACGGCGCTTTCGCCTTGGGCTGCGCCAATGGACGGCATGGCTTCTGACGACGGGACCATCACCGCCATCGACGACACCATCATTGAGCGACGCTCGCAAAACCGTGACTGGCCTGCCATTGATATCGACAGCCAGAACAACGTGCACATCGTTTGGCAGGACAACTATGACGAACTCGGCCGCTTCTTTAACCAACCTCAGATTTACTACGCAATGCTCCAACCCGACATCAGTTCCGGTGGCACTGTCGTTCTCTTTGACGACACCTTGTTGACGCCAATCATTGGACACAAGGGCCACCCTGATGTGGTCGTGGACGCAAACGACTACGTCCAAATCGCTTGGGACGACACCCGTGGTGGGAAAGTCGAATTGGCGTTCATCGTTGACACATCTGGTTCGATGTACTCTGAATGGGCCGACATTTGCACCGTTGTTTACGGCGGGAACTTCGCTTCTGGCCCCTACTTCCAAGGCATCAAACCCATGCTGGAAGTCGCTAACATGACCGTTTACGAAACCATTTATGGCTTGGGTAACACGTTGCCTGGTGCTGCAAGTTCCGGTAACTGCCAGGGCTATAACAAGAACACCGGTCCTCGGACCACGCCGTTGGGACTGACCCCAGGTGACGACTCCGGTGGTATCCGTAAGTTGCCCGGTACCATCTACAACGGCAACACCTACTCCGGTTACTCTGGTGAAGATTGGGGCCCTGGTACCAACTGGGCCTGCCTTTCGTGGAAGGATGCTTCCGGAAACGTTCCCGGCAACCCACCAACGCAGTCGGACCACCGATGGAATCCTAACGCCACCAAGATTGCCATTCCAGTTTCCGATGAAGGTCCCAAAGACGGTGACCCATCACAGCAAGCCGACGACAAAGCTTCCATCCAAGAAGCTCACGACAACTGTCTGCTTGCAGGCGTCGTCCCTGTCGGTTTGTACGGTCAAGGTTACGGCGGAGCAGGAAACATCCAATCTCACTTCATGGACCTCGCACAGTGTCCAAACGGCGTTGTATCAACCCAGACACGCAACTGTCCTGGAAACACCCTCGCAAACACGGACGCCGGCGGCCAAGCCTACGAATTCCCATCCGGCAGTGGAACCAACCAAATGGCCCTCCTCGTTGAAGCCATGGTCTACATTTCAACCAACAACTCTCGTGAAATCTACATGACCGTGTTGGACCCCTATGCGAAGATGAACAACGACCCCAGTTACACCCCCGGTATCTCCGGTACCACGACCAACGGTGGGTACTACACCGAAGACACCGGCGCCGGAGCCGACGGCCACTTGGTGGTCGTAAACGACACCCGCGTCACCATCGACGATGCTTATTCCTTCCACCCATCCATTGGCGTGGACCTTCAGGGTAACACACACATCGCTTGGATGGACGGTCGCGATTATGGATTTGAGAAGGATGTCAATTACGAGATTTACTACACCAAACTCCGTCTGCAAGGCGCTGGAGCATGGGACGGAGCCGACCAAGGTTTGTCCACATACGCCATCAAGAAGATCAACGACACACCCATTTCCAACGTTGAAGGGAAGAATGGTCTGCCGCCCGCCTCACCCTATGCTGGAAACTCGGTGTTCCCGTCGTTGTTGACCGACGACCAAAACAACGTTCACATCGCGTGGGTTGATTCCGGCAACCTCTCTGCAAACGAGGAAGTCCTCTATGTTCGTCTGAACCAAACCGATCTGACGGGAGCTGGCGAAGTTGCCCTCGACCCATGGGAAGCCGTTCCTGTCACGAAGTGGAATTCCAACAAGTTGGGCCCGAACAACCCGCGTCAGCCCAGTATCGGTATGCCCCCGGCCTTCGCCAATGACCTTGGTAGCGGCGCTCACATTGCTTGGTCCGATACCAACAAGTGCAGCACCGATGGAAACAACAACCGTTTCACCATCTGCTATTCGCACGTGCTAACGGGCCAAGTGGATGTTGAGTTTGATGTTGGCGAGACATTCTATCACGTGATTGAACCTGGCCAGCAAACCATCTACAACCTCACGATGAACAATTCTACGCCCGGGCCAAAGGACCTCGTTGCCGACACCTACGGACTGAATATTTCCGGTGTCCCGATGAACTGGACAGCCAACCTCTACTTCGCAACGAACCACTCAAGCATCTTCCCCGACACCCCAATCTTCCTTGAGGGTGGAGAAAATGTGCGGTTCTACATGCGTGTGCAAGCACCGTCCATCTACCAGGCCAACGGCGACGAATTAGCTGAAATCCGCATTACAGCTCAATCCTACAAGGACCCAGCCATCCAAAACGAAATCATCACGTTGACGTTGATGGACGTCGTTCACGGCATCAATCTGGACACATCGCACAGCATGGCAGATATTGAGCAGGGTGATACGGCGATTTTCTCCATCACCATCACCAACACCGGTAACGTACACGACGCCTTTGTCTTCTGGGACCCCAACAGTTTGGAGGGCCAACAAGAGTGGCTGTTACCGTTTGGCTGGCAAGTTAACTTCCCCATACGGGTTGAATTAGACCCTGGCCAATCCGTGACGAAGAACCTTGAGGTCTTCGTTCCAACTTCTGAAGACCCCGGGGCGTTCGTCATCTACGTGAAGGGATGGTCAGAAGGTGAACCGATCAAGTCGGTAGAAAAGGGAACATACGACATCCTTGAATTGGGTGTATTCGTATCGATTCGTTCTACTGGAAACATTGTCTTCGCAGCCGACGACCGCTCCTCACAGGTCAAACCCGGTGATTGTGCCTCGTACACCATCAACGTCACCAAGAACTTTGATTCCGGTGATTTGGTCTTCACCACGCCCGGCGCACCCGAAACGAAACCTGACGGCATGGCCATGGATGCTTGGCGGCAGGAGAACTGGGTTGTCACCGTTGACTTCGCCAATGCCACGGGCCCTGGTGATGCTGGCGATGGCCTTGGTGACCCGATTGCTTGGACCATTCCCGGCAATGCAGACAAGGTGACGAAGCGTGTCTCTGTCCATGTTTGCGCACCATTCAACGCCACTGCAGGATTGGGCCCCGCCATCACCTTGAAGGGCTACCTTGAGGGTTATCCACGCATCTCAGACTCGGTCATTTTGTCCACCAACGTGGTTCATGTGTATGACCTCGATGCAGGCATTGACCCAAGCGTTGGTACCGAACTCAACGTCAATCCCGGCGACCAAATCGTTCTGCCCATGACCGTCACCAACGATGGAAACGGTCCAGACCGCTTTGACTTCCGCTTGGCGCGTGTAACAGACGCTTACGGTGTTGATGTCATTTGGGACATTGACATTCCTCGTGAGACGCTTCAAGAATTGTCTCCAGACACCTACCAAGCCTTTGATGTCCTCATGAATGTACCCAACCGTGTTGAGGCCGGCCTCTACACCGTTGTCTTGCAGGCCTTCTCTGAAGAGACCTACCCCGACGCCTCCGGTCGTGAAACCCGAATTCGCGATACCATTGTGCTCAAGGTAACGGTGGATGAGTTCCACGACATGCAAATCTCGATGGACCCGACCGTGGACAACGCGGTGAAGACTTCAGCCCCAGGGCGAATCGTTCGCTTTACCTTTAACGTGACCAACAACGGCAACGTTCCCGATGTCCCGTCCCTGAACAACCATACGGCTCAGAAAGACGGTGATACTTTGCTTTGGAACGAACTGCCCGGCATGAACATGCTTGATGGCTGGAGTGTTGAGTGGTTCATCCTCAAGCAATTGAGTGCTGATGTTGTTATTGAAGAGCCCTGTGTGGAGGAAGTCTCCACCGCCTCATCCTATCCAGAAGACCGTTGTGTTTACCTCACTGACTTGAACGAGTACCGTCTGCCTGAAATGGCGCCGTACCAAACCATTTCAACAGTGGCTGCCGTTTCCATCGGTACCAACGCTAAATTGGATACCCGGAATCTTGGACTAAAGGTCGTTTCCATGTACGGAGATATGGAGAACAATGGCGACCACGATGATTCCCCTGCATGGGATGGAGAGAACTTCGATAGCAACGAGTTCATCGTGACGCTTCGTTTGCGAGCACCAAACTTGGAAATCAAGGAGATCATCCTCCCACCCGACCTCAGCGGTGCGGTGGATTCCACCATCCCTGTGGGTATCATCCTCCAAAACACTGGAAACGTTCACGCCACGGACATTGAAATCGTTCTCTGCGAATACGACGATGTCAACGACATCGACATCATCAAGGAAATTCGTAAGAATGGTTGCGATGAAGAGCGCGTCGTCATGCGGCAAGTCGTTGGTGCATTGCTTGCACCTGACGACTCCGAAGAAGCCAAGGAAATCGAGTTGTACTTGCTTTACCCGGTCACGGCTGGAAGCAAGGGCGTCTATGTGGTGGTTGACCCAATGAACCAAATCGTTGAATCCGATGAGTCGGACAACGTCAAGGCCATTGGTGAAGCCCTTGAATCGGAAAGCCCACTCTTTGACATGGCCAAGGAAGTCGTCGGCAAGACCGCACTACCGTTCGCCGTCATCTTGCTGACCATTGCCCTGCTCGGCGTGGTATACATGGTTGGTAAGGGACGACGCGACGAAGTGAACAAGCGACTTGCTGAACAATCTTCGTTGGTTTCCGTTCTCGCAGACGAAGGCAATTGAGGCGACGCCTCACGATGAGCCTGGGCCAAGGTACCAGCGTAGCTCCGTATTGAGCGGAGCGGCGATGACTTGGCCAGAGCGGCGAGCGATTTGCTTTTCCAATTGGGTGCGGAGCGTTTGGATGATATCGGCAGCATTGGCTGTGCCCATCAGTTCCTGATGTACAAGGGCGTTGAGGTCCAATCGTTCGCCGTTGGCTTCAACCATGGTTTGAATGATGCTGCGTTCCTCATAGGTCTCAAAGTCAGCTTCAACCGCTGAAGAAACGCGTTGTCGGACATGCTGATGCAGCGAAATCACAGCGTCTCGTTGGGCATCCAATTCCTGCAGGATGGCTGCAAGGGAGCGCATGTGAGCCAACCCTTCGGCAACGGCGATCTTCTTACGTCCGCTCAAGGATTCAGCAATGGGGATAGAGGCATCAGGTAGTTGATTGGAAAGCCGCATCGGACCTCCTCCAGGAAGTTTCCGTTGCTCGCAACGAAACAAGTCGGGCCCGATGTCCACTTGAATCGAAAAGGCTCGGTCAACCGAGTAGACGGTGCGAGGTGGCCCGCCTTTTTCGGAAGGCACGCGAGATTTGCTGACCATGCCACCGTCTTCAAGTTCCTTGAGGTGTTTGACAATAGCGGGTTGACTGACACCAATCAGTTCCGAGAGTTGCATTGGGTAGTGAGGTTCACGTGCCAGCCGCTCGAGAATCTGTCGGCGAACAACGTTTTGGAGGAGATAGAGGGCTTTGTCAACATCGGTCATGCTTCTCAACTCGAGGTTGGGTAGTGCCCCGCCCTCTATGAACGCATCGTTGCTTCACAACTCGTCCCATTCCTTCCAAGCACGGTTATTTGATTCCGTCACTTCAGGTGACTTTGGTCTGGTCGGCGTTTCCGAGGAAGGTGATGCAACAGGCTTTGCCTCAGCCAGAGGCACCCCTTCGTCCCAAGACGCGATGGCTGCAGCGTTGGCTGCATCCACCACAGCATCCTCGATCGTTGGAGTTTGGTAGCGCTCTGTTCTGGCATGCTCTTGTGCACCCTCGACATCGCCACGCATCAACGCATACACCTGTTCGGTGGTTAACATCGTCCCTGCAGCTACTTCGGGCAACCCATCAATGAACGCATCCGAAGGCTGTTGTTCCATCGTATCGGCAAAGGGTGGGGCCACATCGGGGTGAATGGCTTCTTTTTTGGTGGGCGCCTCAAAGAACGTCGGGTGCTCCGGATTCAGGTCCGTGATTGGAATCAACTGCCCGTTGTTTCCAACCATCATCACGCGAGGGGCTTTACTTGGTTTTGAGGCGTAGTAGACAATGAGGGCAATGGGCGTGGTCAATACTCCTAAGCAGCAAATGGAGAAGCCAAGCACGAGCCAAGTTGAACCAAACACTTCCATTTGCATCGCGTTAATGGACATCAACCACCCACTGGTCTCGGTACATGTTGCTTCGCAAGAAATCACGAGCGCGTGTTCCGCCGACCCATTCAACACCCACGAGGCACGTTCAACAACATCCACATTGTCACCGGTCATGGGCTGGAAATCCAGCAAACATTTCCCTTCTCCCAACGGTTCTTCCACCAGGGAGGAACCCTCCACTCGGTACAACTTCACCGTCATCTCAGGGCTGCCTTCTGTTTGGTAAAATCGGTAGCAGGTGTCGGACAACTCCCCCGTGACGAAGGTGCCTTCACCAATATATTCTCCGTGGTGAAGTTCACGCGGGTCCATCGCTGCGGTGAGGGCTCCCGATTGGCTGCTCATAATGACGGCGCCCAGCAACACCATGATGCCACCGACCACGGAGAGCCGGAAGGCCCAGGGGGAGCGTTTTGCAGGCTCAGGGGCTTGCATCAACGCCTTCCACACCCTCTTCCTCCATAAGGCTCGCTGAGGTTTCAAGCCAAACCGAGGTCGGTCAATTTCTCAGGCAAGTAGGTGTCGGTCACGAAATCAAGGCCGTACTTCGCCAGAGATTGTTGTTCAGCCTTCTTGCCAAGGTCAAGCATCATTTTGATCTGTTCTTGCCACCAAGGGTCAGCAAATCTTGGGTCGGACAATTCGGCTTTCAACGCTTCAACATCCCGAGCCGACAGGTCGTCATTGGGCAAGTCGTAGGCTTCGATATCGTCGGCCGTAATGCCGAGATAGGAGGCTGAAGGCGTAGCCAGGTATTCAGAAATGTGGGCGGTCTTGATAGCACCGTAAGCAATGGAGGCGAAGATACGGAAAGACCACGGGTCACCGTCAAGGAAAACGACGACGGGCAAATCCCATTCCTCACTCATCCGTTTCAAGATGCGACGGGTGGAGCGTGCAGGTTGTCCTTTGAGATGGACCAATCCGCACTTGTAGGCTTCATCAAACCCGTTTTCAATCAGCCGGTCAAACATACCACCCGTTTCAATGGCCATGATGAAATTGAGGTCGTGTTCCACCAACTCAATCTTCTCTTCCTCCACATTGTAGGGGACACCGTAGCCCGAATCGCCCACATCGTCTCGGGCGTTGATGCGCATCCATTCACCGCGGCGGTTGAGTTCTCGCAGGGTGAGGTTGCCGATGATTCTTGCACCGTCTTCTTCAGGCCGCAATTTGAAATCTTCACGCATGCACTTCGTGACCACTTCCAAATCTTCAGCGAGGTTGTTGGATTCGTTTTGCGAAGCAAACTTTCCGAGTCCCCACCCTTCGGAAATGTAGTACATTTCTCTGAGCGTTGAAGATTTGCCCGTGTTGATCATCTCTTCGATGAACTCTACGACATGAAGTGCGCGTAGCAATTGCTTCGCCGACCCGAGGCTCGTCGCATCACGAACCGACTTCTTCTTGCCGTATTTGTAGACGCCCAACTTGTTGTCAAAGCCGATGTTGTTCTTGGTACGAACAGGCAAAGTCATGGTGGGGGGTTCGCCCTTGACAATTTTGTCGTACATCTCGGTAACGACGCCGTGCAGGGCGGCTTTGGTCTCTTCTGGTGTGTGGCTGGCAGACATCATGCATCACCTCCGAACTCCATCAACGTCTGTTGGCCCTTGGTTCGGGGCACCTCCTCGTCTTCATCGTCGGAAAACCCGTCATCGTCAGGGCCTTCGTCGTCATCTTCGCTCGCTGAACCAGGATCCTCGTCATCGTCTGAGGATTCATCCTCCTGATTGAGTTCCTCAAGCATGGCTTCTTGTTGACGGATATCATCAAGCAACTTTTCATCCATCTTCGTTGCACCAATGACTTCTTGACTGCCGCGATAGAAGACATCGGTCTCTGTCCAGTCGCCCTTTTCCAGTCCTCCCAAGGCATAAGTAAGGGTGAAGGTTTGACCTGGTTCAAGGGTCTCCAATTTCCAAGCCCAAACCCCCGTGGCCTCCTTTCGTCCTCCGAGCTCGTTTCCTTCCATGACAGCGCCTTCTTTTTCTGGCCATGCTGCCAGAATGGTGTAGGCACGGGCGCGTGAGGTGTAGTTGAACAACTTGATTGAAACCTCGGTTTTTGCCGTCTCTTTGTTCCACACGGTCTCGCTTTCAGCAATGACCGCTCCCATGATTTTGGTAATGGAACCAGCAAGATCGGGCACAGGGCGACCGAGGATTGATGCGGACTTCTCCGCAATGGCTGGAATGATGTCGTTTACCAATTCGAATTTCTCTTGGGTTTTTGCCATCTTCTTTTTCTTTTCAAGGTGCTTTCTCAAACCACGCCCCATCTCAAGCATGGCCTTGCGTACTTCATCCAACACCTCACCGTTATCGGCGAGGGCTTCTTTCGCTTCGGAGGTGAATTGAACATTGGTACTGGCGAGATGAACGAGAATGGCAGCAGGCCCTTTGGGCACACCACGTCCACCCGCTTGGTCCAAGCCGTATTGTCGCCAATCCACCGATTCAATGGCTTTGGTCAACAAGCAACCGCCTTGTTGATACATCAGGGGCACCCGGTTGGCAAATCGAAGCACTTCAACCGGCTTATCGCCGGGCATGCCTTCTCCGAAAATGAGCCCGACTTCAACTTGGAACGGGTTGCCCTGTGTGACAGTGGGCGAACGGGTCATGGTTGTTACGAAGCGAGAATCAATGGTTTTGGACAGCCCCTTTTTGATGAGCAATTCTTCAATGGGCGAGAGACAATTGGTTGGCGGGTTGAGCAGTTTGACCGCTTTTCCGTTGAGTTTTCGCTCGCCTTGGAAGGCTTCAATGAGCGCTCGGTATTGTTCAGGCTTCATCGTCTTTGGCTTGGCTTTTTCATCAATTTCAGCCGCTTCCAACAATTCTTTTGCAGCACGCACCGAAACACCGGAGAAGTTCTTGTACAGAAAAGAGGTCATTCTTGAGTCGGTGGCTTGGGTGCACATGCGTTGCAAGGTGCCCAAGTGAATACCGTGCGGGTGTGGTTTGATGCCTTCCACTTTCCGAGGCAGGCGTTCGGTCACCCTTGGCCAGTGATGAATTTCGCCATCAGGGTCTTCAAAGATGATGTCGGCGTGAGGATTCACGATGCTGGTCATGCGCAAATATTGGTGGACGCTTTGGCGTCCGCGTTGGTACTTGGCCTTCATCCGACAGGTGATTTCAAGCCCGTGCTCTTTCATCGTCCCATCGGGCAATTCCCAGAGTTCACGGTCTTCGTTGACCTTTGTGGCTTTGTTCTTCGTGACGTCCAATCCGATATCGACCACAGCAGCGGATGTTTCCGTGGCGATCTTCGAGCGCACGTGCGTTTTGCGACCCGTGGTCAGTTGACTGTACATGACCACCCCGGTGATACCGATGCCTTGCTGACCTCGGGACTGCCGAATGGCGTGGAACCGCGAGCCGAACAACAATTGGCCAAACACCTTCTCGATGCTTCGTTTTGGAATGCCCGGGCCGTTGTCTTCAGTTTGAAGTTCAATGATGTCTTTCTTCTCGTCAATTTTTGTGATTTTGACGCGGATGTCGGGGAGGATACGGGCTTCTTCACACGCGTCCAAGGAGTTGTCAACCGCTTCTTTGACGGCGGTAATGAGGGAACGGGTGAGCGAATCAAAACCAAGGAAATGTTTGTTCTTCTCAAAAAATTCTGAAATGGAGACCTGTTTTTGATTCTGCGCCATGCGTTCTGCTGTGCCTGCCATCGTGGCTCACCTCCCTCGGTCCTCCTCCGTTTTGACAACGTTGGGCCGACAGATGGCGAATCCCGTTCTTTGAGGGTACATAATAAAACAGGCTTGCGAGCATGAAGAAGGGCGAAAAACCGAGTAAAGCTCCATGGCCGTTCAAGCAAACAAATCGGTTCGCCACATGCTGATGTGTCCAGTGAACGCTGAAGCGGCGACCGTAAGGGGACTGGCGAGGTAGAGTTTGCCGGGTCCAGACCGGCCCTGGAAATTACGGTTGATGGCCGACACGGTCACTTGTTCGGGCGTGATAGAGACGCCGGGACCGGCACCAATACATGCACCACACCCAGGGTCGATGAGTTTCACACCAACTTCAAGGAACAGGTCGTGCCACCCGTTTCGAACAGCGAGGTCTTTGACTTGGCCCGAGCCGTATTGAATGTAGAAATCAACCCCGTCCTTGACGCGCAGACCCGCCGCCTTTGCCGCAAGACACACTTCGGCATAGTAGGCGATGTCGTCCTCTTTCCCAGCCGTACATGAACCGCCGTAGGCGATGTCCACTGCCACTTCACCGATATCGCTGATGTTGGCTCCGTTGGTTGGGTCGCTGGGGACTCCTTGGTCGGGGTCACCGGGATGGGCGACCATGGGAACGATGGAGGAGAGGTCAATGACATGGACACCACCGTCGTAGTGTGCCCCTTCGTCGGGCGAGACCATACGGGCGCGTTGTTCGGGCTCAGATAGGTGCGGTTGTGCCTTGAGCATCCACGCCATCAACGCCTCGTCCGCCTCGCATATGCCGGTACGTCCCGAGCATTCCGTGGCCATGTTGCACAAGGTAGCTCGTTCGTCGATGGACAGAGAGGCAAGGCCTGGTCCACCAAACTCCATACTTCGGTTGAGGGTGAGTTCTTTGCGAGCGTGGTCGGCCAAAATGGCGAGGATCACATCCTTGGCGGTACAGCCGTGATGCAACTCCCCAACCAATTCGAAGCGGATGGATTCGGGGACTTTGACGAAGGTGAAACCTGCACTGACCAAATTGGCATATTCCGTGGCGCCCACGCCCCATGTGAGGGCGTTGGATGCACCACCCATGCATGTGTGGGAGTCGGTGGCTTGAATGAAATCACCAATTTCGATGAACTCTTCGCGAGCGACTTGGTGGCAGATGCCCGGTGAAACACCGTCAACCGCTGAGTAATCTCGCACACCAGTATGCTGTTGAAACGTGGTTTGCAGGTCACGCAAGGTCTGCACTTTGTGCATGAAGGGGACGAATTTCGGGTTGTGATGCGCATAGAGCAAATGGTCCTCAAACACAGCGAATTTCCCGGGATTCGGCAAGGCATAGTCCGTCCCGTATTCTTCTTGCAGGAAGGTGTGAACTTGAGCCGTGGTGAACTCGTGTGAGTACCCACCCTGAACTTCGGCGATGACCGGGTCACCCGGTTTGACACATTGACCTTCGGGCTGGCCTACGAGGTTGCGGCTGATGATGCGCTCTGCCATGGTCATCGGTCGGTTGGGTGTGTTGAGCGGGGCAAGGTCCAATGTTCCAGATTTGAGGGCTTTTGCAAAAGGAAACAATCCGCCGTGCTCAATGATGCTTCGCGTCACCGGGTCGTAGCGGTCCGTGAATTCGTTCAGGGCGATGGCCTCACCGGCTTGCAACCGCTCGAGCATGGCGTGGTCACCCATCAATTGGCCGAGGTTGATGTTATTGCGCTCGTGAATGGGGGCAAAGGATGCGGCAATGACGATTTTGATGCCCGCCCACCGCTCGCATTGTGCCGCGGTCTCGCGGCTGGACCCAGTTCCTTTTCGTTGACCAGAGACGATGACTTCAAAATTTCCGTCCTTCAATGCATTCTCGTTGAACACCCGCAAGCCGTTGTGCATGAGCCCTGCGTAAGCGTTTTTGGCGATTTCTGCCGGGTCGTGGTCAAAGCACACCCAAGCGGGTGTCATGACGTCGGTGTTGATGTCATCGAGCAAGTCTGCAACGGACAAATCCTCCATCCTGAGGTCAAGACCATCATACAGTTGTTGCTTGATGAGGCCCAAATCTTTGGTCAAAAACAACACGCGCTTTCCTGGGGTGAGAGCGATGTGTTGCGCCGGTTGATTGTCGCCCATGTGCCCCCCTCGGGTTTGTCATGCGCCATCCGTTCATAACCGGTTCGGGGCGCTGGTTTTGTGGTCTCAATGCTCGTAACGACGTTCGGAATTCTCCAATAGTCGGTCAATGAGGACGGTTTTGCTTCCAGAAGTCTTCAAGCCACGTTCTTTCAACATCGCTTTGAGTTCCTTCACCGTGAATTCTTCCAATTCTTCTCTTGAAAATGTCACAAGTAACCGCCAGTTCACTTTGCGTTCAAACAGCAGCACGGGGCCGTCGTTGTAGTGTCCGGGCAGACCATCGGTTGAGTTCAATTGGAACGCGCCCAAATAGGCAAATCCGTGGTTGGTGTAATGTTCAATGAGGCCAGGATTTTTGCCGACAGTGTCCAAGCGGATGAAATCCAATCTCATGTTGCAGGCGATGTCCACAGCGGCCTTAACGACGTATTCAACCAAGCCTTGACCTCTAAACTCTGGCGCTGTTGCAATGCGGTGAAGATAGATGGCCGGGTCCTTGTTTTTCTCACCCCAAATAAGCGGGTCGTCAAACGCCACGACCCAGACGCAGGCGATTTGGCCATCAATGACCATCTTCCATTGCCGTTGTTCCTCAATTTCCTGTTGGATGAGTGAGGGTGAGATGTCTGGCCAGACCACCATCCCCTTCTCTTGTTGAAGTGCAGAAGCATGCCGATACATCTCAAGGATGGCTTGCAGGTCGCCTTTATCGCTTGGTTTGATGGTGACGGCCCTCCCCATCTTCTCCCATTGATCATTCAAATCTCCCCACATACGACCCAAGATGACCTGAGGCTCGTATCGATTGAGGACATCCACCGCCTCTTTCAATCCAGGAATGCCGACTTCGGTTCCGTCCGTTTCCCAGTCTGGATTGAATTTGTCGTATATCATGACCAACACGACACGAAGACTGAGCGCCAAGAATCCGGCTAAGGCAAGGCCAACGGGCCCAGCACTCCCGAAATTGTAGAGCGTGTAAAGAAAGAAGATGACCCAAGGGATTTCGATGATGGTCGGAGCCTTTTTCTTTCCGTCCTTAAAATCCTTCCAACGCTTCGATTTGAACAGGGCCCGTGCAAGGAGTGCCAGAACGACGATGATGATAAAGAGAAGAACAAACCCCCTCAGAATAGAAGCGTCCTCAGCGTTCATTCTGCTCCCCGGTGAACCTCAGTCCCGCTCTTGAAAGAAGGTTTTCCCTTCGCTTTCCCCTGTCTGTCCGTTTCGTCGACGTGTTCGGCTAAGCAGTGGGTAG
>JAYPCE010000033.1:0-21098 GCA_038124565.1 Candidatus Poseidonia sp.
TCTTGCTTTCGTCTTGGTTGGCAGCCATGCATACCGTGGTTGTGTTTGAACCAAGACATAGCCCAAACCCCACTCAACAAGGCGCCATCGGCATCGTGGATGTACCGAATTACCGCATCAACGACAAATGGGTGTATGAAACCCAATTTGACATCGCTCAATTGCTTGCGCAGGCGAACGTATCGGCTTCCCTCAACACGTTGACGGGCGATACGGTCAACACCGTCACCGATATTGTGTATGAAACGGATGAGACCGGCCACGTGGTACTGGCGTATGAGATGGAAATCTCGGGCGCCTTTACTTCGGGCAACAGCGGGGCGACCATTGAGGGCATTCCAGGCCGCTTGGACATTGATTACGATGGCATCGACCTGCTTCGAGCCCGAGATTTGGCCACGATGAACAGCGAGTTCACGCTCGAAGTCACCTTCGCCCCGTACAACCTTGGCTTCCTTGCCCAAACGTTGGGGGTCGTGACATTTGACAACAACTACACTCCAGCCAAAGAACGGCATGATTTCCCGCTTCGAAACGGCGACCAGTGGTACATGCCCTTCAATGCCTCAACAACGGTCACAGGGACATCGAATTACTTTGACCCCTCAGACTTTGATCAAGTGGTGAGTGAAAACAACTCGTGGCAGGTCATCAAAACGGGTGCACCCGTTGAAAACCAACAATCGCCAGCGTACAGCGGCTGCTCATCATCGTACAAGATTGCGGAATGGAATGAAACCGGTGTCAATGTTGGCTTCAATTGGTATTGTCCAGCCGTGCGAGGCAGCGTATGGAACCGTATCACCAATCCTGCGGGCTTTACCATCGATTGGTTGCTCAAGACCTACAACCCCGCTGATTCTAACAACGTCAATGCCGGCTCGTCGCCAGGTGGACGAAATTCACAGATCGAAGTCTACACGGCATATTCAGCGACGTTACCGGATTCAATGGAACAAATCAGCATCTCCTACGCGACCGCAGGGTCGCCGTCGCTTCCAATGAAAAACACCAATTTGCAATTGCGTTATGAGATTGCCAACACCATTCACAACCCAACCACCGACAACAACGGGGTGGCCCAGGTTGCGCTCAATGTCTCCGATGAAATGGACGATACCCCCAGCAGTGACGACCACACCAGCAACGGGGTGGTGGTCTATGACCCCATCAACAAAATCGTAGGCGCCACCACCGTGGTCCAAGACCTCAGCGTGGTCGGCATTGACCTCATCGCCCAAGCCAGTTCCGTTATTGTCGAACGGACACGAGCGGGTGTCACCACCACCTTGAGCGCCTCGATTGGCTACAACGCTTTACCCGGCGATATCCTAAGTTTTTCACTCCCAGCACAAAACCGCGGTGTGCTGTCTTCACCCGCCACGGTGATGGAGGTAGAGGCTCCAGAAGGCGCAACCATCCGAGAACAACTCCCCAGCATTCAACCCTATGCTGAGGAGAGGGTGATGCTCAACTGGTCGGTGCCGCAAAACATGACCGTTGGTTTCGCCAACCTCAATTTCACGGTTGACCCCGACGAAAACGTCACCGCAGACGCCAACCGAAGCAACAACCGCGCCTCACTTTCAGTCTTCATCGGCCGCGCACCGATCGCCTCAATCACGGTGGATGAAGGCAAATATACCTACGAAAACATCACGCTCAACGCTACTGGTAGTTACGACCCTGATGGAGGTTCCGTTGATTGCCGCTTTGAGATTGAATCACGAGCAGGCCTCATCGATGTCATTGAGGCACCGGGCTGTAAGACCCATTGGAATTGGACCAACAGCGGCACTTGGGAAGTAAGAGTTTACGTGGTCGATGAAGAATTGGATGCGGCAGAAACCGTGGTGGATGTGATCGTGCTCAATCGCCCACCCACCTTCAACCTCAGCCACCCAGAATCGGTGGAAGTAGAGCAACCAATTACGGTGCGAGCCGTGGATATTTTGGATGTGGACACCTCTTCGCCATCGGGACAGCAAGTTTCGATTTCATGGCCCGGACTTGAATGCGCTGAGGGATTAACCCAGCCCACTTGCACCTTCACGCCCATGTTTGAGGGCGTGATGCCAGTCACCGCCGTCGCCACCGATGACGATGGAGCTACCACCACGTTGGTCAGCGAATTCACGGTCCTCAACATCCCGCCCACCCTGCAACCACCTGAAATGTGGAAAGGGGGCGAAGAGGTCTTGCCCGATGAATCTGGGTTCTGGCATGTTTACGAAGACGAAGTTGTCCTGCTGAGAACAGCAGCCTCAGACTCGGCCAACGACCAAGGTACCCTCCTCGTTGAATGGCATCCGTCCATCACCAACGCCAACTGGACCATCACCAGCGTCGGGGTATCGTCCTCTGAAGCCGTATCCTGGACCACCGCAGGCCGTCATGATGTTCAGGTCCGAGCCATTGACGCCGATGGAGCAACATCGCCGACCTTGCAGGCCACCGTGCAAGTGCACAATATCCCACCAACCATTGAATGGACCGGGAGATATGTCACTGAATCGGTGCTGAATGTTTGGGAAGACGACCCCATGCTCAACTTGACCGTAAGCGTCACCGACACCAGTTCCGATATGGACTCGTTGAATATTTGTTGGGACTTTGACGCTTCCGTGGACCTCGATAGAGACGGCTTGACGAACAACGATTGTGAATCCACCGGCCTTTTTGCAACCCCAGCATGGACGACCAGAGGAGTGCGGACCGTGACCGTCACCGTGACCGACGATGACGGAGACATGGCGATGGAGACAAAGAATATCTCGGTTACCAATAAGCCACCGCTGGCGGTCATCTCCGAAGTCTCCATCCTTGAGGGATTGGTTGAGGGTGACAACCTCACCTTGAGCGGCATCAATTCGATTGAAACGGCTGGTGACAATACCACCTTGGTGTATCAGTGGGATAGCAACCATCTCGATGCCGATTTAGACGGCAGCAAAGAAGGCGATGTTGACTTCACTGGGCCTACGTGGACTGTTGAAAACCTCCCCGCAGGAACATGGACGTTCAAACTCACCGTGACCGATGACGACGGTGAATCCCACAGCAGTGAAGTGACTGTCCTGGTCGCCCCCGCTCCTTCACAAGGCATCATTGAGAGTATTTCAGAAGCCGTTGGCACCACCATGCTCGCCGTCATCGGATTGATGGCCATCATCATCGTAGGTCTGGTCCTGTTTTTGCTCTTGACCCGTCATGGCCCGAATGTTCAGGAAGACTTTGCAAGGTACGAACAGTCCTCCTTCGCTGCAGCACCCGTATCGGCTCCCAAAACACTCGCTCCGGTTGAACTACCAAGTGCAACTCCAGCCACGGTTGCGATGCCACCGATGGATGCCCAACCCGTTCATACAGGGCCGCCCATCCCCGCTGCTGGCCTGCCTATGGGCTGGACCATGGAACAATGGAGTTACTACGGAGAACAGTGGTTGGCTGCGAATCAGCCTGCACCTGCCCCCGTTCAACCCATAGTTTCACAAACTCCACCAACCCCTGCCTCCGCTGAGTTGCAATCGTTGCTTGACGATTTGGACTTCTGAGGCGAAACCGATGGGGAATCTATGGCAGTTCTTTGGCTTACCCGATCCTGAAGGCAACGGACCGCAAAATCGGCGGGCGGCGGCGCCCGGCAACACACAAACACCCGTTTCGCTTCACTCGCCAAATCCTGCCAGCCAACCACCTTCTTCTGAGCCTGCTGCTACACCAACAGAGTCGAGCCCCTCACGCACGATACGGACGCCACCACTTGGGTGGACTGGCCCTCTCACACCCGATGGTGAACCGTTTCATGACTTGGGCGTTGTTCGGCAGCGACCCGCCCAACGACCCTCCAAGGCTTTGCGCTACATTGCACCGGACGAGATGAAACGGATTCCGACCCAAGCCATGCTGAAACGCGTGTTACAGGGCGATACCGCCATCGTAGATTTGCGCCCTCTGGTCCACATGGAAAGCCACCAAATGGCCTGCCGCCGAGAAATCAAGCACATGGCCGATGATGCTCGTGTCAGCGTCTTTGCTCTTGATGCTGAGGACAAACTCCTCATGGTTCCAGGGTTGAATGTGGTGGTCGACATGCAAAAGCATGAACTTGGCCTCACCCCGTTGCTGTGAAGTCACATCTCCGCAAGGATGCCCAACAGGTCCATCGCCTCGCCAGCCAAACCCAAGACGGTTGATTCTGCACCGTCAATCAATGTCGCATGAGCGCCCATCGGCCCGTGCAGGTCATAGCCCCCTGCCTTTCCTTTCCAAGAGCCTGATTCAAGCAGGTCGTCCAATTGCCTGTCGGTGAGCGCAGCGATTGAGACCACCGCAGACTCACACCAAAATCGCCACGCTCCGTTCCAGTGAATGCCCGTTGCTGTCCACACCTGGTGATGACGACCGCTCAAACGATGCAGCATTATGGCGGCGTGGGCTACATCAGTTGGTTTACCCAAACTGAGCGAATGGTCATCCGGGTCGCTCAGCATCGTATCTGCCACCACCACCACATCGTGACTCAATGAGGTGATGGCTCGGGCTTTTCGCTGACAGATTGCGAGTACCTGCTCTGCTACCGTACCCGAAGGCGGTGTTTCGTCCACATCGGGCAAGCCTTCGTGATGGAGGTTGGCGAACATCGGCTCCAGAAGGGCGAAGCGGCGAGGCGAGTTGGAAGCCAGCCACACGTCCATGCAGATGGGCCTCCTGCGAAAGACCATGGAGATTCCGCCCATGCTCAACGAGGGTGATATTGAAGAATCGGAAGGCCCACCGAACAACGGGTGAGCCGCATGTCAGGGCTGGAGAGAATTCCTACACACATTGAAGGATTGGATGAAAAAATGCAGGGAGGCATTCCTCAGGGCCACATCTGCATCGTTGCGGGTGCTTCTGGTGCTATGAAATCCAGCCTCACGTTTTCCATGTTGTACAACGCGGTTCTCTATGGTGAAACAAGCGGCATTTACGTCACGCTTGAACAGGGCAAGGATTCCCTTCGCTCTCACATGGCGAACATGGGCATGAACGTTGATGACCCACGTGTTCGCAACCGAATCGCCATCATCGACCTCTCTGACCTCCGTGTCCAACTTGACGAGCAAGGCATGAGCAACCGAGTGGACTGGATGGGCCAACTGATCAAGCAGTTGACATCGTACCGGCAGTCCATCGGCTTCGAGTTGCTGGTCTTTGACTCGCTCGGTGCCTTCTTCACCTTGACGAAAATGGAAAACCCACGTGACGAAATCTTCCGCTTGTTTGAAGCTGTTCGCCGACTTGGCCTCACGGCGTTCTTCATCTGTGAAATGACCGGGGAAGATCACAAGCAGTTTGGGGAATACGGTGTTGAAGACTACCTCTCCGATGGCGTTATGCATCTTGTGATGGAGCGGCATGGTGACGACGTCACCCGAAAATTGGGCATCGTCAAGATGCGCCATACCAACCACATTCTTGGTTACAAGCCCTTCAATTGGAAAGAGAATGAACAACGGTTTACCATCGTTTGAAGTCATTCAACGGTAACAGATTTCGCCAAATTCCTCGGTCGGTCAACATCACGACCAAGGCGCAAGGCTGTATGATAAGCCATCAATTGCAAAGGAACCACCGTTAACAGTGGCGAAAGCCAAGGATGAATGGCCGGCACGGCAATCGACACATCCCCTTCTTCGGCAATGCTGTCACCTTGTTCGTGAATCAGGATGATCTTCGCACCCCGAGCCTTGCATTCGTGCAGGGCCGAGAGAGTTTTTTCCTTCAAGTGGTCATTTGGAGCGACAATGACCACGGGGCTTCCTTCTTCAAGCAGAGCGATGGGGCCGTGTTTCATCTCACCTGCAGGATAAGCCAAGCACGGGATGTAGGCCAGTTCCATTAATTTCAATGCCCCTTCCTTCGCAACGGAAGACGACAAACCTCGGCCCAAATACAACACGGATGTTGCTTCCACAAGCAGGTCAACCGCCTCCTCAATAGGGCCGGTGTTCTCGAAATAAGTTTCCATCAAATGTGGAGCCTGCTGCAAGCCCTCAATCAATTCCCGGCCTTGCTCTTTGGAGAGGTGCCGGGTACGCCCCAATTGGGTAGCGAAGATGGATAAGGCGGCCACCATGTTGGTGAAGGCTTTGGTCGATGCCACCGATTGTTCAGGACCAGAGTGTATGTAGACGCCTTGACCGCACAACCGAGCGATGGTGGACCCGACAACGTTCACCACGCCGAAGATTTGACCCCCCTTGAGTTTGATTTCTTTGACGGCTGAAATGGTGTCGGCGGTTTCACCCGATTGAGACACCGCCAGGTAGATGGCTTTGGGATTGATGACAGGGTCGCTGTTTCTAAACTCGCTCGCAATGTGAGTTACGGCTGGAAGTCGAGCCATTTTTTCAATCAGCATCTGACCGATTTCAGCGGCGTAATAGGCTGTTCCACATCCAAGCAAACGAACATGAGGGGCTTGGACAAGGGCATCGTGGTCCAGACGCATACCGCCCAAACGCCCGCTGCCCATCTCACGGTCAACACGGCCTGCGATGCACTGTCGCAGTGCGTCGGGTTGCTCGTAGATTTCTTTGTACATGTAATGCGGCGCATCCCCCAACTCGGACTCTCCCCAAGCATCTTCCAAGACATGAATGTCCGGTTGAACATGGGCACCCTTGGTCGTGGTGATGGTGAAGGATGAACGGGTGATGACCGCAATATCACCATCGTCAAGGAATTGCACGCGTTGGGTATGTGAGGTCAATGGGTGGGGGTCGCTGGAAACGAACATCTCATCGTCTCCTTGCCCGATGATGAGTGGAGAACCATTACGGGCGCAAATGAGGACTTCTTCGTCGTTGAACATGATGCAAAGCCCCCATGTCCCACGAACACGCCTCAGCGTTTGTTGCACAGCTTCAAGCGGTGTTGCTCCGTTTTGCCGTGCGAGAGCAATCAACTGCACCAAGACCTCAGAATCTGTTTCACTCTCACAATGGATGCCTTGACCGGCCAAGTGCGCCCTCAGGCTTCTGAAATTCTCAATGATGCCGTTGTGCACCAAGTGAACGCTACCATCACTGGAAACATGGGGGTGTGTGTTGACCTGATTGACGCCCCCGTGGGTCGCCCATCGGGTGTGGGCAATGCCCATCGTCCCGGGACGCTCGCTGGGTAAAATCGCCTGGAGGTCAGCCACCTTCCCTACGGTTTTGTAGACGTGAACTTCGTTACCATCGTCGATGGCCACTCCCGTGGAATCGTAGCCTCTGTACTCCAAGCGACGAAGCCCCTCTACCAACAACGGTAGGGCCTGCTGAGTCCCAAGGTATCCAAAGATTCCACACATACAGATGCCTCACAGGTCAAATTTCGTTTGACATACTGGACAGGTTGTGCGCTTCAACATCAGGTCTTTGACAGAGAAAGTCGCTTGACAAGAGGGGCATTGGGCATCACGCTTGAGGTCGGGCAGTGGCAACATCGGTGCAGGCGCAGGCGCAGGGAGGCCCTCAAGAGGAAGTGCACCTGGAAGCGGAAGGGGTGGAAGTCCTTGTTGCAAGGCCTTGGCCATTTCTCCCATCTCGCGTTGTTGTTTGCGCTTCATACGGCGCTCAAGGCGGGCGTTACCTTCACCGCTCTCGACCTTTTTCGCTAACTCATCCGAGAGGCTTTCATCCTCATCCATCAAGGCTACTGGTGTTTCATGGACGGTGAGAACATCGTCCTCATCGTCCACCATAAGCAGAGGCCCTTCGTCATGTTCAGGGGTGATCATCAACTCGATGGCGTCTTGGTCTTCTTCTAAGAGCGCCTCCAACTCTTCCATTTCCGTGTGGGAACGCCGCAGAACGACCACGACAACGAACAAGAAACCTATCAACACCACCACGCTGAGACCGAGGATTCGGAACTTGGCTTCATCCGAACCACCGGGAAGATAATCGAACAAGGTATCAAGGAAACTGGGGGAACCAACATCGCTGGAACTTCCTTTGAGCGAGACGACCTTGCTCAAACTGTATGAGCCTGAAGGGGTGACAGTGCAGACAATGGTGTCGGATTCCATAAGACCAACCCCGAAAGTGGAACCCTCAAAGAGCATGTTCGAGAGTCCTGAAACCAAGGTTCCGTCCGAATTCGCAACAAGGCCCATTCGGGAAACTGGACCGTACATGTTAATTTCATCGTGGAAGAGGAAAATGCCTTCTTCGCGTTGCGTGAACGAGAGGTGGCTCACACCTGGGGCATTGGTTCGATGGGTTTGTTCATTGGACCAAACCGAGTTTGAACTTACAGTAACGACGTCCGCCGCTTTGCCTTGACCTTCAATCCAAGCCATGACAAGATGGTCCTCATCATCATCGACGAGCACTTCTAACTGTGGGTGCGCCGCTTCGTCCCCTATTGAGTATTGGAAACTCCATGAAGAGGAATCGAAGGGGCCGTGGGTGTACATGAGACCCACGCGCTCAATGCCCGTGACATCTTCACGGTATTCTTGGTAGACCAAGTGGAGATGTTCCTCTCCCAAACCCACACCGAGGGGTTGTGCATCCGCTGGGCGGATGTCAATGTCGGAAAGCACGTTCACCGGGTTTCCCCAAGAATTGCCTTTGTCTGGCGTGGAGGACGAAATCACGAACAAGGATGTGATGTCCTGCCACGACCCGCTGGTGGACAAATCGCGATGATACCCTGCAAGGACCATCTTCCCGTCGTATTGGTCGAAATTGAATCCATAATAGGCGCCCTCAGATAACTTCAGAGGTTGCATGTGGTAGTGCTTCGGCGTGGTCTTCCCAGCTGCTGAAATGGACGTCATGGCAATATCGGTCAGCACATACCCCTCTGCACTTAACGAGCGCCGAGTCCAGGCGACTTGGACCAAGCCGTCATCTCGCTGGTAGGCGGCTAACTCCCCGCCCCATGCCTCCTCGAGCATCACGCTTCCCGGCATCGTTAGGGTGGAGGTGACGGTGCGAACAAACAATTCACCATCTTTCGTCGTGAACATCAACCCACCTTCCTCAAGTCCCACAAACTCAACGGGTACTTCTCGCGTCGCTAAGGATACACCCACCTTGGAACCGATGTAGAGGTCGCCAACGGTGACGTTGAACCGAGACTCACTGTAGGCTGGTTCAACACCAGAACCACTGAGAACAGCCCTGTACGACACCGCCCCTTCTTCGTCCACAATATCAGCAAACCGCACGAAGGAATACCCAGAGGTCGTACTTGAGCCGGGGACGAGGTTCAATCCTTGGTCGTCTAAACGCTGCCAACCAATACCGTCCATCCATCGTTCCAATCCCACATTCAAATTGGTCGCATCACCTTGTCCGAGGTTATCGACCCGCAGTTGAATGTCAAAAGGTGTGCCTGGTGCTGGGATTTCAGGTTGTGTTCGTGCCGAACCGGGAAGGAAGCGAAGCATGGGTTGAAGCGGGCGCTCATCGACAACAAACGAGAACGTGTAGATGTTGTTGCTTCGGTCCGGGTCGTTGTATTGTTGCGTTGGGTCAAGCGAAAGGGTGACATCGTGCGTACCTGCTTCCGTGGCCCACCAATACAGCGTCACCTGCACGCTTTCTCCCTCTTCCAATGACGTGACTTTTCCTTCCGAAGGATAGGTTGAGGAAGGGCTACCTGCCCCCTCAAGTGTGAGATACACTTCATTTGCATCCAAATCACCGATGTTACGAAGGCCAAATCGAACCTCCAAGACGGTCCCGGCGACCGCCGAATTGACCGGTAGGCCTCCGTCATAGACGCCGACCGAACCAGCAAAAGCAAAGTCAGGTGCTGCAGGTAGATTGTCCACCTCGTAGGTCCGTTTCAGCACATCGCTCGCGACATCGCTGGCGTTGACCATCCGAACACTGATGCGGTGTGAACCGTCGCTGACCTCTGTCGAGTCCCAATTGAACGACCAATCTTGGCTTCCTTCTTCTTGGAAGGTCAGGGAATCTCCAAGCACCCAGTCTCCATTATCGATTTTGTACTCAATGCGGTCGTGCTCGGTGCCTTCAGCAACGCCTTCAAAGCCAACCAAACCAACCAGCGGAGTTCCAAGCGCAGGCTCTGTGATGGATACGCTCATGCGAGCAAAGCGCACGATGCGCAACTCGATCATGGAGGCTTCACCCTCGGCGTTGAGCGAACGAGCATAAACGAGGGTGTAGGATTCATCGGGATCCACCCAATCATCGTCTACAGTGATGTCCAGATACCATTCCTCAACCGTGCCGTCGGCCCTCATCCAGTTGGTCAATTCCGTGCTCTCGCCGTCTTCGTAAAATTGTTCAAATTTGACCTGAACTTCCACATAGGCATGCTCACTCACATCGGTGGTGCCTTCCACCGAGAGCGTCTTTCCAGCGAGATAGAGCGATTGATTGGTCGGTGAGGACATCTCAACGTCGTGGCCCAAACCGTCGCCACCTGGTGGGGGGTCAACGATGACGCCACCGTTGTCTTCAAGCGGTGTGCAGGCGCGTCCAAGCACTTTGTCAAGCGCACAGGACGCATCAACCAATCCGAAACCCCATTTGTCGTTCCAGCGGTTGGAAACGCTCGGTTCGGAAGCTGAACCACGTGATTCGGAAGAATTGCGCAGGATGTTACGAATGTCTTCAGGGTCGAGCGTATCATCGGCCTGAAGCAGAATGGCCACGATGCCTGAAACAACGGGTGTGGCCATGCTGGTTCCATCCTTGGCGTCGTACTCGTTGTCTGCAAGAGGACGCTCTGGCTGACCCGGGAAGGAAGGTCCCGTCGCAGCGGTCGCCGACATGATGGCTGTTCCAAAAGCGGTGAGGTCGGGTTTCAATTCGTCCCACTCATCATCGTCGCCGTCGCTGAGGCGAGGTCCATAATTGGAATACGTAGCCACGACGTCGTCTGTGCGGTTGACGGTGTTTCGGTCATTGACAGCACCGATGGAAATGGCGCCGTCAGCACTGGCGGGCGAAGGGACGCGTTTGCTGCCGTCGTTGCCCATCGCAACCACACAGACAATCCCGGCATCGCGCGCATCGTTCACCAAACGGGCTTCTGCCCCTGAACCGTTGTCACCTTCATCATCGGGGTTGAGCGGTGAGCCGACCGAGCCAAAGGACATCGAGGCCACATCGATGCCTCGGCTTGATTCGTTGTTGCCCCAATCGGTGTCTTTGTTGTTGATCATCCATTGAATTCCGTTGAGCGATGATTGGGAATTGGTCCCCCCAGCGTCGGTCAAGACCTTGATGTCAACCAAGTATGCACCCATGCCGGTGCCGGTGTGGACGCGTTGTGCACCACCCGTTCCCAAGGCCGTCGCAGCCACGTGGGTTCCATGACCTTGCCCGTCGTCAGGGTCAACCGTGCCATCTGGGTTGGAGGCTGTGGAAGTCGCATCGTAACCCGCCACCCATTTTTGGTCGTTATAACTCGTCGCGTCGCTGTCGGGTTCATCGTCAATATCATCAAAATCATTCAACGCACGGTGTTCGTTGTCCACGCCGGTGTCAAGCACGGCGATGACCACGCCTTCTCCCGTGTATCCTCGTGAATATGCACTCGCGGTATACACATCCGAGGGCATGGCCCGAGCGGCTTCTGAGGCCACCCCATTGAACGGCACCATGACGTTCTGCATCTCAACCACAACAACGCCCGGAAGCATGTAAATGTCCATGAGGGCACTTACTGGAACTTTGTCAACCACGACCGAATCGATGAGGGACATCACTTGGAACCATGCGCCTTGTTCGGCTCCAATCCAACCATGGCTGTCAAGAACGGAGACCAAGGCATTCACTTCCTCCTCGTTGGGAGCCCATGCGTAATCAACGACGATGGCTACGGTTTTTCGACCGTCTGGCCCAATGATGGCCGTCGGAGAGATCGATTCATGCCCGTCAAGCACACGCTGCAATCGGTCGTCCATGCCGTTCCAATCCAGATCAGGACCGTAAGACAGCCACCACATGTCAGGCTCCTCAGAAGGTCGCTCGCCTCGTTCGATCATGCGAGTAGGGCGAAGACAAAGGTCGTCGCCGCACATCAATGGCGGCAAACCTTCGATGAGAATCGGCGCCACATGGGTCGCAGGTTGCGGTTCATCCACCTCTCCAAGGACCAGAGCACTGACATCAGCAAGCATGACCACTGCCGAAAAGAGCACGGCGGCGAGGACTCGGCGGTGCTGTTGTTCGCTTCCCATCCTCTCACCTCGCAGTTCTCCTGAGGACTTGCCCATCTTTGATTCTATCCACCCTTGTATCACGCCGTCATCTGTTTTCTTGGTCATTCAGTTTTTGGCCACTCAAGGTGGTTCGCGTTGGCTGAACATTGCAAATGGGGGCCGGTGGAACGTTCAACGAGCCCCAATGAAGCACCACAATCGGGGCATCTGCCCGCATCAGCGATGTGTTCCATCCAGGCAGCACGGGTCTCAGGCTCATCGCTGGCTTGCAGGAGGTTTTTCATCGCTTCACGAAGGTGTTTTGGAACCTCAAGTCCCCGTTCTGTCCATGGGTCTTCGAGTTGTCCGAGGTCCACCATGTTTGCCTTGATTCGCCGACGTGCTGCCGCTTGAGCGTCACCTTGACTTGGTCCACCGTCTACGACGCCGAGTTCAACAGGACCACCTTTGGCCACGATGGGGAGGAGGGCGTACGTGGCGACAAAACCTCCAATGTGAGCCATGTGGGCGATGCCGCTTGAAACACCTGATTCCATCGTGGCCAAAGCACGCGCCAATTCCAATCCAAAATACAAGAGAGCGATGAACACCACGGGCCAAGGACGAATGAGCAACAACGGGAAGGGAATTTCGTCCCTCGGCCATCCAGCCAAATAAGCCCCTAACAAACCGAAGGCTGCCCCAGAGGCACCCAATGCTGGCCGCATTGAATCGGCGTTGAAGGCGACCCAGCACAGCGAACCACCCAAGAGACCGATGATGTAGATCATGGCGAAACGACGGCTTCCAAGCCGTTGCTCAAGCGGGACACCGACCAAAGCAAGAATGACCACATTTCCCAACACGTGCATGAGGTCGCCCTGACTATGAAGAAAACCCGCAGAAAGTACCGTATGCCAGAACATTGGGTCGGCACTCCGCGCCGGCACCAAGACAAAATCACTCCAAACCCAATACGTGACCGTACCCCATGAAGCGAACACAGCCCATAGAACCTGAACGACTGAACCGAGTAAAACACTGACCGTCACCCCCATAGCCAGCGAGGTTTGGCTACGAACGGCAAAGATGAGCGGCGCAAAGATGGCGACAAACCAGAGAACGAGCATGGCCCATTCCACCGTGTTGAACAGCGACACGGCCAAGGGCATGAAGGGGCCTTGAGGTCGCCCCCTTTTGACTTATGCAACGGGAAAAGGGAACAGGAGGGTTCTTGCGAGTTGGCTCGGTCCAAGCACCATGGCGAACCCTCTGTTGTCGCTCAACGGGGTGGAGGTCCGACGCGGCATGAACGTCGTGTTACGGGATCATGCCTTGCAGGTTGAGGGTGGTGAACTCGTGGCGCTTGTAGGCGCTAACGGAGCGGGCAAATCAACCCTCTTGGAAACGGCAGCCGGCCTGCTTCCGCTTGAACGGGGGGAGGTACGCCACGGCGAGACCACCGTGTTGGACAGCGAGGGCCGTCGAAGAAAAGGCACAAACACACTCGGGTTGGTCCTCCAGAAAAACGGCATGCTAGGCAGCGAAGTTGTCGATGAGCATCTGCACTTGGCCTGCGCCACCAGCGGAAACATGGTGGACATCCATCCGTTTCTAGAAGCGTTCAACTTGAAGCATCGCGCAAAAGACATGGTGGCTCACCTCTCACAGGGTCAAGCCCGGAAGGTGGCGGTCCTCGCTGGTTTGTTGCCTGCCTTTGCGAGTCAACAGCCAACACTCATCTTGCTCGATGAACCAGCCTCTGGACTTGATGATGATGCGGTTGAGACCTTGTGCGGCTGGCTCGCAAACCTGCGTGAGGCGGGACACGCGTTGGTGGTCTGTACCCATGACGACCGAGTTCGCCAGCAAGCGACACGTCTCCACGATGTCAACGCCAAGAGTGAGGAGCCGAATTCACCACCTCCGCACGATACCCCTCCTGCGTTGACAACCACACCTGCCCAGCCTGTCTCTCGAACTCGTTTCGGCACCCGTATCCACATGCGAACCTTGCTCTGGCTCAACGCCAACGGTATGGCTGCCCTGCTGACGCTCGGCGTTTTGCTTTCCTTGGGAGCGTTCATGTCTGGTTTGGACGAGATGCAACGTCTTGGTTTGGTGCTTGCACCTGCGCTGGCAGCCGGTTTGTGCGGTGAACCCTTGGTCGCTGCTCTGCGCGAAGAACGGGCCGCTTATTGGTGGCGGGGAGTGACTGGCGGCGTTCCGCATGCTGGAGTTCTCCCCTTCGCACTCGGACTGGTCATCACTACATGTTCCAGCGTCGCTCTTCAAGAGCCGCTCAACCCCACACACCTGCTGGTTGGTTCGGGCCTTTGTTGGGTGGTCTGGCACGCCGTTCGTTTTGCTCAACTGTCAACCGAACGTCTCGCTCGTCCTCAGGCTGTGCTCGTCGGGTTGTTGACACCCGTGCTCATCCTGCCTTACGCCCTGCTTATCGATTGGATGACACGGTGAGAACACCAAGTTCAAGGAGGTGGCGCAAGACCCCATAGCCATGAAGTTGGGGCGCGCCTTGTTGTTCCTCGGCTTCTTCGGTATTGGCTGTTCGTTGTGGTTGGCGCTGCAGTGGGCACCAAGCGTCTCCATCGATGCTTTTGAATCACCTGCGGCTCAACGTATTTTTTACTGGCATGTCCCCGCTGCTTGGGCAGCATTCATCGCTTTTGGCGCCCTGTTTATCGGCTCAGCGGGTTGGTTGTTCAAGCGGTCTGAGCGCATGTGGAGGTTGCATGTTGCGGGTTCCGAGGCCGGCTTGGTCACGGGATTGATGACCGTTTGGTCCGGTTGCGTTTGGGGTGCGGCTGAATGGGGCACACCGTGGGATTGGACCGATGTCCGATTGAACACCTTTGGCTTGTTGACCCTGCTTGCGGTCTATGTTGTGCTCGGTCGCAACAGTCAGCCGGACGGGGTGGAAACAAGGGACACCTTTGCTGCATTTGGTCTGTATGGCTTCGTATTGGTACCGCTGACCTACATCGCCACGAGAATTTGGACCATCCGTCACCCTGGCCCGGTGGTGGCGACGGGCGAGGGCAGTTCCATCACCAGCGACATGGGCTTGGTTCTGTTGGTATCTGCCGTGGCGTTTACCGTGTTCATCATTGGACATATCATCTCCTCGATGCACCTCACGGCGCTCGAACAACGACTTGAACGCCTTCAGGGTGCGCTGGATAGGGTGGAATAAATGGAAGGCATGACATATCTTGCGGTTGGCTATTTGGGCATGTTGATCGCCATCGCCTTGTGGACATACACCGTGGTACAGCGAAGTCAGCGCTTGGAAGCGCGCCTTTCCTCGATGGAATCCGTGTTGGAAGCTGGTGGTCAAGCCCAACCTCTGCAAAACGAGGATGAGTGAGCCAAAGCAGGCGCACACTTTCAAAGGTCTTTGCACGACGGCAAGCCGGGAAGCGCATGTCAACCAACCTCGGCGGTGAATTCTGTTTGGTGTGCGGGGCCGACCCGCCGCTGTTCGGAGACCGCATGTGCGAAGCATGCCTTCGTGCCCGAACGGTGTTGGCTAAAGTTCCTGAAAACGTCCCATGGGTTCGCTGTGCTCGTTGCGGAATCGTTGAAATTGAAGGCAAATGGGAAAACACCACCGAAGATGCCATCTGGGACGAATTGTTGCACCGAAATCTCGTGGTCCACGAGCGCGCCGAGGATGTTCAGTTGGCCATGGAACCGGTCAAGGTCTCGGACCGCCACACGTTGCTGCACATTCAATTGGAAGGCATCATCGACGACCTCTTGTTCCAGGAAGAACACACGATGCGAGCCCGAATGGCGAACGGTGTTTGCCTCACCTGCACAAGGCGGGCTGGAAATTACTTCGAAGCCACCGTCCAACTCCGCTCCAGCGCCCGTCGGTTAACTGAAAACGAATTCCAACGTCTCCGCACAACCCTTGACGATGTCCTGGACAAACTCTCCGACGACCCGATGTTTTTCATCACCAACGAAGGACCTGTCACGGGTGGTTATGATGTGGTGCTTGGCAGCAAAGGACTCGCAAGGGCATGGGGGCGGCATCTTGTGACCGAATACGGGGGCATGGTGATGGAAACCAACTCAACGGTGGGACGAAAAGACGGCGTGGATGTCACGAGGCTGACTTTGCTTTACCGGAAACCGGGTTACGAAATTGGAGATGTGGTGGCCTGGCGAGGGAATTTATGGCGCCCATCCACCTGGACGAAGGACGGAGCGATCATGGAACGTGTTGACCGACAAGAACGAACTGGAGCAACATGGAGGGATTTGGAAAGCGCCAATGTGGTGGCCCAACTTCACGAGGCTTTGGAAGTGGAATTCATCAATGAAGACTCCTCGGTTGGCGAATTTCTTGACCCTACCACATGGACCATGGCTTCTGTTCGCCTCCCCTACGAACATGTCTCGGGTCGCAAAGGTCTTCTGGTTCGCCACGATGATGCGTGGCTCGCTCTACCACACCTTGCCGTTGACGCTCACATCATTTCGGAGGAAGCATGATGGAACAACAGGAAGAGAACGTGGAGTTGACCTTGGTTGACTTGGCTGAACGCCTCGACAACGACGGGATGATTCGTCACCTTCGCCAAACGGTGAACGACCTTCGCAACGGCTTTGCAGCTGTTCAACCCGACCACTTTCCTTGGCTTCACCAACTCAAACAGGCCCCGTGGAGCGGCGTGCTTTGCTTGGGGATGGGGGGCAGTGCAGCGGGTGGTGACTTTTTGGCCGCCCTCGCTGCTCAGCACGGCCATTGTCCTGTCGTCGTTCACCGAGACTACACCCTCCCGGTTTGGTTTGACGCCACATGGTTGGTCATGGCGACCAGCCACAGCGGTAACACCGAAGAGACGCTTGAAGCAGCTGAGGCGGCTCTGCGCCAAGAGGCCACCGTGATTGTGATTGCAACGGGAGGACAACTCGCGGGGTTGCCTGAATTGTACCCCCGTTGTCATTTGATTCCCAGCATCGGAGGACAACCCCCCCGCACCGCCTTTGGACACATCTTCTCCCGTCAATTGGCGTGTTTAGAGCACCTTGGCTTGTTCCCCAGCATGCCAGAAGATGCTCGCAAAGCCATGTTTGACCGCCTGCAGGCAAACAATGAGCACTTTGATGTCCTCGTCCAACCCGAAGGAGATGTTGCGCTCCTTGCCACCTCGTTGTTGGAACGGCCCATCGCCGTTCTCGGCCCGACCGAATTGGCGCCAGCCCTGAACCGATTCAAGAATCAAATGAACGAAAATGCAGCGAGGTTTGTCCGAGTCGGCGTCTTGCCGGAAATGAATCACAACGAAAGTGTGGCTTGGGGTGGTATCGGCCCAACCGCAGACCCGGCTTCAACGGAGCAAGCGCTGATGCTCCTCACCTGGAACGGCATGCACCCTCGCGTGAAGCAACGGCTGGATTGGATGGTCACCCACGCCACGACTGAGACCGCATGGAATTTGGTTGGAGAAGGCGAGGGGTTGTTGGAATGTTTGCTTTATCACTGCTTGGTGATGGACTGGTTGTCCATTACGGTGGCCTTGCTTCACGGCAAAGACCCGGCGGCCATCGCTCCCATTAACGCCCTCAAAGCCCACCTTGATTCGGTTCAATAGAGCGCCCCGCAAATCAAACGCGGGTCGGGATAGGCCGCGAGGGCGGCTTCACGGTCTTCGGGTGCAACCACACCGGGCAGGTCGCCGGTCGTTGGTGGTGACCACGACATTTGCACGTGAACATGGGGTGGCCAGCCTCCGTTTTCATCCTCCGAGCCCATGCGAGCCAGCACCGTGCCTGCCTCAAACGCATCGCCTTCATTCCAGTGCTCGATGCTTGACCAACTGAGGTGGCCGTACAACACCCAAAAGGTCCTGGCTTCCCCGCTAGGCGATTCGCCAACGGCATCAGGAAGCGAGAGATGGTGTTGTGTGATGAGGGTCGGCCCATAGGAACCGTCTTCTGCGTTGATGGTTGTCATGAAGACGACACCTGGGCCAAATGCATGGACCGCCGTGCCAACTGGAGCGCCGAGGTCCAACCCAACATGATGGTCGCGAACCCCCGCAAACAACTCCGTCGTATACATCGCCGGTCGGTGTTCATCGTACCTTCCCACCGTGTAAGGAGAAGGAGCGGCCCAACCATCAGGGTTTGCCCGGGTGAAATCATGCACCCAATACGGTTGGTCAAAGACAACCGTTGGGTGAAAGTGAACCTCACCGCTTGAAGCCATGTTCAGGGGAGATGGACGAATCTACTTGAGGTTTCGGAGAACCATGAAAGCATGGCGATTTGTGGACCTCACATGCTCGGTAGCATGGTGGTCTTGCTCGCTGTGAGCATGCTGCCTGGCTGGGCGCTGGCTTCGGTGCTTGACGGAAGCGGTGACCGCTGGCGAAAATCCTTGCTTTCACCTGCGCTCGGCCTGTTGCTTGTCTACGGTGTGAACGGGACGCTGTTGTTGCTCAACCTCTGGTCGGTTTGGCTGGTGTGGTTGGCCATCCTTGTGCTGAATGGATTCGCCTATCGGCTCATCAACACCCGTCACGAAATTGTTGCACAGCGAAGTCATTGGCAGCGGCTTGAGGCCGCCATGCATGGAGAATTGTCCGAGGAATCCAGCGGAGGTTCACTGAGCAAAGAAGCCGAAACACAACTTCGGTTTCAGGCCCAACGTCAGTGGCCGCTCCTTGTGGTAGGGGTCCTGGTCGCCTTCACCGCTTTGCTCAGCCCATTGCTTCAGCCGTTGCCCTTTGGCGTGGATTGGATCGGCTTTGCCATGCTCACCCAACAGATGGTCCTCGAAGGCGAGTTGATGCTGTCGGGAACCAACCAAGGTTTCTGGACCTACCCGCCGGCCTTTCCCTCATTGGCCGCTTGGTTATCCATGACGGCCGGGTTAAATTCGGGCGTGGCCGTGTTCCATTTGGGTCATTGGACGCTGTTTGCGTTGCTGTTGGGATTGATGGGGGCGCTTGACCGTCACGGTGCAGGAGCGCAATCAATGCTCGCGATGGGCCTCGGCATTGGGTTGTTCGCCAAGACCTTCGACTCCGGCTACCCAAGCGTTGCCAGCCAACTGGGCATGGTCGTCGGCATCTTGGTGTTGCTTCGCCCGGCCGACCAGCGGCAACGCTACCACACCTTCGGTGTCTGCCTTGCCCTTTGGTGTGTGGCGTTGATTCATCCCACCGGCGCCATCTATCTCGCTCTGTTGTTGCTCAGTCACGTCATTCATGGTGTGTCCCTTGAGAACGAAGAGCACCGTGAATGGGCTCGGAAAGTGGCCTATGTCGCTTCTGCGTTCATCACTGTTGGCTTTGCCGTGGCCCTCATCGTCATCGCTCCTCGGCTCTTCGACGAGGCCGTTTTCTCGGAGTATGGCTGGCAGGGGGGCCGACCCATGCTGGTGTACAACGGGCCCTTGCTCGTCGTGGCGATGGTCGCCGCAGTTTGCCTGCGTAAGACGTTGGAAGGGCGCATCACGGTGACGTGGTTCGCCATGTTGTGGGTGTTGAGTTGGGTGCATCTGGTGGAAGGCCTGCAAAGCGTGCCCGTGCTTTCCTTGCTTTCCTACACCTTGTATTCCATGGCGCTCCATGCCTTCCACATCCCATTGGCCGTACTGGTAGCTCTTTGGTGGTCGCCTTTCAGTGAATTAACTCCTCATACCGAAAACGCCTCCTTGCGATGGCTACGTATGCCCAAAGGCGTGGCCTTGAGTCTAACGACGTTGGTGGTGGTCGGGGCATTGCTGGCCAACGCTGTCGCGATTCAATTAGCAGACCATGACGAACTCTTGGCCGTGTCGCCCGGAGACATTCAATTGCGAACGGCCCTTGCCGACATCGAAGGAGCCGTCTACACCGAAAACATGCACTGGGGCTATGTTTGGGACGCTCCTGCGGGCGTCAAAACCACCTCCATCCCCACCTTGGGACTGGTCCACCTTACGCACAGTGAGCAAGCGGCGGCCACCCGTGCCATCTATGCCGACAATGTCTCGTATTTCGTTGAACATGAGATGCTTCATGCCTTGACTTCGCCACTGGGCACCTTGCAATGGACCCTTGCAACCTCAGCGTTTTGGGAGGTCACCGTGCAGGTGGACGGGGCTACATTGTGGAGCCTGCGCCCCGACGGTCAAGCCAGTACCCCGCTCTTGCAAGGCCTCGATGAAGGCCAATGTGAAGCCTGTACCACCCGGGTTGACCCCTGGCAGCATCACAAATTCCGCGACCCACTTGGGCTGGGAGGCGACCGACCGTTTCTGCCAGAAGGGACACCGGGTGCTTTGCTTCTCTCAGCGCCTCTTCAGGCCAGAGAAGTGTGCTTGGTCTACGAAACCATCGGTCAGCCCGCTGCCCTCTACCTTCAATCCTCCTCTGGATTGGAGCGACCGTTTCATGGTTTGAAAACCACGGCAGGGTACCACCAAGCCTGCTTCTCAGTTTCCAATGCGAGTGAATTGGAGGCGTTTTCGTTGACATGGAAAAACGACGAGGCCAGCAGGTGGGTGAATCCACTCGGCCTCTCAGGGCGTGACACCGTTCTTTTTGACCAAACGGGTGTCAAACTTCAGTGGCTTGAATGGCGAGTATGAAGCCGTGGGCAAACACCATGAGGGATGAGTCTCACCATCAACCATGCAGCGCTTGGTCGTGCTTCTTCCTGTGTTGAACGAAGCGCTTGGTCTCCAGTGGGTCCTCGAACGAATCCCCTACGAAGCCCTCCAAGCCAACGGCTACGAAACCACCGTGTTGGTGATGGACGGCCACAGCACAGACCAATCACCATCCGTAGCGGCTTCATTCGGGGTGTTGTTCATCGACCAGGACGAGCATGGCAAAGGCAGCGCTATCCGGCATGGCTTCCGTGAAGCGGTGAACCTCAATGCCGACGTTGTGGTCATGCTCGATGC
>JAYPCE010000034.1:0-21081 GCA_038124565.1 Candidatus Poseidonia sp.
GGGGTCTTTGAAAACAACATGTTTGCCTTGGGTACGGTGGAGATGCTCAACGCCTGTGCTGAATCCAGCGCCTATACCGTGATGGGAGGAGGTCACACGGCCACACTCGTGACGAAGCGTGGACTCGCTCACAAGATGGGGCATGTGTCCACGGGAGGCGGGGCTTGTTTGGATTATATCGCCGGCCGGCCGTTGCCTGGTGTGGTGAGTTTAGAACAGAGCGCTGTGGCCTTTGGCGTCGCCATCAAAACCGACCTCAGCAATGCCTGAAGGAGCCACTGGGGAGACTCGAACTCCCGACCTTCTGATTACGAATCAGATGCTCTACCAACTAAGCCACAGTGGCGGCAACCCCCCGCTGTCCCAATCAAAGATAAGACCCTCGGTGCAAACCTCAGCGTTCTTGAAGCATGGCGAGCAGGGCCGTCCATGAGCGAGACGCCTCCCGTGCGCTACCGCAACACGGTTCTCTACGACCGTGGCGGTAAGAAACACATGGGCGATGTCCTGCTTCACGCTGACGGTTCATGGACATCATCCAGCGGTGACGAAGATGTGTTGGTGGACATCGACGGTTCAAAACGCCTCATCACGAGAAGCTTCCAGAACTGGCACACCCACCTCGCCATGCAGTTGAATGCGAGGGACTTTAGCGACGGTTTTCCGCTTCATCGCTGGCTCAATGAGGCGATTTTTCCGACCGAATCGCGCATCACACCCGACTACGTTCGCATGGGGGCGCGTTGCGCTGCTGCTGAATTGATCCGAACAGGGAGTTCCTTCGCTGCTGACATGTACTTTTTTCCAAGCGTTACCGGTAGTGTGCTGACGGAGGCAGGACTGCGCGGGCTGGTCGGTGGCCCGGTCAGCGATGCAGCCCTGCCGAGCCACGAAGACGCAGCATCGGCGCTTGCCGAACTCGATGGGTTGTTGGCGACCAACAATGAACAAAACTTGGTGCAATACGCCATCGCCACCCACTCGGTCTATTTGTGCACCGAGGAGACCTTGCAACGCGCCTCATCTTTGGCTGAAAAACGGAAGGCTCGCCTTCACATTCACGTCAGCGAAACCCGAAAGGAAATCGCCGATTGCCATGCCAAGACTGGATTGTACCCTGTGGAATACTTGGACAGCATCGACTTTTTCCAACCAGGGACGATTTGTGCGCATGCGTCTTGGGTCAAGAAAAACGAGATTCGGATGCTCAAGCAACACGAGGCCACCGCTGTGCATTGTCCTTCGTCCAACATGAAATTGGCGTGTGGTGGAACCCTCTCACTCCCCGCTTACATGGAGGCCGGAGTTGATGTTCGCTTGGGCACGGACGGAGCGGGTTCCTCTGGTAACGGCCTGAACATGCAGGGCGAGGCTCGCTTGGCTTCGTTGGTCCAACGGCACGACCATTGGGATGCTACGCTGCTGCCGGCGGTGGAGGCGATGGATTTGGCGACCAAGGGCAGCCGAGATTGGGCCGTATGGAACCTCGACGATGTCCGCATGCGCCCGCGAGGGCGGTCTGACAATCGCCATCTCGCCAATCTCATCTTCAACGGCGCTGAATGCCTTGACCTCTGGGTGAACGGGCAAGCCTTGCGAAAGGATGGCGTCACCTTGACGTTGGACGAGGCATCCATTTTGGACGAAATCGATGCCGCCGTCGCCACCTATTACGAAGGCGTTGAATGATCATTCAACCCGACTGTAGGCAAAGCCTGCGATACCGATCAAAGCGATGATGAAATAGGTCACAAAGCCTGCTTGGAGTTTGACTTGATAGGCCAAGTTCACCTCTGTACCGTCCGGTAAGCCATCGTCGTCAAAGGTCCCAATACCAGCATAGTAGACGCCTTCGCTCACCTCCCAGACCAATCCCTCTGCGCCGTTTGTCGCTCCAGCGACGACATCAGCATCGTACGGTGTGCACGCTGTGGTGGTACCTTCGTTGAAAATCCCTGGTGGCTGCGATTCGCATGTCTTCTTCTCGTCCTCGTCGACGATGACGACATAGATGTCATTTCGGTCCCAGTTCAGCGTTAAGGTCGCCGAGACAAAGAGGGAAAAACCGTGCTCAGGAAGCGATTCATCAGCGAAGAACGTTCGTTCCGGCACGGTTGGGGTGGCGATATCGTTGATTTCACCTTCCAACGAAAAGCCAACGGTCCCCAATGCCCCCAACAGCACCGCGACCAAGATGGTGGCGTAACCGACCTTTTCCTGCTTGCGCACCTTGATGCACCTCAAATGAACCAGAACGCAATGCCGAGAATGGCGTAACAGGCCAACAACATGACCCCTTCCAGCCAGTTGGTCTTCCCATCCGCCAAAATCGAGATGGTGATGAAGACCGATACGAAGGTGGCCGCGGTTTCGAGCAGGCCAAATTCAAGAGGAAGCCCCACGCCGAGGACCAAACCCAACAGCACCATGACCGGGGCGACAAAGAGGGCGATCTGCACGCTGCTTCCGATGGCAATGGCGATGGACAGGTCCATCTTGTCCTTTCCAGCGACCAAGACGGCCGTAAAATGCTCAGCGGCGTTACCAAAAAACGGGACAAGAATCACGCCGATGAAGAGTTCAGGGAGATGCCATTGTTCCACCGTCGTTTCCAAACTGTGAACGAGTACGTGAGCCATCCACCCAACCAATAACGTGGCAAGAATCAACAGCGTCCATGCATCCTTGATAGCCAACTCTGGATGCTCATGTTCCCCATGTCCACCCGATTCAAACGAACCGGCGTGAGTTTTGAGTTGGAACAGCAACGAACACCCGTAGATAACGAGCAAAATCACCGCTGTTGCATAAGAGAGGTTGAGCACATCCTCGGAGGAGCCTCCACTATGATGGAAAGCCGAAGGGACAATGAGGGCAACAAAGGCCATCACCAACAATGCACCGTTCATCTGACCGCTTTGCAAGGAGAAACTCTGTTCACTGTGTTTGATACCACCATAGAGCATCGCTAAACCGAGCACCAGCAGTAGGTTGCCGAGGATGGAACCAATCAGCGAAGCCTGCGTCACGGTCACCATCGTCTCGATGAGTTCGGGGTTTTGGGAGGCGGCGTACAACGCCATGCCGGCGATGATCATCTCCACAGCATTTCCAAAGGTGGCGTTGAGCAACCCCCCGATGGCTTCGCCGGTTCGCAAGGCGATTTCTTCGGTGGCTTTGCCCATCAAAAACGCCAGCGGCGCGATGGCGACCATCGAAAACACGAAGGCCAATTGCAACGAATGTGTATGCTCAAAGTACAGCGCTACGGGAATGGCAAGTAACAACCAATTGAGTTTGTTTCGCAGAGGATTGACGGTGTCAACGAGCGAAAGAAACGCCTGTTCACCCTCGTTCTGCACGGCCTCTGTTGCATTCACAGTTTCGGACATTTGACATTACCCTCCTCATAGGGGCGCATCGGCGTAGATTCAATCGTCGTCAGACGACCGCTTCACAGCACGGCGCTTTACGGGAGCTTTTCGGGGTGCAGGGCGACGACCGACCGCTCGTCGGACGGGTTTCTTGGGCTCGTCGTCCTCATCATCGTCGTCGTCGTCATCGTCGTCCTCATCATCGTCGTCGTCATCATCGTCGTCTTCAGGCTCAACCTTCTTCTTACGACGACGCTCTTTGCGCTGGACCACGTTGATAGCGAAGGGGTCCTCTTCTTCGTCTTCTTCGGGTGCGGCTGACGCTTCCTCTTTCTTATCTTCCTCGGGTTTGGCGGCAGCGCCGGTTCCCGTCACAGCATCCATGTCAAGGTCTTGGCTCGTGCCGATGAATTCAGCCATCCACGATTCGTCGTCCTCATCATCATCGCCTCGTTTCTTCTTCTTTGGACCGGACATGCCGGTTTGGATGACCATTAACGAAACAAGGATGGCGAGAATGTTCACCACAGCGATAATCCACACAACCACATAGGGTGGGTCGCTGAAACTCGGCGTCAAGACTTCAGGTTCAACAGGCGGCTGGAGGGATTCTTCGTAGGAACACACCGTGGTGCCGTCCAATCGGTTACGGCAGTAGTCAACAATGAACTCCACCCGCTTGGTCACCTCATTACCGGCAGCATCGGTCGCCCGAACCGTCAGGGCGTGAAGCCCCGGTTCAAAGTTCCCAGCCGAGACCTCCATGTCGGCGGCGAGGGAGCGGCCGTCGTTGTTGAGATCCGTGATACCGGTGAGGTTCGCCCAAGGGAGTGCCACCGACTTGGCCGTTCCATAATGATATGTCCAGCGATATTGGAACGAAGTGACGACCACGTCGTCTTCGGCACCAGCAAGCACGTTGATGCGGTTTCCATAGAGGTATTTCGAGCCATCACCGGCAGGCGTTGGCGCGTAAATGTTCACCGTTGGCAGTTTAGCGTCGATGGAAAGATGGGTCCATGTCTGGATGATTTCGTTTCCGGATTCGTCTTCCATCGTTACACGAATGACCATGTCACCAGCCGCTGTGTTCGAAAAGATGCTGAAATCATAGGTGTACAATGGGCCGATGTCGGGATTGTTGCGATTCTCGTTGAGCACAGCCAACGATTCGTTGTCAGCGATACTGCCTCCGCTGAGGGTCGTGATGTTGATGGTGGGCGTGTCACCGAGGTCTTCGTTGACTTGCACACGGATGCTGTACTGGCCCGCCACAAGGGTGGTACTTTCGTAGGGTGCTCCAGCACCGTCAATCACCGCCAAGGTAGCGTTGGGCAAGAGCGTGTCTTCAGCGACCTTGAAGGCGTTTCCACCAAAGCCAGCAAAGATTTCATCGTTGAAATTGCCCCATTCATCGGTGATGGTGACGGCGTACCAAACATCCCGGTCCACATCACTGGGGATGTTAAACTCGCGAGTGATGGTAGGGCCGGTCCCCTCCGTCGTGACGATGTCGCCAAGCACCAGTTCCCAACCGTCAGCCCCGATGGTGGAAATATCATTTTCATCATCACCGAAGGGGGTCCCATAGTGCCGCCAAATGGCGTACGATTCGTTGTCCTCGAATTCCGAGTTAAACCATTCAAGGCTCACGAGATTCATCGAACCGATGGAATAGGCGTTCTTGATACGGGCTGGGTTGGCCGGGCGCGTGTCTTCAAGCGGTACCTGGTAGTAATTCTGTACCAAGCCCGTGTAATGGTAGGTGCCGTTGACGTTGCCGTACAGTGCTTCTGTGGTCACCCAGTAAAACGAGTTCGTGCGGAGCTCGTCATCGGGAACTTCTACATCGAGATAGCCAACGCCGTCGCTGACCGTTCCTTTGTAGATGAGGGTCTCGTTCTCAACAAATTGCCCGTTGTTCACTCGGTAGGTGGAATACCAAACATGGTAGACTTCTCCTTCAACGCCGAGTTGGTCGTCCCAAGTGACTCGCGTGGTGCGGTCGCCAAGGAACTCTGCGTAAACATTGGTCGGTTCAGCCACCCAATTGTAGAAGGCATCTTCTTCGATAGCGTTGGTGCAGGAATCACCCGTTGTATCGGTGTTGATCACACCGGTTGCATCAACGGTGACGACGCAGTAGTACGAATAGCCCAAGTAACCACGAGGGACCTGAACCTGATAGGAATTGATGCCTTCCAAGATTCCCGAGACCATCAATTCCACATCATCGCGAAGAATGGTCACAAAGGGCTGGTCTGAGCGATAGACGCGGTAGGTCTCGCCCGTTTCGGTGGCGACATCGGCCCAACTGATGTTTGTGTAGCCTGAGCCATCCAAGGCATTGGGTACAAATTCTGCACTAAGAAGAAACGGCTGAGGAGGTGGCCTGTTGTCCTCAACCACCGGCGTGGTCATGGTATTTCGGCTGTTAATGAATCTGAAATCCTCGTAATCGAGGCCGTTACCGCTGGCGTTGGGCAACAGGTACGTGATGGAGTAGTAACTCTCTCGCTGTGTGTTGGGTGGGACAGACACGACGTACTTCGAAACGGTAGGCCCGATGGTTCCATTGACAATGAGCTCCCCTGCTAGGGGAAGTAGGTCGCCGTTGCTTCGGGAAATTTGTCCGAGGCTGTTCACATCGGTGCGCCAAATACGGATTTTTAATGCGTCAGGCCCCGTGGTGGGCAGCACGTTGTCAACCTCGTTCCAATTGACCCAAAGCAAGGTCGTCTCGCTCTTTTCCGCATCAAAAATGGCAGAGACGATGATGGGAGTTTGGACCGCCTTGGTTCTTTCCAACACTGGAAGTTCGGTTTGCGATGCGTTGAGAATGAGCTCTGCAACTTCTGTTCCGTTGGGAAACATTGTGGTGATGGCATAGTAAAACGTCCCGTTCACACCGGGAGCGACGGGGTAGGTGAAACTGTGTCCGGGGTGGGTGTCTCCACTGCAAACACCGGGGTTGGCTCCAAGGACAGAGGCATCGCAGACTTTCACCGTCCCGATGGAAGTAAGGTTACTCAGGTTAGCTTCGGTGATTTCCACACTGGAGCGGTAGATGTTGTAGTCCGCACCGAACATGGAATTGAGCACAGGGAAACTTGCCGAAACGATGTTTTCCCACGTGATGGTCGTGGTTTCTAACACAGGGTCAAACGTGGCGTTCATGTGTTGAGCCTGAAGGTTGGCATCAACACCTTGATTGCCATGCGTGGCTGCAACTGGACCGATTGGCGTCAGAGCGAGGAGCATGATTGCGACCAGAAAGCCGGCGCGCAGACTTCCGTTTTGTTCAGCCGTAGGACTACCCATCAACACATATGTAGCCTTCGTCCGTTATCACTATGTCGCTTCACTTCGGTCAAAAAAGCCCATCCCAAGGGCAATTTCAACCGGCCATCATACCGAATCTTCAACATCGCCTTTGGCTGATGGCTGAGGCAATGGTTCGGCGATGTCCAAGGCTTGAATCTCTTGACGAGCCTGAGCAAAGCGTACCAAGAATGTCCAAAGGCCACCCAAGGCCGAAATGAACACAATCAGGCTCATCGGGTTGACTTGGATGTGGTCAAAGGGTGCAGGGTAAGCCGCATCAACCGACCAGTTCATGATGAGCATGAGGCCCATCACCACCAAGGAAAGCAGGGTCAAGATGGTCCGGTCCGCCCGTGAGAACCCCCGATAATTGCGAGCCCCCGCCACGGCCTGGGCTTGAGTCCCCATGTACGAGCCAAGGAGGGTCAGGAAGGCCGCCGCGAACCCCAAGGTGATGTCGCCAACAAACACTGAAGCAGAGATACAGACCACCCAAGTCGCATCGAGCAGGCGGTCAATCGTGTGGTCGAGATAATCGCCCCACCGAGTCACTTCTCCTTTGGCTCTTGCAAGCGAGCCGTCCAATCCATCAAACAACATGGCCAGCGCGATCATCACCGCTCCGCCGAGCAACCAACCTCCTCCAGACGTGTCGTTGGGGGCATACATGGCCAACAACCCCCCTGCAACGCCCAACGGCAGCGCCAGCCAAGTGATGGTGGCGGGCGAAAATCGGTGGAAAAATTGCAATCCAGGTTGAAGCGCAGCTTCCCACCGCCGCCGCATCTTCTCAAGGGCCATGGTGGAACCACCTGCGCAGGGGTGTTATGGTTTGTGGAGGGAATCCGGCGGTAACCTACGATTCGCTTAGCCAATCAAGCGCGCTGACCGCAACTTCCTCCAAGGGTTCACTCGGCAAGCCTTCCTCAACCCATGCATGAACACTGGCTGCCAAGGCTTCCGTATCCATGACGCCAGCATCCAATTCAAGCAACGGAATGTCAATCCCGAACTCAAGCAATTCAGCCCAATGGCCTGCCGTCAGTTCCCATTCCTTGTTGGCCTTGACCTTGGCTTCATCGTACCCCCGCTGTTGCAACCGTTCCTGCAGGTCAGCAGGGTGACAGCGCAACAGGACAATGCCATCAACATCCAGCAGATGGGCAAGATGTCCATCGACCAACCAGCGGCCTTCATCAGGGGCATCCCATACCTCTGCTAAACGATGAATGTCAATCGGTGCGGCGCCATCAACAGCATCAACTTGGCCCAAACAGCCGTGTTCAGTCGCCATTTCTTGCAGCGTAAGCGTGGCCCAACCCTGCTGGCTAAGCCATGCACTGAGTTGTGTTTTTCCCACGCCGGGCGTGCCGGAAATCGCCAACACACAGTCCTCGCTCATGGTCTTGCTCCGATGTTCCTGGTGTATAAACGGCTCAGCCAAACCTCAACACCTGCCGGTCAAAGGCATGATAGCCAAGCGTGTGCTCACCTTGCATGTTCCCATGTTCGGTATGCAAGACCCTTCGCAAACACTGCTCCAAATTGAGCGGTACATGGCCGAAGGACGGTTAGAGCTCTCTGAGGTCATGTCAACCCAGTTTTGCGAACTCATGCTCTCGAACAAAAAAAGGGACCCGCAACAACAAATTTTCCTGCTCAAAGGATTGAGATTGATGTGCGATGTGTACCTCATGCGAGGCAAAGCAGAACAGAGCATGAAGGCCATCAAACGCATGCACAGTGAACGAAAAGCTTTGGTGAAGGTGTTGCAAAAGCACGCACCGGACCTTCTCGCAACCATGCAACCCGAACACGAAGACCATCTGCGGACCGGTCGCTTGTATGCAGCGGCTGGAAAAACAAAGGCGGCGACGAAGGCCTTCGCTCGTTGTGAAAAACTATCACCCGGCCATCTTGCAGCGGCCTTAGCGGCCCTTGAGTGTGCGCCTACAAAGCCACACCTTGAACGGTTCTTCAGCGCCATCAACGCTGCTGGTGATGTCATTCAAGCCAACGGGGTCTTTGAACTTCAACCCCATGGTTCATCCGCCGTCGCGCTTGACCGTGTGCTCGTGATGTTGGCGGCATGTCAACAAACCCTGCCGGGCCATGCTGGTCGATGTCAAGAACAACAAGAGCGCCTCCAGCAACAGCAAGCGGCGATTTTAGCAGGCGAGCAGGCCGCCAATGCCCGTCTTCAATCGGCCTTGGATAGCCTGCAGCCGAAGCACGACTACTACCAATACGGATGATGGTAGCGAGGGATGGATTTGAACCATCGATCTCCGGGTTATGAGCCCGACGGGATATCCAGACTACCCCACCTCGCTGGTTGAACGGCCAAGGTTTCCCGTTTTCAAACCACCGTTTCACCTTCCATCATCAAAACGGGTGGTTTGATGAGGTGGAGGCACCTACCATGCTTTATGCGAGCAAACGGCATTGGTGCTGGATTCGTGCTCGCACTGTTCTTGTCATCTTGCCTTGCTGGGTGTCTTGCGAGCGATGATGGAGAGGGTAACGCATCGCCGATTACCATGAATATCCACTACGACGCCACTTCGGGAACCATCACCGAACGCATCCAAAACAACGCCGTTCTTTCCCAAACGGGGGTGGAGTTGTCTTTTGATTTCGCCCGCGTCACCTCAAAGGCAGGAGCCATGAAGTCGTTCTCGTTGAATCCTGGCGACGATGTTGACGGGTCAAACACCATGACGGTCAACGCCAACGAACAAGCAGAATTGACCTACACCTACCGAACACACGGCCTGTTTACGGCCGTGTTGCTGGCTACGGACGAAGCTAACAATACGGATTCCATTGAGTTATTGATTCGAATTGACAAAGAACTTGATTGGACCCAAACCAACACGGATTCTCCATCGCCCATGTCAATTTCAACGGTGCCCGACTGTGAATGCGATAGCCCAGAAAAAATCAGCTTGGAATCAACCATCAGCAACCCAAACGAATTGGTTCCAGGGACGCACGTCACGACGACGTGGCATCTCAATGACCCGGAAGGCGAGGAACAAGCGACGCATACGGAACAAATTGCGGACGGTCAAGAGGCCTCGTGGACCCACAACCAATACAACCTTGCGCGTGGAGCATGGTCACTGGAAGTCACCATCGATTCCGGGAACGATTCCATCAACATCCACCACACGGTTCTCATCCTTTACGAACATGCTGAGTCACCCCCAAACCCACTTGCGCTGGATGCATCGGAGGGGTCGGAGGATTCACTTTCAATTTCACGAAATCAAAACGAAAAGTGAAATTTCAACGTACTGCGAGGCATTGACTCCCAGAAACGAACGGAATCTTCAGCCGATTGAAGGTGTACCCTCCTTCGCTTCTTCATATAGGGAAGCACGCCACCATTGACCTGAAGGGATGAAGAATGCCAGCAAAAACGAAGAACACCGTCAGCATTGAAGTTGAAAAGAATGAAGCACCGGAGGAAGAGAACATGCCTCTGATGGAGGAAGAAGACGAGGTCCAATTGACCATCGAAGACCTTCCCGGTGTGGGTCCAGCCACCGCCGAAAAACTCCGCGAAGCCGGGTTTGAAGAACTGCTTTCGCTCGCTGTTATGTCACCAGGTGACCTCGCAGAAGAAGCCGAACTTGGAGAAGCCGTGGCGGCCAAAATCATCGCTGCAGCCAAGAAGATGGCCAACATCGGTGGCTTCGTCTCGGGTGATGCTCTGCTTGAGCGTCGCCGAGAAGTCCAGAAACTCTCCTCCAAGGTTCAATCCATTGACGACCTACTTGGCGGTGGTTTTGAAACGCAGGCGCTTGTTGAAGTCTATGGTGAATTTGGAAGCGGAAAAACGCAGATTGGCCACCAGCTCGCCGTGAACTGCACCTTGCCCGTTGACCAAGGAGGATTGGATGGAGATGTGTTCTACATCGACACAGAAGACACCTTCCGGCCAGAGCGCATCACGCAGATGGCCCGCGGTCATGGTCTGGACCCCGAATACGTCCTCTCCCGCATTCACGTTGCCCGAGCCTACAATTCAGCTCACCAGATGCTGCTCGCTGATGAAATCAAGCGAATGAGCAAAGGGCTCAACGTGAAGATGATCATCGTGGATTCGTTGACCAGTCACTTCCGTGCTGAATTCATTGGCCGAGGCATGTTGGCTCGACGTCAACAAAAACTCAACAGCCACCTGAAAGACTTGAAGCAACTGGCTGACATCAACAACGCCTTGGTGCTCGTCACCAACCAAGTGCATGCCAAGCCCGATGCCATGTGGGGCGACCCGACCAAGCCCATCGGCGGTCACATTCTTGCTCACGCCAGCACCTTCCGCCTCTACTTGAGGAAAGCCAAGGGCGGTCGGCGCATCGCTCGGTTGGTGGACTCACCCAACCTGCCTGACGGTGAATGTGTTTACCAAGTGACTGAAGAAGGTCTTCGCGACTGATTCGGCGCTTGGAAAAGGTTGCACAAACCGCTCTTCGCGGCGTGATGCGTTGCGGCAAGTTGAAAATGTCCAGAAGAGAACTGTGCCCATGCGCCATTTGATTGAACGCGTGCTGGAGCTCACGGAAGAAGAACAACGGGTGGTTCCTCATGAGCAGGTTCCCGACCAAGGCAGCGATGAAGAATTGAGAGCCTTGCTTGAGTCCTTGCAACCCCGCATTCGCGTTTACGGTGTGGGTGGAGCCGGTTGCAACGCTGTCAACCGCTTGTTTGATGAGAAATTGTTCGAATCTTCCTACGTCACAGGCTATGCCATCAACACCGATGCACAGGCTCTCTTGCAATCACCGCTACAAGAAAAGGTACTGATTGGACGCACTGCTCGTGGACGCGGTGCGGGGGGCGACCCGACCAAAGGGGAAGCGGCTGCCTTGGAATCTGAAATGGTCTTGCGGCGTATCACGAACGACACACAATTGGCGATAATCACAGCAGGAATGGGTGGTGGCTCAGGAACCGGTGCTGCCGGCCATATCGCCCGCATGGCCAAGGCCCAAGGAGCGCTCACCATCGCTGTGGTCACCTATCCGTTCAAATCCGAAGGTTCGCTTCGCAAACAAAACGCAGAGTGGGGTCTCGAGCGATTGCGAGAACATTGTGACACCATTCTCGTGATACCAAACGAGCGGTTGCTGGAGATTGAAGGGGTGAAGGATTTGCCCATCGCCAGTGCCTTCCGTGTCGGTGACGAATTGTTGGTCCGCTCCATCACCGGAGTGACCGAGATGCTTAACAGCGACGGCATGGTCAACCTTGACTTTGAGGATTTGAAGGCCATCATCAGTTCCGGTGGTGGCGTGGCTATGATCGGTCTCGGTGCTGCAAAGGGACCAGGCCGAGCCGAAGCAGCCGTGATGGAAGCGCTTCATTCTCCACTCTTGGAAATGGACATGAGCGATGCTCGTGGTGCGCTCATCAACGTCATCGGAGGAAGCAGTTTGACCCTCGGCGAAGCGGAACGCTGCTCGCAACTGATTGCTGACCAAATCTCACCCAATGCCAAAATCATCTGGGGGGCCGATGCTAAGGAAGAATACGGTGATGATTTGCGTGTGATGGTCGTCATCACCGGTGTCAAGAGCCCACAGATTCACGGTTCGAGTGAAAATCGACAATTGCGGGCCTTGCGAAACCGACAAATTGAGTTCGTGAATTGATCACGAACGGATGCTTGACCAGAGCAGCCCGACCAGAACCAGCAAGGCAACGCCGAGTAAAATGCGGTCGGTTGAACTCAAACCATCGATGCCCTCATCAGGCGTGAGGTCTCCTTCAAAAGCGACGCCTGGAAGTACAGTTTCAAACGAGTTCCACCCGTCTCCTGTCGGGGCATTGTTCCCGTTGACGGCGTTTGAGTGCACCACGAAATCGGTCCGGCTGGTGTTATCATTTGGAGAAATCCAGATGAACGACCAGGTTCGTTTGTAGGAGCCTGCCTCCGTGTGGGTCCAACCTCCATCAAGAAATTGAACTTCGGATTCATTGGCCTGCACCGTGCCGTTGCTCACCAACATTCGGAAACCGCCTTGATGCTGCCCTTCTTGGGATTCAACCGACCCATCAACAGTGAGAGTAAGGGCGTACGACGTGTTGGCTTCGTAGGCTTCTGGAAGGCCGGTTAAGGCCACGCTCGTGGTGGTATCAAGTGTGTGGCACATGCAGCCTTCGTTGGCTTCGCTTCCCAATCCCAACGGGGACGCGGTGACGCCGTTCGCCAGCAACACCAGCAGCGCCAGACCGAGCCAAGCCGCTCTCTGACGATGCAGCATCATCACCTTGGCCTCGGTTGGTTCGTATGAGGCTTCCTTCTCTACCCCACCAAACCATGATGCACCAGCGTGCAAGAGAAACCATCCATTAAGTAGGAAGAACGAGCAATATTGCACATGATGGATGCATTCGACCTTCCCGAAGAAGACGATGAGGAAATTGACATTTACGACGCCTTGGGTCTCAACACCCCCGTTGCCTCGCAAGATGCGGGTGTGCAACACAGCATCGTTGAAGACCCCCTTGCGGCTTTTATGGACGATGATGAAGAGGACGAATTGCCCGGCATGACCTTTGTAGCACAGGACGAGTTGCCCGGCATGACTTTTGTTGAAGAGGCCCCTTCCGCTACTATCAGCGCTGAAACGGTGGAAACGTTGCTGGCAACGCTCGCACGAGACTTGCTTGACGACGAACGCCTGCAAGCCTCGTTGGGCGGTGGCTTTGCAGATTTGAACAGCCTCAAAGTTGAACGGGACAGGGATGCTTACCACCTTTCGCTCATCGTCGATATGGGCGGCCAGAACATCAGACCCTTCGCTACCGTGATTGCTGTAGAGAACGCTTGGAAACCTCTCCATGCTCCAAAAGGACTCCATGCACGCTGGAAGCCCCTCTACGACTCCTTGTGTGCAGCCCTTGCAGGCGCATTGAACAAGCACGGACAGCCTTCAAGCCTCTGAGGCTGAATGCACCACGACCCGCCAATCGATACGGATAGACGGGTCGAGTGAATTGGAAACGCTGCAATACTTCTCGTGGCTTTTCTCCACCACGCGTTCAACCAATTTTTCTGGTACATCCCCCACCACATGGTACACCATGCTCATGGCGGTAAAACGACGCGGCGTTGATTCCGCTCGTGTTGAATCCAATTCTACCCAGGCTTTGGAAAAAGGACGGTCCTTCAGACCAATCACCACATCGACCAGCGAACATGCACCGACCATCTGAAGCGTGAGTTGCATGGGAGATGGCCCTGATTCCCAGTCCATCTCAATGCGTTGCCCTGCGGCGTTGATGCCAACCATGCCCGTGCCGTTCGTCCACTCCACCCGTCCCTGCATGGACAGAGGAGGGGCGGTTGATTCTTGAAGGAGATGCTTGTGGGTTGAGTTGAGAGACATGACTGGTACCCCTTTTTCCATGGAAAACGGCACACTCAAGGTCCCGTCGGACCCTGTAGTTCACTACATTGAAGGCGATGGAATCGGGGTTGACATCACGCCTGTGATGATCCGAGTGGTCAATGCAGCGGTGGAGAAAGCCTACGGCGGAGAACGCTCGATCGTGTGGTCTGAGGTGCTTGCAGGCGAGAAGGCTTTCAACGCCACGGGCGAGTGGTTGCCTCAAGCCACGCTTGATGCGATGCAATCTGGATTGGTCTCCATCAAGGGACCGCTCACAACACCTGTCGGCGGGGGTATTCGTTCACTCAACGTTGCGCTACGGCAAAAGTTGGACCTTTTTGCCTGTGTGCGTCCTGTTCGCTGGTACGATGGTACGCCTTCACCGGTGAAGGCCCCTCAAGATGTTGACATGATCATTTTCCGTGAGAACAGCGAAGACGTCTACGCCGGCATTGAGTGGGAAGCAGAAAGCGACGAAGCCAAGCGCGTGATCGACTTCCTTCAAAACGAAATGGGCGTTGAAAAAATCCGTTTCCCAGCAACCTCCGGTATCGGCATCAAACCGGTCTCAAAAGAAGGGACGGCTCGCATCGTTCGTGCAGCCATCCGCTATGCCATCGACAACGACATGCCCAGCGTGACCCTGGTTCACAAAGGGAACATCATGAAATTCACCGAGGGCGGTTTCCGAGATTGGGGCTATGCCCTCGCACAGGACGAATTCGGTGCGACCGAACTTGATGGGGGGCCATGGTGCACCTTGACCAACCCCCACACCGGCAACACCATCGTCATCAAAGACGTGATCGCTGATGCCATGCTTCAACAAATCATCACCCGCCCTGCTGAATACAGTGTGCTGACCACCATGAACCTCAACGGCGACTACATCTCCGACGCCCTTGCAGCGCAGGTCGGCGGCATCGGTATTGCGCCGGGTGCAAACATCAACTACGATACCGGCATCGCTATCTTCGAAGCCACCCACGGAACCGCTCCGAAATACGCCGGTCAAGACAAGGTCAACCCCGGCTCGCTTATCCTTTCGGCTGAAATGATGCTGCGCCACATGGGTTGGAAAGAAGCAGCTGACCTCATCATCAAAGGCATGGAAGGGGCCATCTCCAACAAAACGGTCACCTATGACTTTGAACGGTTGATGGACGATGCAACGCTGCTTTCATGCAGTGCCTTTGGCGAAGCGATGATTCACCACATGTGAACGAGGGGGAATCACCATGCCACGCTCCTATGATGCCCGATGGGTGAGCATCAAAGGTGGGCAAGACCGGAAATGGTGGATTCGCGCCAAGGCTAAAATCGACACTGGCGCCAAGCGATGTTCTATCGACGAAGGTCTGGCACAGGCCCTCGAATTACCGACGGTTGGCAGCGTAAAGGTACGCAACGCCATGGGCTCACAAGAACGCGATGTGGTCTTGGCCAAAGTACGGGTTGGGCGCTATACCTACGATGTTGAGATGACCATCGCAGACAGGAGTCAGATGAAGTGTCCGATGTTATTGGGCAAACAATTCCTTGATGAGCTCGCTAAACTGCCGTTGAAGCCCAACGACAAACGGCATGTCCCTCAATTTGTTTGACGAGCCAACCACGGCTTGAGCGTGCGGTGGTTTTTGGCGACGGAGAACCCAAAGCGCTCCTCGATGGCTCGGTCAAGCAAGGTGAAATCGCCGTCCATGGTCGCCACCAACACCGAACCAATGTCGGGTAAGGCTTGCGATGAAAGGTGCATGGCCAATCGGTAAATGTCCAAGTCGGTTGATTCGGGGTAAATGGCTTGGCCGTTCAGTTCCGTTCGTACCGTCACGCTTCGCAGCGCCTTGAGCGCGGTGAGTTCATCAAACACCTCGTCGTGGTGCAACAAGAATTCAGTCAACGCCTCGGATTCGGTAGGGAGGTCGGCGAGCATTTCACTGGTTGGCGTCCATGTCGTGTATTCCACGAGAACTTCGTCAACCAGACCGAGCATCGTATCCTCACTCAGGGTGCTGTTCAAGGTCTCGACATCGACAAGGGCTCCTTGGAAGCGGGGGAGTAAGCGGTGGTTTTTGGCGAACTGACGCAGTTCGCCTCGCACGTCATCGGGGATCATCAAACGAAGACGCTTCTCCTTCGCATGATGCAACAAAATGTGGTGGAAGCGATTGGAGCCGATGATGTTCAAATTTGTTTCAAACACGAGGTCCATGCGCTGGTAGGCTTTCTCGACCAAAGCATCAACCAAAACATTGGTGTCCACGATGACCAGCGGCATCAACGATAAATTGTGCAAGAACCGCCGTTTGTAGGTTGGAATGTCATCTTTGTATTGGGAGAACAAGGCTTGTTCAACCATGGCCAATCGTTTTTGCGAAGCAACGGAAAATTTGCTTGAGTTTTGCGCTCGCTCGAGGTACATCAACCCCTCAAAGGCACCTTCTTCTGCAGCGTTCTTCGCAATATCATAAATTTCATCCAACGAAGGTGAGGTGCTTTGCATGGCCTGTCGGAATTGGTGTTCAAACTGGGTTCGTGACCGCCGAAGGTCGCGACTGATGTGCGTGGAGGCGGCGGTAACCCTTCCGAGGAAAGGTTCGGGTGGAAGGAGGTGGGCTTGTTCAAATGGATAATTACGCAACAAGTCAAGTTCTTCTTCGTTGTACACCGTTTTTGTACGTTCAACCATGTTTCCTTCAACGTCTTCTTCTTGCACCTTGATGCGTTGTTGAACGTGCTTGCGAACAAGGCGAGAGGCTTCGTTCGTATCTTTGGTGGCTTTATGACACACGCGGAGATACAGTTTGAATCGCTCAGTAATGGCCGTCTTGAGGGCGGGCACTTTATCCAACAATTCAACGGCCTCTGACCAAGATTTCGCGTGAGCGTAGTGAATGAGGGCTTTGCGGTACAAGGCCAGAGGCAAAGCAAGGATGGAGTCGTCGTCGTCCCCCTCCGACCCCGGTGCCTCGGCTTCTTCAGAGCCCGCTCCTGTGCGGCTGAACAACTCCGCTGCGCGGGTGTATTCCCGTGCCGAATTCAGTTCGTCACCCTGAGAAGCATACAGGGCTGCCCGAACCAACGGCGCCCAAGGGGAAAGCGGGTCATTCTGCGTGTACCATGCTACCAACCGTGGAAGTCCGAGGTCGTGCTCCATCACGAGATTGGAAAAAGACCGCATCAAACGAAGCGGCAAAGCGGGGTTGTTCAGCAAGTCGTTGAGTTGTTCTGCATCCGATGCTTTGGCCATGCCAATGTTGTAAGCCTGAATATGATTGTTGAGTGAGAGGGTAACCAACATCACTTCAAACAGGCGACGTTCAATAGCCGTCAGTTCAAGTTCTTCCAAACTCGTACGCATGTTGCGCAGGTGCGTGGTGTTTACCACACCATCTCCCGCAATGGCCCGGCTAATGGGTGAAAACGCCTTGAGGGCTGAAGTGTTGAGCACCTCGGCAACTTCAGGTGTTTCTTTGTAAATACCTTCCATCAACATCAGGAGGTGTTCGGCCATGGGCGTTAACACGCTGGGAACTTCTGCTCCATGAATCGCTTGAAGGGCTTGGTTTCTGAACACCCAAATTGATGCTCGGTTGCTTGCATCAAGGGTGGCTGGGGCGAGGTGGCTCACCAACAAGGCGGCGTATGGGTGAGCCAGCGGCAACATTCCATCTTGGGAGAGCATGGAAGCCAGACGTTCAATGTCAAGGGAGGCAAGCAACAATTCCAGCACCATCGATTTTGATTCGTCCCAAAGAGCACCCGGTGCATCGGCCATGCGTTGTGCTGCGAGCAAACGTATGGGTTCGCTCAATGCCGACTCTCGAAGGATGAGGAACAAGGCTTGGTCATCGAGGTCGTTCATGAAGCCGAGAAGCCAAGCATTGGCGCGCTCGTCGTCGAGGGACACCACCAACGGCAAAAGGTCAGCCACATCTGATGAGCCATCGAGCCTGAGTTGGTTTAACACCTCCATGGCCTGGTCATGTTCGCCCTCACGAAGCAACGCATGCAATCGCCACCATGTAAGTCGGTCACGTCCTTCATGGATGTTCGCGTCCTCCAACAATCGCAACCCTTCAGACAATTCTTGCGAGGTGCAAGACTCGGCTTGATTTGGAGCGTACTGCCACGCCAGAGTGCGGCGTACAAGGCTCAAAGCATCGTCCCTGTCCAAGCCTGACACGGCATCCCAGTCGTTGACCTGTCCGCCGAACAAGGCCTGAACATCTTGAAGAGCACCCAATAATTCAGCATCGGATTGTTCACATTCCTTGATGATGGAACTCGGCGGTTCTTCGCCGCTGTGGAGGTGCAACAACAAGGAAACAAAGGCTATATTTCCTTGAAGAGACAACAGCGGACCTTCCAAGGAAACCGTACGTCCGCCCGTGAGTTGACTCGTGGCTTTCTGTAAGGCGACCTTGATGTCCGGGTCATCTACACCCGCAGAGGCCAACTTCAGCACGGTCACGAGGGCGTTTCGGTCGCGCGGGTCGACCCAGAAAAAATCGGTGCCCATGCTGCTTTTCTTTGTCGTTTTGACCACCTTGGCTTTCGGGAAGGCAAGGAATTGGGCCAGCAATGGTGTTTTTTCACCGATGAGATGCCATACTGGGTGTACCCCCTTCTCCATACATGTGTCTCGCAAACCACCCTCGACCGAGTTCCATGCATCGTCCCAGTTTTCGTTGTCCAGTTGTTTGTGAATCAACAACGCAGCCAATCGGTAAGCTGGCGTGTAAGGTTCGTCATCGATGACGGCTTGAGGGTCATGAAGCCAGGTCATGAACGAAGGCCCGCTTTGTCTGCCCGTTCGCCGCGTCCTCGAGCGCGGCCGAGTCATAGCTGGGCGCCGTGGTGTGGTCGTTTCTTCGTCGTCCACCGCAGGAGGTTCCATTTCATGGGCGGCGACAATGAGCACGGCCATCAGTGGTTTGTCAAGCATTTTGGATGCGGATTCGCGATTCATGGTTGAAACCCGAAGATTGCCCGACATCGGCCTTGAAAACGCCGCCTTGAGGCAGGTTTCCATGTATGCTTCGTCCAACGCTTCCTCCCCTCATTTCTTCCCACGGCAAGAGCCCTTTCAATCCACCGCTGACCCAACATGGGGCTGCCTACCTCCACGCATACCTCCTTGAACTCAGGCCCTCTCGCCTTCGCTGAGTCTCCCATGGACACGGTTCAACTCGTCGCTCTGCTACTCCACCCGTTGCTGGCCAGCGGGCTGGTGTTCTGGGTGTGGTGGCAGTATTCTTGGCGCAAAAAATCCTACGAGCTCAAGGGAGAGGAGCGTGCTCAACACCTCGCTCGGCACGAAGCCAACGGTGAACGTTTGCTCTGGGCAACGGGGGTGGTCATTCTCGTGGCGTTTCTCGCACGGGCCTTCAACGGATGGTATGTCAACAACGACCCGTTTTCATCGCTCTTGCCCCAATCACTTCACGGCTTTATGGGCCCTGTAGGCTTTGGCCTCATGGTGGTGATGACGAGGTACGGTAAACAAGCTCGAGCGCAGCGGGAAGCAGGAGAATCCTTCGCCGCTGCAAAACTCAAACACGGCAGGGCCGCAGACCTGATCATTTACCTCGTCTTCATCCACGCCTTCCTTGGGTTCATCTACACCTTTGACGTGCTCAGCTGAGCCACCCTCCGGCCTCGTTGACGACGCCCTGTTGAGGGGTGCAGGTCAGGCTTTGATTCAACCGAAGATGGCGCCGAACAACCAGCCGAAGGTCGACTGGTTGCCTGGACCAAGGTAGAACATCAGCATGAACACGGCAATGCCGTACATGATGGGGCTTGGCTCGTCGGCCTTGCCCATGCCCAACTTGATGGCCACGTAGGAGATGACACCCCAAGCGATACCGTCAGCGATGGAGTAGGTGAACGGCATCAAGACCATCGTCAAGAAGGCTGGCAACACCATTTCCTTGTCGTCCCAGTCAATTTCGGTGGCTTGCTTCATCATCATGCCGCCGATGATCACCAGAGCACAGGCAGCGGCGTAGGTGGGAATGGCCTTGAACAGGCCGGAAAGGAACAAACCAGAAAGCATCAACACACCAACGGTGATGGCGGTCAGACCGGTCTTGCCGCCTTCTTCAACACCCGCAGCGGACTCGATGTAGGTGGTGGTGGTACTGGTACCGCAGATGGCACCGGCGATGGTGGCAACGGCATCGGACATGAAAGCTTCTTCCGAGTTCTGGAGTTCGTCGTCCTCGTTGACGTAGCCGGCTTGGCGGCCCACGGAGTAGAGGGTTCCAGCGGTGTCGAAGATGTCGACGAAGAGGAAGGCGATCATCACCAGCATGAAGTCAGCGAGGTTGTCACCAACGTCCCCAAGAGCCCCAAAGGCTGCTCCGAGTGATTCTTCAGGCATGCCGACAAATCCGAAGATCTCCTCGGGCCACGATGCCTCGGGTGAGCCCCAACCTGCACCGCCAGCGAGGAAGTCGTTGTAGGGGTCGTACGCACCCACGAGCCAACCGAAGAGGGAGGCACCAAGGATGCCGTAGATGATGGCACCCTTGATGCCACGGGCCATCATGACCGCAATGGCGATCAGAGCGACCATGGAAATCACGGCACCGTGCTGGTAGATGGCGTACTCGCCAGCGCCCCAAGCCTCGGTCGTGGCGAGGTTGACGAGGGTGGCACCGTCGTCTTGAATCCAGCCCATCTCACGCAGACCGATGATGGCGAGGAACATACCGATACCGGCACCCGTTGCAATCTTCAGGTCCTTAGGGATGGCATTGATCATCTTGGTTCGCCATCCGATTTGTGGAATCGAAATGATGAGGAAGATGACACCCTCAACCAACACAGCGGCGAGGGCAATCTTCCAATCAATGCCCATGCCGAGCACGACGGCGAAAGTGAAGTAGGCGTTCAAGCCCATTCCCGGTGCCAGGGCAAAGGGAAGGTTGGCCCACAAACCCATGACCACACAACCAACAAAGGCGGCG
>JAYPCE010000035.1:0-18432 GCA_038124565.1 Candidatus Poseidonia sp.
GTTGTGCGCCTCCATCTGCATCTCGGTCAAGCGTGGGTGCTGAGAAGGACAGGGCGTTTGGTACCGGTGTCAACATCACCTCTTCGTCGGATTGCATCGTCTCAAGCGGGGCGGTGCAACCTGCGAGAAAGGTCAAGACCACCAGCATGGCGACCAAAGACCGGCTGTTCATGGGTGGCAACAGCATTGTTGGGTATTTGAACGCCTGTTCCTACCAACCGAACTTGGCGACCCAGTACACAGCATCCCACCAAGTGCATTGAATGGAGAGCATGGCGCAACCAGCCAAGGCCCACCGAGTCCCAACCAACCGTTCTTGTGAAGACCACACCAACGCTCCAAAGCCAAGGGATGCAAGACCCGCCGTCCACAGCACACCGATGACAACGAGCGCTCCCAATGTGCTTGGTCCTTCGATGTAGAGCCGCGTTAGGTCAATCCACAACAACGAGGCGATGAGGAAGGCGGCATACAAGCCAAACAAGCGTTGCACCCCGCGGCCGTCGGCTTCTGACCAAGGCCAGTGCAAGGAAGCGACGTCGTCTTCGCTCCACGCGAAGAAGAACCGATGCCACATCAACATGTACCCTGCTGCAGCCACAAACATCCACGGCACAATGAACGATTGCATCGCCTCAGGTACATCCCCCCAATACACCATGGGGTCATCGACGGCTCCGACCCCGCGCCAGTAAGAGGCCAAAATCAGCGGGCCCACCAACGTGGTAAACCAAAACACCGTTGTTCGTTTCATTCGCTTTCACCTTGGGACGCCGTCGCCGTTCGCTTGAGGAAGGGGGTGTACAGAGCCGGCAAAATGAGCAGGCTTGACAGCAAAGCGAGGGTGATGGCCACGACGAAAGCTTGGCCAAACAAGCGGAGAGGGAGCAAGGCGGAGAGGTTGAGCACCGCAAATCCACCCGCAGTGGTCAAGGCCGCCCCACCCATCGCTCGACCTGTCGTAGCGGTTGACCGAGCCACCCATTCTGAAGGCTTCGCCAGCGGGAAGTGTTCGGCTTCTTCTTCCAGGCGGGTGGTGAAATGGACGGCATAATCAACACCGAGCCCCAGCGAGAGGGCACCGATGGTGACCGTTTGGGAGTTGATGTTGTAGCCTGTGTAGCCCATCAACCCGTAGACCCACACCACGACCATCATCAGTGGAATCCACGAAACGAACCCGCGCTGGACCCCTTCTCGCAGACTGTTGTTCCGCGAGGTGTGGATGCCGACAAGCATGAACAAAATGACGACGGCGACAATGGCCGTTGATTCAATGGAGGCGGAAGCGACATCGGAGGTTGTTTGAGCGTTGATGAGGCTGCGACCACTCAAGCGAAGCGTGAATCCATCCGTATCGTCGGCCAAGGCGTTCAGCGCCTCTTCGATGCTTTCGGCCAACTCAACGGTCGCGGCCCAGTCCAACGTATCGGCTTGGAAGGAAAGCACCGTCTGCTCCCCGTCACGAGCGAGCAAACTCTTGGTCGTCTCAATGCCCGTGGTGTTTTCCAATGCCCATGTACTGAGCGAGGCCCACGCTGTCACGTCTCCATTTTCGGCTGCCGTCAGCCATCCGTCCAGCACCGCATCGTCCAGACGAGCTTGTTCCAGCACATCCCAAAGCCCGTTGGGTACGCCGCTGACATCGTCGCGTTGCGAGAGCATGGTGGCGGCCAAGGCCGAAGCCGCCCGTCCTTCTGGGCTGATAACATCGCCGTCAATCACCACATACAACGGCGAGCGGCTTGTGCCGAACGCATCGCTGATGAGCAAAAAGTCCTGAACTACAGGCACACTATCGTCCAGTTGGTCTCGTTGCTCAAAAGCGACTTCAAGTTGTTGAAACCCACCGATCATCGGAATCAGAAGGACCACGGCCAGCACACCGACCAATGCAGGCCGTTGCGAAAGGTCGCCGACCTTCTTGGCGAGGGGGCCGACAGCGACCTTACTCGCTTTTTCAAGCGGCAGACGTTTGGCAGGCAAGAGCAACATGAGGGCAGGAAGTGCCGAGATACTGAGCAAGTAAATCAACAGCAGGCCGATGGCGATGACCGTACCAAAGACTTGCAAGAAGGCCAAGGAAGACAAACGGAAGGACAGGAAACCGATGATGTCCGTTGTAATCGCGATGAGCAGGGCGATGGAGGTCAGCGTTGTGCCTTGTCGGATGGCTCGCTGGCGTGCGAGACGGTCGAAGTCCCGCAAGGTGACGCGGCCCTGGGGGTTGCGTTGTTCTTCTTCGTTCAACTCCTCACGGATTCGGAGGACAACGTGTAATCCGTAATCAACTCCGATGGCCAAGAGCAAGACGGGAATCGAGTTCATGGCGGCGTTGAAGGTCATTTCTACGCCCAAAAACTGCAGCCATCCGGAGAGGCCGTACGTGGCTACAATGGCAACGACAGTGAGCAGGAGCACGTAGCCCGTCTCTCGTAGGCTGCGGAAGTTGAACCACAAAATCACGCCCAAAAGCACCAAGGCAGCGCTGGTGAGCATCCCGATTTCTTTACCGACGGTGGCCGTGGAGTTCTCTGCAAATTGGGCGAATGAAAATGTTCTCAATCCATCGTCACCGGTAGCCACCACCATCTCGCTTTGCATGGACTCAATCCATTCGGTCAAATCGGCTTGCACATCCCCGAGCACTTCGTAACCGTAATCAGCGGGTTCGCTCGAAACGGCGAGGGTTACCAATACCGGGCCGTCTGAATTCCATGGGTCGTTGGCGTCCTCGGTTGGTAGGCTAGACAGAATCGCTGTTCGGAAGTCCACCGATTGAAGGCCCAAGAGCGGTCCAAGTTGACCTTGCAACGGTCCTGAGACAGCGGCGATTTGACCCGTTTGTACTGGTGAACGGCCTGTGGCCAGGGCACTGAGTTGGCCCATGAGAGCCCCCAAATCACCTGATAGGTTGCTTCTGTTGTCCATCCGAGCCAACCACACGTCGGGGTCGGAGGGGTCCCAATTGAGCAGGCGTTCAGCCGTCACTGAATCAACTGGAGGCACCAAGGATGCAGCGTTCGTGAGATTGGCCAGAGCCGCATCCAAACTGTCGTTATCGGCCAACATGACTTCGGTAACGGCTGCTTGTAAGGGTGTCAACCATGCTTGAGCCGTGGTGCGGTCCTGGAGCGACATCCACTGCATGGCATGCCCGGCAGGCCCATTGTTGGCTTGTGTGCCAAACAGCGGATAGTGGTATGCGGCGAGGTTTTCGTTGCTGAGCAACGCCGCTTCAAGAGCAGCGAGTTGTGTCCAAGTGGAGTTTAGGAGCAAATCACCTTGCTCGATGCTGTCAATCACACGAACGAAATCGATGTTCGCACGGTATTCGCTTTCAACTTCATTCAGCAAGTCAACGCTGGGGTCATCGGGAAAGAAACCGTCTTCGCTGTTGTCAAATTTGAGGTGCATCCCGCCGGCAGAAAGGATGAGCATCGCAAGCAGCACGGTGGCGAAGGCTTGCTTTGGTCGCTCAACACTCCAATCGGTAAGGGCCATGAAAGGATTTCTCATGATTTTCGCACATCTCAATCGCTTTTAACCGCCTGTTTGTTTTTGCCAATCAAACAGCGAATCGAAGCTGTGTTTGGCATTCTATCTGGAATAAAAATCGGCCAACATTTTGAGGTATGTGTTGAGATATTTTCAATTGAAAAATTAAATAATCAATTGATTTCTTCAAGTTCAAGCAAGGCCGCACCCTGCGTGACTTGGTCGCCGGCCGAGAAATGGATGGCGGCGACGGTGCTTGGGGCGGTGGCAACGATGCGATGCTCCATTTTCATTGCTTCAAGCACCATCAAGGCCTCACCCGCAGCGACCTGTTGGCCAACCGATACCAAGACCTCCAACACCTTTCCGGGCATGGGGGCGACCAAGCCTGCGCCGTCGTCGCTTGCTGAGGCCCCTGGCTCAATGAGTTCCCAACGGTGGATGCGTCCGTGCACATGCACCCACCAAACATCGCCTACTTTGGCCGCATGACCCAGGACCGAGGTGCCTGCTGTTGTTTCAACGTAAAGCCTCCCCCGTTCATCGAGCGTGGCCCGTTGGCCTTCGTAGCACCACGCTTCTCCGTCCTTGGAGAGGTTGACCTCAACTGGGCCGTCCTTTCCTGCAAAGGTGTGCTGCATCATGGATACCTCCGTTGAAGGGTGGTGAATGGATTCGGGGTGGCTTCTCTTGTGGAGGCGTCGCTGGTCTGTTGGCGACGATGCAAGCCGAGTGATTCAGCGGTGGCAGCCATCAACAGCGAAACATCTCGTGCTTGGTTGTCTTGAGCAGCAGCCCATCCGTTCGGCCATCGGTCATCGATGGTGGTGGTGGTCGTGGCTCCCGTCACGACCTCGTGGGTGTCACACAATTCACGAAGGAACCCGAGGTTGGTGGTGGTGCCGAGCACCACAAATTCGTCAAGAGCACGCCTCATCTTTTGCAAGGCTTCGGGGCGAGATGGAGCCCAAACGATCAGCTTTGCGAGCATGGGGTCATAATCAGGTGTGACTTCGTCACCCTCTCGCACCCCTGTATCCAAGCGGATGCCCGGTCCTTCAGGGGGCCGAAACATCGCCAGAGGTCCGATCGACGGGAGGAATCCGTTGGCAGCATCCTCAGCATAGAGGCGTACCTCAATCGCATGCCCACGAATCATCAGGTCGCCGCACGCCATCGGTTCACCTTGTGCTATGCGCAATTGTTCTCGGACAATGTCCACGCCCGTGACCAATTCTGTAACGGGGTGTTCCACTTGGATGCGCGTGTTCATTTCGAGAAAGAAAAATTCGCCCGTCGGTGCAAGTAAGAATTCAACCGTCCCCGCTCCTTCGTAATCAACGGCTTGGGCTGCAGCGACGGCTGCTTGCCCCATCGCCTCACGAAGTCCCGAGTTCATGGTTGGTCCAGGCGCTTCTTCGAAGACTTTCTGATGGCGTCGTTGAACACTGCATTCTCGCTCGCCGAGGTGTACAGTTCGTCCGTGTTGGTCGGCGAGCACTTGGATTTCGATGTGTTTTGAACCGGATAACAGCCGTTCAATGTAAATCCGACCGTCGCCAAAAGCGGCCACAGCTTCTCGTCGAGCACCAGTGGCCGCCTCTTCAAAACCGCGAGGGTCGTGCACCGCCCGCATACCTTTGCCCCCACCTCCAGATGAGGCTTTCAACAACAGCGGATAGCCCACACGTTCAGCGGCTGCTTTGAGTGCAATGAGGGCCTTTGTTTCATCCGCTTCTTCCACTTCTTCACCGGGGATGACCGGAACGCCGGCTGCTCGCATGGTTTGTCGAGCCGTCATCTTGTCCCCCATGCGCTCAATGGCCTCAGGCGATGGCCCAATCCAGATGAGCCCTGCTGCCTTCACGGCCCGAGCGAACTCGGCCCGCTCAGAGAGGAATCCAAAACCGGGGTGGATGGCTGTCGCTCCAGTGCTTTGGGCGGCTTCGATAATTTGGGATTGGTCAAGGTAGGTTTCTGCGATGGTATCGCCGTGAAGGGCCACGGTCTCAGTGGCCAGTTCAGTGAACAGGCTGCCCGCATCGTTGGCTGCGTACACGGCAACGGTGGCATAACCGGCCTCGGAGCAGGCGCGCAGAATTCTGCACGCAATCTCTCCACGGTTGGCCACCAAGACTTTGATGCACATCCCTCCCTACTCTTCGTCCGTCGGTTTCCAGTTGGGTGGGCGCTTTTCCAAAAACGAAGACAGGCCTTCCTGTCCTTCATTTGAACCGCGCATGCGGCTGGTGAAATCGAGCGTCCACTGCCTCAACGCTTCGTCGTCTTCGGTCCAGCGGTCAAACCCGAGAGCCAATTCTTTGGCTAAGGTGACGGCTGAAGGGCCGGTGCTCATCACCTCATCCACGATGGACTTGACCGCCTCATCCAACTCATCGTAGGCCCCAACCAAGCGTTCAAGAAATCCAATTCGCAGAGCTTCTTCGCCTTCTATTCGACTGGCCTGCATGGCGAGACGGCGGAAATTAGCGGAGCCGACGCGACGGTACACATACGGGCCAATCACCGCAGGCAGAATCCCCAATTTCCCTTCTGAGAGAGCAATACGAATGTTTGAGGCACCCACGACATAATCGCAACAAGCGATGAGGCCAGCACCACCGCCGAGCGCAACGCCTTGTACGGCTGCGATGGTGAAACAGGGATGGGACCACAAGCCGTTGAACAACCGGTCAAGGCGCTCGGAATCCGTTCGGTTTTCTTCTGGCGTGTTGGCACCGGCATCACGCATCATGTTGATGTCCGCCCCTGCGCAGAAGTGCTTGCCTTCACCACGCAAAATCAACGTTCGGAAGTAAGGTGTGCCGGCAGCATCGTGCAAGGCATCCCGTTGACCAGCGCTCCGTTCTGCGCTCCATTCAAACAAGCTGATCAACTCCTGAATCATCGCCACATTCAGGGCGTTGAACTTGTCAGAGCGACTGAGCGTGAGGGTGAGACAGGCCCCCTCAATCTCCACGGACACGTGTTTGGTTACGGGCGGTTCGCTCATTGATACCATATCTAAAACCTCAATTGAAAAATCAAATTACCAATATAAAAATCACATTCTAAAAATGCCGAATCGGTGGTCGGGCAGGGGGGCGTTCCTGGCGGCTGCTAAACAGAGGCCGAGAATGTCTCTCGTGTCCCTCGGGTCGATGATGCCGTCGTCCCACAGCCGTGCAGTGGAATAATACGGACTTCCCTCCGTTTCGTACTTGTCGAGAATGGGTTGGCGGAAGGCTTCCAACGCCTCGCCTTCCAACGCAGGCAGTCCTTCTCTGGCCCGTTGGTCTTGTTTCACGGTGGTCAACACATCGGCTGCTTGCGGGCCACCCATGACCGAGATGCGGCTGTTGGGCCACATAAACAAAAATCGTGGATCGTAGGCACGTCCACACATTCCGTAATTCCCAGCACCGTGGGAGCCGCCAACGATGACGGTAAATTTGGGCACATTGACGCACGAAACGGCCGTGACCAATTTGGCACCGTCTTTGGCGATGCCGCCTGCTTCGTAGTCCTTGCCGACCATGAAGCCGGTGATGTTTTGCAAGAATACCAATGGAATGCCTCGCTGACCGCACAGTTCAACAAAGTGAGCACCTTTCTGACTGGATTCCGAAAACAGGATGCCGTTGTTTGCAACGATACCGACCTTGTGGCCGTGAATGTGAGCGAAGCCGCAGACCAATGTCGTGCCGTACCGGGTCTTGAATTCGTGGAAGCGTGAACCATCGACGATGCGACCAATCAGTTCTCGCACATCCACCGGTGTCCGGTTGTCCTCTGGAATCAGTCCGAGTAAATCCTCAACATCGTGTGCGGGGGCTTCAGCCTCTTGCAAGGCCGCCGGTGCTTTGGAGACCGGTCCAAGGTTCTCGACCACGTTGCGCACCATCCGCAACGCCTCGTCTTCGTCCTCAGCGAAATGGTCAGCGACGCCTGATTGAGCGGTATGGACATCCGCCCCGCCCAATTCCTCGGCGGTCACCTCTTCACCAGTAGCCGCTTTCACCAACGGGGGTCCTGCGAGGAAAATCGTTCCGTTGCCTTTGACGATGATGGATTCATCGGACATCGCTGGGACATAGGCGCCTCCTGCCGTGCACGAACCGAGAACAGCGGCCACCTGAGGAATACCGTCGCCGGACATGCGGGCTTGATTTCGGAAGATGCGGCCAAAATGGCCGATGTCTGGAAACACTTCGTCTTGCATTGGTAAAAAAGCTCCACCAGAGTCTACCAAGTAGATGCAAGGGAGGTGATTTTCATGCGCGATGGTCTGAGCACGGATGTGCTTTTTCACGGTCATCGGGTAGTAGGAACCTCCCTTCACGGTCGCATCGTTGGCAACAAACAGACATTCGCGTCCGTGCACCATGCCGATTCCCGTCACGATTCCGGCGGAATGGGCGCTACCGTCGTAGAGGCCGTAGGCAGCGAGGGGGGAGAGTTCAAGGAAGGCTGTACCTGGGTCCAGAATCCGTTCAATTCGTTCCCGAGCGAGGTGTTTACCGCGTGAGCGGTGTCGCTCAACATACTTCCCTCCACCTCCTCCAGCAGCCACTTCGAGTCGGGATCGCAACTCATCAATCAACGCTTGATTGTGTGTTCTTCGTTGGACAAACGCAGGGTCGGCACGGTTGACCCTTGTTGGCAGTCGGTCCATGTTAAGCCCTCAATTCACGCCAAGTCATGCCTGCACTTAATTTCATGGAGGGTGGGAAGATGATTCGTCAAACACCCAACATCAGCCGTCCGATATCTCGCAACCCTGGTGCTAAGCCGACGATGAGCACGGCGAGAACGATGAGCAGGCGGAAGTGTTGTTGGCGTTGCTCAACTCGCATTTGGACAAAGAGCCATATGATCAAACCAACCAATACCGCTTTTACCAGAGCAAAAAGCCACGCTCCTTCACCCCAGGCAATACCCAACGTCTCGTTGATGGAGCCTCCAAATTGGATGACGCTGTTGCTGACCGGATGTTTCTCGCCATAGCCAAACATGTCAATGCCGACCATGGTAGCGAGTCCATCACAGAGTTGGCCAAAGACCATACCAAGCACCATTGGATGGGCCAGAAGGGCTTTGTTGGAGAGGAATTCCACAGGATGACTGGCCCATTTTTCCTCTTCAGCTTCCCATTGCTTGAGGCCGATGTGTTCAGGCAACACACCGGCTTTGTAGCCCGTTAAACGGAGTTGCTGGGCATCCTCCCGACCGACACGATACAGTGCAAGGCAGACCAATCCCGGTAGACCAAGCACGACGACAACGGGCCACAGGGTGATGTCGCCCGACATTCGTCCGCTTTCCTGCGCCCAAGGGGTGACGGCAAATTGCAACCAATGGGCCAGTCCTAGCATGAGTGCTGCGCAAGCAAAGCCCAACATACCTCTGGTCAGCGCAGGCCAGCCCCGCGTCATCGTGAGCGAAATCCAGAGGCTGAGACAGGCGAACAACAAACCTGCCTGACCGATGTCAAAGGAGAGTGTTTCATGGGCGAGGTAGGCTGGCTGATAGAGCAGATACCAATGAAGGAGCAATGCTGTAAACAGTCCGCCAAAGAGCAATGTCTTCTGGCGTTCCTCTGCATCATCGGTTGTCAAGCCATCAAATCGGCGTCCCAATCGGTGACTCAAGACCGCAATCCCAACCAACCAGGCGGCGAGATGAAGATGAATGATGGGGGAAATGAACAACACGTCTTGTGTTGAAGCGAAGAAGTCAGCGTCTTCAAGCACCCGCAGAACTGGAGCAAGGCACACCCAAGCAATGAGGGCCAACGTCATGTTCTCGTCGCTTGGAAGTCGCCATTTTCGAAACAATGCCTGCAGCAAGACCACACAACCAAGCATGCTCAACGTGTAGATGGCCGTGTTTTGCGGGGTGTAGCCAGCATCGCCAGCCACACCAGCGTCTTTGACCACAGGGTCCCAAATGATGGGCTTGAGGGTCGTTGTCCAGACGGCGTCATAGGCCAAAACCAGACCTGCCAGCACGATACATGCGAGGGCCAGCGTTGCCCAAATGACGACTTTTTCACTGCTGGTGTAAACGTCGTCGGGAAGAGGTGCAGCGAAGGTAGGCTTCGTGAGGACTTCTTCTTCCACCTTGACCACCTTCCTTGAAGCAACCCAACGGTTGCTTCCCTATCGGCTTTCCGTCGTTCACTCTTCTTCTTGAGTGAGTCGTGCGATGAGGTCAGCTTTCTTCCCGCCTACAGGAAGTCCAGCGGCTTTGCAGCGTTCCTTCAATTCTGCGACAGAGAGGTCAGCGAGGTCCTCGCCGTGGTCGTGATCGTGATCATGGTCGTGATCGTGGTCATGGTCGTGGTCATGGTCGTCAACACCGAAGCCACGTGGTTCGTGCACTTCGATGAAGGACACTTTTCCGCATTCCACAGCGTCACGGATGATGGTCACCAATCGGAACTTCACCATCGCCGCATTGGTATCAAAGAGCATGGTTTGGGGCATCACGATGTTCAAATCATCTCCGTCAAAGGAGACGCCGAAATCACTGTGACCGGTGTTTGATTCAAGCAAGGCCATGACTTGCTCTTCCTTTCCTTCAACGACCTTGACGACCTTGAATGTATACTTCAGGGTCTTTCCTGCCATGGGGTGGTTGTAATCGATACGAGCCCGCCCTGCTGCCAGGTACGAGAGTTGACCTTGGCGACCGCCGATGTTGACAGGTGCGCCGATGTAGAGGGAATTGGGGTCTTGGACCGAGCGAATCAACTTGTCAATGCTGATGGTTTCAATTTGTGTTGCGTCCTTCTCGCCGTAGGCGTCTTCTGGTTGGATGACGACTTCGGTTTCTTTGTTGGCTTTGGCCTCCGAGAGTGCGGTTTCAAAGCCGGGAATGAGGTTTCCACTACCAACCACGCACACCATTGGCGTGTACGAGCGACCTTCTTGATGCATGTCGTGCTCTTTTGCAACCGCTTCGCGAGTGGTCTCAATCAATTCACCGTTTTCACCGTTGTACAATTCATAATCAACGTGGACAATTGTTCCTTCTTCCATAGCCTTGCCTCCAAGGGAATGATTCGGCGACCAGCCCCCCCTTCATAATTGCATTGGAGGTGATTATTCTTCTTCGTTGTGTGAAACGATGTGGGGCTCGCTACCCAACTCGGTTTTCACCGAGCCTGCCCAAACGACCCACGCCATGCCGAGCATCATGGTGCACCAACCGAGCCAAACGGCATGAGAGTGGGGCAAATTGTACACCGTCACGCGCACAAGTTGAACATCATCCAAACCACCGCCACCTGAGGTGGCCATCAAACTGCTCGCCTGACTGCCATCAAAGATGAACACAATGTCACCTGTGAGGCCCGTCAGCGTGTCTACCTCTGAACGAGGCACACCTTGACTGTCAAAGCGCAGCGTGCCGGGCGTGACTTCACCGATAGCGTCGCCCACCTCGTTGCCGTTCATCGCATAGACACGGATGTTGACGCCGATGAACCCATCACCCACCTCCAAACCATCGCTTTCGAGTACAAGTTCTGTGAATTCAAAGCCGAGGCCATCGTGCACGATGATTTCATCTTTGACCAACGAGATGCGGTGTGATGCATCACCTCTGTCCACCAAGACCGTGGTAGAGAGGTGGCCCAAGATGAGCAAGAGCAAGCCAAGATGGACCACGTGCGCGCCCAATGGGATGCGTTTCCATGAGCCTTTTGAGCGAGCATGTCTCACCTGGCGCACCACTTCTCGGCTCATCGGTGCAAGCGCCAGCATCACCATCGGCAACGAGATCCAAATGATGTGCCCTCTGGTGAGGTGCGTTGAAACGCTGGTCGTAGCATCCTGTCCAAATGCCGAGGGGGCGAAGATGAAACCGACAACGGACAACAAGGCTGCTCCCGCCAACAACCATGCCGTAGAACGGGGGTCATCCTGGCGACGGGTGTAGACAAAAGATGCAGCGGCCAAGGCGGTCAAAAACGGGGCACCATAGAGTTCGTGAGCTTCAAAATTAACCGCGTCGATGCTGCTGAGCAAGAGCACCCATGTGAGGACCGTGTACAGGCTCACCAGCATCACACTGGCCCAAAGCGCCGCCCGTTGCTGGTCCTTGCGCTTTCGCCAAGAAAACGAACCTTCACCCTCTTCCTGAGGGGCCACCAACCACGGGAGGACAAACACCAACAACATCAGTCCAGCGACCACGAGGGTGACTGATTGCGACCACGCCAATCCAAGTCCCAACATGACGCCAGCCGCCGCCCAAGGCCACGCCTTGAGAGCGGAAGGGGCTCGGTAGAGTGGCAGAAACAAGACGGCTGCTGCGGTGGCGATGAAGACATCGAAGGTCAGCAGATACACGACGAGAGGGAACACGATGTCCAACGGTGGACGCACCCATGCATGGTAGGCCCAAGCCGTGGTTGCGGATGGGTCTCCAGCGCTGGGCAAGCGCCACGCGACGGCCATGGGGGCGAACAACACAGCGACAAAGACTGCCTCTGGAACAGCATCCCAAGACAACCCCGTTCCGTTGCTACCAGTGAACACAAGGCATCCCAAAAGAGCGGTGAGTGCAGGCAAGGAAGCCCCCCATGCCACCGTTGTGTTGAGCGCTTGTCGGTTGGCTTGGGCTCGTTGAACCATCATCCAACACCCCAACAGGGTGAACATCCACACGACGTAGGTCATGACTTCCGTTGCTGCAGCATTGTCCCGCAAGACCATCAAACGGCCAAAGACATCATCGGGGGGGGTGCCATCATCGGCGGTAACGAAGGTGTGCACCGAAGAAGCCCAAACACCGCCGGCTCGGGTCACCGTGGTAGCGAACAGCGAAAACAACCCCGTGGCAAGACCAGCACCGATCCAAACTTCTGGCCTTACTCGTCCCGGCCGAGTGCGGAGATGAACCAACATCACGAGGGCTAGCCAAGGCAAAAATGACCCTGTTTCCACCGGGTCCCACGCCCAATAGCCTCCCCAATCGAGGATGAGGTACGCCCATAAACCACCCAAGCCAATGCCGAGGGTTGCGAAGAGCAAGCCCGGGCGTGCGACACGCACCATGCGGTCGGCCAGACCTTCGGTGGTGTTGGTGTATGCCGATGAGAGGGCGATGGCTGTGAGGTGTAAACAAAACGAATAGGTAAGAAAAATCAGCGGTGGGTGAATCACCATCAAATCCGTCTGAAGGAGGGGATTCAAGCCCGCCCCGCGGAAAAACGCTGGCGTTTCCTTGAACGGGTCCAGAGTGAACGCGACGAGCAGGAGGGTGAGGCTCATGCCATGCATAAACCGAAGGCGCCATGCATGAACGTCATGTTCGTGTCCTGTTTCCCCCGCCAACGGTTCACGCCACCACCAAGAAAGCAACGCCAACCAACCTAACCACATCAGCAGCGGGCCTTCTCGTGCAGCCCACGTTGCGGCGAATCGGTACTTCAACGGCAGGGCTTCTCCACCAAACGCAGCCACATGCAGGATGGAGGTGTCGTTGACCAGAAAGAGCCCGGCCAACACGGCAAACGGCAAGGCCATCGCAGCGTGGAGACCAAATGCAAGCCAGGGTGACCGTTCGTGCAGTTTTGGCCTCCACAGCAACCATCCTGTGGCAATGAGGGCCAACCACATTGTGAGCCCCCACATGAACGGTGGGCGGTGGGCGTCCCTCATGGGCTTTGCTCAACTCGCATGAGCGCGAAATCCCTTACCAACCGAAGAATTTTGCTCGCGAGTAGCCAAACGAGAGCAAGACAGCAATCACACGTTTGGTGAACAACATGGGTTTTCGGACCAAGATTTTTAACCCGATGAAGGCCTTGTCGAGCGGGCTCATATTCCCCAATTCTTGAGGTAAACAACGAGCCATGGCCGACATTTCCTCGTCAGTCAATTCATACAGGGCGGTTTTTCCTTTGAGGATCTTATGGTAGGGCGGGAATCGTTTTTTCCACGCACGCTCGTAAGCCATCAAGGCGTTTTTCGAAAGGTCATTGTTGCGCAATGCCGCGGCCACCGTCTGAGCGGCTTCCCGCCCAGACCAAAGCGCCAAGTGTGTTCCTCCCTCAAACAGCGGAGAGGTGAACCCCGCAGCATCTCCCACAAGCAGAATGCCGTCGCCAACCGTCGTGGTGCGGGGGCCCGAAATGGGGATGGTGCCACCAAACGGACGGATCTTGATGCCTTCGTCTCTCCACGGCGGATTAACGGTGGGTTTGCCGGCCAAATAGGTGTCTTGAATGAAGGATTCAAGGTATTTGATCGCCCCTTTCTTGTCGGTCGTCACCAAACCAACATTCGCTCGACCGCCCTCTTTTGGAATCATCCAAACATAGCCGTGGGGCGAGTATTTTGGCCACAGGTAGAAGTCGAGATACCCGTCGTTGGGTACATCCAGCATTTCGTATTGGAAGCCAGCGATGACTTCCACTTCTCCTCCCATCCCGAGCAACTTTGCAGCTGCGCCCGAGACACCTGAGGCATCGATGACGGCACGGCATTCGATAGGGAATGCATCACCTCTCCCTTCTAATTTCCAGTTGGAAAATTGATTTTCACTATTGAAATTCCGTTCCATGCCTGTGACGCGATGATGAAGCAACAATTCAGCCCCTTTACTCACGGCTTCTTCGGCTAACCACCGTTCAAACAAGTGCTTCTCAAGCACATAGCCTTCTTCAGTCAGCAACTTTTCCGTACCATCAGGAAAAATGACGCGAATACCCTTGACGTCCAGGGCTTTCACATGGTCGGGTAGCGCCAAATCCAGGTTCTGAACGGCCAATTCTGAAAGGCATTCGCCACAATGCACAGGGGTGCCAATTTCAGGGTCGGCTTCAAGGATCAACGTCGATAACCCTGCACGGGCGGCATGAAGGGCGGCTGAACCTCCTCCGGGCCCGGCACCAATCACCACGACATCGTACACTCGGGCCCACTCCTTCTGCACGAACGGGGGTGCGGTAGCCCATGAAGAAAACGGTGAGGCCGGTTGCCGCATCAACGCTGCTCATTGGGCGGATACGGAGGTTCAAAGGCAAGAAGCCCCAGCGAGGGATGTGGCATGGCGGACGCTGAGGCGATGGATGGGTCATCTTGACCAGCGAGGGGAACTCCTTCGCATCAAGCGACCGGTTGATGTTGTCTACGAAGCAGGAGCGATTGCAGACCTCTTGGTCAAGAACAACGGCCCCGCTGTCTTGTTTGAGCAGCCAAGACTGGCTGATGGCACCGTCTCGGATATCCCGTTGCTCATGAATGCGTTTGGAAGTCACGACCGCACCCTACGAGCGTTAGGCGCCCAACACGAAACGGAAGTTGGCGACCGGATGGTTGCGATGATGAAACCCGATATCGGGCTCTACATGCGCAAGCCGTGGAAGGGCCTGCCGTTGCTACGAGATGCGATGGCGATGCCACCCAAAAAACTCCGTAGAGGCAAGTGTCAACGGGTTCGATTGCCCAACGATTTGACCAAACTACCAATCCCCAAGACTTGGCCAATGGATGGCGGCCATTTTGTCACGCTTCCGCTGGTCGTCACCAAAGATGCCAACGGTGAGCACAACCTGGGCATGTACCGAGCGCAGGTCCACAACGAAACCGAACTGGGTCTTCACTGGCAGATTCACAAGCACGGGGCTGAACACGCAGCAAAAGGTGACCGCATGCCGGTCGCCGTTTGCATTGGCGGGCCCCCCGAACTCATTTTCTCCGCCATTGCCCCCCTGCCAGACAACCTCTCGGAATACCAATTTGCGGGCATCTTGGGGCAAAAATCGCTTCCGATTACCAAGGCCCTAACGCAGGATTTGTGGGTGCCTGCTGAGGCTGATATCGTCATTGAAGGCTATTGCGACCCGACCGAAACCAAACTAGAAGGGCCATTTGGCGACCATTTCGGGTATTATTCCCTGACCGGCCAATACCCGGTGTTGCACGTGACGGCCATTACTTGCCGGAAGGATGCCGTGTTGCCCGCTACCATCGTGGGACTCCCACCCATGGAAGACGGCTACCTCGGTGAGGCGATTGGACGTCAATTCTCTCCCGTGCTTCAGTTTCAGCATCGCGATGTCAAGAGTGTGCATCTGCCTTTGGAAACCGGTTTTCACAACCTCGCCATCGTTGCCTCAAAACAGCGCTATCCTCGCCAAGGTCGGAAAACGGCCTTGGGCTTGCTTGGCGCCGGCCAGATGATGTTTCTCAAGGTCATTGTAGCCGTTGACCCCGACCATGACCCGAAAGACCTCGAAGCCTTCCTTGACGCCCTCAACGACAAAGTGGAGATTTCACAAGACCTCATCGTACTTCCCGGAATGGTCGCCGATGCACTTGAAGCCGCCTCTCCGTTTGAGAACGTCCACGATAAACTTCTCATCGATGCGACCACCATCGTGTCAAGCGACCCTCGGTCCGCCTCACCGCCTCTTGAAGGGTCCTACAAGCAAGCGACGCCAGCATGGCGTCAAGGACAAGGGGTCTCTGTTCCGTTCGAGCAGATTGAGGCCGTGCGCAAACTTCCGGATGTTCGACAAGCTCGGATGTTACGCGATAACATGCTTGTGGTATCCGTTTCGGTTGAAGAAACGCCGTCGGTGCAGACCGGCGATAGCACGAGTCGCGACGAGGCAGAACAACAACGCATCAACAAGATTTCTCAATTGAAAGATTCAATTTGGCAACTGGATTCGCAGAAGAATCTTCGTTGGTTATTCATCACCAACGATGACCTTGATATGACCAACACCAAGGCACGTCGTCGCCTGTTGTGGCAACTCACTTCACGATTTGATGTGGGGCGAGGGTTGTCCTTTGACCAAGCCCGTGCCCGCGTTTGTTGGGATGCTACCACACCCATTCCCTCCGAGGAGCACGGCGTTCGTCGGTGGCCCGCTGTTACGCTGCACGATGAAGAAACGCTGGCGAAGGTTGCGGCCCACCCCGAACTCAAGAAATACGAATGGCCGCCCCATCTATCCTTTGGGGGCCCTGAATGATGGACATCAAGCAGGTGTTGTCCTTCATCAAAATCGAGCACACCTTATTTTCGCTCCCCTTCGTCCTTCTCGGCTACATGATTGCTGTTCGCCAGTTTGGTGTTGGTACAAGCATGGACCTTCTGTGGATTTTGCTGGCGGCGGTTGGTGCCCGAGGTTTGGCCATGGCGCTCAATCGCATCATTGACCGAGACATCGACGCTGCCAATCCTCGTACCCAAGGACGCCACCTTGCCTCTGGGTCGATGTCGTTGCGCACCGCATGGTCGCTAGCGGCGGTGTTTCTGGCGATGCTTCTGGTCAGTGCGGGGTTGCTCAATGAGGTGGCGCTGATGATGGCGTGGTTGCCCGTGCTCACCTTCGTCGTCTATCCGTACATGAAGCGGTTTACGTGGGGGTGTCACTTCTGGCTCGGACTGTGTCTTGGACTGGCGCCCGCCGGCGCTTGGGTGGCCATCGCCGGCGACGTCCACGGTTGGGGTGCCATCACCGGCATGCTGCCGGGGCGCACCGAGTTTTTGTGGGCGCCGACCATCCTCCCCATCGCCATCGGCGTTGCCTTGTGGATCGCCGCCTTTGACATCAACTACGCCCGCATGGATGTGGAGAGCGACCGAGAGCAGGGGATTCATTCCTTCCCATCGAAGTTTGGTGAGAGGGCAACCACGCGTACAACCGTGCTCTTGTCACTGCTGTGGTTCGCCTGTTTTGCTCTCGCTGAGCCGGTTGATGGCCTTTGGTTTCTCGTAGCTGCTGCCAGCATGGCCCTGGCCAACATCTTCGTCGTCCTTCGTATGGAGCGATTTGACGACTTCCAAACAGTCCTTTTTCGGGTTTCCATGCTCACGGGTTGGATTCTGTTGGCGTCGCTGGTCATCGGCTTCGGGTTTGAACAAGCGGCCACTGGTCTTGATTGAATGCGCCCCTTTTCTAATATACCCTCAAGTAGGACGCCCATCCATGGCAGGCCGAGAAGCCCCGATGACTGGAGAAGAGTTCATTTCAATCGGACTTGAACATGGATGGACTCAAATCCCAAACAAGCAACGTGTCGATCAGGAAGGATTGATGCTTGAGCGCCCGAGCAATGGAAAAAAACCCGAAAAAATCACCTACTGGCCCGATAGTGATGATAAAAGGGTCAGGACGTATTTACCATTTCATCCAAGGGCTGGACCAGGTCAACAATTTAGGCGACCTACACGTGATGAGATGATCTCAATGTTAACCACACCGACTGGACCAAATTCTGGTCTCCGGAGGCACACGAATACAGGCTATCGGTTCAGGAAAAACGACAAGGGACCTCGCTGAAGAAGTCAGAAATATGCTTGAATCAAGGTTGATTGATTCGTTAACCAATGTGTTTTCTCAACCCATTTACATATGTGCGTGTATATGACAATTGAATAGAGGAGATGCAACTAAGATTAGAGATGATACGTGGGTTAAAACAGCCTTGAGTGCGACAAGATTTGAAACGAAGGTTTCAGGGAATTAAGGCCATTATTTTTGAAGGGTATGGCCATGAAAAACTTGCATTTTTTTCCACCTCCTTTGCGTAGAATCTTCGTTTCAGTTTAATTCGGACCAAACGAAGATTCTACTGATTTTTCTGAATTATCATAACTACAGATGTACACCTACAATCTCGGAGGTATTTCACCCCCACTCGCATGGAACCCTGGTTCCATTCATCCGGATAACGAATTGGGGACGTTTGCAATACCACTTCACTTCCAGTAGTTTGCGTCATGTTAGAATGAGATTTCCGAATTACGAGGGTACATCAAATGGGGATTTGAAATCCCTTTCTGCGTAATTTTGAACAGAGGATTGCATCATGTTGCAATACGCTGGCCATGCCTTGTCTTGAAAAGTGCTATCTCCGCAGGTCCGAGTTCGTTAAACGGCCGCTTTCGAGTTATGACATATGT
>JAYPCE010000036.1:0-1906 GCA_038124565.1 Candidatus Poseidonia sp.
CGCTGGGGCCTGTAGCTTAGTTGGTTAGAGCGCCCGGCTCATAACCGGGAGGTCAGGGGTTCAACTCCCTTCGGGCCCACCTAATCGCACAACGGCAACGAAGCCTTCATTTCCGCACATCACACCCATAACCGTTATGAGGTGGGGGAGGTTGGGAGAACCGTTAGGTGAGACTATGTCGGCATGGAAGCGCGTTGTTGCTTTGTTGGGAATTTACCTCTGTTCGTTGCTGGTCGTTGCTGTCCCAGCCTCCGCACAGTTCTCAGGTGCTGCGGTCTCCATGACCTGTGCCCCTGGTCAAATTCAAGTTGAAGTCAAACCCGGTGCAACGCTCACTGGGTACACCACGTGCACGGTTTCAAACCCCACCACCTATGTGGAAAAGGTGGCTATTCGTGTGACCAGTGACGGTCTCGCCACAGCCGCACCCGGTGACATGTATGTCGGTGCTGGCCAAGAAGTGGACTTCCAAGTCGTGGTTCGCGCCAACCCCTACATGCAAATGCAATCTCGCCAACTCACCGTGTCCGCTGAGGTTCAGGAGATCAACAACGTCCCTCCACCCAACATCGCCACCTCTCAAGTCAACGCTCTCATCAACATCATGCAGTTCAGCATCGTGCAAGTAGAGGCCGTGGAACCCTTCGTCCAATTGATGCCCAAGACCGACAAAAACTTCCAGTTCAAGGTCTACAACTTCGGCAACCAAATTGACCGAATGAAGATTGGCGTGACCGAGAACACCCGAGACACGCTTGAAGAAGCCGGCTTTACCGTCAACCTTCCACAAAACGTTGTCACCATCGAGCCAAACGCTGCTCCAGAGACCGCACGTATCATGGTACGAACGCCAAAGAACCAAGGTTGGTCTGATGCTTACCACGTCCTTGAGTTCTATGCAGAGTCCGAATTCGCCTGCCAGAACGGTGGATGCAACCGTGAATCTCAGATGATCACCGTCTACGTTCGTGGCGTTTACCTTCCAGGCTTCGAAGTGGTTCCAGCCATCTCAATGATCGCTCTTGCTGGTGCCGTTGCTGGCCGACGCTTCCTCAACCCCGAGGAAGAAGGCGAAGATGCATGGCGAGAAGCGGCCCCCGGCCTCTGAGCGCCGCCTCTCAAATTCCCCTGTTCCGATTCAAATAGGGGTTTGATTGATAATCTCAATCGTGAAACGAGGCGATAACGGGGATTGACGATGGGTGGATTACTGGATAAAGCGAACGCTACGAAAGACAACGAGGAGACGCCGCCTGCGGTGGTGGCAGAGGTGGCTGATGCACCAAATGTAGCAGCGGACGCTCCAAAGGCAAGTGCACCTGCGGGTTCCCCAGATACAGCCATGAAGTTGAGCCTTGGTGGCTGGGTTGTTATTTTGCTCGGCGCCATTCTTTCCTTGCAAGGTGGTGCATGGGGCTTCATCGTGGTCTCCGTGGTCCTGATTCTCGGTATTGGTGCGATTGTCCAAGCTGACCGCATGCGAGGAAGTGTGAGTAAACCCAAACTGTACGCCAGTATTTTTGTTGCAGTCCTCATTGCGAGTACGCCCTATGCTGCCGTGATGTTGGTTCCGACGAACGCTTCCATGGCCATCACGGAGGTTGAACTCAACGAAGATACCAACGAGTTGTCCTTCAAAGTTCGTGGTACGATGTCTTCGGTTGATGTGTCCATCGAAGCAGATGGTGTCGAGATGTGGAGCGATTCGGGTGATGTGAGTAACGATTTGAAGAAATTCAAAGTAGCGCTCTCGGATATCTTTGCAGGTAACGGCGAAGACTACGCCGGAAACGAGGCCGTAGAGTATGTCATCAAAGGAACTGGGTCCAACGGCCAAACGGGTGAAATCAAGATTCCATCCAGGTTCACGACTCGAGAAGCCCAAGATGCGGGCGTCCGCATTGCT
>JAYPCE010000036.1:2006-17600 GCA_038124565.1 Candidatus Poseidonia sp.
CTGGCAAAGAGTGCAAGGCCAACAGAGCCAAGAGCTGCAGCCATCCATATGAGGAGAGGTGCCTCTTCGACTTCTTCGGCGTAGGTCCACGTCACAGCCTGTGAGGTCGCTCCATCGGCTTCCATCACTTCATTGGCCAGTTCGTTGAGGGCGTTGGGCAACAAGGGCTTGCACGTCAATGTTGCCTCACCAGCCTCGTAGGCATACCACGTGAATGGTACTTGCTTGGTTTCTCCAGCGTTGAGGCTGACCGTCATTTGGGTGGTGTCGGCGAGTTCGGCCCCTTCGTAACACCAAATGCTCACGCTTGAGACGGGCACAGCCCCTGAGTTGGTCACGCTGACCATCCCAGGCACGCTCTTGTTGGCAATCCCAGTGGAGGAATCGGGCTCCACGGCCGTAACTTGTACATAGGGCAGGGCGAGTTCAATTGAGCCGCTTGAGGTCATTGGCGCATCAATGGTCGTCGAAAAGACACCCCAACTGCTGCTGACGGAGAGCGTGATGGTCGCATCTTCTTGGTGAACAACACCTTCTCCATCCATCCATTCAACGATCCGCTTGTGTTCGTTGGTTTGGCCAGCGGGGACCAGAAGAATAGCGCCGTTTTCATCGGTCAAGTCGTTCCAGTTGCTTGCACCCCATCCAATGCCGGAGATGTCAAGGCTTCCGTTTGGAATGTTGGTGGTGAGGCTACGCTCGGAAAGCAGACGAATCCATGCATCCGTCGTTCCTCCCGTGCCTTGGCTATTGGTGTACGTGATGGAGGCTTGGTCGTGCAAAACGATGTCTTCATCCGTACGTGAACCAGCGATGGTTGAGTCCTGCACAGAAAGAGACGCCGTTGTGGCTGCATGGATGGGGGCACTGCCCGTGAGTTGGGCGTTATCAAACTGGCAGAGGCTATGACAGGTGATGTTCGCTCCTTCAACCTCTGAACTTGTGACGCTCATGTCCCCATGTGCTACGATATCAAAAGCGGATTGAAACCAATACAACGGGGCGTTGGTGGCCGTGATGTCTTGGGCCATGATGGTGGTTGTATCGCCACCGCTGTGAATAGCTTTAGCCCACAGGATATAGGTCGGCGTGAAGTAATAGGCGTCAAAGGTGATCGTGAGGTTTGAATCGTTCAATGGCACATCAAATTGCACAAGATCAAGTCCTGATGCGTTCATCGTCGTGTCGCCATAGGTGACATGCATTTTCACATTGTTTGGGATTTCGTGGTCGAATTTGAGTTGAAGAACACCTTCATCGGCCAAATCGCCAAAGTTGAGTGTCAAAGAAGCCAACACGCCGTTGACCATAACGCCAGCGTTCAGGTCGTTGCTGTACAACCCACCGTTGGTCAGGACCAATTGGCCACCCTCTTCAACAGTGATGGAGGAACCAGTTTCCATGGTGATGTTCGCACTGATGGTAAGCGTGGCCCCGTTGCCGATGGAGATATGACCGTTCATGGTTGCATCATCAGTCCACGTTTCGGATTCGCTGATGTTTGCAGACTCGCCTCCCGACGGTGGTGCCGCCTGGGCAAGTGGTGCGGTCAAAAAGAGCAGAACAACGGCCGCCTGAAGCAGCCTTCGTGCGGTACGCATGGTCCGTTCAGGGGTGATGGGCGAATAAGTGTTCTTCCTCGTTGGCGTTGCAACCAAGGCTCGCGAAGGCCTTATTCAATGCCGATGGGCCCATTGAGGTATGAACCAAGCGACCGTTGTTGTCATCGGGAGCGGGGGTCGGGAACATGCGCTTTGCCTCGCTCTCCGGGCTTCACATCGGGTGTCAGCATTGCATTGCGTACCTGGGAATGCTGGAACAGCCAGCATCGCTACCAACCACGCCATCCCGGTTTCCGCCGCCTCGTTGATGCCCCTCTTGGAGGAACTTGGTGCTGATTTGGTCGTCGTCGGTCCAGAAGCACCGTTGTGCGATGGGTTGGCGGATGCTTGCGCAGCAAGCGGCGTGGCCTGTTTTGGTCCAGTAGCGGCGTTGGCTCATCTTGAGGGGTCCAAACTTCATGCCAAGCAAACGATGGAGGCTGCAGGTGTTCCTACGGCTGCGTATCAGCGTCTCGATGCATCGTCTGATATTGAAGCCGCCTTGGACAGGTTCGCTGGAGAGCCTTGGGTGGTGAAACGCGATGTCCTCGCTGGAGGCAAAGGGGTGGTCGTGACCGAAGACCGGGAAGAAGCCCGTGCCTTCATCATGGCTTCCATCAAGAGCGATGGCTTCGTGCTGTTGGAGGCTTTTCTGCCAGGAGAGGAAGCCAGCATGCTGGTCGTGATGGACGGGACAGCTTTCCGAACCCTTCCACCGAGCCAAGACCACAAGCGAGCCTACGATGGCGACCAAGGACCAAACACGGGAGGCATGGGTGCATATTGTCCTGCACCCGTTGTTTCCCAAGCGGTACACCAACGTATTGTGGAACGAATCGTTGAGCCCATGCACCAACATCTCTCCTGCCAAACTGTTCCCTACCGAGGTGTGTTGTTCATCGGCTTGATGATCGATGCAAAAGGCGACCCGTATGTGGTGGAATTCAATGTTCGGTTCGGCGACCCGGAATGCCAGGTCACCTTGCCGCTTATCAAAACGGACATGTTTACTCTGCTCCATGCTGCCTCAACCGATGGCCTGGCGGATGTGCCGTTGGAATTGAACGAAGGTTCAGCGGTCACCGTGGTATTGGCGTCCGAGGGCTATCCTGCGAACCCTGTGAAGGGTCGCCGAATCGGTGGTCTCGCCGAGCTTGAACGCCGCAGCGTATACGGTCAATCATGGATGAATTTTGCTGGAGTTGATACCGACGATGATGGACATTACATCGCTACAGGGGGCCGGGTTCTGTCGGCAACGGCGATGGACACGGACCTCTCTTCTGCACAGCGTTTGGCCTACGAACTGATGGCTCAACTTTCTCTTGAAGGCGGTCATTTTCGTACAGACATCGCCCACAGGGCCATGCACTGAGTGGCCTTTAAAGGCAAAAACCCTGTTTTTTGGAAGAGAATGCAGGACTGAGGCGCCATCCATTTGCTTTTGAATCCATTATCTTCAAAAGGGGTTCAGAAGTGGCCAACGACGCCAGCCTTCAGGCTGGACCGCAAATGAGGGATACAAATGGAAGAACAAACGGAAACGACGGGTCAACAGCCCAGCGCCATCATGGGGTTGCTCCTTGCTCCCCTGGCCGTGCTGCTCGCCCTTGCCACCACCCGAGTCGTGGGCATTGAATACGACTTGACATTGAACAACATGATGCCGATGCTGGTCGTCGCCATCGCAGGTATGCTGGCTTTGGTGCCACGCATCGTTCAGGCATCTCGACCCGACCTTGCTTCATCCACCGTTTCCCTCGGCGTGTTGTTTGGAGCCATCCTCGGTGCCGATTTGCTCCACTCCTACGCAGGTCTCGACGCTATGGCGTCGCTCATGTTTGCGTTGCTCGTCATTGTTGGTTCTAATTTTGACCAGCGAGGACGTCATGAGTGGGTCACGGTCATGACGTTCTCGGCTGTTGGTTTTTGGTTAGCCATTGCAGCTGCTGGCGACGCCATGGCTGCGCTACCGACCACGCACACCATGCAAAACGGTCAAACGGTTTCTACCATGAATTTGGAGCGCCAAGCCACAGCTTACGTTTTCTTTGCCTACTGGACCATGTCCACTGTCGCAGGTCTGCTCGCTGCCGTCCTCGCCCGTGGTACGCTGACTCCTGCAGAGAATCACGGATGGTTTGCATTCCTTGGCCAAGGCGAAGGGTTCAACCGTGCGAACATGCCGTTGGTCGTAGCCTTGGCGGTTTGGGTGTTGGCCTTTGCTGGCTCGCTGTACCACTTCAACTCCGTGGGTGTTGCCGACCAACTCGGCATCACCACCGAGACAGATTACCATGGGTACATCGGTTATTGGACGGCTTTCCTGACCGGTATGGTCGCGTTGATCGTCGCCGGTATGGTCGCCGAGCGCTGGTACACCCGCGCCATGGTCGTTGGTTCCATGTGGATGTTGTACCAAGTTGCTTCTTGGTTCGAAACCGGAATTTGGTATAACGAGGAACTGGACGGAACATGGGGGGCTTTGATTTGGCTCGGCATCACGTTCTTTTTGGGCGTCGCCATCTATTCCATTGGCAACCACGAAAAATACGGTGGTTGGGCGAACCTTGGTGAGCACGAACCGTCTCAAGCCCGATTATTCTTGAGAACACACGGTGCCGGTATGATGGTCGCCCTTGCCTTCTTGATTGGCTTGGCCATTCGCATTCAGTGGTATGCTGTACCTTCCATGAACGCCTTCGGCACTGGAAACTGGGACATGACCGGTGGTTCTGACCCGTGGTACATGAAGCGTGTTGTGGACTACATTTTGGCCAATAACGCCCATCTTGTGTTTGACGCCGACCGATACTACCCGATGGGTGGCATCAACCCACGTCCACCCCTCTTTTCATGGACAATGGCCATTGGAGCGATGTTCCTCCAACCGTTCTTGTCCAACCCGGATGATGCCGTTTGGTGGAGCATGTTGGCCCTTCCCGCCATCTACGGTGCCCTCACGGTCTTCCCTATTGCCGCTATGGCCAAGGACCACTTCGGCAAGGGCGCTGGTGTTATTGCAGCATGGTTGATTGCCTTCATGCCCGCTCACGTGACCCACTCAACATGGGCTCTTGCAGACCACGATGCTTTCGTGATGTTGTTCATTTCGATTGGTTTCATGTATTGGCTCCGTGCGGTCAAGTATGCAGGCTCCGCTCGCATCACCAAGACCACCTCCGCTCACCCAATGTCCTTTGTACGCGCCTTTGGCGATGTGGCGGCCCACCGACAAGCCGCCATGGCGAACGCTGTTCTGGCAGGTGTGGCCTTCGGTATTGTCTCGCTTGGATGGAAAGGGTTCGTTGTCGGACCCTCTATCTTGTTCCTTGCCTATGCTCTGCAAGTGGCTTTGAACATGTTCCGCCGTCGCGACTCGACCACCTTGAGTGCATTGTTCTTGACGATGCTACTCACCACGTTCCTGATGGCCCTGCCGTTCTATGGTCACCCACAGTTTGACTTGGTCTTTGATGGAACTGGCTTGCAGCCGTTCTTGTTTATCCTTGGCTTCACGTTGGCCATTGCCTTCGTGACCACAGGTTTCAGAGACAAGCCTTGGCTGCTCGTTCTTGGAACACTCGGTGCCTTGGCGGCTGTCTTCTTTGCGATTCTGTACGTCCTCAAGACGCTGGATCTTTCCAACGCATGGGATGTCTTGTTTACTGGCAGTGGTTACTTCACCAAGACGAAGATTTTCGGCACGGTTGCTGAAGCCAACGCTCCAAACCGTGCTCAACTCTTTGCTTCGTTCGGCCCCATCACCTTCCTGCTCGCCCTCATCATGGGCGGTGGATTGTTGTGGCGAGGGCTGCGCCACCGAAACGGAACCGCTCTTGTGTTCGGTGTTTGGGTCTTCGCTGCTACGTTCATGGCCTGGAACGCTGCCCGTTTCATGTTCAACGCAACCCCCATCATGGCCATCCTTGGTGCGGCGGGTATCGTTGCCTTCTGGCAGTGGGCCAATTGGAGCGGTTTGGTCCGCTCATGGAAGAAGTTCGGTATTCGTACACCCGGCGACCGTATTTCCGGTGCTCGAAAAGCGGTATGGAGAACCCCTCAATTCTCGGCCGTGTTCTTGGTTATAATCATGATTTTTGGTCAGCAGGCCACCTACGGTTTGGATTCGGCCATTCCCGGAACCGCCAACCAAGAGGGTGAAATTGACGAGCGCATCTACAACATCGTCCCTGACATTCTGCGATGGGACGGCTTGGGCGTCTCAATTTTGGACAGCAGCACCTACGACGGTCGCTGGTATTTGGGTAGCTTTGGTTCGTCGTTTAATGACAACGGATGGAATGCGGCGTATGAGTGGTTGGCCAATCAGGACACCGACATGAAGTATTCTGAAAAGCCTGCCTTTGTTTCATGGTGGGACTATGGGTTCCAAGCGATGAGCACCGGTGAGCACCCCTCGGTTTCCGACAACTTCCAGTCCGGTATTCCTGCGACGGGGAACATGTTGCTGGCTCGAAACCAAGAGGATTTGACGGCGATGTTCATCTGGCAACTCGCCGAAGGTGACCGAACCTACGCCACTGGAACGGGTGATGAATTCGTGTTTACTCCGACCTTCCAAAACGTGGTTGACAAGTACCTCAACGATGAGCAGATGGATGATTTCATGACCATGCAGACCACCTTTGATGAGACGATGGTTGATTTCATTGAGGTCCGTTCGTTCAATGTCGTGAAGACCAACCGAAACATCGTGATGGCTGAAGGACACCCACATGTGGCCGGTGTGTTTGATGCTGACACGACGATTTACCGCATTTACAAAGACGGGGTCCCCATGGCTTGTACGGAAGAGTTGTCAAGCTCCTGTTTGGGTGATGCATGGTCGTCAATGGACCAAGCGAACATCACCTTCACCAACAACATCCGTACTGGAGAAGATACTGTTGAAGGTCGAACGCACACCATCTTCGGTGAGTATTGGTACACGGCAGATTTGCTCGACGAATATTCCTCGGTTTCAACCTCCATTCACCGACACAACGCACGTCTTGCAATGATGACGCAGTTGTTGACGGAGGCCTTTGATGCCAATCCCGACGCCACTGTTCATGATTTGTACAACGACATCATCAACCTTGAGGGACTCTATCGCGTTCAAGATTACGAGGGCGCTCCCGGTGAAACCATCGCTCGTGACCACGAAATCCGTTACTTCGCCATCGACGACCGTTTGTACCCACGGGCGGGTCGCTACACGGCCGATGCTAACTACAACCGCGGTCAACCAATGGGTATCTTCGGTGCACCAACGATCCTCTCTGGTCAAGACATTTCCACATACATGGACGAAGTGTACGAAACCGTTCGTGGAGAATTCCAGGACGAAATGACCCGTGAGGAAGTGGACGACGCCATGCAAAAGGATTTTCTGAATCAACAAGCTGGTGCTGACATTGACCCGCTGCAAATTGTTGATGTGCGTGTGGACCACAACCCTGCCTTCTTTGATACCATGGTTGCCCGAACCTATGTTGGTTATGGTGCATCATCACTGGGTCTCGCTACGGGTGCAAGCAACCCACAACCTGCACAACACTTCGGTCAATCGGGTTCGCCTGGAAGCATCTTGACAAACTCCTTGCCGCTGCCCGGTGCGATGATGAACCATTTCGTCATCTCAAACTGGTACTCGGAAAACCCGGACACCAACATCCAATCAACCAACACGCTGGTGAAGATTCTCAAGTACTATCCAGGTGCTGAACTCACCGGTCAAGTGACCATGAGCGACAATGGACAAGGTTTGCCTGGCGTTCGATTGTTGATTGAGCGCGACGCCTTCTCTGGCGAAGGGCCAACCGACCTGGATGAGGACACCTATTGGATTCCAATTGGTTTTGTCGATGCAGAGGATGACGGCTCGTACAGTTTCACGGCCCCAGCCGGACGCATTCGTGTGACGGCCTATGGTGGTGAATACGACCCAACCGCTGCTCGCGACAAGATTCGCGACGGCTCCTATGCAGAGCGACTAAGTGATATTCTCACCGTGACCAACGACGACCGTCAAATCAACGAGGTCACGGCCATTCTTGGCAACGTTGCGAACATGACTTGGCTAGGTGAAGCCCAAATGAACATCACCGGTGACGAAGCCAACCGAGTCGCTCCTCTGACCCGAAGTTTGGATGTGGACGTCAAGAGCAGTGGTGTATCAGGTACGGTCTTCTGGAGCGGCGATGAGTTGTTCAACGGCGACCCCATCGCTGAAACCACGTTCATTTTGCGAAACATTTGGTCCATGACTGAGAACTACACGGTTGAAACCACGAGCGGTTCGTTCACTTCCGAAGAATCCCGAATTCTGCAAGGAACCGGCGAGGCCACCTTGGTTGAAGACGGTTCGTTTGAGAGCGAAGGCATGGCGCTGGCCAAGAACTTCATTGGAACCTTTACCCGAGACATCGGGAATGACCGTTCCTTCTTCGCCAATGGTACTTGGTCTGGTTTCGGACTGATTGAAGCCTCTTGGGTCGCACCAGAAAACGTGACGGCTTGTGAAGCCGATAACGAGTCCAACCCTGTGATGCCCGAAAACGAAACGTTCTGTTTGGTTGACGCCACCACGAACCCACCGACCTATCGGTTGGAGGGTACGGTTGATGCCTTCGGTACCTTCACCTCAGAAGGAACATCAACGCTCCAGCGAACCTACGGTGATGCTGATGCAGGACAAGGCGAAACCATTGAGGGAGCCGGACGCTTTGAGGGAACAGGTACCTTCAACGGAACAGGACTGTTCATCGGTGTTGGGACCTTTTCTGGACCCATGGTTGAACCCGGTTCGTTCTACAAAACGGGCTTGTTGCCTGGAACGTACAACATGATTGCTCAGTTGGCCAACGGAAAAGAAGTGTTGCTGCCGGACCCTGTTGAAATCGGCATTGAACCCTCCTATGACCTCAAGATGAACATGCCCGGTGCAATTTTCACGGACACGCTTGAAACGATGGCTGGTGATCTTTTGCCCAACCAGACGATTGAGCTCATCGACCGTGACTTGGGCGAAGAATTCGCCATCATGATCGCCACCGATGAGTTTGGTAACTTCTCCTACGGCCCCGTGCCCAAGGGTGATTATTACTACCGAGTTGACCTCGATAACGATGGTTGGTATGACTTGAACGAATCGACCAAGGTCATTGATGACACCACAAACATCACGCTGGTGATGGGTGTACCCGAAACTTCCGATGTGACGCTAACATTGGTTTCTCCTGTTGACCCGCTCACTCAGGAGCCCATGTTTGACGTTTCCAACCGGACCATCACCTTCGAGAACAGCGAAGGAATCTTGTTGCCGATGAATGTGACATCTGATGAAAACGGGGTGTTGTCCATTGAACTGCTGTACGGTGTTTGGAACATTCGCGACGATGTCAATACGGACTTCGTTCTCTTTGACCAAGTGGAACTCACTCCACAAACTGGCGATGTGGAGCGTGATGTCATGTATGCGAAAGCCGCCTACATCAACGGAAGCATGCGCTCCTATCCAGGTGTGACAATTGAAGAATACGACACATGGTTTGAGATGACGCCTGAAGAAAACAGATTCGAGACCACTGAACCAGCGACATCGTTGACAGTCAACTTTGTCTCCGGAGCGTTGGAGTTCACCTCGGTGACCAACCTCACTGGTGCTTTCTCTGTCCGTGTTCCTTCCGGATTTACCTACCACATCACGACGGAGAGTGTGATCAGCAACCGTGGTTATGGTGACTTGGTGACCGTAGAGGTTGGCGAGAACCTCGACCTCGGAAGTTTGTACCTTGCACCCACCAACAGTGTGGACGGCGTGCTCTACCTTTACGACAACAGTTCTCGTTGGGATGGTTCTGTGCCTCTCTGGCAACCAACTGAAATCGTTGCAACCAACGAGGACGGTTTAGAATGGCGAACCACAACCAGCGACACGGCCGACTTCCACTTTGACTTGGTCAGCGGTGATTGGGACTTCTCAGTTGTCGATGAACGCCTGAACGTGACGGTCCTCAGTGGTGTGGCCATCAATCACTCCTCCACCGACCAATTGTCAACGCTGGAGATGTTTGCTCACCCTGAACGTATTGACGTCACCATGAACGTTTACCTGGATGGTGAAGACGGCACCTTTGAAAACGGGACTCCAGTGACGCCAGACTTCTTCCTCCGACCGGTGAATGAGGACCGAGAATCCATCTACTTCACGGCTGACGATTACTCGGCACCAGGAAACATCACTGTTTCATTGACGCCCGGAGGCTATGACTTGGTGTTCAACCGAACGACGGCCGATGCAGAGAACGCAACCGATTACGATTTGGTTGGCGTTCAATTCTTCGAGGCCATCATCATCGGTCTTGACCCAGTTGAAGATGTGCTTGATGTGACCTTGCAGAACACTTACCGTGTTAACGGCACACTGACCAACAGCACAGGTGACGGTATCCAAAACGACTTCTTGCTGTACAACGAGGCTGAAGACCGATGGTTCAACATCGGCTCAGATGAAAACGGTTCATTTGCAGCCTATGTGCCTGCTGGTGAATGGCTTGTCATTGTCGCTCCGTTCTCCAACAACGAGGTCACTGAAACCTTGCGCTCACCGCTCTCTGTGAACGAACAATCGCAACGTCTCAACCTTGCGTTGCAGACCCAAGAGAGCGTCGGTGTGACGATGCAACTGAAGGAATACATGACCAACGATTCCTTGGGTGACATGACGGTTACGGCCGTTAGCCACGATGGTTTTGGTAACATCACCTTTGAGCGAACCGACGAAAACGGTAATGCCACTGAGTTGATGATGCCCGGTACCTGGAGTTTGTTCCTTAACCGAACCGTTGGAACCCAGTCGTGGTTCTTGGACACCAGTAGCGCGCCGTTCACGACCGATGATGCTGACAACAACTCACTGGTGCTTGAGCCCGTGTATGCCACACTTGAGGTCGAAATTGGTGGAAAAGTCTACTGGGACCTTGACAACAACAGCTTGCCTGGCACCAACGAAGGTATTCCCGAGGTCAATGTGACCGTACAAGGTACCAACCATTCTGAGTTCAACAGCGTGGTGACCACCGATGAAAATGGGGTATGGCGAGTGTTCGTCCCGATTCGTGATGCCTACAACGTCACGGTGGAAAAGACCGGCTTTGAGACCGTGTACTACTCCACTGAGAACGAATCTGGATTTGTTGTCTATGATAGCCCTGATTCTCGTGATATTGAGGTGTCGGCCGGTTCCGTTGCAGTCGAAGGATTCGTGACTGACCAGCTTGATGCAGCCCGGTTAGAGGGTGCAAACATCGTCCTCTACCCCGTTGCTGGCGTTGAGCGAGACGCCATGGTCATTGAAGGCACCATGAACGGCACCACCTTGGAGTGGTCGGCAAACATCCAACCCGGAGATTGGGTTGTGATCGTCACGGAAGCCAACCCAGGCCCCAACGGTGGCGGTGTTGCCATTGGTTTGCTTGAAGCCTCGGTGGCTGAAGGCGGTAACATCAGCCTCGTCATGGCGCTTGGCGGCTATGTCGACTTGGCGACCGCTTGGACCGACATTGAACAAAATGTCCACCACGCTGGAACCGACGATGAAGGTTCAGCCATGATTCAAGACGCTGTTGAGGTTGAGGTGACCTTTGACGGTATGTCGTGGATGATGTCTGTACCAACCTCTGGCGAACTCACTCAATTGTTCCCCGAAGGCTCGGTTTCCTTTGACAGTGAGTTCATGACCGTTCAACACGAGCGTGCTCTGGAAATGGAGTACTACGGTGGCCAAACCACGAGTGTTTCGGCAGATTCTACCATCACGGCTACACTTTCCTACAACCGTCGGGTCAATTCCAACCTCGACATCGTGTTCAACGAAGTCTCCGTGGGCAGCACTGCAACGGTGCTCTCGGCTGGCGATGATAACGAACTCCAAGCGCTTGTCTCTGCTACCAACAATTCGTTGTACACCACCATTGAGTTCGAGTACGATGTGGCCTACAATGGAACAGAAGCATCCGACCTCTTTACCGTTTCAGGTGAGATGGGTCTTGCCCAAGATTCCGATTTGTGGACGGTGATGGTGTGGAATGCCTCAGCCAACGATGGTGAGGGCGCCTACGAAGAAAGCGTTGAGATTCGTCTCGGCATCGGCGATGCGAACACTGAAGCCGTGATGTCAGCCGTCGTGCGAATCCAAATCACCCTTCCAGAGGTGGAAGAGGCTTGGCACCTCGCCAACGGGCATCGGATGACACTGCGTATGGAAACCGACCTGGGTGAGGCGACCCAAGCCTCTCTCAAGGTCTTCATTCCGCAGACCTTTGGCTTTGAGTTGTCCGAGCAAACGACAGAACTTGGTATGTCGGCTCTGGTTGAACGCTCCATCACCTTTGATGTGACCAACACTGGCAACGGGCAAGAGTCCTACAACATCGAGTTGCTTGATAGCGGCGTGCCTGAAGGCTGGTCGGTGACACCGATGACGTCTACCTTGACGTTGAGCAAAGGCGAAACGCGAACGCAACAATTCACGGTCTTCGCCCCGGAATCGTTCACCGAAGGGTTTGACCTCACGATTTACGTGAACAGCCAGGATGAAACGGTGGATTCGGAAACGGTCGTGGTGAGCATTAAGTCTGCCCGTGTGAAACTGGTGGTGGAAGGTTCACAAATTGCGACCGAGTCAAACAATGAAGCGAACACACCAGGAAGTGTCGTGGTGCCAATCAGAAACGATGGCTTGCTGGATGCGCCTTCGGTTATCGTGTACTTGGAGCCTGTGACGGCAGGATTGGCTGAACGCCAAGTCACCATTTCAGTGCCTGCTGGTGAAACCGTGAATGCCGAATTTACCGACCTCACCTTCGCTCAAGGTACGCAGCGATTCAACATCCGTGTTGAGGTCGCTGGTGCTGAAGGTGCGAGTGCAGATGAAACTCAGCTTCCATCAGGCGATAACTTCCAACTTCGTTTCTATTCCTCAGGAACGAGTGATGGAGGTTCCAACTGGGAAACGCTGATCATCGCTTTGCTGGGCATCCTCATCATCTACGGCGGCATGAAAACGGCACGCAGTCGTGGCGGAACCAAGTTCTGATGTGGAACCCAAAGCGAACAAGGGTTCTTGTGCCCTGTTTGTGGAGGCGGCAGATATGGAAGGTCTGCGTGATGTGGAATACCTTCCAGAGCCCTCGGACCGGAGTATCGTCTCAGCCGTTGACCCAACGGTGATCGGGTTTCAGGACGAATGGCGTGCAGAAATCATGGGCTGGGCGCCCTTGCCCGTTGAACCGGTCGTTCGTGTCCGAAGGAGGCCCTTTTCGCTCACTGGTTTGGTGGTCTTTGCCCTCTTCGTGTCCGCCAGTCTCTTGATGTGGCAGAACCAATGGGTGGTGGTTGAATTGCCTCCACCCACTTCGGAGTGGGCGTTTGAAGAAACGGGAATCCGGCTTCTCCAAGACGAGGGCTTCAGTGGAGAAGGTGTTCGGGTTTGCATGGTGGACACCGGGATTGACACCAGTCACGAAGCATTTTCAGGCAAAAACGTCCAGTTCAAAGATTTCGTTGGGACCTCTCTGACACCGATGGATTACGGTGCAGTGGCTCACGGGACACTCATGGCTGGATTGATGATCGCCGCCTCCCACCAACTGGGAGCGGCTCCCAACGTGACGTTTGCGATGGCGGCTGCCTTGAAAGACAACGGGGAGGGTGGGAACACCGGTTTCGACACAGATGTGGCTGACGCCATACGGTGGTGTCAGTTTGATTTCAAGGCAGACATCATTTCACTCTCCCTCGGTGGCACCGAGCGAACGGGGGGCGCTGATGAAGGGTCATCGGCTTCTGCCACCCGTCAAGCAACAGATGCGGGTGTGTATGTTGTTGCAGCAGCTGGGAACGACGGCTTGGATGACGATGGTGATGTTGCCTCTCCAGGGAGTGTGCCCTTGGCGATATCGGTCGGTGCTGTGACACAAGCAGGACAGCTCTGGGAGAATTCTTCGGTTGGATCAAGTACAGATGATGAAGGAAACACCCGTGTATTTCCACATCAGAAACCAGAGATTGTCGCTCCGGGCCAACGAATCATCAGCACTGGGGAAAGCAATCGGTGGTACTCCAGTAGCGGAACATCTGATTCAACCGTTTTTGTGGCCGGTGCATTAGCCCTGCTTTTGGAGGCCAATCCTGCGTTGAAACCTGTTGCGAACGGAGATTCCGCCTGCCTCGAGTTGGTGAAGCGGACCATGGCGGAATCGGCTCAGGAAGTCGGCGCACCTGGACATGACCCTCGGGGTGGTTATGGCGTGCTTGATGCGGAAGCATGGTGGGGTGCACTGGCGACTGTTTCGGCTTGCTGAAACGCTTTTTTGGTTGACACAGGCGGTCTGAAACCGTTTTTATCCGACAGTTTTTGTCATTTTCTTGTAGGAAAAAGGCATTATTCTTCCGCATTACGGCTCAAAGATTGATATTATTATTTGATTTTGATATTCAAAAATCGGCAAATGAGGCGCAGTATTATATTCGTGGCGTTCATGGCGAAGTTAGGTGCATCTGAAATGTCCCGAAAAAAGCAAGCAAAATCTGTGTCGCTCGTTCTGCTCTACATGGTTTCTATCATGGTCGGCTTGGTGAGTCTCCCAACGGCGATGGCCGTGAATGAAACCACCTCTGGTACGGTGACCGGTGTTGAAAAATGGACCGGCACCATGAATCTCCAAGGTGACGTTGAGGTAGCCGAAGGTGCCAAGTTGGTGATCGATGCCGGCACGACCATCAACATTCCTTATGGGAAGTTCATCGATGTCAAGGGGGCCATTTGCATAGGTGATACTTCGTGCGGTGCAAGCGCGGGTTCTGCCTCTTCTCAAGCCCGCTTCATGTGGGCTCTGCCTACCGACTACAATAAGATCGGACGATGTTACATCAACGGGTCCAGCCTCTTCACGAACGGTGACGCTGCTTGTGGGTCAGGTTTGGTTATTCGCGACACCATTGACCAATCCATCACCTCGATCAATTACGCGCACTTCGAAAACGCCTACGGCTATCCAATCTATGTCTCAACATTGCAGGCTGTTCAATACGGCGCTCTTGTGTTTGATGGTTCGTCAACCACGGCCCGAGGTCTCAGTTTCAAAGACATTAACACCTCAAACGTAATGGCCATTGACTTTGCTTCTCCAACCCTGACCGATTCCACGTTTGAACTCGGTATTGATGGTCGCGGTTACGATGCTGCGGCTGTTCGTGCGTACGGTGCTGGTGCTGGTATTCTTTCCACATTCCAAGTCAAGAACTCGGTATTCACTGGGGCTGATGCAGATTGTGGCCAACAAGGTGGCGGCCGTGCCGTCATCTTCATTGAGGATTCCTACATTGACATGGACAACCTCGATGTGAAGCAAAATTCGTACGGGATTTTGATGAAGTCAAGTTCAGGGAGCCTGACCAATTCGAAAATCGATGTTAAGTGCAACGCCATTGATACCAACTCACTCAAGACCACTGGAAATATTCAGCACACCCTTACCGTGTCAAACAACGACATCACGACGGCCGAGGGTGCGGGATTAACGGCCTACGACGGTGCTAAGGTATACGCTGAAGGCAACACCATCAGTGGTGCTACGGAAGGTTCAGGCGTTGGCATTCGTTCCTCCATCGTTGAACTGCACCGAAACACCATTGGACCCATCGGCGGATGGAACGGCCTTTGGATATACGGAACCTCAGACGTGGTTGCTGAAAACAACACCATTCAGGACACGGGCAAAGAGCCCGTGCTGATCGGTGAATACCACTATCAAGACCAAGGCTGGCAGGTGCCTGCGCCAACGGCTGCTCGACTGTATTTGGCGAACAACCAAATCTCGAATAACTCGGGAACCTGTAATTCGCAAATGTATGGCGGCGATTTCGCATGTCCTGCCGTTCACGTGTTCCGTGCATCGGCCACCATCATGGGTAACACCATCTC
>JAYPCE010000037.1:0-17395 GCA_038124565.1 Candidatus Poseidonia sp.
CGAGCGGCATCCTGTGCGTATTGAGCTGCCCCTTGACGGGGGTGACGCATGGCGATGATGTCGGTGTACCCATCCACCATTTGGATGGTGTCGAAGAGCGTTTCTCCTTTGACCACGGACGAAGTATTCACATCGCCCAAATTCACGACCTCGCCTCCGAGACGTTTCATCGCGGTCTCAAACGACATTCGTGTACGAGTGCTTGGTTCAAAGAACAGGTTACCCAAAATCTTCCCTTGAAGCAACGGCAAATACACCTCACCTCTAGCCACAGGGAGCAGGCGATGAGCATCGTCCAAAATACTCAGAATTTCGTCGTTGGTTAAGTCGTCCATCGTGATGAGGCCGGCCATGAATCTCCCTCTGTCTCTTCCACATCCGAACGCGTCCCTTGAACATTCCCGCCCCCTCCGTTCATTCAACCAAAGGGCAAAGGCGGCATCGGAGTGATTATGGGGGTTGAACACCGACGCATGGTTATGGTCACGTGGGCGGATGCAGAGGCGGCCGTTCAAGCCGAGCGAGCGGCGCGGCTCAAACGCGTTGAGCGCATGACCTTGATGACGGCGCTGTCCTTGCTTGGGTGTGCCGTGTGGTTGGCTTGGCCCTCGCTCAACGCGTTGTTCAACGGTGAGGGCGTGGTCCTTACCTCGTTTGGCGCGCCGTTGTTGCTGGTGATTTGGGGTATTTTCGTGCAAGACCTCACCCTTGATGATGCGTCAGCGCGGACTCGAGTAGGCTCGGTCTCCGCACTTGCCTGGCCGATTTTGCTGGTTGTTGGTGCGCTCGGCGTTGAGGCTGAATTGTCCTCCCCGTTGGTGGGAAGCGTGTGTGTCTTGTTGGTGGCCATGACGTGCCGAAATGTGGCGAACACCACGATGCGTGGGCACTTCGGTGTGTTGCGATACCGAGCCATCCTCAGTGGGATTGGAACGGCCTCGGCAGTGGTGTTGACGGTGACGCAAAGCCCTTCCTTTGGCTCTTTAGAAGGCATGCTCGCCCTGACGTTTTGCGTCTTCGCCGTTGTGGATACCGTCTATACCTGGACGGTCGGCGATGACCAAAAAGTTGAACGGAAAGCCTTCAGAAAGCGCCTTGATGCATTGGAAGTTCGCCTTTTGGAACTCAAGGCTCAAGGCGCTGCGGTTGACCAAGCTGCGAGTTTGTTGACCACGGCCAAGGAAGAAGGGCACCTTGACCCAGAATACGGCATGAGGTTACTTGACGAAAGTGAGGAAGATATGGAGCGTTCGTTGTCTTTGGCGGACGACGTTGAAATCATCCGAATGGATGCCTTGCAAGCGGTTGAGGAGGCCGAACATGTCGCCCCCACGGCCCGTCGACCTCGCAAAGCCTACGATATGGGTGAGCGAGAAGTCAGTTTGGGCTCGTTGCGTGAGGGCGAACTATTGTTCCGTCAAGCCAAGAAACGGGCAACGGACATTCTGACGTGGTGGAAACGTGCAGAAGACACCATCGCCGAAGCCAGTCGCGCTTTGGATGGTAAGAAGGGCGAAGGTGTCGCCCACCTGCGCGATCTCTTGCAGGAAGCTAAAGAGAAATTGAGGAAAGAAGAGCCGAAAGAAGCCTTTGAATTTGCCATGGTGATTCCGGCCCAACTTCAAGCAGACGAAGGTGCTCTTGAACGTGCAAAGACATCATTGAAAGAGGCCAAGCGTCAGTTGAAACAAACCGATGGCTTGGTAACAGAACCGTTTGAGGAGCGGTTGGCACAGGCTCAAGAGGCCCTAGAGCAAGGCAACGCCAGCCAAGCGATTGGTCTGGCTGATGGTGTGGTGAGAACCATTGAACGTGAGCGAGCCGCCATGGATGATGTGTTGCGGGCCCTCAAGCAAAAGAAACAACTGATCAAGCGTTTTGAAGGTCGAGATGATGAAGACCTTTGGCGAGCATCGCTTCAAGAGATCGTTGAAGCGGCCGATACTCGCACTTGGTCTCACGCTGCGATGTTGCTTGAGCGTATGACGGCTGGATTGGACAAAGAGGGGAAGGCGAGCGACGATGCCCTCGAACTTTACGACTTCGTGATGGACCAGTGGCGTGTACTCCGAAACCAATGCGAAGCTGCGAGTATCGGCATTCAAGACGACGACCGACGGGCTTGTGAGGAGGCCATCGCCGAAGCAGAAGCGATGCTGGGTGTGAGCAAAATCGAGGCTTGTTTGTCTGCCTTGGCCCAAGCCGATGCTGCGATGGAGCGTTTGCGTCGCCGAATTTGATTACAAATCCAAGAGACCCGCCTTTTCCACTGTTTGATGATGGTAGGTATTGGGCAGCCCCAGGTCAACAGCCATGCCACCAATCGTCACCGTGAGACCGGTGAGGTGGACATACAACCCCAACGGTGTTTCATCAGGGAGCAAGTGATGTTGATTTTTCTTACCTCGTTTGGCCCATGTTTGTTCACCGAGAAGGGCGATCCAAGCGTTGTTGTTCCATGCTTGGAGTTTCAGCTCCTCTTGGTCGAGCATGGGCGGAACCGCAATGTTGTGTTTTTTCCATTTCCTTCGCCAATCGGTTTCTTGGTCACATAACCATTCCATACGTGTGGGTTCGGATGCCGGCGATTTGGTTTCGCCCATTTGAGCCAAGCGGTGCAAAACGGTACGGACATGTGGATGGCGAGGTTGAAGGACAGCCAAACTTTCTAACGCGTTCACGGCGGTTAAGTGTCGACCGCTGTCGTGATTGAGCAGGGCCTTGACCACCTCGGCATGGGTCCAGGTTTTTTCACCCAAGTTCTCCAACATCCGCTCAAGGTGGTTCAAGGCCTCTTCGCTTCGACCTTGCATGCGAAGGCGAGCGAGTTCGGAGAGATACATGGCGCGTTGAGCCGGCTGTGAGAGGTTTTGTTGTTGCAGTTCCACCACACCATCGTTGAATTGACGTAACATTCGGATGTTTTGTTTGGTGAGTGGGTCTACACTCAGCATGGATTTGACCTGAGCGTCCAAACGGAGCTTTGGGTGCAAGATGCTCGCAACCCACTTGAGTCTCACCGCTTCGATGTCGTCGTTGCTCAGCATGTTGAGGCGAGGAGCGACTTCTCTGTAGTCGCGTTGGGCCAGACTGGCGGCACAGAGGATAAGACGGGAAATTTCTGCGTCTTTTCCGCCTTGTAGAGCCAGCAGGTCAACAGCCAACTCTTCCGCTTCATCCCAGTTCCCCAAGGCTGCCCGAAGCAACATTTCCGCCTTTGTTTTCCGTACCATATCAAGGCCGACCAAACTGGCTTCCATGCCGTGGGAAAGCGTATCATACCGTTGAATGGCCTTTGTCCAATCGTCTTCGGCAATCAGTGTATTGACCGTACGTTGTTTGAGATAAATCATGTCGCTCATGCCTCTAAGGCGCGTACGGCTCTCATCCATGGAGGCATCAAAGGTGATTTCATCCAGTTGTCCTGCGCGTCGCCACGACATTGCCCAAATGCCAAGGAACGCAATTTGACCTCCAGAAGCCAGCATCCAGGTCAATTGTTCCAGCATGTCCTTTTCCAGTACCGAGCAGACGCTGGCCTCCCACGCACCGCAAGCGGCGCCTTGAGGCAGAAAACTCGAGTCCCAAAACGTGATCATCGCCAGCGCTAACAACAGCATTGATTGGCCGGCGAATCCCGTGAAGCAGAAATTCAACACCGTTGCTTGTTGCACGGGTTCAGCCCGTAGCAAACGGCTGTCGGCCAAACGGATGCCCCCAACGCCTGAAACATCTTGAACATCCAAAAAGAGGATTCGTGCTACTTCGTAAACGAACAAAAAGCCAACAGCAGCTACGTTGAGCAGCAAGAACAGCAAAAGGGAGGTGACGATGGGTACGCGAATGCCTGCTTGGGGAATGTTTGAGAAAAGTTCAATCAATCCAAAACCAAGCAAACCCCCTTCTTCCATGTAGGTGGTTTGAGGTCTGTACTCCGGTAGGTTGAGCACTTGGTCGGAATGGGTGAACATGGTTGGGTCGTAGAGCAAAAGAATGAGCGATACCAAGGTGTTGAACGCCACGAAGGGCATGGCCACCAGGTTCAGATGCACGACCTGTGCGATGAATTGCTGTCTCGCATTTGGAAGGTGGTTGTGAAATGGCGAGGCACCACCTTTGGCAATTTTTGCCGACGACTGTTTCAAGGCGTACCAAGCGGACCCCAAAATGCGTCCGTACGCCAAGACTGCGGGACTGAAAGCCAGCAACGCCACCAAACTGTAACGGTTGGTCGGCGAGACCCCATTTGATTCGAGCACCGATTCAACGACGAACGCCAACAACAACCAAGCAACGGTCAAGGCGACATAGGCGATGTTGCGAGTTCGTGTATTGTTTTGCAGCGTGGCTCTGCTCACACCCAGTGGGCGAATGATTTGGGCACCAAGTGAGGTGCCGCTTGAGACAAGCGCTGGTAGGATGATGAGCACCAATGCAAACGCCACCGACGGGGCGTGGTACCCAGAGGCGTTCCCGCCACGGAAATTGAAAAATTCAAACAGCAGAACCAAAGTGCCCGTCAACGCCATCAAATACGAGACGACACCAAACCGCGTGGTCCGTTGATTGAGCAATTTTTTCACATCGTCAACCGATGAAGTGACCCGATGGACCTCGTAGGTCTTTGTACCGGTTTGGAACGCAACCTGAAGACCTTTGAGTTGGCGAGGGACAACATTGGTCCAAAAAAACCAGGCCGTAAGAAACGCCAAGAACAGCGGGCCAAGCATGGCGGCTGAATACCCTTGAATGATGTCGGGTGAGGTCATTGTTCATCACTCCGCAGGGGGCGGAACGAGTGATGGTTGACTGACTTTTGATGCGATTTCCTCAAGGAGATCGTCAACGAACTGCGTCAACGGAAGGTCCGAAATTTGGTCGCCGTTGCGGGCGCGCAAACTGACGGTCTGTTGTTCCATTTCTCCGTCACCCAAGATGACCATGTAGGCGGGTTGCATGCTACGATGGGTTCTGATTTTCTTCCCCACCGTGTCGTCCCCGTCATCAACCTCAACCCGAACGCCGTTTGAACGGAGGGTAGAGGCTACGTGGTCAGCGTAGGCTTTGTGCTTCTCGGAGATGGTGATGATGTGGCACTGGGTTGGTGTCAGCCATGTGGGGAAACGACCAGCAAAATGCTCAATGAGGACGCCGCAAAATCGTTCCATGGACCCAAATGGGGCTCGGTGAATCATCACTGGGCGGTGCAACTCACCGTCACTTCCTTTGTAAGTCAAGTCAAACCGTTCAGGCAGATTGTAGTCCACTTGGACTGTCCCAAGTTGCCATTCTCGCCCAATCACGTCTTTGACGACAAAATCGATTTTTGGCCCGTAGAACGCCGCTTCACCTTGCTCTTCTGACCATGGGACGCCCAGTGAATCAGCGGCAGCCCGACACGCCTCCTCTGCTTTGTCCCATCGTGCGGGCTCGCCAACATACTTGTCGGAGTCAGGGTCACGCAAGCCCACGCGGACGCGATAATCGTGCATGCCTAATTTTTCAAAGATAATTTGCACCAATTCAATGCACCCAAGCACTTCTTCAGCCAGTTGTTCTTCGGTGACGAAGAGATGAGCGTCGTCTTGGGTGAAGCCGCGAACACGGGTCATCCCTGAAATTTCTCCCGACTGTTCCCAGCGATACACCGTGCCGAATTCGGCCAACCGCAATGGAAGTTGACGGTAGGAGCGTGGTTGGCTCGCGTAAATCTTGACATGGTGCGGGCAATTCATCGGTTTGAGCATGTAGCCCTCAATCTCGCCTTTGTTCATCATGTTGGACAGTTCACCACAACTGCATCCTTCATCGGCCAATTTCTTCATCAAGTCCCGTTCCACTAAAGGTGGGTATTGCGATTCTTGATAGTAGGGGAAGTGGCCAGATGTGCGGTAGAGGTCAAGTTTTCCAATGTGAGGCGTGAAGACTTGTGAATAGCCCTGGCGACGTAAATGGAAAGAAATGAAATCCTGGAGTTCCTGACGCACGATAGCACCTCTTGGCGTCCAAAGAATGAGGCCTTGGCCAACATCTTCGTCGATGTGAAACAATTGCAAATCCTTGCCCAGTTTCCGATGGTCGCGTTTCTTGGCCTCTTCCATGCGATGCAATGTGGCTGTCAGCGCTTCCTTGGTCGGTTCCACCAAGCCGTAGATTCGCACCAATTGTTCTCGGTCTTGGTCGCCACGCCAATAGGCGGAGGACACGGAGGTGAGTTTCACAAACATCAACCGGGAGGTGTTCGGCACATGCGGACCGAGGCAAAGGTCGTACCATTCGCCTTGTTTGTAAATGGAAGAACCATCGCCTGCTTCCAATTTATCGTCGATGATTTCAATTTTGTACGGGTTGTCAAGGAAGTGTTCACGGAGGCTTGCTTGGTCAAGTTCAACCCGCTCAACGGTTAAATTGCGACGAGCCAACTCTTGCATTTTCTTCTCAATGGTTTTGAGGTCCCCTTCGGCGATGGGCTCCATGGCGAAGTCGTAGTAGAATCCGCGGTCAATAGCTGGGCCGATGGTGGGTAAGGCCCCCGGATAGAGTTCCATGACCGCTTGTGCGAGCAAATGCGCTGCTGAATGACGAAGAATGTGAAGCCCGTCTTCGGACTCAGCGAGGATGCCTTCCACCTCACACGACTCGTTGAGCGAATGGGCCATGTCGTACTCTACGCCGTTCACTTTCGCAGCCAAACACCCATGTTTTTTCCCGAGTGCATCGGTGATCACCTCAGCACACGTGATGCCTGAAGCGTACTCGTTTACGGTGCCATCGGGAAGTGTGATGTGAATCATGGTCATCCTTGACACCTCCCGTCAACCCCTACGGGGTTGAACCCTCGCTATCAATCCCGCGCTCGTAATGCAGCATCAACGGGGGTTCTACCAATCAACGTCAAAGTCGTCGCCTTCTTGCGTGGTTGGCGATTTGAGCACGGTGATGGCGGGGGCATCTTTGTTTGTTTTCTCTTCATCACTCGTAGGGGAATCAGGGGCTTTGACAGCAAACGATTCACGGTCCTCAACGGCATCAATTCGCTGGTTGTAGACGATTGGAGCCACCTCTTCTTCCTGCACCTTAGGGGCCACTTCTGGAGGGGTTTCTGTCCTGATGTTGGCTTCTCCAACCTTCAACTCAGCAAAATCTCGGGCGAGGATGTCGTCCAAATTTGGGGTGTCGGATGGTGGGCCTTTCATGGAAGGCCATGAACGGTGTTGCTCAAGAATGCTCGGGTCTCATGACGCGTCGAAAGCGGGAACTTGTCACCTACAGGTCTTTTTGAGGGAGAGACCCGAGCGTGACCCATGCGCCTCGGCATCGTGGTCAATCCCGACGCTGGATTGGGCGGCAAATTGGGATTCAAAGGCAGCGATGGGCGTGCGAATGAAGCGAGAGCGGCCGGAGCGGAAGACCGTGCTGGACCACGAATGGCCCAATGTTTGAGCCATCTATCGTCTCTTGTGGCCTCCTCCCTCAATCGAACCGGCGTCCACATCACGCTCGTTGGTTGGGATGGACGTATGGGGTCAACATGGGCGGAATCGGTGACATCTGAATGGGTGACGCATGCTTGGACAGGTACCACGCCAAACCCAACCAAAGCGGAAGATACGGCACAACTGGTGAATGAACTGACGGAAGCAGGAGTGGATGCCATTCTCTATGCTGGAGGAGACGGCACCACCCGCGACATCGTGAACGCCCTTGAAGCGCTGGGTCAAGAGGCGCAAAAAACGGCCCTTATCGGGGTACCTGGCGGTGTCAAAATGCATTCAGGTTGCTTTGCTACCACGCCGAAAGCAGCGGCTGAAGTGGCCCTTTCCTATGCCATGGGCGACTTGCGTACTGCGATCACCGAAGTCATGGATTTAGACGAAGCCATCTATCAAGAAGGCGTTTGGAAGGTGCGAATGTACGGCGAAGCATGGACGCCTTCTTCCCCGAGGTTCATGCAAGGAGCCAAGGAGCAGGTCGAGCGAGTGAGTGAAGAAGACACCATCGAAGGGCTCGCCCATCATGTCGGAGCGTTGATTGAAGACGAACCGGACTTGATGGTCATTTGGGGCAGCGGCGGCACCCTTCGCAGGATGGGTGAGCACCTCGGTTTGGAATTGACTTTGTTGGGTATCGATGTGCAACTTGGCCACACCGTTCACAACGACCTCAACGAATCCGGATTATTGGAACTGATAAAGTCCCATGTCGATGAAGTCGGTGCAGCACGACCGCTGTTGCTTTTGCTTTCACCAATGGGAGGACAAGGCTTCCTCATCGGGCGTGGAAATTTACAACTCTCGCCCGCCGTCCTTCGCCTTGTGGGTCACAAGAACATCCTTGGCGTGGCGACACCATCCAAATTGATCGGTCTTGAGGCGGTACGCATTGATACGGGGGATGATTCGTTGGATGCTGAATTCCAAGCCAAACGTTTCATCAAAATCCTTCAGGGTTTTCGCACCACCCGCCTTCTCCGTGTGGCTGAACTTTGATACAGTTGGGTTCCCAAACACATTTTGTGATGCAACCAAAGCATGCATCACTCGTGTGATTTCAAATACCGTCGCGTTCGCCTCGCCCTCATGAGAGAACAACGGGTTGTGGTGTTGACTGGAGCAGGAATTTCGGCGGAATCGGGAATACGAACGTTTCGCGATAACGATGGATTGTGGGAAAATCATCGGATTGAAGAGGTGGCCACACCCGAAGGTTGGGCGGCCAATCCGGCCTTGGTTTGGGAGTTTTATCAGGCTCGTCGTCGGCAGTTGCACGAGGTTGAACCAAATCCTGCGCATGTCGCGCTGGCAGATCTTCAACAACATGTCAATGAGTTTTTGTTGATTACGCAAAACGTGGATGACCTTCACGAGCGAGGAGGGAGCCAAGATGTACTCCACATGCACGGGCAACTGGAAATGCTTCGGTGTGAAGCAAGCGGCCGCTCTGAGCGTCGCATGGCGGAGCAGGATTTCAGCGACGATTTCCTCAGCTGCTCGTGCTGCAGCGACCCTCAACGATTACGACCTGACATCGTTTGGTTTGGTGAAATACCGATGCAACTGGAGCGCATCTTCACCGCCGTACAAGCCTGCGATGTGTTCATCGTCGTGGGCAGTTCGGGCCACGTCACACCCGCTGCCGATTTGGTTGATATAGCCAAAAAAGTCGGTGCTCATACCGTATTGGTCAATGCGGAGCCGCCACAGAATCTTTACGCCTTTGATGAAGTCCATCTTGGAAAAGCCGGTGAACTCTTGCCAGGCCTTGTGAGTCAATGGCTTAACCAAAATGAATCCAACCAATGACAACAGCATTCCGGTGTGGGCTGTCATGCCCGGTGCAACGCGTTCGTTCGTGGATTTCACACTGGTTTTTGTCCGTCCAGTGACCAAACCAACCAACATCACACCGCGGGTGTTAAAGATGGTATGCTGGACGGCCGTGCATGGGAAAACCCACTCTTCAACTGCTTGTGTTGCTGCTTTGCGTTACCTTGCTGCTTGGACCTGTTGCAACTGCCGATGGTGATGACAGGGATGGCAACGACAACGAAGGAGAGGACGCCTCCGTTCTCGGCATGGAGGCCGAGGGCCTGGGTGAAGTCGCCCAAGTGCTGCTCATCGCAACGTTGTCAATCGCGCTCTGGAAACCTTTGTTCAAGTGGTTGCGGACCAACGGACCTGACTTGTTCAATAAAGAGCCACGGGCGTTCAAGCAAGCCCTCGGCGTGTTCAACCGTAGGTACATGAAGGCCCATACCTGGATTGGATTGAGCATGGCGGTGATTGGCACCGTGCACGGCTTTGTCTTGGAGTGGCATTGGACGCTTTGGTTTGCCATGGCTTGTTTGTGGGTCCTTGTCGTCAGTGGATACCTCCTGCAAATGAAGTGGCCACCGAAGGAGTTTCGAAAAGGAGCAAGGTTACTTCACATGCAACGGGCGATGTCCGTGCTGGCCGTGGTGCTGCTTTTCATCGGCCATGGCATCGTGGATTGAACTCCAGCTCGACACTTGCGTCTTAGTGGACAGGCAAACCCTTAACAAAAATGCCCTAAATTGACTTTACATGCACCATCGTCTCGTGGTCATTGTCGTTGCACTCTTCTTCATCCCTTCCTTCGCTCATACAGGTTCCATGATGCTGGATGACAGCCCAGAGGTGAAACCAACGCATTCCGGTGACCTGGTCCCACAATTTGGTACGGGGTTTGATGAAACCATCATCGCCTCAAGTTCCGATGGGCTCAACGAACCGCGCGACCTCGAATTCCACCCTGGGGCAACACGAAGTGATGAACTGTGGATCGTCAACAGGGCCGACGACAGCATGGTCATCGTTCATGAAACCGGAACTTCGAGTCAAACTTCCGAAAAGCGATTGGATGCCTACAGGAATCACTTCATGGAAGAGGTGAGCGCCATTGCCTTTGGATCGTACAACAGTGAGTTTGACTACCAATTTGGAACTGCCCAAGAGTCAAGAAACACGTACAACGGGCAGGGCAGTCCGAACAATTTCATGGGTCCCGCCCTGTGGCCTTCTTCGCTGTCTCACTTTGCTCGTGAACATCAGAGCGATGGGCTTCTCGGGAGTCACACCGACATGCTTCATGAATCACCGAACGGGATGGGCATTGCTCACGATTCCGGAAACGCATACTGGTATTTTGATGGCTATTATGGAAATCTGGTGTACTACGACTTCCAGCAGGACCACGATACTGGAGAAGACGACCATTCCGACGGCATTGTGCGACGTCACACCGACATCTCTCTTTCTCGTTATGCCGGCGTTCCTGGCCACATGATTATGGACCAGAGCAACGGGATACTGTACATTGCCGACACCGGTAATAATCGCGTGCTTTGGGTGAACACCGACGACACATCGGTCAGTACATCCAGCATGATGAATCACGGGTCTCGGTTGGAGCCGTTGCAAGAGTATTCTGCCGTCACTGGAAGAGAATTCGGCGTTCTGTCAACGGGTTTGTCACGACCCAGCGGCATTGCTCTTGACGGAGACCGCCTGTTTGTCAGTGCAAACGGCAACAACAGCATTTGGGCCTTTGACCTCGCCACAAACGGAAAGTCAGCTTCACTCAACACCATCGTTCAAACGCAAGCCTTGAGCATCATGGGGCTCGAAATTGGGCCGAACGGAGCCCTCTACTATGTCGATGGTTCGTTGGACAGAGTGGTCCGCCTTGACCCCTACGCAGACGCAGACGGCGACCATGTCCGTGATAGCCAAGACAACTGCCCCGACGTTGTCAACGCTGACCAGTCCGATTATGATGGAGATTCCGTTGGCGATGTCTGCGACAACGATGGGGACGGCGATGGTGTGCTTGAGGCTGATGACGACTGTGAATTCGGCCTTGGCGACTGGAAATCAACCCCTTCCACCGACCATGACGGCGATGGTTGCTATGACCTTGGCGAAGACGCAGACGACGACAACGACGGGCGTTCTGACGACGACGACGACTGTCCAAAGGGTGTGACCAACACGCCGAGCACGCCTCAATCCGATTTTGATGGTGACGGTTGCCTTGATGCCTCCGAAGATGAAGACGATGACAATGACGATGTCCTCGACGCAGACGATGCCTGCCCCACCAGCCCGCTAACCTTCCAATCCAATTCACTCAGCGACCTTGATGGAGACGGCTGTGAGGACGCTACCGAGGACACCGATGATGACAATGACGGGTACGCTGACGATATCGACTTTTGTCCGACCGAAGCCGGAACCGCTTCCGAGGGCATGTATGTTGGCTGTGTCGATTCGGACGGTGACCAGTGGGCCGATGTGGAGGACGTGTATCCTGAGAATCCAACGCAATGGACTGATACCGATGAAGATGGGTTTGGTGATGAACTGAACGGAGATGATGGAGATGCCTGCCCGGGTTTGGCGGGAAACTCAACCATCGATCGTTTTGGTTGTCCTGATACCGATGGTGATGGGTATTCAAATCCGTCAAAGGATTTTGGGGTTGAGAACGGCGCAGATGCGTTTCCCTTGGAACTCACACAATGGTCGGATGTCGATGGGGACGGTTACGGCGACAACGAGGAGGGTTTGATGCCCGATGCTTGCCCGTTGGTCTTCGGTACCTCAAGCGTAGGAGGGCAACTGGGTTGTGTGGATGGTGACGGCGATGGCGTTTCAGACGCGATGGATGCGTTCCCTGAGGACAGCAGCCAATGGATCGACAGCGATGGTGACGGCTACGGCGATGCTTCAATGGGCATCCAGCCAGATGCTTGCCCTCAGGAAGTTGGAACTTCAACGCTTGACCGCTGGGGTTGCCTCGACACCGACGGTGATGGGTGGAGCGACGAAGGCGACGCCTATGTTGCCGATGCTCAGCGTTGGAGTGACGCCGACGGTGATGGCTTCCCTGACCAACAAAACCTCTCCGACACCGACGCCTGTCCGGATGTGGCCGGTACTTCAAGCAAAGATAGAATCGGTTGTTTGGACAGCGATGATGATGGAGTATCGGACCAAAACGATGCTTATCCGGAGGATGCTGCACGGAGTGAATTGACCTTCATTGACCGAGTATCTCTGACCACATGGCTGGCGGTCGTGTTGCTGCTTGGGGCTGGTTCTGCCTTTGCTTTCGTTGCGCTTCGGAAAAAGGAAACCATCCCGACACAGTCGTTGCTTGAACATCAACTGCCAAAGGATTTGGTGTCTGTCCCGCAACCGCTTGCTGCACCTTCTTTGGCGATACAGCCGACGATGCCTCCCCTACCGCCAGAGGGATTGCCTGCAGGCTGGTCCATGGAACAGTGGCAACACTACGGTGAAGAGTACCTGAAGCGTGTGCAATGATTTTGGTCATCTTCGCATTGAAGCCGCTTGCAAGAGCCCCAAAAATGGTGGGCTTGGCCTGCCAGGACGCGATTTAAACTCGGGATGAAACTGAACACCAACATAGTAGGGATGGCCATTGAGTTCAAAGATTTCACAACGTTGCCCGGATTCATCCTTGCCGACGAACACCAAGCCAGCCTCCTCAATGCGTTCAATGAGGTCTGGGTTGACTTCATAGCGGTGGCGATGTCGCTCATCCACCGCATCTCCAGCCCCATAAAGCGCTCGAATCTTGGAGCCGTCGGACTGCCATAACGTGGGCCGACTTCCCAGGCGCATGGTGCCACCAAGATGGGTTTTCGAGATTTCAGGCATGAATACCACGGCAGCATGTTGAGGGTTGTCTTCAAATTCAGTAGAATTCGCGCCGGTCATGCCCAACACATTTCGGCAGAATTCAATCGTGGCTACTTGAAGACCAAGGCAAATGCCCAGATACGGCACCTGGTTGGTGCGTGCATGATGTGCAGCCAAGATTTTTCCTTCAATACCTCGGTCTCCAAAGCCTCCGGGTACCAGGATTCCATCGGCTGCTCGTAGTACATCCCATGCTTGCTTGTGTTCTTTGACGGGCCAATCGTCCTCAAGATGACTCGCTTCAATCCAATCAATGACCAACTTTCTGTCCACCGCCATGGCCGCATGTTGAAGGCTCTTGATGACTGAGAGGTAAGCGTCCGAAAGGTCGGTGTATTTACCCACCATGGCGATGTGTACTTCCTTGGTGAGCGTGTCGAGGTGATGCGCCATGGTTTTCCATTGCTTGAGCAACCCCGTCGCCGTGCAATCAACACCGAGGATGTCGCACAAGCCTTGTTCCTGCAACATCAACGGCACGTGGTAGATGTTGGGCACATCGTGCGTTGACATGACAGCTTTGGGTTTGACATGGCAGAACGCCGCCAACTTCTCCCTCGTATCCTCGGTCAAAGGGGCTGAAGACCTGCAGACCAAGATGTCAGGAGAAATGCCCAAACCCCTCAATTCCTTCACGGTATGCTGGGTGGGTTTGGTCTTCTGTTCCCCCACAGGTCCCATAACGGGAACCAGTGAAACATGGACAAACGTAACGTTCTCTCTGCCCACTCGGAATTGGAATTGGCGAAGGGCTTCAACATACGGTGCAGACTCAATATCACCCACGGTTCCCCCGAGTTCAATGATGCAGGCATCAGGTGTTTCACCGCTCCCGTCTGCTGGACGGGCGGCGACTTCTTCGATCCAGTCCTGTACGGCATCGGTGATGTGGGGGATCACCTGAACGGTTTTTCCAAGGTAGTCGCCACGTCGTTCCGCTTCGATGACCTTGGCGTAGACCTTGCCTGTGGTCAAATTGTTGTCCTTTGACAGGTTGATGTCAAGGAACCGTTCGTAATTTCCAAGGTCCAAATCGACCTCTCCACCGTCGTCCAAAACAAAGACTTCCCCATGTTCAAACGGCGACATGGTTCCAGCATCGCTGTTGAGGTACGGGTCTATTTTGATCGAAGTCACTCGGAGACCAGCGCTTTTGAGCAAGACGCCAATGCTACTCGCAGTCACACCTTTTCCGAGACCGGAAAGCACTCCCCCGCTGACTACGACGTACTTCATTGTACCATCAACGGGATTTGAGGCCGTCGCGCCTCCCTAATCAATATACCGAAGCCATTGTGATTTTGTTTTTGCTCCAAAACCAGCAAGACATCATGTGCGAAGGATGAAAAGGCGCCGTCATCATTTCTCCTGCGAGGGAATGTCATGGCGGCCATACCTGCAACCATGACAGCGTGGACCAAATCAAAGAACGAGGAAGGCGGATTTTCCCTTGAAGACCACCCGGTTCCGATTCCCGGTCCGGGGGAAGTGTTAGTAAAAACACAGTCAACCTCTATTTGCGGTACAGATATCCATATTTGGAAATGGGACGAATGGAGTCGGTCAAATGTTCCGTTGGGCACGGTGACCGGCCATGAAACCAGCGGCCTTGTGGTGGCTGTCGGCGAGGGTGTGGTATCGCATTCGGTTGGGGACCATATCGCCGTGGAGTGCCACTTGGCCTGTTGGAGTTGTCCACGTTGTGATGAAGGCAACGCTCATGTTTGCGAAAATGGCTCTATCTTTGGTGTGCATCGTCACGGCGCCTTTGCCCCATTTTTCGTCGTTCCAGCCATCAATGCGCGGCATGTTCCCACAGGGTTGGACCCGGGTCATGCTTCGGTGCAAGACCCTCTTGGCAACGCCATCCATACCCTTACTGGCGGTCCAATTGAGGGGGCAACGGTTGCTATACACGGGTTGGGCCCCATTGGCTTGTTTGCCGTGAATGCCGCCCGAGCCATGGGAGCGACCAAGGTGATCGCCGTGGACTGGGACAACCGCTACAGGATGGACCTCGCTAAACAATTGGGGGCCGATGTGGTGCTTGGTAAAGATGATGATATTGTCGCTGCGATTCTTGAAGCCACAGACGGCCGAGGCGTTGACAACAGTTGTGAATTCTCAGGCTCAGCCTCAGCGTTGAGCAATGCGATTCATTCCACACGCATGGGTGGTTATGTCAACATCCTCTCTGTCTATGGACAGTCCATGCCCCAAGTCCCGATGAACGACGTTGTGTTCAGATACCTCCACCTCAAAGGCATCAACGGTCGAAAGATGTGGTCAACATGGGACACCATGCACGAACTCATGGAGCGCAGGGCGATTGATGTGGAGAAAGTGCTTACGCACCGGATGCCCATTGCGGCGTTTGAGGAAGGCATGCAGCTTGCGATGTCGGGACAATGTGGAAAAGTGGTCCTTGATTTCGAGGCCTAGGCTTTGACCCATCGGTACCTACGAGCCCCTTCATCCAGGCCCTCGTCCCCGATTTCCACAAGGGCAAATTCACCGTGTGGTTCGATGACGCTGGTGCCTTGTATGCCCTTGTGCAGATTTTCGTAGGTGATGTGGTCAATGGCCACACGGGCAGCAAGGCGTTCAAACAAATGCCAGCCAGCGACCACTTCACGCCACCTTGGATTGACCCGTCCTTCGAAGACTTTGGCCTTGGCGCCAGAACCGTAACCGCACATGCCAAACAAAGCATTGTCCAGGTTGGAGTTGTCCTCGAGGTCCGATTCGAACGTGGACATCAAGGCGAGAAAAATAGACCCGGTGTATTGATTGCCGATCAAACTGCTGGCACGTTGGCCTTTCTCAATTCGGCTGCTATGAAACGCAGTGTACTGGGCCGTTTTGGAGATGGCCCTCCTGTAGGCGTCCTTTTCAACTTCCCACGCCGCCAAGGATTCCGTGCTTTGATCGCTGGGTTCAGGGGGCATTTCACCGATGTCCCCAATGATTTCCTGCCACATCGGGGTGTCCTTCCTGTCGTGTCTAAACACATCGGGGAACATACGCTTGGCTTGGTAGGCGTAGGGCAAATGCATGATGATGCGTTCCCACTGTATTGTGAATGGTTGGTCCGTTTCAAGGTTGATACGGCCTCGACGAACGGCCTTGTTTCGAAAATCATGGAAGGCTTGTCGAACTGCGTTTTGGTAGCAGAGATTAGAAAACTGGCCGTCAAACACTGGGTCGTCTCGGTGTACGTTCACCTTTTCCTCCCCGTGTGCAAAAATACCTAATTTACGGACTGTGGACTTCGGAAGGTGGCGAATCATGCGTTCAACCAAGCCTTTCTTGACAGTTTGCCCTGCTTCCTGTGCCAACTGAAGGACGTTGGAAATTACCGACCGTATCGTGACTTCGCGTCGTGGTTTGAAGAAATCGTGAACGGGTGTTGTGGAAACACCGATGCAGTCTGGGATCTCAAGAAGACGGGGGTTCCGTCGAACGAGCAACGCACCGCCTCCAGCGCCTTGCGTGTATTCTCCTGAAGATTCCAATGCATACTTGGCGTTGTCCGAGAAAATGACGATACCCATGCGCTCTTCATGGACATCGGAGCGAGCCACCCAGTCGAGTGTTGTGTGCAGTGCATCAACTGCGCCGATGCAGGCAAAGGTCATGTCGACCACATCGCAGGTTTGGAAGCAGTCATCTCCGAACCGTTCAGCGTAACGCTGTGTTAACATATCGACAATATACGTCGCTGTGGGTTTCGCTCCATCAAGTGCCGATTCCGTGCCGAGATACATGCGGCCGATGTCCCGAGGATTGAGCCCGTTGCGGTCGATGAGTTGCATTACCGCCATGGCACCCATGGTGGCGGTGTCTTCGTGCACGTCGGGGATGGCCATAGCCTCCAAGCCCAAACCCTTGTTGAGTTTACCATAATCTGCACCTCGCAGATCAGCAAATTCCTTCATGTCCATGTACAAACGAGGAAAGTGAATGGCGATATCGTCAATGCCGACGGGAACGGTGTTGTTTGGCATCAATCTTAGCCCGACTCATTACATATTTGAAGAAGTGGATTATATCGTTCAAAAGGTGGATACCTTACTCATCTTGAGGCAGGTCAGGAATGGCGGGGTCCTGCTTTGCCCAAAGAACATCGTCAATGCGAAGAACCGACA
>JAYPCE010000038.1:0-16973 GCA_038124565.1 Candidatus Poseidonia sp.
CAGCGTCGAAGCCGTGACACGGAGGCTCATTCCCACGAGCGGGGAACGGCCAGTTGGGGTCCTCTGGGGATGGCCCATTGTGTCTGGCTACTCACCTTTGAGCACCCCTCCGACTGACCTCCTGTATATATGCGGTTCGGTACACGTCGCCGAGGGATTGCGTGTGACGCCATGGCCATTGGAGGTCTTCAAACATTTCTCAGTTTTTCATACCTTTCAGTTCAACCTATTCGGCACGAGAGGCCCACATCATCCTTTTGAACCCTAGACCAAAGGTAGGATGCATGGCTCAAGTGGTCCACGAGTTTCTCCGTGAGGGAATCGAGGCCAGAGCCTATCAACTGCGCTCATTGGAGCGCATTCTCACGTTTTCAACCCTGATGGTTATGCCGACTGGTTTTGGAAAAACCGCTGTCGAATGGATGGCTATGGCTGAATTTTTACGGCGAGGTGCGAACAAAATCGTTCTGGTTGCCCCCACCACTGGGCTTGTTGACCAACAGTGCACGATGGCCAAAGAACGGTTGAACATTGACGCTGAGCGCATCATCACCTATACAGGAGATACAGCGCCTGAACAGCGCAAAGCTTTGTGGGACCAAGCAACCATCGTGATGGCCACGCCACAAGTGATTCGCAACGATGCAATGAACGCCATCATCGACCTCTCAACCGTGGATCTGTTGATTATGGATGAGGCCCATCATGCGACCGGCAACCACGCATATGCTCAGGTGGGAACGCTTTACCAGAGAGCAAATCCAGAAGGAAGGGTACTCGCTGCAACTGCCAGTCCAGGGGCCAACCTCCAACACATATCTCAAGTAAGAAACAACCTGAATGTCCACAATCTTGACCTGTCAAAACGTGGGGAGGCTCTGATGCAGGCCTACGATGTTGACATGACCATTCACATTCACCGCCTGGAGATTCCGGAGACTTTGAGTACATTGTTGGCACCACTGCAATCCCATTTTGACGATGAGGTTGCACATCTTCAACGACTTGGATTTCTGGCTCCGAAAGAACACATAGGAACCAGCGATATTGAGAAAGCGCAACTCAGTGCCAGCCGGGCGATTCAATTACGCGATGTTCGTGGATATGACGCTGCAAGGCGCATTGCTGATTTGCGTCGCCTTCACATTTTGATGAATTTACTGCAAACCCAAGGGACCAGCGTCGCCAAAGGATTTCTTGACCGTGCTGAAGAAGAAGGGCGTTCTGGCAGGAAAACGAACAGAATGCTGGCACTTCCCGTTGTCCACCAGTTGCGTCTCGCTCTAAAAGACCTTGAAGAGTTGCACCCAAAGAGTGCTCTGGTAGAGTCCCTCGTCCGACAAGAATTACAGCAAAAACCAGACGGGAAGGTGTTGATTTTCACAGAATACAGGGATTCCGTCCATCGTATGGTGGAACTCCTCAGCCCTCATGAGGGGCTGATGCCGGATGTGTTCATCGGTCAATCATCCCGTGGAAGCCAGAAAGGCATGACGCAAAAGGAACAATTGGCTCAACTTGACCGCTTTCGCGCGGGTGAAATCAACATCTTGGTCGCCACATCGGTTGGTGAAGAAGGATTGGATGTTCCTTCAGCGGACTTGGTGGTTCTGTACGAGCCAGTACCAAGTGCAGTGCGAGCCATTCAGCGAAGAGGTCGGACTGCCCGTCAACGGGCAGGTTCAGTACACATGTTGGTGACCAACGAGACAAGAGATGCCTATGTTCAACGCGCATCTGAACGTCAAGAAGCCAACATGCACCAACTGCTTGAACGATTGCTCGACCAAAAGACGTTCAAAGAATCCTATGATGTGGACCACCAAGTGCTTCACGCCTTCTCGGTCGTTGAAGGAGACGAGGCGCTGTCTGCCAAAGCCTACCTTGAGGCTGAAGTACATCGCCTCAAGGAAGAACGACAGGTCACCAAAGAGCAAACACAACCGGTACGCGTCGCCCCACGTCGCTCAAACCAAACCGCTGCCCCATTGACACCCGAGCAGTTGCGGCCAAAGCAACAATCGGCACTGTTCCAATATGAAACACGGCCCACATCGACCGAACCTCCCTCGGTCACCCTTCACGAGACCACCTTGATTCTGAACGCTGCAGACCAGGAAATCATGGCGCTCAACACCGTCCAAGGCCATTCAAGCGTGATTCAAATTGACCATCGAGAAAGTCAATCTTCACTGCCTGGTTACTTGCATGGATTGGGATTCAACACGATGATTACCCGTCTGCCCTACGGCGATGTCCGCCTCTCAGAACGCGTCTTGATCGAACGGAAAACAGCCCGTGACCTGTTGGCTTCCATCAAAAGTGGTCGCTTGCTCAGCCAGTGCAGAAGCTTGCAAATCAGCGCCCGACGACCATTGTTATTGATAGAAACAGGAGGCGAATCTAGTTATGGGCTCCACCCCAATGCGGTTCTCGGTGCCTTGGCTCATGTAACATTAGAACTCGGCCTACCCGTGATGATGGTCAAAGATGCGCAAGAAGCAGCGCACTTCCTAGCCGTGGCAGCAAAACGGGAACATGATGCCTTGGAACGCCTCCATCGTTTTGTTGAACAAGAGGATGGCGATGATGCTAACATGGCCCAGCGACTGACGACGGCAGCAATGGAGATTGATGCCATTCAAGCAAACCCTGAACAGACCCATCCATGGCTCGATTCAGGGCAAGAACATCTTGAACGTTGTTTTGACTACGCTCTTGAACCAATCACAGCCCAACGGCCAGATTTACACGAAGTGTTCGCTGCTTTTTCGCCCGACTTGGGAGGGCTGATGAGCGCAAACATCAGTCGGATCATGGAACGGTCAGGTTGTCTTCCCGAACAGGCAGCAGCTGTTCTTGACCTACTCCATGGAGAACTCAAGAGCCGATGAGGCGAACTCTGGTTCGCAACTGTGCGAGGCGGTCCGGAAAATACCCGAGCGCAAAGGCGACCATTTCAGAGAGATGACAGACTGGAACGGCGGTGAACTTGCCTGAGACTCGCCCAGCTTTTGACTGATAGGAATCCAAGTTGATGTGAGAAACCGTACAGGCACTCACCACGAGTTCGGCACCGGAATCGATGGCGTCGGAGAGGACCGCTGCGGTCATGGCCAAGGAGGAATCTTCCAACGTCAACATCGATGTTGAGCCAACACTCATGCATTTTGAGTCGTAATCAACCGGCGTGCCACCCAAGGCCTCAATGAGTTGTTCCATGTAGGTGGGCATGAAAGGGTCATCACCAGCACAAGCCCCATGGCGCTGCATGTCTGGGCCATAGTAGGCAGCGACCTTCATGTTCAGGGGATTTTTTACAGCGTCGCGAACGGCCTCGAGCCCGATTTCTTCCACCAAGTAATGCAAGAGATGACGCGATTGGGTCTCGCCTGTGTATTCAACACCAGACGTGCGCGCAACGAGGTTGTTGATGTTGCTCGCATAAACGGGGTCCCGCTTCATGTCGTCTGCCGTGTTGCACATAATGCCGTGACTCGTGGCGCAGGTGGTCATGATGTCCAACCCTTTGGCTTCAGCGAGAGCGAGGTTGCGTGCAACGAGCGCATCTTGCAATTTTGGCGTGGCCTGTTTGATGACGTTGCCTCCATCACTGCTGGCCCGAGGCAATTCAACCAACTCGATGTTGAGTGCCTTGCACAAGGGTTGAATGCAGTCCTCAACCTCGTAAGCGCCTGCACGAGCGACGTTTCCGGGATAGTATGCTATCTTCGCCATCCTCTCACCTCAGAACCGTTGGTCAATTTCGTTGAAGAGGCTGACCACCTCATGATAGTCTTCCACTTTGCCGTTGATCATCTTTGGAATGCGGCCGAGACCTGCTGGCGGAACCAGTAAGGCTTGCAAACTCCGAATCGGTGGGCCACCGTTGCGCGTGAAGGCCAAAGCCATCCGTGCGGAAACGCCGCTGAAGATGTTGCTGACCAAGCCGAGAGGGCCGAGCACTTGGCGGTAAAGGGTGGTTTCGTTGACGTTGCCCGACCACTTGACGCTGCGGCCGTACCACTTCACCAGACGACCTTGTTTGCCAGCATATCGGTGCTGGTTGAGCAAGGCTCCGCGAGCTTCGTTCAAGGCGCGAGCAGCCAAGCGACCGTCCTCACCGTAGCGCATAAGGCTGGCATGGTCGGCTTCGGACCACACCCCGTCTTTCTCTTGTAGAGAGGTCATGATGGTGCGGCGTTGTTGCTCGGACGTTCGTGGGTCAAGCACCCGCAACCACTGCTGGAAGTGTACGCCGGGACCTTCGTAATGCGGGTCGTGAGGCAGGGTATCGGACATGGCCTGAACCAGTTGGAAGGAAAGCACATCTCCCGCTTGATGCAAAGCCGTTGCTGATGCGGGCTCCATGGTGCCCATCGCCTTACCGGAAGGCAAACGCTCTCCTTCACGTGGGTCGGTCCGCATCCATGGCTCAGCACGGCTTCGGTGACTCTCGTACCGACTGGTGTCAACGACCAAATCGCGAACCACAGGGTGTCCTGGTAGAGGTTCAATACGGAGGCGCCCACCGTCGCTGACAACATCGCCCACCATGGTCGCATCGGCCAAGACGATTCGGCCGTTGACACGCACACCTGTGGTCGGTGTGCCAGCTGCCCCACCGCGGCGGAAGGCAAGACTTCCGTCAATGTCCCGCTGCATGGTCAACAAGAGGTCTTCCAAGGAAGCGTGACCCGGAACGGCGCAGGTGAGGGTATCCCAGCCGGATTCAGCGGCCTCTGGGCAATATCGGAACACCTCAAGCGTGATGGTAATGTCCTCACGAACGACCACGCCGGGGGTAAAGTCGCCAGAAACGCCTTCGTCTTCGTCGCCGGCGCCGTATGCCTTCATTTCGTCCAACAACTCAACTTGGAGCGTGCCGGAAGCGTCAACGCAGGCCAAGCGTGGCAGAGCCTCGGCCACCCAACGTTTCCAAGGTGGCTCAAAGTCAACATCGCACTCCTGAATTGGGAAGGCTTCGCTGCCTCCCAAAGCAGCAAGTTTGTTGTTCCAATCGTGGCCCGCCTTACAGAACTCATCGTACGATGTATCGCCTATGGCGCAGACGGAGAAATGCACGCCGCCAAGGGCAGGACCGTTTGCGTTAATCGCATTCCACATGCCGTCGGCGTTATCGGGCATCTCGCCTTCACCCCATGTTGAGGTGATAATCATGACACGCTTCATGGAGGCGAGACGAGCGGGGTCAAATCCGTCCATGTCGATGACGCTGGCCTCGAGCCCGTAGTTCGCAGCCAATTTCGCTGTCTTTTCTGCGAGCCCCGCTGCGTTTCCGGTTTGAGAACCAAAGAGAATGTTCAGGCTGCGGTCACCACCCATGACGGCATTGAGGGCCTCTGACGCACCAGCAGCGGGGGCAACGGCTGCAACAGCGGCTGGCGCTGCTGCTTCTGTTTCGGCGGGAGCCGCTTCGGCAGAAGCGTCACCATCACCTTCGCCCACGAGTTCAAATTTGATGACCTCAACGGGGCAGGCTTCAGCTGCTTCAAGGATGATGTCGCCCAACTCAGCACCGATGTTTCCTGCCAGTGGCGAACCCCCGAGGTTGCGGTCAAAGACGCCATCGGTTCGAACAGCGGCCAAAATCTGCGAGGATTCTTCCGTGACTTCAAACACCTCTGGACAGATGTCCTGACACGCATCGCAAGTGATGCAGTCATCATCAATCCAAACTTTTGCGACAACTGCCATGGGACAACCTCATGCTCACGCACTGTGGGCGTTCTTCTCCAGCCTTGAGTGGCCTTTGAAGGTTATTATCGGCCCACGAGCAAACGGGGCTTCCGTGGTTCGTTTTTTCCATGAAAAAGTAGCACGAAGCCATCACATGTTGAAGTCGCCCATGTCCCCCATGCCGTCGTCCATTGGGACGCCCTTGGAAGAGATGACATCATCGATACGAAGAATCATGATGGCCGTTTCAGTCGCTGATTGAATGGCCTGCTCCACGACACGAAGCGGTTCAACCACGTTGGCTTCTTTCATGTCAACGACGCCGCCTTCGTACACATTGATGCCTGCATGGGTTTGACCGTCAGCATGGGCTTTGCGCAGTTCAATGAGTGTCGTCACTGGGTCCAACCCGGCGTTTTCTGCGAGGGTGCGAGGGATGATTTCCAAAGCAGAAGCAAAGGCTTCGATGGCCATCTGTTCTCGTCCTCCAACCGTTTCGGCATAGGTTCGCAAGTCTCGCGACAAAGCCGCGAGGACACTGCCGCCTCCGGTCAACACCGCACCGTCTTCCCAGGCCACCGAAACAACGCCAACAGCGTCATCAAAGGCCCGACGAATTTCGTCAACGACGTGTTCAGTTCCTCCGCGAAGCAAGACTGAGACGGACTTTGCCTCTGGACAGCCTGTCACGAAGGTCATGTCGGAATCGCCAATCTTCTTCTCTTCAACACGAGCGGCTGAACCGAGGTCTTCACCCGTCATGTCTTCCAAATTCGTAATGATGGAACCACCCGTGGCCTTCGCCAAGGCTTCCATATCTGATTTCTTGGCTCGCCGAATCGCGAAAATGCCTTTCTTTGCGAGGTAGTGTTGGGCCAATTCATCAATGCCCTTCTGGCAGACCAACACATTGGCTCCAGCCGCTTCAATGGTGTTGACCAAGTTGCGAATGTAATTCTCTTCCTCTTCCAAAAACAACGCCAACTGGTTGGGGTCCGTGATCTGAATTTTTGCGTCCACTTCGGTTTTCTTGACTTCAATGGCTGAGTTGACCAAAGCGATTTTGGCGTTGCTGATGCTTCGTGGCATACCTGCATGCACGCGCTCTTTGTCAAGCAGAATCCCATCGATGAGGGTAGAATCTTTGATTGAACCACCTTGGCGCTTTTCCACCTTGATGTCGGAGAGGTCAACAAGACGTTCCCCGTCTTCAATCACCCCAACGGCGTTGACGGCTCGAACACAAATGTCGGCCATGAAGGATTTCACAGCACCTGCAGACTTTCCAGTGAGCGCCGTCTTGGCCACTTCTTGGAGCACAGCAGCATCGTTTTCGGTGGAAATGCCGTGTCCCTCAAGCAATCCGATGGCTCGCTCAGCGGCTAGGCGGAAGCCTTCACAAATGACAGTGGGGTGAACGTTCTGCTCGATAAGATCCTCGCTTCGCTTCAGCAACTCTCCCGACAAAATCACTGCCGATGTTGTTCCATCGTAGCAGTGCTGCTCTTGGGTTTTTGCGACTTCAATGATCATCTTGGCCGCTGGGTGCTCAATATCCATTTCCTTGAGGATGGTAGCTCCGTCGTTGGTGATGACGACATCGCCCATGGAATCAACGAGCATTTTGTCCATGCCTTTGGGGCCGAGCGTGGAACGAACCGCATCCGATACGGCTTTGGCAGCCGCGATGTTGTTGGATTGGGCCGTACGACCTCGCGTGCGTTGTGTTCCGTCCTTGAGAATGAAGATGGGCGCTTGTCCGTTTCCATACATGTTCATGGCCTCCGGCATGTTTGGCGAGGTCGCGTGCATCTTGAACCCTACGCTTGCTCAGCGTGAAGTCAACAAAGCGCTCAGGATTGGTTCTGGTCCAACCATTGTTGGCCGTAGTGCTTCCATTGTTCCATGGTCCAGCCTTCGGGCAAACCACCTGCAGGGAGCGGCGGCATGCTGTCTTCGACAACAGGTGCTACAGGAACTGGAGCCGCCGGTTGAGGCGTTGGCATAGCCATTGGAACCGATGGTGCGGAGGCAACTGCCCCGTAGGTAGCAGAGAGACTGTCTTCATAGCCGTCTTCGCCCCACTTGGCATACTCATCGTCTTCCTCTTCCTCGCCACGCATAATCATCAAAACGGTAAGCACGCCTCCAGCAAGGACGAGAATGAACACAGCCCAGAGGGCGATTTCTTCAATCGGTAGACCACCCTCGGCTCCGTCACCAGAGGTCGTGGTGTCCGATGCCATGCGCACAAGGGTCACTTGAAGAACGGCGTTGGCTGCGTCGCTGACCGTTTCGGAGCGTGCCCAAACGGTCAAGTTGACGGTCAATGTATCGCCGTTCAAGTTCTTCAGCGTGGTTTCCGTCACATCAACCGTAAGGGTGATTTCTTTCGTTTCCCCGATGCCGAGGGTGAAATCCTTGTCAAGTCGTGCGATGGACGATTGGAACCATGAATTGGATTCGCTGGCGTCGAGGTCCATGACCACGCGCTGTCCGGTGGTGTACTGATTGACGATGCGAATGTTCACTTCGTACTCGCCTTCTTCAGAAATGGTCAACGGTTGGATGGCGAAGATGCGCAGCCAGTCTTGAGAACCGACGAGGTAGGTGGCTTGACCGCTTGCACTGATGCTGCTATCGCTGTTGCTGGTGGCGATGACCGTCAGCGTGAGGTCGCCCTCCGTCCCTTCAACGAAGGAAAATTCAACCGATACGTTGTAACTCGAGCCAACTTCTATCTCTGGCGTGTTGCCGTTCACCAAATTGGTGAATTGGGCAATCATCCCGTTGGGGATATCGAGGCTCATGGCGAAGGTATCAGGGTTGTTACCGTCGTTGCGCACCTCAAAGGACATCGTTTGAGGAAGGTCACCAGGGATGTAGGATTGACCAGTCTCCTCGTTGGAGACAAAGACTGCGGCCGTCTCCAAGATTTGGATAATCAATTCAACCGATGCCGACACAGAAGCATCGTCCACGCTTGTGGCCGTGACCGTCACGGAGTAGTAGCCGGGGTTGAGACCAACAGGATTGGCTAAACTCACAACAACCGTTGACTCACCGTCCCATGCATCCAGCACAGGAGATTGGTCAGCGGCCAAGGAGGCCTGCAATCGCCAGTTGCTTTGCGTGAGGCTCAGGTCGTATTGCTCATCGTCGTTGCCGAGGTTAAACAAGGAGAGGTAAATCGATTTGGCGATGCCATTTGCAGCGCTCGTAAAGGTGTTCTCCTCTGTGACAAGTTGCACATCGCGAATGACCGGCACCTCAAGGTTGCGAACCAAGACATCGGTTCCAAACAAGGCGGTGCTGCAGGAAGGGCAGGTTGCTCTCAAGTTGAAGGAAACGGTACCAGGATTCGCCAATTCTGGAGAAGAGATGTTCAGCACCAAGTCCACTCGCTCGCCTTTGTAAAGCGTAATGGGGTTTTGCTTCACGACACCCGTTTCGTTCTCGATGAGCGCCATCCAACCCGAGTTGTCGGAGAACGTGGTTGCGAGATTGAATGCAGCATCACGATTACCCGTGTTTTGCAATCTGAAATTCACGTGGCCATAATCGTTCGGCTCAATGGTGGCAGCCACCAACGGGACCGTAGAGGTCAATGCGACGCTGAATTGTTCACTTACGGCGAGGTCCATGGTCAATCTCGCTTTTTCACCGAGTTGAGCACTGCTCGCATCCTTCAGCCAGAGGTTCCAAATCTGCTGCTGGACATCGGCACCTGCAGGAACGGTGAGGTTGGCCCAAATTTCAATGGTCTTACCAGCGCCAATGGGCGGGATGATCACGTTGGTGCCGTGGTTGCTGCTGCCCTCAATGTCCAATCGGATGATGGGATAGGGGGCCATCCATGAGGCGTTCGTGACGTTGGTCTGAATACGAATGGTTGCTGGAGCATACCCGTTGTTGGTCAACGAACAGTGGAGGGAAGCCATTTGGTTGGGCGCCACTGTGTAGCCGTTGAGAGGATTGTCACATTGAAGGTCAACGGTGTAATCGGTGACTCGACTCACGCCAAAGTGGACAAAGTCGTCAACGTGGAAGCCTTCGCTGGCCACGCTGCTGTCTGAGGAGAAAAGGATGCTAAAGGCGTATGAGTTTCCACCAAGGAACACATCCGGATTGGCAAGGTTTGGAATTTGCAGCCATGTCTCTTGGGGGTCCCAAGAGAGGTTGGTCCACTGTCCTGGTGCAGCGCTTGGGTTACCTTGAGAAATGTCCCAAGAGATGGATTCGTAGGGGTCGTTGATGTTGCCAGAGCCGCGCCACAACTCCATCGAAACGCTGTCACCAGCGGCCATGCTACCCCATGCTTGAATGTGGAATTGACTGGACACAAATTCGTTGGAATAGAAGAGAACACGGCACAAGTAGGCTTGGTAGACCTGTGTCAATCCGGGGTCCGTAGCATCGGTGTCGCAAGAATTTCCGGTCATGTAACGAGCATAGACCAAGCGAGTTGCTTCCGCATTGGAGGGATAATTGCTTCCGGGAGAGGAGTGTCGCCAGTGCTTGTTACCGGCAGCGCTGGAGGTGGCATCGGTCTGCCACGAACCAGCGGCGATAGCGTCACCTCCGTCTGCAGGATACTTTCCTGAGAGGAATTGAGCGTTCGTATTGGCGGCCCAATCCTCCATTTTGTTGGCGGCGATGGCGATGGGAATGGTCTTGTCACGCTGGTCGTTTTCGTTCTTATCGTCGTCGTCAAAGGTCACGGTAGCTCGCAAAATCAACCCGCCAGAGAGATCGTTGGTGGTGGTGTTGAGGACAGAGTGGGCTGCCGTTGGTGTCCACTCGAGGATGTGATTGTAAGATTGACCGCCCGTGAGTAGGTTGGTGTTGAAGTTGAACGATTCCATGACGAATCCAATAGGGTGCACAACATCCAAACGAACGGGGGCGTCTTCTCCGATTCCCGATTGGCCGTAGCGCTGGACAGCAACGGTAATTTCAATCGGCCTGTTGATGAAAATGTACTCCATAACAGAACCGTCGGATTGCACCCATTGAACGGCGGGTGTTGAAGCATTTCCTACGCTGATGCTCTTTACGGTGAAGTCATCGTTGGTCCCACCGCGACCAGAGGCCGCCTGTGCAGGGGTCACGAAGTTTACAGCCAAGGTTTGCAGCAAAAGAAGCATGACAATGGTAAACGGCATCAAACGGCGCATGGTCATCATCAACCCTCCCAACAGGATGGAGCATAAGAAGGTCGCCTTTTCATGGTTCGTTATTGAACACCCGAAACAAGGTTCAGTCAACGTCATCCAGATTGAATCCTCGGATAACCGGTTCGTGGTGACTGGGGACATCAGGCCTCCGCTCTGGCACAGGTTCTGCCCGGGGCGCCGTCAAACGGTCAAAATCCAAATCATCAATCATTGAGGATGTATCTTGTTGCATTGGCGGAGGACCCTCGTTGGCTTGAACGGGAACATGAGCCACAACGGGGACCACCACTTGCTGGACGACGGCGGGCGTATGCGTTGGCGAAGGAGTCGCTTTTACCTCATTGATGTCAGCCGCTAATTGGTCCACACTCGCCGAGAGCGAGGAGAGTTGCTCCCGCATGTCGTCACCTTCATCCCCGTTTAATGTGGGTTTCATCCATGCAGGTGGTACGCCAGAACCTCCTCCCAACACCGCCAATGTGGTGAACGCCGCCATGGGCATCACCGCCAACGCCGTCAAGAGGTTGAGAAACGAGCTTTCTGGCGTAGAGCCTGCCGAAATCAGTGATTCAAAGAGATGCTGCTCAAACGCGATGTTCAACGCCGCGTTGTCGCCCAAGGCACGCTGAACGATGTAACTGGAGAGTTGACCCATCGACCAGAGCAGGAACACAGGAAACGCCCACGAGATCTTTAGTGTGTTGCCCAAAAATTTCCTTCCAATGGAGGCGATGGTGATGTATCGTCGGGCAAACCATGGAAACAATCGGATGGAGATGAACAAACAGATGCAATAGAGCAAAAGGGCAAGTTCCAATTGACGATGTTGGTGGACCACACCGCTTGGGAAGAGCAGAACGAGGGTGAGTGGAATCGTTGCCAGCATCACCTGGAACGGAATCGCCAACAACACCAGAGAACCACGAATGGTCCACAATGCGTGGCCTTCCACATAGCGTTCATGCACCAGAGTCGAGAGACGCCCGTGTGAAGATGCAGCGTACCGTTGTCTGGCTGCATAGCGGTGGATAGAACTCCCGGGGTGCCTCGTAAACCCAAGGGCAAGACGCCATCCACCTGCTTCGATAACACGCAGTGGCACGACACCCCCCATGGTCAAGGCCAACATCAGGGCCAACATGCCGTAAAGCAACGACGCCATTCCAATCCAAGGAATCATCGCCACATCAATGCTGAGGCGGAAATCACCGCCCTGAGCAGAGAATACCAACAAGTAGGTGAGAGAAAAAGCCGCCATGGGCGTGATGAAAATTTGCCCAATCAATTGCCCGGTCAATCCCAACCGAGAAACCAGCGAAGCCACGGTGGGCCGGCCTTCCATAGAACCGAGCCACGGCCTTCGTTTCTCAAAGGTTGCCCTTGATGAGGAGGATGAGCCGTTATTCTTGCTCGCTTTGCGGCTCGGGCAACGATTCTGCAAGGGGATAACCATCGGTGATGAGCATGCGGAGTGTGCCGAGTAGTTTCCCGTCGCTGCGCGGACGACCGAGGTCAGGCCGAGCCAGCCGTAGCAAGATGGATTGACAGGCTTGGCAGCGAACGCATTGGGCGTCCCAAACGGGTCGTGGTTGGCCGCAACAGGCTTCACCACTGCGCGAACGGTCCGTCACCCCTTGCAATTCTACCGCCATCGCCAGAGACCATGGTGCTGGCCGTCCAGCCAGAACGGCTTGAAGTCGGGAGAGCACCAACCAGGATGAGGCGACCCAAAGACCGAACCCAAACGGTGCGGAACCCCAGCGCAGGCTGGCTGCGCCAAACATCAGCACCACCGCTGCAAGGACCAAACTGAGCCAGTAGAAGGTGCGAAGATGAAGAACACGTTGCGTCAGATGAGGCGAAAGTGCAACAGGCTCAGGATGCGGTTCAAGGCGCAGGTTGAAGCCTTTGGCTCGCGTCATGAACAAAGTCGGCAGGCGGGGGCCAACATGGCCAATCACCGCACCAACGAAAAACAACACGAGGCTTTGCATGACCATGCGTTCCGCTCCATCAGGCTTGCAGGCGTTTCAATGTCGCTTCGACCTTATCCATGCCTCGGGCGATATCGTCCTGACTGATTGTATATGCAAAGCGAAGGTGGCCTTCTCCAGACGGGCCAAAGGCGCTTCCAGGAGAACACAACACACCGTCTTTGAGCAATTCAAGGGCTACTTCCTCCGAGGTCATGCCTGGAACATCCACCTTCGGGAAGACATAGATGGCGCCCTTCGGCCGGTGGCATTCCACACCGGGCATGGCGTTCAGACGGTCTACGATAAGGTTGCATCGTTGTTGGAACTCCTTGGCCATCATGTTCGGATAATCGTTGGCCTGTTCCATCGCTTCAAGCACTGCATATTGCATGGCGTCGTTGCTGCACGCCGAAATGTAATACTGGACTTTGATGACTTGTTGCATCGCTTCAAGGTTGGTTGAGATGATGTAACCAATGCGCCAACCGGTCATGGCAAAGGTCTTTGAAAACGAATTAACAACCAGCAATTTGTCGTAACCCGTTCCCATGAATGATACGTGCTCACCCTCAAACACAATGCGGTCGTAAACCTCGTCGGAAATAATCCACAAATCATGCTTCTGCGCAAAGTGGAGCAAGGCATCACGTTGCTCTGTGTTCAATGTTCCGCCGGTTGGGTTGCTTGGGAAGTTGTAGAGGATGGCCACGGTGTGTTCGTCCACCAGGGCTTCCAAGTCTTCAACCTGGGGAATGAATTCATTCTCAAACAAGCACGGGTAAAACTTGCCTTCACCGCCAACGAGTGTGGCGTCCGGACCGTACAATGGGAAATAGGGTTCCGGAAGCAAGACATTTTGCCCGGGGTTGACCAAGGTCATGAAGAGATTGAGCAACGCGTTCGTGCCAGACATGGTCATGCACACATTGTTCTCGCCCATACCTTCTTGATAGGCGGACCAAGAGGCTGCAATTTTACGGCGCAATGCCGGCAGCCCAGCCGTGGTTGTGTACTTGTTACGTCCGTCGAGCATCGCTTGGTGAAAGGCTTCGATGGCGACCATGGGAGGTTGAAAATCCGGCTCACCAAGCCCGAAGGAAATCACATCGTCTCCAGCGAGGTCAAACATCTTTCGAACGCCCGTTGGCTGAATGGCCATGGCCCGGTCGCTGAAGGTGCGCATGGCCTTGCGAGGGCCGTTCTGCATTTGAATGCAGTTATGTTTTCGTCCTTTTTTGCGAGACCTTGGGTTCGCTTTCTACCAAGACTGCATCCACGGCATCCCCTGCAACACCAGGCTCGTCAAGGGAAAGCGGCGGATCAATTCGTGCTCCAACAGCCAGCACCAACAACAACACCAACAGGAGCAAACCGCCAAGAAGCACCAGCATCTCTTCGCTTAATCCTCCAGCATCCTCTGTGGCGTCTCCCATACCGGCAAACGAAACGAACACAGGCAGAGAAGGGGCGCCTTCCTCGTTCAGCCCCCGAACTTCCAAAGTGTGGTTGCCCTTTGAGAGTTGACCAACATCAATCGCCATGGCCCATTCAAATCGTTCCAAGGCGCCAAGGCCACCTTCGACCACCTCGTAGGTGGCTTGCATCCATGCGCCACCGTCCACACGCGCTTCGACCGCAGCGATGGAACCTGCTTGCCCCCACGCCTCGCCACGGACCTCAAACAGACCGGTGTCTTCGTTCAGACTGGCGTTGAGAATGTGAACCTGCGAGTTGACATCGACCGTGCCCGTAAGGCCCTGGTCGCGGAGGTGAATGGCCAATGACACGGCCTTGTAGGCATCGACCATGCCCCAACCGAAATCTCGGTTCCAGAAAGGGTCAACTTCGGGAGCAGAAGGCTCACCTCGTCGTTCTGCGGTCAGTTTGAGAATTTCTTTCATTTCTGCCGTGCTCAAGTCAGGATTGGCTTCGATCATCAACGCGAGGATGCCCGATACAGCCGGTGTAGCATATGAGGTCCCTGAACCACGGCCTGTGTACCCGTTGTCTGAGGCATCGCCACCGATGAAATTGTTGCACGTGCCGCTCGTGACACAGCCCTCGGCTTGAACGATGTTGGTGCCCGGAGCGGAGACTTCGGGTTTGAGTTCGTTCAGTGGGTTGCCGTCTCCGTTATCGCGCCGAGGCCCGCGGGAGGAATAGCCCGCCACCGTGTCATCGCTTCGGTCCACCGTGTTTTTGTCGTCGGTCGCACCCACGGTGATGGAGAGGCTTGAGGAACCCATGCCGGAAAGACCGTCGTTGCTTGGACCGTCGTTGCCGGCGGCAACGCTGACCACCACACCGGCTTCCATCGCTTCGTTAAGAATACGGCTGTGCATGTCCTCGCCGTCCGAGCCACCGCCTTCGTGGGAGGTGATGCCCCATGAGAGCGAGATAATGTCAATGCCGTAATTTTCCTCATCGGCACCCTGCCAGGCCGTGTCTTTGTTGTCGATAATCCATTGAAGGCCGTTCATCGCTGACTCGTAGAACTCCTGGGAGAGTAGATAATTCTCGAAGGGCCCTGCACCAGCATCGGTTCCGATACGGACGTCAACGAGGTCGGCGTCGGGTGCCGAACCGTAGTAGTCGGTTTGCGCACCGCTGGCATCGATGCCTGTGGCCGAAGCCATGCCCATGCAGGCGGTGCCGTGCTGATTGCCGTCGTCAGGGTCAAACGTTCCGTCAGTCTCCCTCGAGCCGAAACCAGAGATGACACATTGCGGGTCGGTGTGCAGGTAGCAAACGGCATCGTAGCCGGCGATGAATTTCTCATTGAGCCCCGGGTGTTCGTTGTCCACGCCGGTGTCGACCATGGCGATGTTCACGCCTGCGCCGGAGTAGCCCAAATCCCAGGCCCCTACGGGGTAGAAGGTTGAATTTCGTGCTTTGACGGCCGGTGTTTGGATATCACCGTACAGGTGGATTTGGCCGTAGCGTTCCACCATCACGACATCGTCAAGGGCAGCCAGTTCCCCAACCATGGAGGCATCGACTTGGCCCAACAGCACCGCATCCACGGCTTCGATGACATCCACCACCGTCAGACCTTTGCCCGCCAAAATATCGAGATGATGTTGCCTGACTTCCACCCCATAGGAAAGGCCAATTCCGGTTGGTCCCTCGAAGGATTCCAGACTATCGTGAATCTTGTTTCGATTTTGGTCAAGTGTCGTACGCTCCCACCAAGGAGTGGGGTCGTCCACCCATGACGGCGTGGCCTGCAACGGCACCTCCGTGCTGTAACCGGACGGCATCCACTGGAAACTGGATTCGTCAACGGCCACCCAGTCCAGCGGTTCAGACGTCGCCACCAAGGAACCGGTCACCGGTCCCATCAGCAATGCGAGCACGACGACAGCGAGGATGCGTTGCATGGTTCTCCCTCAACACTTGCCACACATCGCAGCGGCATCAACCTAACGCTGTGTTGTGAAGAGTGGGAGCAGAGGGATTTGAACCCCCCCCAGCGGATTTCTTCTGAAACTGCGCATCAGATGGGCAGTCTGCAGGATTGCAACAGGTCGGCGCTCCAGTTGGTCATCAACTTCAGCAAACCCACTCGTCGTCATTCCCGTGCAACTGGAGCCCGCGATACTACCAAGCTATACTATACTCCCTTGTGTTACCCGAAGCCTCAGTTCTTGGCCTGTCGGCGTGCTCGCTTTCGGCGTCGCAACTTCTTCTTGCGCCACTTCCAACGTTGATTGCCGGTTTTCTTCCAAGCACGTGACCCTCGCTTCATGGTGAACAGCCATCCCACTTGCCTTCCCTATATGAGAGCATCGTAAGCAAAACGACCACTGTGCCGCCACCAAAAACATCACGGTTATACCTGTGTGATGCGAGCGGCGGGCATGGACATCCCTGCCTTGCTGGCCGAAAACATCGTTCAAGGATTTGTCATCGGACTCATCATCGGCTTGGTGCTCAAAATGGCCTCCAAGGCTGTGCGTAATGTGCTCATCATTCAATTTGTGCTCATCAAATGGCTCGAGGCCAGAAACATCGTCGTAATCGATTGGAACCGACTGACCTATGGGTTACTTGGTCAAGACCAATTTGTGATTGGACAAACGGCGAACTTGATTGAGAGTCTGGTAGAAATGGGTATTTT
>JAYPCE010000039.1:0-2752 GCA_038124565.1 Candidatus Poseidonia sp.
GTGTCGATGGTCTTGCCTTCACGGGTGTCCGTGATGGTCACATCGATGCTGCAGGTGTCAGAGCAGAGGTCTGCTTGGTTCTCCACAACAGTCACACCGTCACCGACGGACCAGAACTGGTCTTCGGTGTTGCCGAACTCGACGAGAGCGCACACAGCGGTGCCCTCAACGCCAGGGTTGTCGCAGGTCACAGGTGCAGCGTCGTCAATAGCGAGCTTCACAGAGATGGAAGCCCAGTTGATGTCGCCACCTTGGTCCATGGTCAGCATGATCAGGTTGTCAGTGCCGCCGGTGGTTGGGGAGTTCTGAGCATCCTTTCCGCTGAATGCGTAAAGGGCCAGGTTTCCGTCGGTGTTGCCTTCTGCGAGGGAGCTAGCCCACACGTACAGCACACCAGCCAGCACCACCGTAATGGCCACCATCAAGATGGTAGCGATAACGGGGCTGACAGCCTCATCGTTTCGGTTTTCGTTTTGCATATTTTTGTCCTCCTTTCCCCATTGGGGGGTACCGCGCCTATGCCCGTCGCTCTATTAAAGGAATCTGTGCCAAAACATCAGCCCCGCGCGGAAAAACCCTGTTTTTATTGAAATTTTCAAGGGTGAGGTTCGCGGTTGACGCGCGCCAGAGGGTGGAGCATACCGTTTGTAAATAACATCGAGCCCGGTCTTTGGCTTGCGCTGGGGGAGAGAATTAAGGTGAACAGGGTGAGAGAAACCGAGAGGGGATGGGATGCACTCAACGAGAACTGCAACAGCCCTGTTCATTGAATCCTAGGCCGAACCAGTTTATAGGCGTTTTTGAGCGAAAAACAAAGGCTTCATTCCACGGTCAGGATTTCTGGGCCGCCGGATGTCACGAGTACCGTGTGCTCAAATTGTGCGATATTGCCGCCATCCTTGCACCTCAAGACGTGGTAGGTCTCAAGAAATCGTATGCTGATGAGTTTCTTCACGAGCGCATTCCACTTGCTTTGCAAGCTGACCTCGTCAGCCTCTGGGAACGGTTTTTCCAACATGGGAAACGCCCAACGTTCGGCAAATGGGAGTGTGGAATAGCGTTCTTCGAGGTTGCGCGCCATCTGTGCGCCGAGTGGTTTGAGTTGGCCTTTGGCGCGCGCCTTTCTGGACGTGGTCAAGCCCGTCACGCGGTAGATGTTAGAGGAATGTGAAGTCCCGATGTTCTCAATCAAACCGGATTCACCGGTGGTGTTGAACGGTTCAATGGCGTACACGCCGCCTTCCTCGACCACGCCGCGGAAACCTTGGTTGTCCTTGCCGCAGGCATAGGAGGGAACTGAGACGCCGGCATGGAGTTCCCATGGTTTGAGTTGATGGCCGCACAGGTTTCGGATCGGTTGAAAGCCTGCGTCAAGGGATGGTTGGGCGGCGGCTTGGCCGACTTTGTACCACGGCGTGCCTGGGTGGAGCATCTCAATAGCGGCATCGCGCGCCTCTTTCGCAGCCTTGATTTGTTCCGTGTGTTCATTGGTGTTGCCAATCTCAATGGTCAACGCATTGTCGCCCACATGGCCTTTGATGTGGACACCAAAGTCGATTTTTACGCAATCGCCTTTTTGCAACACCATGTCACCTTCCCACCCTTCAACGGGTTCAATCATGTGGTTGGTGGTAAAATGCGCCGCCAAATCATTGACAGCGATGGTGCCGGGGAAGGCCGGTTTGCCACCGTGGCGGTGAATGAATCGTTCAGCGGATTCAATGATTTCATGGAAGGTTTTGCCGGGTTGCAGTTCGTCCTTCATCGCCTCAAGTGTTCGGCGAGCCACATGGCCGGCGTCTCGCCAATACTTCAGTTGCGACTCGTCCACCATTCCATCACGCTACGCGTAGGTACGACGCCCTCTCTCATAACAGTTACTTCCCATCCGTGCGGTTTGTGCATCACGCTCACGATGGTACTTCCAAGCCCTCCGGGGCACGAACCGGGAAGAATGGCGTGGGCGGGAAGGCCAAGTCCCGTCCCGGCCTCTTCGGCGGAGTCTGCTGGTGTTTCTCCCGCTTCGTTTGCACTCGTGGCCGTGATGGGGCCAACAGCCTCAACGAGCGCTCTCGCCGTTGGATGAGCCAAACAACGAACAGCAACACGAGCGCCTCCAAGGCGCACATCCAACGGTTCCCTCGCATCGAGAATAAACGTGAACCCTCCTTTGGGAAAGGCCGCTTCCAATCGCCGAACGTCATCGGGAACATGGACCAACGTTTCCGCCTGGTCAAGCGACAGCACACCGAGGCTTACCGGCTTATCCGCAGAACGTTGCTTGAGCGTGAACAGGGTATCAAGGGCGGCCTCAGTAGGCAAACACGCCAAGCCTGGAAGGGTGCTGGTGGGGTAGGCGACCACGCCGTTGTGGTGCAAATGGTGGACCAGTTCAGACGAAATCATGGGCTCACGCTCAAGCTTGCACCCACACCTCTACGTGGCGTTGGGCGACCTCTCGGGCGACGGTTTTGTCCTCGGTGCGCACCATCAATTTCCCGCTCGGGTAGAGTGTAAGTTGGCAAGGTCCGTAGAACGTCCAACACAAGCGAGAACGAATACCGACTTCATAGCCATCGCCTTCAATGGCCACACCGACTCGCTCGAGGTCAATGGCCTCAATGCCGTCTGGGATGATTTGGTAGGCGGCTTGGGTGCCGCACAGTTCCATCGCAAACCCATCCGACACGAAATCACCTCAAAGATCGCTTGGTCGCTGGGGCGGTCCGCTTGGGGGGCCACTGGGTGGACC
>JAYPCE010000039.1:2852-12461 GCA_038124565.1 Candidatus Poseidonia sp.
TGGAGGACCGCTTGGAGGACCGCTTGGAGGGCCACTGGGTGGACCGGAAGGTGGGCCTGATGGAGGACCAGTTGGAGCCGCTGGTGCTTCCTCTGGGGCCGTTTCTTCTACCGGAGCGGTTGGAAGGGGTGGGGGCGTTGCGGCCGTGACCGGCAGCGGTGGAGGCGTTGCGGCCGTTTCCACCACCGGCTCTGGGGTTGGTTCAACCGCTGGCTCAACCGCTTGCTCTACGGGTGCTGCGACCGGGGTGAGAGGGGCCAACAACACGTCAGAGGCAGGAGGAGATGGGGTGGGCTCGGGGGCAGTCAACGGTGCGCTGAGGACGGGTTCTTCCTTTGCCCCTTCAGTAGCCCATGGAGGGGTTCGTGGGCCTTCATCACCGGCTTCCACTTTGACCGCATCGCCGCGGAGGACTTTGGTGCCCCCGCCTTCCATATTTTCACCGACATAGGTGGTCATGATGATGCTGTCAGGATTGATGATGCCTCGTTCTTCGGTGTTTCCGAAGTCCCCCAAATCAGCATCAAACGCACCGCTGAACAGAGTGGAGCCGATGGCATTTCCAAGGACGCGGCCCTTGTCGGCTTGGTATTCAAAGGCCGAATCGTAGGGCCCAAGCGAAAGCGATTGCCCGCCGGCATTGAACTCAAAGGTCCATGTTCCAGTAGAGAGACCTGCTTCGAACTTGAATTGGCGGGTCAAGCCGGGGCCGATGGAGGTGATGCCTTCAACAGGCTCGTACCGGGCGCCCTTGTCGGTGACCAAGGCGGCCTGAAGCCCCCCCACTGGAATGGCCGATTCGTTGACGACATCGATCACGACCAAGACAATGTCTTCATCGTCGTCGTCAATGTCCATCCTAACGGAGGTCAAATGGGCGTTCAAAGAGCCCGCACGGGCGCTGTGGTCGTCACTCATCATCGCTCACCGAGCAGGACTGATGGGTGACTCTACTTCAATGGCTTGCTCAATTCTCTTGCGTTTAACGCAGCCTTGAACGTGTTTCTTGGGGCAGAGACCAATCTACAGCAGCCACCGTGTGGTGCTTTTTGTCAACCTTGGTGCGGTACTCAGCCGTGGCTGAGCCAGCATTGAACGTGTCCTTCAGCCCAAACCACAACGGCCCAATGTAGGGAATCATGTACACCATTTTGCCCACGGCACGAGGGCCCCAGTGATGCGATTCTAACGGCGTACCGTTGTCGTGAACGATGGCGATGCGGAAGCCACGCTGAGCCAAGGAGCGCCCCATGGTTTGGCCGGTGTACTTGAAGTACAGGTAAAACGAAGCCCCAAAAACGAACCAGTTGACGATGAAAAACGCCACGCTTTGGGCTCCCAGAGCGAGTAATCCAACGTTGTACAGGTTGGCGATGAGTTGCCCTCGGGAAAGAAATGTCAGCACGACGCACAGCAAGATCACATCGAGCATGAACGCCAGCACCCGTTTCCAAGCAGGGGCGATTAACATGCCTTCGGGAGCCGAGCCCAACAGATTTTGAGCGAGCGTACCGCCCTTGACGATGGTCACCGGGTCATCGGCCATGACAGGCCCACGGCTTCCCCTTTGTCAAATGACGCGTTCGGCCCACAACACCGCTCATCCCGAATGGGTGACATGCCAGGCAAACAGGTGATGTTCGTCCACCCAATCAAGATAGGAGCGCCAGTTTCCATCGTGGCGCAAGGTGGTGGGATGACCCAACACAATCAGCCCTCGCTTGGCTCGCGTGATGGCGACGTTGAGGCGGCGATGGTCGGCCAGAAATCCAACCTCTCCTCGGTCGTTGGCTCGCACGGTGCAGAAGACGATGACCTCTTTTTCGCGGCCTTGGTATCCATCCACGCTCTTGATTTCCAATCCAGCAAACCGTTCCCCGGCCTCTCGACCACCCGCTTGGTCAAACAATTGTACCAACTCACTCACCTGTCCGTTGTATGGAGAAATCACGCCGATATCGTCCGGTTGGAGGTCACCTGCAGCCAACAAGTCGATGACGACGCTCAACACTTTGGCCGCCTCGTCCCGGTTTGAACGACTCTTCCCCTCTTCGTCGGTTTCCTCAACACCTTCCACAGGTACGAACGCCATAGGCCGGTCCCAATCGGGCCAGAGAAAGCCAGCGGGAGGAGGTCGTTCCTCGCGTGTGCAACCATCATCCAAGCGATTGTCGTAAAACCGTGCGCTTGGGAACTCGCGGAGAATTGGATGCATACGGTACTGCGTGGTCAACATCACCGAAGAAAGCCCGCACGCCAACAGGCGGTCGAACAATGACCGGTTCAAGCCGCCTTCCTCTGCACGCCGACTCAAAACCGTTGGGGGCAACTGTTGGTGGTCGCCCACAAGGACCAATTGGCGGCAACCTTTGACGATGGGGACCAAGGCACTGGGTTCGGTAGCTTGAGTCGCTTCGTCCATCAACACGATGGGAAACTTGCGCGACGTCAGCAAGCGATGTCCGGCACCGATGGTGGTGGCGCAAATGACCTCGGCCTCGTCAAGCACGCTTGCGGTCATTTCGTCTTCAAGACGACGAATCTCTTTCTGATTGGCATTGATGTCGCGGTGCATCAAGCCTTTCTCTCTGCCTTTTAGGGAAGGCAAGGCTTTGCGTAATTCCCGCTGTTCATCTTGGAGAAACGCCAACTCTTCCTGCTTTGGATGGTGCTCGAGCACCGCATCCAGTGTGGCGGAACGGAGGGCTTCCCTGACCTTAACGGGGCGACCGACGCGTAACGCTTTCACGCCCAAATCGAGTAAACCCTCCAAGAGGTTGTCAACGGCCACGTTTGATTCTGCCGTGGCCAAAATCGGTCCGCTTCCCCGCTGAGTAAGCACATGAAGAAGATGTGTGGCCGTGGTGGTTTTTCCAGTTCCCGGGGGACCTTGGATCAAGGTCATGCGTCGTTCAAGCGCCATCTCAATGGCCTTTTTTTGCGAGTCGTTCAGCCCGTGAAGCGCTGGTGGTGGCCCCCGAAGGGTGCGGCGCCCACGGATATCGGGAGGTAAGGCAGCGCTGTCGTTCATGTCCAAAACGTTGCCCAAGACCAAATCCCGGAGAACCGTCCCCCCGTCTCCTTCGGTTGAATGAAACGCAATCAACGCCTCATGCATGCGGTCGTGGGCGACACGATTGGCTCCTCGGTCAAGGCGCCATGCACCCTTTCGCACTTCCTTCGGTCGCTCTGAAACCACCACACGCAGGCGGGTTGGGCCTCGGTCAAGGACAACCCCTTCAACCACCTTCTCGCCCCAGGGACGAGAACGTGAGATCAAGACAATGTCACCGTGTGTGAAACGGTGCTCTGGGAGGCGTCCCCCGTCTTGTGCCTCGAAGACCACAATGTCTTCACCAAAAAAACGGCCTTGAATGCGCGCCCTCATATCAAATAAGGTCAAGCCCGCCAACAACAACCGCTGTTTCGTCCACGTTTTCCACCGCTCTTCCACCGCCTGTGTTTCATCTTCAAGTTCCTGATGAATCAAATCGGTCATACGGATGAAATGGTCTTGACTGCGCCGCCAGCGGTCCGGCATGGGTTCGTCCCGAGCGATGGGAACCTCGGGCTCTGCAGCGCTGTTCATGCGCTTCACCGAACCCTTTCGTCCCATGCCTTGACCAACCTTCTCCCCCTCATCATCGTATGGATGAGGTTTGATGAATTCCGTGAGCGGGAAACCCGCATTCTTAAACCCAAACTCAACAGCCGGCATTTGGGTGGGTCCTTGATGTTCGGTCGCAAGAACAAGGAAAAGAACGCCATCGGCGTTTCTTGTCCCTATTGCGAATACAACAACCCACTCGGCTCATCGTCGTGCGAACAGTGTTACTACGACCTCAACAAATCGGCCCGAGAACAACCCATGGCTCAACCGACGACCACCGGTGACGAAATCATGAGTTTGTTGCTTGGCGACAACGAAGGTGACGACGACGATGTGCTTGAAGTGGTTGAGGCGGTGTTGACCATGGACGATGTCACCGTCGATATTGGTCAGTACGAAGTGCATGACCCGTTGCAAAACGAAGAAGGCGAACACATTCCAGAGTCCTTTGAATTCCTTGGCAGTCAAGGCCCTACCCTGTCGCAAACCGTCAAGGCCTCTGTAGAAGAAGAGGTTGAATTGACCTCCGCCGATGCTCCAAAAGAATACATCGAGTTTGAAATCGGTGCCGTGGACCCACTTGATGAGGTCGCTGAACCGGTTCACACCGGTAAGGGAGGCTTGTTTTCCCCAACGGTCGCCACGCCCAACGACGACGACTTGCTGGGTGAAGTTGGCCCCGCTACCAACGGGTTCACACCCGACTTGCCCGACCTTCCCGAAGACGACGATATCCCCCTGGGTTCTTTGACACAAGCGGCTGTCAGTGAAGCACCTGAAACAACGCTTTCACCCATGACGGGTGAGTCCGAATCACCTCTACCTCCAATCGTAACGGAACAGACCGTTTTCCCCAGCAATCCGATGGAAGTCTCTCCTGCGGCGACACAGGATTTGCCCGACCTGCCGGATTTGCCCGACGATGTTGACGACACGCCCATGCAAGAAACGCCCATGGAAGCCTCTACGGAGGCGGCTGTTGTCGATGAAACCCCGAACGAAGATGAAAACAGAATTTGGCCATGGCCAAAAGCGGACCCATGGTCACCCACACAGGTGTATCAAGAAGTGGTGGCTGCGATGGAGCACATCAAACACGGCCGTATGGAACAGGCTGCAAACACCCTTGACCATCTTGGTCCACACCTTGACCTCAACCTTGACATGTTGCTTCACATCTCGGTTCTCATGCAACATCTCGGTCGCCACGACCACGTTAAATGGACGCTTGACATGGCTGCCTTCGTCTATCCCAACGATGCCCATGTTCAACAAGCCAGAACCCAACTGCTTGTCTAGAGGGTCGCAGTATGTACATCACTCCCGAACTCGTCGTTGATGAGGAACTGGTGTTACGACCCGCCACGAAAGGGGTGCTCGTCGCCATGTTTGATGCGTATCAGGAAGACACGGTAGCTGCCCAAACGGCTCTCCCATGGCTTGACCCCGACGACGATGTTCGCCGTCAACTTCGCGACATGCTCTACGATATTGAGGCGCAAAACGGCACTGACCGCCTGCATTTCTGGTCCATTCATCGCGCCAGTGGTGGAGATTTTGTCGGATTGGTTGGCTTGGGTGATGAACTGCAATCTCCCCATTCGGATTTCAATCTCGGCTACTGGGTTCGACGTCACTTTCGGCAACAGCACATCGCTTCTCGATGTGTTGACACAATTTTTCACTGGTTGAAGACCCGGGATGAGGTCACCACGGTTGAAATCGCTGTTCATCCGCACAACGAAGCAGGTTTGGCGACAGCAGCGGCCATCTGCAAGCGCTGGAACGGTGAGCGCTTAGAGGAATTCATCGGTATTGAGTTCAACGAGCGGACCGTTCCCCATCATCTCCATCTCGTGGACGTGGGGCCGGGGGCCTGACATGCTCACATGGTTCACCGTTGACACCGACGATGTGCGGCACTTGCCCAAACATCAAGGCCATCCGACCCGAAGCACGCAACCCTATGATGGCCATCCTACGGAACTCTCCACTTCGTTCCGTTCAGGATGGCGGGCATGGTTGAATTGGATGGAAAAGCACAATGGAGCCGTGACCATCTTTGTGATCACCGACCTGTTTGAAAGCGAAGCCTTTGCAGGTATGCTGGCGGAAGCATTGGACCGATTTCCCTCGCGATTAACCGTAGGATGTCACGGCCACAGCCATCGTTCATGGTCTGCTTGGGGTGAAGACGCCGAAGGATTTGCAGCCATGTTGGCCACCTCAACCTCCTTGCTCAAGCAACATGCTGGTGAGGCTTACAGGCCGTTTTTCCGAGCTCCAAACGGCTACATCGCACCGTGGATGGCTCCCGTTCTCGCCCAACACGGCTACACCGTGGATTCGTCGGTTAATCCGTCATGGTTGGTCAAGAAAAAGGCAGGAGGTTCTTCTTGGACGGAGGTCATGTTGGCCATGAAGCAGGCTGGTGTCAAAGAGCGCCCTTGGGTCACACGCTGGCGTTTGCCCGTCAACGGTCCGGCCCTGTTTCGTTTCCCTCTCTCCCGTATCGCCGTCGGTGCCTGGCGGAGACTCCCAAGGATGCTCACCTCCGCAGAAGTACAACAGGTGGAACGTGACGAGCGGCTGGCTACGGTGTACTGTCACATCATGGATTTCGCCCGTAAGGACGGGGCCTGGCGCCCACCCCTGCGCGAGCATAGAGCCAAGTAAGGAGGCCTCGAAGGCGCTGCATGGTCGGTACAGCGTTCCAACAGAAGGTATGGGAGGCGCTGAAAACCATTCCGAAGGGCGAGGTGCGAACCTATGCACAAGTCGCTACCCAAATCGGCCATCCGTTGTCTGCGAGAGCCGTGGCCAACGCTTGTGCAAAGAACCCGTATGCTCCTGAAGTACCATGCCACCGTGTGGTCCGCTCAGACGGAAGCCTTGGTGGATACAGCGGCGAAGGTGGCGTTCAACGAAAGCTCGCTTTGCTGCGAGAAGAAGGGATAGACCTCAGCCGAATCAAAGTTCGGTGATGTCATCGCGCTGCGTAGAAACGGCGAAATTTTTGGCTGCGGTTTGGTACACGCTTGCCTCAATCTTTCCTTCCCGTACCAACGAAGACAAGGCAGCGAGAGCGATGGCCGCTCCGTCAATTTCGAAGAAACGGCGCAAGGCCTCCCGTGTGTCGGAGCGGCCAAAGCCGTCGGTGCCCAGGACGGTGTAAGGTCCACTGACCCATTGGCGAATCATGTCGGGAACGGCCGCCATGTTATCGGAGACGGCGACGGTGGGAATCGGTTGGCTCAGCAAGGTTTCAACCCAAGGCTTCTGAGGTGCTTCGGTGGGGTGAAGACGGTTCTGCCGGTCGCAGGCCAGCCCTTCTCGACGCAATTCACCGTAGGAGGTGGCCGAGTAAATTTCAGCACGGACGCCGAATGTTTCCAATTTTTCAACGGCGTCAAGCACTTGCACCATGATGGGGCCGGAGCCAATCAAACGCACAACCGGCCCCTCCCCCTTCGGAGCGCCGCGCAGCAAGTACATCCCCTTCACGATGCCTTCATCCACACCCTTGGGCTTGGCCGGCATGGGGTGATTCTCGTTATAGACGGCGATGTAATGGATGACGTCTTTGTTGTCAACATACATCTCTTCAATACCGTGCCGGATAATGGTCGCCAACTCGTATGCAAAAGCGGGGTCCCACGCCCGAACAGCGGGGTTGGAATGCGCCAAAAGAAGCGAGTGCCCATCTTGGTGCTGCAACCCTTCTCCGTTCAATGTCGTGCGCCCGGATGTGGCGCCCATGAGGAAGCCGCGGGCTCGTTGGTCGGCTGCGGACCATATCAGGTCAGCCACGCGCTGGAAGCCAAACATCGAGTAGAAGATGTAGAACGGCACCGTTGGGTAGAGGTGTGTGGAGTACGAAGTAGCAGAGGCGATGAATGTCGATGTGGCGCCGGCCTCGTTGATGCCCTCTTCAAACAACTGTCCTTTGGCAGATTCCTTGTACTTCATCAGCACGTTATGGTCCACAGGTTTGTACAATTGGCCTTCGGGATGGTAAATTCCGAACTCCGAAAACAAGGGGTCCATCCCGAAGGTTCGAGCCTCATCGGGGATAATAGGAACGATTCGGCCGCCAAACGCTTTGTCCTTCATCAAGGCCCTGAGCACCCGAACAAAGGCCATCGTTGTGGAGACTTCCATGCTCCCTTTCGTGCCTTCATCAAATTCGGCATAAGCGGTCGCTTCAGGCAGGGTGATGGCGTCGCTGGGCACCACTCGCTTGGGCAGTGGCCCACCCAACGCTTCGCGCCGCTGCTTGGCGTAGGCCACGAGTTCCGGCACATCTTCAGGCAACACGTAAGGATAGGATTCGAGGTCCTTGTCGGAAAACGATAGGCCCAAATCATCACGCATGAACTGCATCGTTTCCATATCGGCTTTCTTCTTCTGGTGCGTGGTGTTACGACCGGCAAAAGCGGGTCCGAGGCCGTAGCCTTTGATGGTACGAATCAAGACCACGGTAGGCTGACCTTTGTGCGCCGTAGCTTGAGCATAAGCGGCGTGCAATTTCACAAAGTCGTGTCCACCAACATCGGCGCAAAGCGCCTCCAATTCCTCATCGGAAAGGTGGGCGACCAACGCTTTGAGAGCCTCACTGTTGAACAGGTCGTTGCGAATGGTGGCGCCGTCAGAAGTCATGATTCGCTGTTCATCACCATCCACCAATTCGTCGAGACGATTCGCCAGCAAACCTTGGGTGTCGCGAGCGAACAACTCGTCCCACGAACTTCCCCACAGCACCTTGATGACATGCCAGCCTGCGCCGCGGAACCGACCTTCAAGTTCCTGAACGATCTTGGAATTCCCTCGCACCGGTCCATCCAGTCGTTGAAGGTTGCAATTCATCGTCATGATGATGTTGTCGAGGCCTTCTCGACCGGCCAAGGAAAGTTGAGAGAGGGATTCGGGTTCATCGGATTCTCCATCGCCCATGGTGTACCAAACACGAGAAGAGGCGGTTGTGATGAGCCCTCGGTCCTCAAGATAGCGATTGAAACGAGCTTGATGGATGGCCGTCATCGCTCCAAGTCCCATACTGACGGTTGGGAACTCCCAGAAATCCGGCATCAAACGCGGGTGGGGGTAGGAGGACAAGCCTTGCCCACCAACTTCTTGACGAAATTTTTCCATGTGGTCGTGGGTCAAGCGTCCTTCAAGCCACGCACGAGCATAAACGCCCGGCGAGGCATGCCCCTGCCAGTAAAGGTGGTCTCCGGCTCCTTCACCGTCTTTGCCTCGGAAAAAGTGGTTGAAGCCCATTTCCCAGGCATGCGAGGCAGATGCATAGGTGGAGATATGTCCACCAATGCCCTCAAAATACTTGTTTGCCCTGGTGACCATCATCATGGCATTCCACCGAATGACGCCGTGGAGGCGCTCTTCAAGGTCAAGGTCGCCGGGATACGCCCCTTGGTCGTCGGGATGAATTGAGTTGAGGTAGGGTGTTTCAACGACACCAATATCCACGCCTGCATCGCTGGCTGCTTGAATGGTGGCGTGCATCAGACGCTTGGCTTCGTTCTCGCCCATGTGCTCAGCCACAGCCCGAATGGAATCCTGCCACTCTCGGGTTGCAACAGGGTCAGGGTCGGGTGATGTTGAGCGGCGAGTGAAGCCCATCTGAAGTGTCCCCCGTGGTGATGCCTCAATGGTGAGGGTTTTCAATCCCTCGCCAAGGCTGGGAAAGGTCGCCTGCATTGATGGGCCACGCAACAAGCGTTGGGATGGATGGGTTACGGCTCATCGTTTCGCGGAGCAAGCCATAAGAACCGACTTTCCGAGCGAGCGAATATGTCCGTTGAGGCTATGGTACAGAAGATGATTGATGATTTGACCGCTGCACTTGTTGATGCAGAGAAGCATGACAGAGGCAACGCCGCTGCGGGCGTTCGTGTTCGCAAAGCCATGCAAGAGGCACGCGACGCAGCCGTTGATGTTCGCAAGAAAGTGCAAGCCGACAAAGACGCACGTAATTGAAC
>JAYPCE010000039.1:12561-16096 GCA_038124565.1 Candidatus Poseidonia sp.
TGTCTTGCAACCGAGGCAAGACCGTCATCTCGGCGAACATCAAAGAGGAGCGTGAACGCCTTCGTGCCTTGATGAACGAGGCTGATATCGTCATTGAAAACTTCAAGCCGGGGACTTTTGAGACCTATCTCGGGCCCGTTTCTCACGACCTCATCGTTTGCAGTATCACCGGTTACGGCCAAGACGGCCCCCGGCGCGATGAAGTGGCCTTTGACTTGACCATGCAAGCCCGCAGCGGCATCATGTCCATCACGGGCGAAGCCGATGGTGCACCGGCCAAAGTGGGCGTTGCGTGGATTGATGTGATGACGGGCATGAACGCCGTGAGCGCCATCCTCGCCGCGCTGTATCACCGTGAACGAACCGGCGAGGGCGCTCGGTTGGACATTTCGTTGTGGGATACGGCGTTAGCCGCCTTAGTGAACCAAGGGCACAATGCACTGGCCGGTATCACGCCGGGACGTATGGGCAGCGCGCATCCCAACCTCGTACCGTACCGGGCGTTTGAGGCAAGCGACGGGTGGTTTGCCATCGGCGTAGGCACGGAGAACCAATGGAACGCCTTGGTCCATGCATTGGCGCTGGATGTGCCTGAAGAATGGTCGGCGAACCGTGTCAGAATATCGCAGCGTCATGCCGTTGAGGTGTGCGTTCAAACGGCTGTTCAACGCCTCACCCGCAGTGAACTCGAAACGATGTTGAGCGGCATCCCATGTGCACCGGTCAACACCGTGAACGAGGCGCTGGCCGACAAACAGACCGAAGCGCGTGGTGGCTTGATGGAACACGAAGGCGTGATGACGTTGGCCAGTCCGCTTCGATTTCTTCAGAGACCGAATGAAAACAACGTCGTCTGAGTCATCAATTGAAGCGCTTTTTGAAGCCGCGTAGGATTGAAATTGCGTTCTTTGATGAGGAATTCTTCCAAACCTTCACGATCGTATCGCTTCAATCGCAAATCTTCACTCTGTACCTCAACTGCAGGGTGATGGTGAAAGATTTCACGAATTTCTTCAAGCCGTTCTGGAATTTCTTTTCCTTTGGCCTCACAAATAGCTTCCAATGTGCCATATTCTTTGATGAGTTTGAGCCCTGTCTTTGGCCCGATTCCTTTGACACCGGGGTGGTAGTCGGTGCCAATCATGATGGCTAAGTCAACCAATTGTTCCTTCGTCAATCCATTCTCTTGAAGCAACCCATCCAACGAGATGGATTCAGCGTAAACGACGCGTCCGAATCGCTTCGTGCCATCATCCATAAGATTCCGGATAAGGACGGGTGAACCGTAGAGAAGGGCGTCCCAGTCTTGGGTCGCGACCACATCGAGTTGCCCCTTGGCTGCCATGACGGCCGCTTGCGCCTCGCCTTCCGCTGCTGCGGCAACCCATGGCACGCCCATGAGGTCGAGTAAACGCTTTGTTTCTTCCACCATCTGAGGACTGAAATGCATGATGCGCTGAGCCATTTTTTGAGCTAATGCAAAGTCGCCGGCCGCCAAAGCTTCCTTGTGAACGGCTTCTGCTTCCATTCGGCGAGCATGTCTTGCTGCCATTTCATCCGCTTTCAATTCCGGTGATTCACCATCAAAAATGTAAACGGGAATGATGCCTTTGCTAATCAGAATTGCGGTTCGATGCAGAAACCCCATGAGATGGGAGACGGGGTTCCCATTCTCATCTCGCAGGGGCATACCGTCCCCCTCTGCAGACGTATCTCGCAAGGTCGTAAGAAATTGGAACGCCGTAAGGAAGGCGTCAATTCCCACTTTTTTTCCAGCCAAGGCATCCAAGTTTGTTCGTTCTGCAGGAGCGATGTCCTTGAGGTTGCAGCCCATGAACCCAACAAAAGGTCACCCTATGTAGCCGTTCGCCTGCGTGAGCATCAAGAAGGCAAAGCCGCAGGAAGGGGCATGGGCGACATGCTGGCGTGCTTGAGGGGTTGGCACCCCGCACTAGCACGAGCCGAACTGGAAGCGTTGTTGCCCCAGGCCACCTTCGCAGCCACCGCATCGCCGCGCTGGTGGCGAGTGGCCGGCGCCCATGTTGAGGCGAGGGCAGATGCTTTGGCTGTCGCCAGCGGGTTGCAGTGTTTTCTGAAAAGCGGTTTCACCCACGCCACGGCATCAGGCGGTGTTGAGCCATGGTTGAACATCGTCAGCACCTACCTCAATGCTCATCCTGTCGAAGGGACGGTTGCTGTTCGCGCTTGGAAGCAAGGCGAGAAACTCCATGGTTGGGGCCCGACCACACTCGCACAACAGGCCGGCGGCGTGCTTCATCGTCTAGGCTACACCATCGAATTGGAGCATCCCGACCATGTACTCGCGCTCATCACCGATGCCGATACCGCCTCTCTGGCTTGTGGTTGGATGGAAGGAGACGGGCAAGCGGCGTTTTCAAACGGTGAACGACGGGCAGGGGAACGGCCCTTCTTCAAACCCGTGAGTCTTGACCCCATGTTGGCCCGCCTGGCGGTGAATCTGGCCGCTGGACCGACCTCAACAGGACCGGTGGTTGACCCGATGACAGGCACAGGAGGCTTTCTCATTGAGGCCTCGTTAAGCGGGCGTGCGTGCCTTGGACTTGACATCCACTCCGAGATGGTTCAAGGCGCACAAAGCAATCTGGCTTGGGCGCATGGGGGGACCGTCCCACAACAAAGCCACGTCCAGCGCGGTGATGCAACACGGTTACGCGATGCACTTCCGGAGGATTGGATTGGCAGGGTGAGTGGTTTTGTCCTGGACCCACCCTATGGGCGAAACTCCCACGGCACGATGAACGCTGAGGCCCTGTTGGAAGGTGTGCTTCACAGCGCCAGAGACGTGGCGGCTGAACAGGCTGGCTTTGTGCTCATTCTACCGATTCAGCCCCTCGAACCGCATCCTGACTCAGCCGTTCCATTGGACCATGAAATGCCGCTGTTGCACGGAACTTGGCAGGATGTGCTGGCGGTCATTGCACGATGCGGTTGGAGTCCAGAATCGGCCCATGTTGAGCGGGTTCACCGCAGCCTCAGTCGTCTGATCCTTCACGCACGATGCGCTCCTCAAGATTGAGCAGTTGGACATCCATGCCCTCGGGAGGTGGTGGGAACTGCGCTCGGTGAGGGCACCCTTCGTCAAGGACGGCTTTGTCGGCCTCGTTGAGCACATAGGGATAGGTCTGGCACCCTTTGGGTCGGATTTCGTAGACCGAGCACAAGCCCTCAGCGTTCATGTCCGCCGAGTCGGTGAGCAAGAACACGCAGGCTCGGGTTTCAGGCCGATTGAGCAAGGTCAGCACCCCGTCATTCAGCACTGCAAAATCTGCTTCAGCCAGGCCGGTTCGACGAGAGAGGCGGGCGGATTCCGCCTTTGTGATGGGCATGGTGGTCTCTCGACAACACGCTGAACACCCGGTTGGAATGCACGGGAGTGAGCGCGCCATGGTTGAGCCATGCGACCCGCCTTCTTCAAGAAGGGGGGGCGTCTCGGGAGAACAACGGGCGATTAGGGTAGTCTGGATATCCTTCCGGCCTTCGGAGCCGGAGACGG
>JAYPCE010000040.1:0-15260 GCA_038124565.1 Candidatus Poseidonia sp.
TCGTCCTTGCTCTTGCGTCCGAGGTAATCCATCATCATCTGAATGGAATTGATGGTGGCGATGGGGTTGACTTTGTTTTGACCAGCGTGTTTTGGCGATGACCCATGGACCGGTTCAAAGAAGGCATGGGCGTCACCGATGTTGCCCGATGCGGCCATGCCCATGCCGCCCTGAAGGACCGCCCCAAGGTCGGTAGCGATATCGCCAAACATGTTGGACGTTACAACCGTATCGTAGTGCTCGGGTGAACGCGTGATCCACTGCATGAAGGCGTCAATGTAACCGTAATCCGCTTCGGTGTCGGGATAGTGGGCCGCCACATCCTCAAAGGTGGAGCGGAACAATTGACACCCACGAGTCACGTTTGATTTGTCAATGCACGAGACGCGGCGAACGCCATCGGCAGGCGCTCCGTTTCGGGTCTGCGCAATCTCAAAGCCCATCCGTATCAAGCGTTCAGAACCTTTTCGTGAAATCGGACGTGGGTCGTACGCCACTTCGCCTTCCAATCCCGGAAATGTCATCGGTTCTGGCTCATACTCTGGACGACCCATCGCACGGTCGGCACTGCGTCGGAGAAGAGCGTGGTACAATCCTTCGGTGTTTTCGCGCAGAATGGTCATGTCGACCATCCCGGGCTCCCATATTTGTCTGAACGCCCCGTGAATTTTGTGCGGAACGCCTGCGTAGAGTTTGATTGGACGTACGTTGGCATACAAATCAAGACCGCTTCGCAGGCCGAGAATGACTGAGCCCCCGGCCAAATCACCATTGGGCAATCGAGCACCTGGATGGCCAATAGCGCCCAAATAGATGGCATCCGTTTCGTTTTTGCAGAAGTCAAACGAGCCTTCCGCCCATTCTTCTCCCGTTGCTTGGTAGTGTTGTCCGCCACATGGAATGACGGTTTGTTCAAACCCATGATTGGAATGTGCTTGAATGGTGTCCAAGATGCGTTGCGCCTCCAACGCCACTTCTCGGCCTGTCCCGTCGCCTGGCAAAACCGTGATGCGATGGTCACTCATGTTGTGGCGCACAGGAACCTTCTACATGAACGAAACCCTCATTCTTGAACGACATGAAGCAGAGGTGAAGGGCGGTGCACATTCATTTTTCACAACAAAAATCGGCCATGTTTGACCTCCCGAGGGGGTAGGCTTCATAGGCTGTCAAGTTGGGAGGAAGACCATGGCTGATGAGCGGCAAAACGAACACGAAAGCCGAGCCTCTGTCGAAGACATGCCCGAGGAAGTTCGCCAACTCGCAGACACCATGCTGGGCATCAATCCGCAGTGGAATCTCCACGATTGGTTGGTCGAACAGGCGAACATGGCCATGGACCTCCTTGCGGTGGATTTGTTGCGCGAAAAAATCGTGATTGACCAGCGCTTGCAACGCCTTGAGGACCTTGGCCGCCGTCTTGAAACCGAGCCTGATGAAGCGCTGGACGATGACCCCTACCAGCGAAATTTGTTCGATTGTTTTGACCTCAACGAACCCCATACTTTGCGAGGTTTGGGTGAACGGGTAATGGAACACGCCGATGAGGCGGAGCACGCCCTTGAGCGCCATCCAGCCAATGTGTTCTTGGAATTGCTTCCTCATGACAACACGGACGACCCTCTCTTGGCCATCACCTGTCAGAGCATCGTGATGAGCGTTGAACACGAACTCTCGAAAGGTGAACCTGTGGCTACACTTGAAGCGATCTTCAAACACACGAGGGCTTCAAACATTGAAGACGATGAAACCGACGAAGCACTGGACCATTTGCTGACCAACGGTTTGCTGCTCGAAGTGGACGATGATTGCTTCATTCTCTTGCCTTCAGATTAGGGGCCCCGCGGCAATCCCATGCCTCTGTTATATGGTACGCGAACCTATTCATTCCACATGGGATTAATTCGTTCAGTGCTGTTTGGAACCATCACATGGCTGCTGGCGTTGAACATGATGATGCATCCCGAAATGGCACTTGGCTTGGCCATTGTCGTAGCATTTTTGTCCGAGTCAACACATCACCGAAGCGTTTTGAGGCGCATGCACCGGCACGCCGAAGGAATTTCCATCCAACTTAGCGCAGCCAATCGACAGGTTGAGGAGCTTCAACGCGCCTTGACCAGACGCCATGTTGAACTGAATACGGCCATTGAAGAATTACAACGACGAGATGCTGTTGGCAGCCCGGCTGCCCGTGAATTGCTGAAACGGCAGGAGGAAGCGATGAAAACCGCATCAAGGGCATTGGAAGCCCGGCAAGAGCGAAACGATGTGGTGTTCAACAGCATGGAGCGCTTGCTTAACCTGCAAGTCGAACAAACAGCCAACTTACAAATGGCCATGGCGGAATTATTGCAACACCTGATTGCTCAACCACGAGGCCATTTTACCATGAACGACAGCGTTTTGGTTTCAGACACTGCTTCAGGAAACGATGCGTACAAAGAACAAATGAGAGAAATCAACGCTTGGTTACAACAACAAGCGGCATCTTCACCATGAAGGCGGATGTCGGCCCTTCATGGCGGCGATGACCAAACGCGAGGGGGCGCTCCGAATTTTGGACGCACGCGCTTCCGCTCGGAAATTAAAGACTCGCATTGTGGTGGGTTCGGTGGTCATTGCCATCGCCGGATTAGGTGTTGGTTCATTGACCCAATGGGAGTTCGGGCTCGCTACGGTTCTGTTGCTAGGTCTGCTCTTCCAATACGCTGTTGAACGCATGGGCACCATCATTGAAGCCAGTATTGCAAACGGACTCAAGGCGATGGGTTGGGACCTTGAAACTGAACTGACCGAAGAGAAACTTGAGAAGATCAAAGAGCTCGCTGAACGATGAGGCGATTCAATGCATCACACCACCGAAGCGTTGCTTCAACACTTCTTTGCCCGAGAAGTACGTCAGAAACGATGGTACCGTGCATCGGCGTGGTGTTGCATGGGTGGAATGGTGGTGATGTCCGCCTTGACGTTGCTGAGTCGGTTCGACCTCCTGCTCAGCACAGTACTCAACATGATTGGAATGGTGCTCGTGGTGATCCTCTTTACGCGCTTCAACCGCCTGAACCATTCGCTGGATGAACGGCTCTCTTCCTTTCTCACGCACATTGAAGTGGATTGGTCTGAAATATCATCGTTGAACCTGTCAAACGAGCAACAGGAAGCCGTCTATCAAGCCTATACAACTTCGTTCAGTCCCGTTGGAAAAACAAACAAGGACCAGCGGCGCCTTCGAGGTCAGGACGACAAAGGCCCTGCCTTCGGAGATGCCAGCGAACGGTTCGCTCAGGAGGCCAAACGCCACGACCCTCAGAAACATGAAACCGATTATGCAGACCTTGAGGGGCCGCTCCGTCCCGCAGAAACTTTAGTTGAAGAAGCCAATCAGGTCTATGCTGAACACGCTCAAGAACGATGGAAACAAGCGGAAGAAAGCGACATCGATTTGATTGAAGCCGGCGTGGAATCATTGGGTGACCTGGTGGCTTCTGGGTGGTTTGAGAAAAATGCAGAGGATGGCGCTGTTTCGGGACTCGTAGAGTCGAACGATACTGTGTAAATTCACAAGCACCTTCTAAAACCGCCTTCATGCACTTGCCCGCATGACGATGAAGGCGATACTCGTTGCTGGAGGGCACGGGTCTCGACTTGCACCGTTTACTCAATACACCCAAAAGACCCTCTTGCCGTTGTACAACCGGCCTGTTATCGATTACGCTCTCGGGAGCATTCGGCGAGCAGGTATCAGCGATATCACCATCATCGCCAATCAATTCGTCGGCCAAATCACCAGTCATGTGGGGCAAGGTCTGCCGGGTGAGCGCATCCACTATGTCATCGAAGAAGAGCCCCTCGGTGTGGCTCACGCTTTATCCCTCGCCCGGCCATACAATGAAGAGGCTCGTCTTTTGATTTACTTCTCGGACAACATCACCACCATTGAGTTTCAACCACATGTCGAAACATTTTCACTCCAAACAACCCCCCCGGGTTGCCTTCTCATCGCCCGTGAAGAAGCCAATCCACAAGCCTTCGGTGTTGCGGTCTTTGACGAGCAGGGCAAGGTTTGTGACATTGTGGAAAAACCCGAAAAACCTCCTTCAAACCTCGCCATTGGCGGCATATACATGTTTGATGAGCGATTTTGGGACCGCTTTGATGTTGCAGTTGGAGAACATGGTCCTTCGTTTTCCATATCAGATGTCACCCGTCAATATGTTCGCCAAGGTGAAGCAGAGGTGATTTCCGTAGGGGAAGAAACATGGGTGGATTGTGGGACGCCAGAGTCGTTGTTCCAAGCCTCCATCATGGCAAAAGAAGGGAAGTTAAACCCTCATCCACACAGGTGATATGAATGGACGTTGGCATCATTGGAGCGGGTATGGTTGGAGGCGCTATCGAGCATTGTTTTGCGGATGCGCACACGCTCTTCGTTCACGACCCTGCACGGGGAACAACGCTGTTAGATGTGATCGAAAACGTGGACATGGCCTACATTGCCGTGCCAACCCCTCCAGACCCCGTAACCGGTGCCTGTGACACAAGCATCGTTGAAGGGGTTCTTGATGCCCTTCCCGATGGTTTTACGGCAGTCATCAAAAGCACGGTGGTGCCCGGCACCACACAACGCTATCACGAGGCATACCCTCATCTAAAAATCGCCTATTCTCCTGAATTTTTAGTGGAACGGCAACGCTTGGAAGATTTCGCAAATCAGGACATTTTGGTGGTCGGAACTCACCATCGCGAGGTGGCTGAACGGGTCTTTCAACAACACAAAGAAGCCGGCGTTTTGAGACGAGAACAACTGTTTCAGGTTACACCGACCCAAGCAGAATTGGTCAAGTATACGAAGAACACGTTTTATGCCCTTAAAGTCACGTTTGCAAACCAAATGTACGATATTTGTGAAGCGATGGGTGAAGATTGGTACGCCATTCGGGACATCATCACCGCCGAGCAAGCCCAACCAATCGGCCCGTCTCATTTAGACCCCATTTTTGGTCTCCGGCGTGGTTTTGGCGGCAAATGTTTGCCGAAGGACAGTTCTGCGCTTGGCGTTCTCGCTGCAGAATTGGGAGTCAAATACGCCATCATGGATGCCATGCAGGAAGACAATGCCGTCTTAAGGAAAACCTTGACTGGTAAACCAAGCGATGTGGTTACCAATGACGACTGAACGTGATGTGGTCGCTGTTGTTCAACGTCTGGCTCCTCGCGGCTCAATCGTTCGTTACGGTCTCGCTGGTGGATTCAACAGTGCGGTGTTTTTCATCTCATGGACCGTATCCATGCTGCTTCTTCCACAAATCGATGTTCGCATCTTATGGGGATTTTTTTGGGGTGTAACAGGGATTCTCGCCCACTTTATTCACCGATTTTTTACCTTTGACAACCACAAATCGGTGGCGTGGACGTTGCCGATGTCGATACCCGTCTATATCGGCAGCTTGGTTGGTTCAAGTTTGACGATCGGTTGGCTCTCAACACGCTTTCCAACCCACATGTACTGGTTAGGTTTGGTGAATTTACTGGCATGGGGCGTGTTGATTTGGTTCACCATGCGTACGCTGGTGTTCCAATTTTCCGCTGTCACAAAGCATGAGTCTCCAGAACATCAAGGGGAATAATCTCAAGGGCGCGCTGATGTGTTGCCTCCAAATCTACTGGGCAGGCCTGCCCTGCATTGACGGCATCAAGCCAAGTCTGTGCACAAACACACCATGAGTCGCCTGATTTTAATCCTGGAAAATTGAATTGGGGGGCCGGCGTCACGAGATCGTTGCCTTGCTCTTTGGCAAAGGCGAGAAATGCATCTGTCACGACACAGCAAACCGTGTGCGACCCTCGGTCGCTCGCATCGGTGTTGCAACAACCGTCGCGATACCATCCGGTAAGCGGGTCAGAGGAGCACGCTTGGAGTGCGGAGCCGAGCACATTCACGCTGGGATGCATGAGCCTAATGTTGAGGTGTCCCCTTTCAAGGGTTGCTTTGTCTCGTCTAGAGTCCAAACCACCGAAGGAAACGTTGCATTGGAGAGAGAGATGGCAAGGATTCCGCTCGGCCCAACAACACATCAAGTTCACCGGATTTTTCCAATTGAAGCATATCGTCCAATCCCCCAATATGATGACTTCCTATCACCACTTGAGGGACCGAACGCGCTCCGCCGGTCGCTCTTGAGAAAGCCTGTTGCGACGATGGGTCGCTTTTCAGGCGCTTTTCGATGAAGTTCACCTCTTTTCGACTCAGAAATTGCTTGGCCCGAACGCAGGCGCCGCAGCCTTTCCCGGTCCACAAAATGACCTCGGCATCCTTCGCCTTTCCCATGCCTCGCCGCTCCAAGAAGGGAGTATCAAGATTGGGGTTTCATGGAAGGGAAGTACCGCTGGGTTCATTGGGAAGGAGCGCGCCAACTCTGCCATGCTGCCCGACACGGTTCACAAACTCCCCCGAGAAGAACGGTTTGCTTACGCCAAACTGTTGGCCTTCATGGCCCGAATTGACAACGAACTCACCGTTGATGAAATGGCGATGTTTGAACAGCGCTTGGGGACTGCTCTGCTCTCACCAAATCAACGCGAGATGATTCGAGCGGCGTTGAAAAACCCACCAACCCTTGAAGAATGCCTTGAGGAGTTGTCGGGCGAGGCTGGTCGCCTCGCCTTGCGCGATGCGGTGTTGATGGCTGCGGCTGACGGTACGGTGGATGAAGATGAGCGGGATGCTCTTGAAGACATTTCAGAACACCTCGGCCTGCGGGAAGATGCCGTTGACGAATTGCTTCAATGGACCATCAAAGGCTACAAGTGGATGAAGGAAGGGTACGAACTGCTCGATAGCCTTGAGGAATGAGGTGCATGTTCCCCGACGGGATGGTGCATCGTTCACCTCAAGAGCTCGTTCGCTACGCTGAGGTGCTCGTCAACATCGCTGCAGCCGACGGGGCGCTTGTGCGTGAGGAAATTGCGGTTATTGAGGCGATGATGGGGCGCGCCATGCTTCATCCTGAATCGAGAATCAACGTTCGCGCCGGTTTCGAACAACCGATTGCGCTTGACCAATCGCTGGCCGACCTTGAGCCCGCTTTTGTTCGCTACATTCTACGTGATGCGGCCCTGGTGGCGGCCGTAGACGGTGAATACGACTCCAAGGAACTGAGAGCCTTGCGAAAGATTGCGAAGGCGGCGGATGTGTCCACCGAGCAGTTGTCAGCCTTGCTGGATTGGGTGGCGGAAGGGTGGACATGGTTTGATTCAGCCTCCCAAATACTCGGGCAAACACCTTGAAAATCGCCCCAAAGAGAGCCTCTCACGAAGAGTCACCTTCAAAGCGAGAAAGCCGTCCGCACGGTTTGGTGGGGATGATGCAAAACGGAGTCAGCGGATGGTATGCACGACTTGACCGATGCCTCGCTGACCGGAATCAGCAAATCGATATTTGGCTCACCACGTGGGAAAAATCACTGAAAACCTTCCAGCCAATTGCTGCCCTTCTCCCCGAAGATTGGCCCACCCTTCCTGCCAATCTGCTCACCGACCCTGGCCATGTTCTTGACCACCTGCTCGCTCGCCACGATGCTGAAGCCGACGGGCGTTCACCCCGAGGGGCCCACCCCACACCGCCGCGCCTTGCCGATGCTGTGATTGCTTCAGAAATGCGAGAAAGTTTGGTCAACCCAACCAAACCTGTACAACCCTCAAATTTCCTCATGAGCAACCTTCCTCCCGGATTCCGGCAACATGTTCAACAACTCAATCTACCCAACGCTTCACAAGAAAACGAGGTGGACAACGAAACCGAACAACGCTCCCTTGAGAACAACGAACGCACACTCAGCGGCATCCCCATCCCCGTGGCCGACGCTGCGGCGGGCGGTGGACTGTTTCATGCCCGTTTGATTCGCCTCCATGCAGATGCTCACGAAGATGCCACGCCCGAAGTGAGAAAGGAGGATACTCGGCGTTTCTTTTCCAACATTCAACTTCTGGACATTGACCCCTTGGTGGTTGAGAGCACCAAATTACGATTGTTACTCGAAGCCATCCGCCATGAACTGGTAAGTTTCGGGCCCGAAACGCCGGGTAAAATTTCTCGCAAGGAAATGGAACAACTTCTGAACAAGGGTGTCAAACAAGGAGACGCATTGCAGGATGTATGGCCTTGGACTGAGGCTCCAAGTTTGATGCTCACCAATCCTCCTTGGTTGCGCATCAAAGACCGCTTCAGGGGCATGGAAGACGGAAGCCTTCTACGCAAAGAATTGGGAGAACAATTGCGAACCATCACCGATAACGGGAAGCCACGGTTTTCAACCATGCGTGGCAACGTCAACCTCTACCGTCTCTTTATCGAACGCGGGCTCCAAATTTTACAATCCGAAGGCCGCCTTCGCCTCATCGCCCCAGACAGTCTCCTGCGTGAGCAATCCTCCCATCCGTTGCGTGAACTCCTTGTGACCCAACACGCTTGGACCCACGCTTGGGCCATTGAAGAGGCCAACCTCTTGTTCCCAGGGATGACCCAAGGCGTCGTGGTGTTGGGTATCACCGCCAGCGGCACACCTTGCCCACTCAACATCCAGGGGCCCATCGCTCGTGCTGATTTGAGAAAAGACGGAGGTGGGCTCTCTTCTCGTGTTCCTGTCTTTGAACTGAATCACGAACGCTGGGAGTCATGGTCGCGTGATACATGGGCTGTGCCCCGACTTCCACGAGACCGGGTAGAACGAAAGTACACCCTTGAGGTGTTGGACCGGTTAGCCTCGCTGCCTCGGCTAAGCGATGAACACCACCCACTCACGACCAACAATCGCCAGGTACGTGTCCGCGTCGGTGAAATCGACCAAACGGCTCACGCGAAACAAATTGAGACATGGGTTAAGGGCAAGCGAAGCCGTCCGTTCATCCGTGGTGTTCACTTTGCCGAAAACGAAAACGGGGAGGTGTTCATCCGACACCCCGCCTTCCGCACCGACATCCCTTCTCGTGCGAGTGAACGCCAGTTGGCGATGTGGGTGGGCGAAGACCACCCGAATTTCGGACCTCGATTGGCATGTCAAGCCATCGTCAACGCACATCAAGATCGCCGCCTGCGCTGGGCAGTCATTCCCGAGGGGAGTGTGTTGGGCAACAGCGTCAACCACATTGAGCTTCACGAGGACATCCAAACACGCCTCGCCAGCGAGCATCCAACTGTTGAAGACGGGTTGCAGTGGTTGTGCAATCACCTCAACAACAACGACTTGGACGAATGGGCTCGTGCATGGGCGGCAAATAACAACGTGAACAATTACGAATTGGAAACGCTTCCAGTCGAATTACCTTCGTCTTTTCCACAAATCAGTCCTGTAATTCAGTGAACTGGAAATTTTCGGTTGTTTTTTTCCGAAAGTCCGCTTTGTTGAACCTACAATTTATAGCAGAATCCTAACTGGAAGAAGTTGCTCGCTCGTTTGGAGGATCGGAGAAAGATGGGAATTCATCCAAAAATTGGCATCACCGGACTCCCGCGAAGCGGAAAATCTGCGGTGATGGAAAAAGTCCTCGAAATGTTGCTTGATGAGCGACAGCGAGAAATCGCCATGCGCGGTGGTGGGAGCGAAAAGCCGATTCTGGGCGGTATGCGAACAGAACCGTTGTTAGAAAATGGCGAACGTCTCGGTTACAAGGTCATTGACTTGGTTACTGGCGACGAGGGTGTCATCGCACACAAATCGATTGATTCTCGCCTCCGTGTCCTTGGGTACGGTATCGATATTGAGGAACTTAATCGAGTTGCACTCCCTGCCATTGACTATGCACAGCATCACTGCGAAGTCCTGGTGATTGATGAAATTGGAAAATTCTCGGTTGAGTCGGAAGCCTTCGTCCAAGCGGTGCGAAGCGCGCTTGAAGTGGATATGCCGACGTTGTTGACCTTGCACAAAAAGAGTCGGCATCCACTGCTTCAAGACATCCGCCGACGTGATGACGGGCGCATTCTTGAGGTCACACCGGTGAACCGTGCCTTGTTACCGTACAAAATTCACAAGTTGATGCGGGAAACCTACTGACCACATCATTGCCCATCGGTTGTTTGATGGGGGCCTTGCCACTGCATGAGTTGATGCACCCCCCTGCTGTTGCCGTCAAGCGTCTGTTGTACGGCACGGGTACAGGGTTGTTGTTGGGGGCGGGTTTAGCCTTGCAGAACGGCCATTCCATCCAAGAACAACCCCCTCTTTTGGCTGGCTTTCTGGTGCTGGCCTTGGGTATGATTGCGGCCGGTTGGTCACTATCCAAAGGCTTCGGGCCGCTCGCCCAACGCTATTCCCAAGAGAGTGATGAAGAGATGGCCAAACGGGTTCAAGCCGAAGTGGATGACCTGCAACGCTCTGAAGAGGTCAATGCCAAATGGGCTCGGTTGGAAGCCAACGTGCTCTCAAAAGACCTCGGTGAAGAGGAGTAAGAGAGAACCTCATCGGTGGGTTGATGTGCATTCGGCCCGTCCATTCGCTCAGAGGCGAACAGTATGAGCGAAGTCCCCGAAGGATTGTACTACACCAAAGAGCACGAATGGCTACGCGTTGAAGGCGACACGGTGACCATTGGAATCACCGACCACGCACAAGAGATGTTGACTGACATCGTTTACATTGAACTGCCCGAAGAAGGCGACAGTGTGGACGACATGGGTGAATTTGCCGTGGTTGAATCGGTCAAATCCGCTTCTCCCATCTTTGCTCCTCTGGCCGGGACCATCACCGAGGTGAACATGGCCCTGGATGATGCTCCTGAATTGATGAACACCGCCCCCTATGGGGATGGTTGGATTGTCAAAATGACACTCGAAAACCCCGATGCTGTGGCTGGATTGATGGATGCAGCCGCCTACAAAGCTGAGATCGGCGAGTGAGTGCGTTGAGTGCAAGCCCTCACTGGACCATCTATGTTGACGGTTCGTGTTTGGGCAATCAACACGTGGATGCCGATACTCCTGCCTCATGGGGTATGGTCGTTGTCACGGGCGATTCCGGCTTGGGAAAAGGCTCGGGCGACCTCCACCACGAAGCCGCTGGCTCGGTCATTACCAACCCTTCCGACGAGGGATATATCGGCGCAGAGGTCGGCTCCAACAACACCGCTGAATTGAGTGGTTTTGCCGCTGCCCTCCGCTGGTTGCTTGTGGATGGGGGAGAGGAGAGTGCCGTGATTCGGGCCGATTCCACCTATGCGGGTAACTTGGCCAGTGGCGTGTGGAAAGCCAAAGCCAATCGGGAACTCGTGGCTCATGTCCAAGCGCTCTGGGACGAAGTCGCCTCCTTGCGCCCACTTGCATGGTCGCATGTTAGAGCCCACCGTGGCCACCGTTGGAACGAACGTGCCGACCATTTGGCCCTTCGCCATGCACAAGGGGAGTTGCCTGAACCGCTGACCTTTTGGAAACCAGGTCAACGATAATCGTTCAGTCGTTGCTCAAGCCAATGGGCAAAGGCTGGACCAAGGTCGGGCCGCCGGAGGGCATGGTCCACTTGAGCTTGCAACCACGTCTCTGGTGAACCAGAGTCGTACCATTGGGTGTTGTCCAAGACGGCCCCGTGAAGGTGACCTTGGTCCATCCAACGCTTTTGGAGAGCAATGCTCTGCAAATCTCCATGCTCTTCATACGAACAAGCCTCCAAGGCTTCCCTCGTGTTGTGTGGAAACACATAGCGCCCGCAAAGCGCCAGTCGACTTGGCGCCTCACTGACCGAGGGCTTCTCAACCATGTCCACGATGCGATCGCCGTCCATAGCGACGATGCCGTAGCGCTGAACGGCCTCCTCGCTCACCTCCATCAAGCCCACCGTGGCCCCCTCTCGGTTACCGTGGGCAGCGATGAGACGCTTGGAGGCGAGGGAGGGTGCATAGGCTGAAGTTGGGGCATGAACATCCATCAGCAAATTATCTCCTAACATGACCAAAAACGGACCTGCAACGGCATCAAGCGCTGCAGCGATGGCATCGCCAACACCCTTCGGCTCGGCCTGAAGGTGGGTGAACACCTCCATTCCTTCGGCGGCTGAGAACAACGACGCATCCAACTGCGGACGAAGTGGGTGTACATCGCTACGGTCCTCCAACACGTGGTCAAACGACTTACTCGGCGAGACCACGATGTGGAGGCGTTCAATGCCCGCTGCCTTGGCTTCCATCACCAAGTGGGTCAACAACGGAACATCGACCAGAGGGAGGGTTTCTTTGGGAACGAAGGCACTGATGGGGAACATTCGCGTGCCAAGACCGGCCGCAACGAGAACTGCGTCCCGAACCACGCCCATGCCATGGCTGTGGAGGACTATGCTTTCAAGCGTGGCCCTCCAGCACAGGCCCATGGAAGGAAAACACCTGCAGGCTGGTCTGCTCGTGGGTGGCGTGGTGTTGCTCGCACAAACTTTCGTTGATGTGGTGCCTTCTGGGCCTTGGAATTCGGCTTCCTTCACCCGCGGTGTGCTCGGTCTGCTCGGGATGTTGATGCTCTATCTGGCATGGTTCCACCACACCTTTGGGTTCTATGGCGTTGCACCCACCGTCAATCGCTGGAAGAACCCCGAAGGGTCTTGGTCAAAGGTGGTGGTCTTCGGCCTTGCCTGCGTGGTGGCGACGCGATTGATTCGGGTGATTGATGACGAGGGGGTCGTTCCAGAACCCGCAGGCCTTCTGCTGCTGTTGATAGGGGCGCTGGCGATGATGAACGGGCTCTATGTTTGGGCCATCACCCTCGGCCCGCTTCTTGAAGAAGAATAGGTCTCACTCATCAAGGGACTCAAGGGCCTCGTTCAAATCGGGGAGTTCCTCGGGTGCTTGCATGGTTGACTGATGGACGGGGCGTTGTTGCGAAGTCGGCTGCTGGCCCGTCCCTTCAAGCCACGACTGCCATGCTTGGCAGCGTTCAGGGTTTCGTTGTTTCATCGGCTCCCAGAGTGGGCCTAAATCAGCACCATCGGCAGTAAGCCTGCTCACTTGACTGGCGAAATGGTCGCTGGCGACCTCTTCCATGCGTAGCATCAATTCACGTAGACGCGTTCGAACGACTTCATCGCCGTCCTTCCAAAGTTGTTGGAACACACCGCGCCCATCGGACGGGTCAAACTCAATGTATTCCCTCAAGTTGGGGACAAGGTTGCGACGGACCACTGGAAGAGGATGGTCAGCGAGGGTTCGCAGCCGGTCGGCCCATTGCTCCTTGTCAAGGAACTTCACATCGCCCACCGTGGCACTGGCTGCGGCCAGCACGCCTTCGTCGTTGGAGGCCAACATGTCGTCAAGCAACGGCAAAGCGTCCCACGTAAGTCGGCGGAACAAACGGGTGAGTACATCAGCCATGGCTCGTTTGATCAGGGTCTCTTCGCGTTCGTGCAACCTCAGCGCCAACGCATGGCCAAACTCGCGGTCGGCCTCAATGGCTTTGGCCAGGCACAACGTCACACGATTTGCTACTTCAGCAACGGGGTCTGCGGCACGCCGCATGAGCATCTCCTTGAGGCCGAGTGGTTCAATCAGAGGGGGGCGTTCAAGCAGCAAGCGAACCCACTCCAACAGCAACAAACGACGGTCGAGGTCGCCTCCTTCCAAGCGCTCGAGCAACCAACGAGCGGCTTCCACCCCGCGCTCATGGGCTACCACAGAACTGGCCATCCGAGGGACCACGGCGTGCGGATTCCAGTCCATGTGTTGAGGGCCAGCATCCGGTTGGGTATGCCATGTGCCAGGGCGCTCAGCAAGGGCAATGGATTCGATGAGATGGTAGCCTTCGTGCACCGGTTGTCCATGAGGTACGGTCGCCAGGCCGTTGATTAGGGCGATGCTCAACCACCAACGGTCGGTATTCGGTGCTTGAGGGTCAAAGGCTTGGGCCAACCAGTCGGTGGCGATGTGGAACAACAAGCGGTGGGCCACATCGTCCATGCGCCGTCTCAACCAGGTTTGATGCACTTCAAAGGGGTCATCGGTGAGGTTCATGCGATGCGGGACGATGAGGTCAACCACCGTGTTGAGGTGGCGGTCAAACATGCCTCGGTCAATGCTGAGGATGCCGAGTCCCTGCTCAAACATGCTGTGCGGGGAGGTCGGTGCCAACGGAGGGAAATCGGGGTCACTCATGGGAGGTTCGGGTAATGGCCAAGCCTCAGTACCACGTTCCAGTGCCTCAACCAGCCCAGTCGCGACGCGTTCAAACGCCTCCTCAGAAATCTTGACTCGGCTCTTGCTCACGCTGCTGGCCTCCGGTTGTCCGTCACGCTTGACGGTGGACTCAGATGTCGAGTTCGATGTTCAGATTCTGAATGAGTTCCTTGTATCGGTTTCGGATGGTCACTTCGGTAACGCCCGCCACTTCAGCAACCTCGCGTTGGGTGCGTCGCTTGCCGCACAACACCGATGCGATGTAGATGATGGAGGCTGCGATACCGGTTGGGCCGCGCCCGCTGGTCAATTCCTTTTCTTGGGCGGCCTTGATGAGTTCGTACGCCTTCGCTTCAACGTCAGCGTCCAAACCCAATCCTGAACAGAAACGAGAGATGTAATCTTCTGGTCCAGTTGGCATGATCTTCATCTTCAATTCACGAACCATGAATCGGTACGTTCGTCCAATTTCTTTGCGGCCCGTTCTCGATGCTTGACCGATTTCGTCCAACGTTCGGGGAACGCCGCACTGTCGACATGCAGCGTACAAGGAGGCTGCGGCGACGCCCTCAATGGAACGACCGCGGATGAGCCGCTTGTCAACGGCTTTCTTGTAGTTGACCGCTGCGGCTTCGCGAACGGATTTGGGGAGTTCAAGGCGGCTGGCCATGCGGTCAAGCTCGGCCAGGGCCATGGCGAGGTTACGCTCGGTAGCATTGCTGACCCGGCTTCGCTTCTGCCATTTTCTCATTCGGTAAAATTGAGATCGATATCGAGAATTGATTGTTTTTCCAGAATAATCCTTGTTCTGCCAGTCAATATCCGTGGACAATCCCTTGTCGTGAAGCATGACCGTCATTGGCGCACCGGTACGTGCGCGCTGGTCGCCTTGTTCTGGCGAAAACACACGCCATTCGGCCCCTTGGTCAATCACATTGTCTTCCAACACGAGCCCACAGTCGTCGCAAACCACTTCGCCACGGGTCTCGTCTCGAGAGAGCGATCTGCTTCCACAGTCGCTGCATTTTACGATGTCTTCTACTTGTTGTTCGTCCATTTCATCCCACTCCAGTCCACCAAAACAATGTGAACCTATTTAATCCCTTTTGGCATCA
>JAYPCE010000041.1:0-14145 GCA_038124565.1 Candidatus Poseidonia sp.
TATTCTACTGGCACCGGGTCAAGGATTCGCCAGAGATACCACGCGGCTGCCGTTCGGTAGGGGCGCCAACGCTCTGCGATCTCAGCCACATCGTCCTTCGTTTGTGCTTCGGGAACAAGTCGTTGCGTGCCCCGAATTAATCCAATATCGCCCAAACTGAAAACGTCTGGCCGTAGGAAATGAAACATCAGAAGCATTTCGGCGGTCCACGGTCCAACCCCTCTGAAGGTGACGAGGTGTTGCTGGATGGCGGCGTCACTCATCGTTTCCCATGGTTGGTTCAACAACGCATCAGCGTGAGTTGCAAGGCCGAAAATGTAACTCGCTTTTGGCCGTGTGAGTCCGCACGAAGCCATGCTTGGCTCGTCTGTCGCCAGAACGGCTGCAGGGGTCACTTCGCCAAGATGCTCGCAGAGCCGGCCCCAAATCGCATCCGCGGCTGTCACCGAGATTTGTTGTCCGACAATCGAGCGAACCAAGGTTTGGAAGAGGTCGTCACGGCTCGTGATGCCTTGAGGTCCGTGTTGTGCCACCACGGGGCCGAGGAGGTCATCCTCCAGCAGGAAGGTGTGGGCATCGTTCCACCATTCAGGCACCCTTGCAGCCATGAACCAACGTGTGGAGGTGAGGTTTTGAACCCCTGCATCAAGCCCTTAACATGCGCGACGAACTCATGAACCTCCTCCGATTGAAGGGTATTTTGCGTCAAGGCTGGGTGAACGCAGGTGTTCCATCCCCAGAATCGGTGGCGGCCCATTCGTGGGGGATGGCGGTCCTCGCCTTGCGATTATGCCCACCTGATTTGGACCTCACCAAGGTGCTCAGCCTCTGCCTTATCCACGACATTCCAGAAGTTCTTGTTGGCGACCTCACACCGCTTGATGACCGGTCAACAAAAGCAGAAGATGAACATGCTGCGATGCTCTCTCTTGCGCCACAATGGATTGCCTTGTTTGAGGAATACGAGGGTCGCTCTTCGGAAGAAGCCGTGTTTGTTCATCGGCTGGATAAGTTGGACATGGCCCTCCAAGCCGCTCTTTACACAGAAGAAGCGGGGTTGAATCTTGAGGCCTTTGTTGAAAGCGCCCGCACAACGCTGGGCGATGACCCGTTGTTGGGCTGACGAAAAAGCCGACAAAAACAAAAAGCGGAACCGCTCCGACCGACTTACACAGCCCGATAGTGTAGGGGTCCATCATGGCGGGTTTTGGTCCCGCCGACCTCGGTTCGAATCCGAGTCGGGCTACTCCTTCACCAACCATGCGCTCGGCAAGACTCATGAATCACCGCTCTTTGGTTAGGTTGCGTGGTAAGCATGATTCAGAGCATCGGTGTGATTGGAGCAGGGCAGATGGGCAACGGCATCGCACAGGTGGCGGCTTGTGCCGGATACGACGTGGTCATGATCGACATCAAGGACGAATATGTTGAGAAAGGCCTCGGTACCATTCAGTTCTCGCTTGGCAAGTTGGTGAGCAAGGAGCGTATGACGCAGGGCGATGCCGACGCCGCCCTTGCACGCATCACAACCGGAACTGAGCGCAGCTTGTGTGCTCAGTGCGACCTGGTTGTTGAAGCCGTGCCAGAAATTCTCTCCCTGAAGGCTGAGATTTTTCAGGAACTTGATGCTGTTTGCAAGCCAGAAACCATCCTTGCCTCGAACACCTCGTCCATTTCCATCACGACCATTGCGGGTTCAACAAACCGTCCTGACAAGGTCATCGGCATGCATTTCATGAACCCCGTACCCATCATGAAACTCGTTGAAATCATCAACGGCGAGGGCACAAGTGAAGCGACGAACAGCGCTGTGGTTGCAGCCGCTGAAGCGATGGGCAAGACGGCCCTGTCGTGCAATGACGCACCGGGCTTTGTCTCAAACCGCATACTTTGCCCGATGATCAACGAAGCCATTCTCACCCTTCAGGAAGGCGTGGCCGAACCAGAAGCCATTGACGGCATCATGAAACTTGGCATGAACCACCCCATCGGCCCGTTGGCCCTTTCGGATTTGATTGGCAACGACACCGTTTTGCACATCATGAACGTCCTTCACGATGGCTTTGGTGATGACAAGTACGCCCCAGCACCGTTGTTGAAACAGATGGTGGAAGAAGGCAAACTTGGCCGAAAGACCGGACAGGGATTCTACACCTACTGAGGGGCAATCATGGCTTCGCTCAACGGCCAGACCTATCTCGTCACGGGCGCTTCCAAAGGCATCGGCCTCGCCATTTGCATGGAATTGGCCAAAGAGCATGCACAAGTGGTCATGCTCGCTCGAAGCAGTTCACGTCTTGATGAAGCCGAAGCATTGGTTCAGGTCCATTCTCCGACATCGTTTCAAGTCGCTTGTGACATGAGCGACCTCGATTCCATTCGGGCAGCCAGTGAGCGTGTTTGTGACGCCTTGGTGCGCCTTGAGGGGCTCGTGCACAATGCCGGGGACATCGAACCCATCAAGCCCATCTTCAAGTCTTCCTCTGACGCTTGGAACCGCTCCATGATGGTCAATTTGCTCGGTGTTCAAGAACTGACTTCGCTCTTATCTCCACTGTTTGAGGGTGGGCACAGAGTGCGCATCACGACGATTTCCAGCGGTGCAGCCGTGCGCCCGTTAGCATCTTGGTCGGCGTATTGTACGGCAAAAGCCGGTCTTGACATGTGGACCCGTTGTTTGGCCGCAGAGGGTGCTGAAATGAACCTCAGCGCCATCTCCGTTGCACCCGGAATTGTTGACACAGACATGCAAGCAACGATTCGCTCGGCAGCGGACGAAGATTTCCCATTACGGCAGAACTTCGTAGGGTATCATGAGGATGGGCAATTGGCTCAAGCCGATGAGGTGGCAAAGAAACTCATGTCTCTCATCACTGAGCAGACGATGAACGAATCAGGCCAGCGTTTTGACGTTCGCGATTTGTAAGTTTTCAATCCTCTCCGCCCCAAGGGTGATAAGCCAACACCATGACAGAAGGGCGAGGGAGAACCATGCCAGGGACTGACCGTGTTGAAATCCGTACGCTAAAAGAAGGACGATTCTGTGTTGTAGATGACGAAGCCTACAAGATTCTAAGCATTTCAAAATCAAAACCAGGAAAGCACGGTTCTGCGAAAGCTCGCCTTGAATTGATCAACATCTTCAACGACAAGAAAATCTCTCATGTCGGCACCGTGACTGACAGCATCAATGTCCCCATGATCGAGAAAGGTACCGCCATGGTGACCCACATTGATGGAAACGAAGTGCACGCTATGAACATGCGAGACCATTCCATGATGATTCTTCCACTTGAAGCCGAAATGAACATTGAAGCAGGCAAAGAAATCATGTGGATGGAAGCCCTTGGTCGTTACAAGATTATTCGTGACCACTGATGGCTCATTGTGCTTGGTTCGGAATTACCGTTTGGCTCTATGCTGGTCGGGTATGAGTTCATAAACTCAACATGGCTTGCACCTTCATGGAATCGGGACAAGAAACCATCAGCAAGGACCAGCGTGTACGAGGCTATTGCGCCTATGATTGGGGAAAGAGTGCGTTTGAAACATCGGTCACGACCGCTATTTTCCCTGCGTGGTTCGCCTATTTATTCGCTGAAGCCAACGGCATCTCTGGCGAATTCGCCGGGCGGGAATGGACCGCCGATGCAACGTTTTCATTCGCCGTGATGATCGGCGCCTTGCTGGTCGCCATTTGTGCGCCATCTCTTGGTGTGATTGCAGACCGCCGAATGATCAAAATTTGGTGGTTGCGAATTTTGACCCTTATCGGTTCTCTCTCTTGTGTCCTCTTGGCGCTTTCGCCCTACCTCGGTGTTTCTATAGGATGGATATGGGCGATGATCATGTTCATGCTGGCCAACGTTGGCCTCAACGGAGCGGGTGTGTTTTACAATGCGCTCCTCCCACACATGGGCGACGAGACCGAGATGGATTCCATCTCAAACAAGGCCTTTGCAGCTGGGTACCTCGGTGGTGGCCTTCTCCTCGTTGTTCACCTCGCCATGGTCCTCACACTTGAGGGAACTTGGGTCATTCCATTCGCCATGGCCTCTTCGGGTATCTGGTGGCTTGGATTTGCTCAGATGACCTTCCGAATGGTGCCTGAACCTCACATCGAGAACGAAATGGAGCCCATGGGTTTGAAGGACTCCACCGTGATGGCGCTTGGAGAAGTGAAAGCGACCTTGAGCGACATCAAGAGTTTCCGAACGCTGTTCTTCTACATGTTGGCATACTTCTGTTTCATCGACGGCATCAACTCAGTCACGGCGCTGGCCGGCGTGTTCGGCATCGTCGTCCTTGGCCTTACCACGACGGGGCTTATTCTCACGATTCTCATCATTCAATTCGTCGCTGCTCCCGCTGCGATTGGGTTTACCAAACTCGCTGAAAAATGGGGTACGAAGAGTGCGTTGCAATTTTCTCTCATCTGTTGGTGTTTCGTCATCGTTGGTGCGCTTTCGTTTGCTCCGCTCGAACTCGATGCCCATGAGGAGTACGATGTTCAGTATGTTTGGGATGATGGCAACGCCACCTATGTCGTGACCGCCCGAGAAGGCGTAAACAACATTGCTGCCCTTCCAGGTGACGATGAACAAGAGTGGGCGCAAGACCATATGGCCATTCTTCCGGTTACACAAAACGAAGATTACAAGCAGGGTTTCGCGGTGAAATGGAACTTTGACAGTGACGGCAAACCCGTTGCCATGCCGGTGAATTTGACGACCGGCAATCTTGCGGCGCTGGAGGCTACGATGGATGAATCGAGGTTCTCTTACAGCATTGATGGTGGTGCGTTCGATAGCATGACCGGTTTGGGTGTGAATCACCCTACCAGTTTGGGTGATGGAAAGTTGGACTTCATCCCCGAGACCGCTCGCTCCATCGTCTGGGCCCCGCTTGGAATGACGGTGTTCTATCAGTTCCTGTTGCTCGGTGTCTTTGCCGGTGCCCTGTTGGGTGGCTCTCAAGGACTAGCCCGTTCCATGTTTGGTCAAATGGTTCCAGAGACTCGATCTGCTGAATTCTTCGGCTTCTTCGGCTTCTTCGGTAAGGTGGCTGCCTTGCTCGGGCCTCTGATTTATTCGGTGATGACCGTTCAGTTTGATTCGCGTGTTGGTATCTTCGCCATTTCGTTGCTCATCGTAGCAGGAGCCATCATGCTCAGCAAGGTGGATGTGGCTGACGGAATTGCAGTTGCGAAGGCCGAGGATGCTCGCAACCGTGGCGGGGCAACTGCTGAAGAATGAGTCTTGCCTTGTTCTTGCGAGCGCAACGGTCATGAAGTGCCTCGCCAACCACCCTTCATGACGCTGTGGCGTCGCGGGTGAGGGACGTGTCAAAATCCAACGATTCTGCCGAGAAAACGGTGGCTAAATCTGCTTACCGTCAGCCGGTCACGCCTGAAGGATTGAAGGCGATTGAAGCCGGCACACTGACGTGGCTTGACGATGAGATGTACAACAACCTCAACACCGGCGTGCTGGAACAATATCTTGAGGAAAAGAACCTCAAGGAATCCTTTGAAGTCTCTCACTGGAACACGCCGAAGGTTCTCATCGGCATCGGCATCGGCGCCGTTTTTTCGGGGGTCACTGCCTACATTGGCCTCAAATTGGGTTTGGCCATCTCGGCGGCTTGGTACATTGCCTACTTGCTCGGAATGGCCCTGAAATGGTCGCCCTCTGAAGTGAACATCGCCACATCGGCCACCACGGGAGCCACGCATGCCTCCACAGGTTTCATCTTCACGTTCCCCGCCATTTTCCTCCTTGCAAGCCAACCTGCCTACGCCTTAGCCGATGGCCCGTTGGTCAATCTAGAGGACGGTGAAGCGTTCACGTTGGCCTTCATCGGCATCGTTGCGTCGATGTTTGCGGGGTTCCTCGGCGTGATGTACTTCATCATTTTCAGACGTGTGTGGCTCGTAGAGGACCCGCTGCCTCTTCCCGGCTTTGAAGCAACGCTAAAGATGCTTGATATCTCTTCGGATGTCAGCACGGGTGCAGTTGAGCATGCCCGTGATTCGTTGAAAACGATCGGGATTTGGACCGGTCTAACCATGGTCGGGTTGTTCCTCATCGAATATCCACTCATCTGGTTGAACGACCGTAAGGTTGCCCTGTTTGATTTCATCGCAGAATCGCTTCATTATGGTGACGTAGGGCTTGCGAGTTTTTACTCACATGGGAAGATTCACCAGCCCTCCGGGACGGTTGACGGTATTTCCCTCGGTCAAACCCGGTGGTCCGAAGACACGGCATGGAATCCATTTGCCTACACCTATGTTGGCGTGGCGTTGACCCCCTCGATGTTTGCCATCGGATGGTTCATGAAAGCCAGAGTGGCGTTTTTGGTGAACCTTGGTACCATCGTGGGTTGGTTCTTCCTTGTCCCACTTGCTGTGTTCATGAACGTGCCCATTTACGACGCAACCCAACAGGCCAACATTCCGATTCAGGATTACGCCAGCGGAGGGTCAGCTCCTTTGCAGATGATTGCGTTTGCGAAGACCGTGCGCACCATCGCTATCGGTGCAATTGTTGGCGGTGGTATGTTTGGTTTGGCCAAGATGTGGCGCACCTTTGCGAACATTTTCGGCGACATTGGCTCGGCGTTCAAGGGCGATGGGAGCCAAGAGTACATGGAAGGCAAAGGCTGGTATGAATGGCCACTCAAGCACATCCCCATCTTCATGGGCGTGACCTTCTTTGCCATGATCGTGATTTTCTCAATTGGCGGCTTCTCACCGCTTGCTGCGTTGGTCTTTGCCCTCGTGCTCATTCTCACCACGTTCATGCTCGGCGCCATTGCTGTTCGTGTCATGGGCGAAACCGGAATTGAGCCGGTGTCGGGCACGTCGTTCATCGTGTTGCTGATGCTGTTGGGCGTCTTCCTCAACGCACAGGAACTGCTTGACTTGAACACCCAAGACGCCGTCTTGCTCGGATTGGTTGGAACGACGGTGTTTGGCTCTGCGATTTCGATGTCCGGTACCGTGATCGGGGATTACAAAAACAGCCTGTACATCGGCAACCGTCCCTACCACATCTCGAAAGGGAACATCATGGGCGTTGTGCCTGGTGCTATCATTGGTGCTGGTGTCGCCATCTTCCTCTCCATCCAACTGGCGGAAGGCCGCATCCAGCTCATCGCACCGCAGGCCAACGCCTTTGCAACCTTCTCCGTCATCTTCGCCGAAGGCCAAGGAGATTTGGTCCTCTTGGCCCTCGGTTTCTTGCTTGGCATGTTTGTAGAGTGGGCCACAGGCATGGGAACATCCTTTGGTTTGGGCATGTACCTCGATGTCCCTCACACGCTCCCCATGCTCATTGGCGGTGTGGCTCGAGACCGCTGGGAAGACAAGAAACTCCAGCCACGTATCGATGCCATCAAGGAAACCGATGGTACAACGGTTGCAGAAAAGCAACGTGCACTGATTTTACTGAGTACCTTCATGGTCGCTGCTGGTTTGCTGACCGGCGAAGCCTTCTTCGGAACAGAGTCCAGCATCCTTTCTTTCGTTGATTCGCTCTGGTACGACGATACCGGTGCGCCTGCGACCATCCTTGGCGTTGAGAATTTCCCTGATTCAAAGGCTTGGTACGGCATTCGCATGGCGAGCTTGATCCTCATCAACGTCACGGTCGGTGCAGCGATTTACTACCTGTTCAAGCGGGCTGGCGTGATTGGTGGCGATGCCTCCAGTTCGAAGGCCTGAGTGTGGACATCATGGCGGGCACCCCAACACCGCGGTGGGTTTGGGGTCTTCTGGTCGCTGCCGTCGTCGGCGTATCAAGCGCTGGAGCGCTGTTTCAACATGTGGACGCGATACCACCTGTGCTGCGTGCATCATGGCGGCTTCAACTCACCTCACTCGTCTTACTCCCATTGTTTCTGTATCAGTGGCGTCAAACGGAAGCGGAAGTGAAGCGTACGTTCTTCACCCGAAAAACATGGTTTTTGCTCGGCGCAAGCGGCGTTGCGCTTGCAGCCCACTTCGGTACATGGGTGGCGAGCCTCGACGAAACGACCTTGACGCATTCCTTGCTGTTCGTAACCGCTCATCCCCTCGTCATCGTCTTGGGAATGATGCTGCTCGCCCCCTTCGTCTCGCCTGTTCGTGCCCCGCAGAGAAGAGAAGTGCTGGGTGCTCTCGTGTGCTTTGCTGGCGCAGGCATCACCCTGTTGGATGCCGGTTCAACCCAAGGAGACCAAACGGTCACGGTGTTTGGTGATGCATTGGCGTTTGCTGGTGCGGTTTTTGTTGTCGGCTACATCGTCGTGGGCCGATTACTTCGTACGTGGATGCCGATTTTTCTCTACGCCTTCCCCGTCACCTTGTTGGCGGCTGTTCTCCTCCTCCCGGTTTCGTGGTATATGGAGGATGGAATTGAGCAATTTGGGGCCGTTGGTTGGACCGATGGTGCGTACTTTGGCTGGTTTTTGGCACTCGCTTTGGTCGCAGGATTACTCGGCCATACCGGATTGAATACATGCTTACGATACATTTCACCGCTGGTGGTTTCGGTCTCTGTCACGCTCGAACCGGTGTTAGGTTCCATCATTGGTTGGGTCTTGTTCGATGCTGGCGTGCCAGGGGCCTGGACATGGCTGGGAGGGGCGGTGCTTCTTACCGGCCTCATCACGGTGGTCATCGCCTCAGAACAACACGCACTGGATGAAGCGAACAATCAAAACGACCTCGCTTGAGGCATGGGTGGGGACGAACATGGAGAACCGGAAGGGTTGGTTGTTGTTGACCAACGATGACGGAATTGAAGCCGATGGCTTCCGCATGCTCGTCACCGCTCTTCACCAAGCCGGTTATCCACTGGTGGTGTTGGCTCCATCCTCCAATCAATCCGCTACCGGCATGCGCATCAACCTCATGCAGCCGATGCACCTTCGCTCCCGTCAAGAATTGGTCCAGCAATGGTCGCTTGACGAGCATGCCTGCCCCGTTCATTTGTTTGAACTCGATGGAACGCCATGCGACACGATGATCGTGGCGCTTGATGGAGGGCTTGCCCACTTGGTTCCAGGGGTTCATCCTCAACTGGTTGTATCGGGGGTGAACCTCGGGCCAAACCTCTCCCAAGACGCCTATCACAGCGGTACCATGGGGGCTGCACGGGAGGCTGGGTTGTACGGTGTGCCGGCGCTCGCAACTTCCCTGACCTCCTTTGACATGGACGGCATGGACCGAGCCGTTGAAGCAACGCTCCTCGCTGTTCACCACGCAACGTCCGTCCTACCAATCAAAGCTGTCAACCTCGGCAGGCCTCACGGGCAAATGGATACAGGATACTTCACCTCGTGGCCAACACCCAACAACGATGACCGCTGGTTGGAACACCCAGAACAGGCGATGCTTGATGCCTTTTCAAACGGTGATGTCATGCTCAATCTCAACACACCGCCTACATGGAACGGAGACTGGGAAACGACCCGTCTTGGTGTTCGCTGGTACCGAAACGCTGTGCGATTTGAAGGGGAAGCAAACGACGAAACAGCAACATTCACCATCGGTGCTGCCTCAGTCGACCATTCTGAGGTGGAACTCGGCGATTGCGATGCTGTTGAACAGGACAAGGCCAGTTTGTCTTGCCTTGCCGTTTGGCCGCAAAGCCACCCGTTTGCGTTGGATGAAGACTTGCTTGCCCACGTTCTTGAATCAACGGTGAACGGCTGGCCGAGATGGTTGTTCAAAGATTGAGGTGAACACCTTCATCCAGCAGAAAATGAACGATGCCGATGGCCATGTGGCCTTGAAGCCAGACTTCTCCCAGCGAGCGGCTCACCAGGTCTTCACCTTCGATTGATTCCAACGGTTGGTCATCACTCAGAACAAAGGAGAGGCTGGCGGTGTTGGCATGGCTCTCGGCGGGAAGGTCCGCATCGCTGGACCACAGGCGTGGGGCGTTGGCATCCAAAACAATGACGGGCGCACCTTTCCACTCGTTCAAGGTTTGTTGCAACCCTCCGCCGCTATGGCTGAGGCCCACACTTATCTCTTCCCAACGGCCAATGGGAGGGAGCGGTTTGGCGATGACTTTGCCGATGGTACCTGCTATAGAACGCTCCTCTGCATGAAGGCCACGGAGCGTGGAGCCGTCAAAACGTACGCGTCGAGAGGGTCCTGGTCCTCCCATCAAGTGCAACACCACTTCGGTATCACTGCGTAGTCCATGGCTGGTCATCAAGGCCGCCATGGTCGCACGAATGAGCACATCCATTCGTCCTGCACCGCCTGCAAGGTCGTTCAACGGCAGCGTGCCTTTGGACATGGCACGGTGGCCAACCACGGCAAATCGTCGCACGGTCAACCCTCCAACCCGCGTTCAATCAACGCCTGGACGGCGACGTTCAGGTCATTGGGTGTTTGAAGAATAAAATGCGCACCTTGTTTGTCAACCAAATATCCACGAGGTTTGCCTTCTGTACCGAGGTCTTCGAGTCGGTTGGCAACCACGGCGGTCATTCCAGCACGCTCAATTTGAGCGACGGCCCGATGGATGAGGTCGACTTGTTTGATGCCGGATTCGAGTTTGAAGCCGATTCTAACGGCATTTGAACAGACATCCTTCAGTTCCATGATGTGTTTGACTGCCTCGACCAAGGGTACATTGAGGGGGCCTTGTTGGCTTGCCAATTTCCCTTCGGCTGGTGATTCAACAACATAGTCAAGGACAGCGGCCGTGTGCACCCATGCATCAATGCCGTCGTTGGCCAAGGCCTGACATTCCTTGAGCATGGATGCAGGTTCTGGTGCATTGAGCACAAGAGGTAACCAAGCAGGGGCTGGTGCGGTTGTGACGCCTGCGACGCAGGTGACGTCGTGGCCATGCATGTAGAGGTGCGAGGCCAGCGACCAGCCAGTGGAACCCGTGCTCGTGTTTTGCACATAACGCACATCATCGATGGCTGACCGTGTTGCACCAAGGGTGATGACAACGGATTTTCGGTTTGGGTTCTCTTGGTTGATCTGGTGAGATAAATGAGCAACGATGTCATCCACCGGTGGCGTCTTGCGTTTGCTTTCTTCCTGCGGCCCCCAGAGGACATTCACACCTTGTTGGCGAACCGCTTCAACCAAGTCGTGGGTTACCGGGTCCTCTGCCAAATCGTCGTGCATGCTCGGGACCATCATCACCGGTGTGCCACGGGACCGAGCAACGGAGAGCGCCATCATGAGTGGTCCGTGTTGCAAACCGTGTACGTGGCTCGCCATGAGGTCACGGGTGGCTGGTGCAACCAACACGCCGTCAGCCAAATTTAGCGCACTCAAATCACCATCCCAGTCGGTGATGACATCGGCTTGCGAAGCCCACCGGACCGCTAAGGGTGTGATGATGCGCTGGGCTGAAGGCGTCATGATGACGGTTAATTCGGCGCCTTCACGGCGCAGTGCACGAGCGAGCCGAACGGTTTCCACGGCGGCGATGCCTCCGGTGATGCCTAGGACAATGTGACGGTTGAGCAGCGAGGAGCCCCTCACCTCAACGTCCGTGTCACGCAGCGCCATGAACAAGCGAGTCACCAGCCCGTCAAGACTTCTTCGCTTTCCCAATTGAGTGCATCCAATGGTTCAAATGTCCTCCATCGTAGCCTTGAATGTGGCTCAAGAGCGGGCAGATGAGGTGGTCTTGGCGGGCTCTGCCCCCTCCATGTCATATGCAGGCGACCCCATTGCCCATGTGCATCGGGGTACCAGTTTCATCGTCCTTGTTGACATGGCCATCGTGCTCTTCTTTACCTACACGGAACTCATTCGTTTTGGTTTACTTGACAACGCGCTCTTACGTTCTGTTCTGTTAGGGACAGCCTTGTTCGCTGGCTTGACCGTCTATTCCGGTTATCGTCAGCGAAAATCGTGGGCCTATTGGCCCGCAGTAGGCGTTTTGTTCACGGCCTGTGTCATGTTTGTCCTCATCGGCTTGGGCTTCCTCTTTGTGTTGTTGATGACCGGCGACATCACAGGCCTCATTTTCGCCTTCCTCATGGGCTGGGCGGCGTTGGGTTCGGGTCGGCGTGCCTTGTTCCATTGGCATCCTGCGTACCGTTCGGGCTACAGCAACAGCAACCCACTCACCTCATTTGAACTTCAAGACGGCGAGATGCTGGCTGCCTGTCCATCTTGTCTCGCTGTTCTGGCCATTCAACCGGCCTTGTTGGGTCGAGCCGACCGTTGCCCACATTGTGGTAACGGTTTGGTGAGCGAGGCGTTGCTTCAACGGCACAGCGATGAAGAAGCCTGAATCGTCGTGACCTCTGTTCGCTGGTGTCAAAAGGAGGCTTCTTGAAGGGAAGCGTTCACGCATGACCATCGGAGGCTTGCCCATGTCGTCCATTCAAGAGCGTCTACAACAATTGTTGGACGGTGAACTGGACCCTGCTGAAATCGCTGACGACCCAACGCTTGTGAGCCTTGCCGACCGTCTTTACGGCATCAAAATCGCTCCCGTTCAACCAGTCAAACCTCGTGATGCCTTTTCCCTACTCAGTGGTACATCTCCGGTCACCGAGGTGGCTCCACCTACGGACATGCTCGTTGAAGTGATTGCACCTGTCACACCGGTCAACCCTGCCGGGCCCAATGTCCCGTTGCCCCTTCCAGACCTTTCCTTGGACATGCCGGCCGTTCCTACCGCTCAAGCCAGTCCATTGCGCTGGGTCTTTGGTGGTGGCTTCCTCATTGTGGTGTTGAACCTCTTTGGCGCCTTCTCTTCGTTGTTTGAAGGTGTCTGTGAAACTGGAATCGGTGCCTGCCGTGGACCAGAGCAAACACGATTGAACCTCATGGAAGTGTACAAACTTGGTGAATCCGATGGCTGGTCATACTCGGTGCTTTCAGAGAGCATGAGCGGCATTGGAGGTACGGCTGGTGGCATCGGCATTCCTGACCTTGTGGCCATCGTGGTCCTGTTGCTTGGGTTCCTCAAGTTCATGAAGCGAGCGTGATGCACACATGTCGCCCGATGGGTTCCTTTCCGAGGCCATTGCTTACATCGGAATGATGAGCATCCTTCTTGCCTTCTTGCTCGAGACGCGCGACGTCTTGCACAGCAAGCAACCGCTGTACCTCTTCATGATGGCCTTTGGCTCTGGTTTGCTTGGTATTCGTGCCTTCCTCATTTCTGAATGGGCCTTTTTGGTCCTTGAAGTCGTGTGGTGCGCAGCTGCTGTGGTCGCCTTGCTCACCCTAGGGAAGTACGGCGGAGAAGGTCAAGAAGAAGCGTCATCTTGATGAAACCGAAGTCAGCCCACCAACCATGGGCCACGAGAAGGCGAAGCGAGGCATCCCCTCGAAGAGCGAGAACTTCAACGAGTGGTACCCATTTATTGTTGAGGCAGCCGAACTGGTGGACAAGCGTTATCCGATCAAGGGCATGGATGTCTGGCGTCCTTACGGATGGAAGACGATGAAACTCATCGACGCGTTGACCCACGCCGAGATGGAACGAACCAATCATGAGGAAGTGAATTTCCCCTTACTTATTCCCGAGAACCTGCTTGAGAAAGAAAACGCCCTTGTTGCACGCCTCAAGCGAGCACGCGAAGAAGGCGTCAATCCCGATGATTTGCGAGATGAGGAAGAGGAAGGAGGCTTCAAGAAAGAAGTGTATTGGGTTAAGCACGCAGGTGAAAACGACTTGGACATCCCCATGTTCCTGCGCCCGACCTCTGAAACAGCCATGTACACGATGTTCCCTCTTTGGATTCGGTCGCACAAAGACCTCCCGTTGAAAATCTACCAGATGGTCAACACCTTCCGATACGAAACAAAACAAACGCGATCCTTCATTCGTGTACGTGAAATTCACTTCTTTGAAGCCCACACGGCGCATGCCGACGAAGAAGATGCGAGCCGGCAAATTGCGGAAGACTTGGACATCGTTGACCGCATCATGCACGACCTCTGCTTGCCCATCATCAAGGCAAAACGACCCGTTTGGGACACCTTCCCCGGCGCTTGGTACACCATCGGCATCGATGCGGTCATGCCCAACGGCCGAACATTACAGGTGGCTTCCTGCCACCACTACCGTGACCAATGGGCCAAAGCCTTCGACGTGACCTATGAGGACCTTGAAGCGAACCAAGCCCACTGCCACCAGACCACCTACGGGATGTCGG
>JAYPCE010000042.1:0-13583 GCA_038124565.1 Candidatus Poseidonia sp.
CCTTCTGGTTGCAAACCAGACGCTCTTCCAACTGAGCTAAGCGCCCTTGTAATCCGAGCGGTGAGCCTCTCCCTTTTGAGCCTTCACCTGCATGGGCCAGCCAATCGCTGACGACACCCCTCTTCAGACGCAATCGATGGTGGCATCTCGGTCGGGCCCGACGCCAACGCTGGTGCAGGGTACGCCAACGAGTGCCTCGAGTTTGGCGATGTACTGCTGGGCTGCAGCGGGGAGCACCGAGATACCCTTGCCCGATTCGTTGGCGTGAACCGCCATGGCCAACCATTCCGAGAGCGGGAGGGCTGGGAAACCCGGCATGGAGATGTAAATCGGTTTACAGCGGGCGAGTGCGGAAGCCGTGGAGGGCAGTTCGGTGATTTCCTTCCCGTCGAGTTCGTAGGCGACGCAAATCTTGAGTTCATCCAAGCCTCCCAAGACATCCAATTTGGTGAGCGCCAGTCCGGTGAACCCGTTGATGCGCTGGGCGTGACGCATGACCACTGCGTCAAACCATCCGCAGCGTCGCTTACGTCCTGTGGTGGTCCCAAATTCATGACCCACCGTTCCCATGTGCTCGCCGGCCTCGTCGTCGAGTTCCGTCGGCATGGCACCGTGGCCGACCCGAGTGATGTAGGCCTTGGTGATTCCAATCACCTCGTTCACATGGCCTGGATGAATACCGGCTCCGTGTGTGGCGTTGCCTCTTGAGGTGACCGATGAGGTGACAAAGGGGAAGGTGCCTTGGTCAATGTCCAACAGACAGCCTTGAGCGCCTTCAAGAATCACGTGTTCACCAAGTTTCAGGGCGTTGTCCAGCATCAAGCCGGTGTTGCCGATGGAGGAGGCATAGGTTGCGTGAATCCACGCAATGTCAGAAGCAAGACCTTCCTCTGTCACCCGGTCGCCCGAGCCTGCGGCTTCCAATGAGGCGTTCATGCGGGAAGCGGTGGCTGCTGTCCACGCTTCATCGCCCAAGACTTCGGCCACATCACCAAAACGAAGACCAACACGGTTGATCTTGTCGGCGTAGGTGGGACCGATTCCCCGACCGGTGGTGCCGATCTTGGTGTCAAGGGAATCCATGAACCGGTGATAGGGCAGAATGATGTGGGCCCGTTCGCTGATGAACAAGCGCTCTCCACGAGGGTCTTCGCCCGAGGATTCCATCCAACCGGTGAGTTCCTTGTCAAGCACCCACGGGTCGATGACCATCCCGTCGCCCAGCACCAAGTGACATTCCTTGCGAGTGATGCCCGAAGGCAACAAGTGGAATTTGAGGACGCGGTCACCGAGCACGACCGTATGGCCAGCGTTGTTGCCGCCTTGAAAACGGGCGACCCAAGTCGCCTGTTCAGCTAAGCGGTCCACGAGTTTCCCTTTCCCTTCATCACCCCATTGGGCACCAAGAATCACGGTTGCTGGCATGAACCTCCCCGTCCATTGGGCAAAGCAGACCGTCTTTGAACCCTGTGTTGAGCGAAGATGCGTAAAGATGCTCGTTGAGCACAATGATCCTCCATGAATGGGAACGACCGTTTATAACAAGACAGAGGAAACTCCCAACAGAAGCACAGTGGGGCATCGCCGGAAAAACGAGCAATTGCAGACCACTAAGTATCTTCAAGACAACCACAGGTTTATACGGAATGCGAACCTACTACTAAACAAGGAGTTGAGATGATGAAACAGGAAAACGAGGCAAAAAACAGCAACCGCTCAACTGAGACCAAGACCCGTGGCGGCTTTGGTGGAGAACGCCCTTCCCGTCGCGTGCTGGAAGGTCACACCCGTCCTTGCGAGGATTGTGGCGCTGTCAAGTGGAACTTTGACATCACCCGTGGCGAAATCACCTGCGAAGATTGCGGCCTTGTCGTCGAGGAGAATGTCCCCGACCCAGGGGCTGAGTGGACCAACCGTGACAATGGGCAGGACCGTTCCCGAGTGGGTCGTCCCATGACCTACACCTTGGCCGATAAAGGCTTGAACACCACCATTGACGTTCGTGACTTGAACACCGGCGTGGCCACTCGCCACGGAATGAGTTCCCAAGCACGACGTGATTGGCGTCGCCGACGCGTCATCGATGAACGCAGCAAAACGCGGAAGAGTCGTGAGCGCAACTTGGTCAAAGCAAACCAGTTCATCCGAGACCGTTCTGGCCTCCCCGACCCCTTGCAAGAGGAAGCAGCCCGCTTGTACCGACGCCTCTCCAGCGAAGGATTCGTCACCGGCCGCTCCATCGCTGGCGTGACGGCTGCGTGCACCTATCTGGTCGCTCGACAAGAAGAACTCCCACGACAGATTCCGGAAATCGCTGATGCCTTTGACATCACGGAAAAGGACCTTTCTCGCCTGATTCGCCAGGTCTCCCGCCGGCTCAACATGCACAAGATCACGGGACCGGACGAATACTTTGACAAATTCATTTCCGACCTCGGATTGGAGCCCAGCATTCGCGGCCCGCTTGAAGAATTGTGGGGCATGATTCAACCACACGACGACGTCTGGCAAGGCAAGAAGCCGATGGGCGTAGCTGCTGCGCTCATCTACAAAGCCTCCAACGAAACGGACTCCCCTCGCACCCAATCAGAAGTGTGTGCTGTGGCCAACGTTTCGGAAGTCACGCTTCGTGGCCTGTTGCGGCTGTTTGACGACCTGTTGGAGAAAATTGCCCACTACAAGAACCTCGAATAACCGACCCAACCTTGATGAACAACCCTCGGAAGGGGGTGGACATGGGATTCAAAGCGAAGGCACGGAAGCACCGCAAAGAAGCCGGTGAAGAAGACACCAAAGTCGTCAAGACCACAAACGAAGGCGAGATGCCCTGTGGGATTCGAGATTGCGAAAACTTTGCTGACAAGTCAATGGGCGGGCGTTCGTTGTCAATTGACGATGCCATTGACATGTGGGGTGAAAGTGGATATGAAGCGCGCAAAGGGCGTGTTCGTGTCTGCAAATCGTGCTACCGCAAGTGGAAGAAGGAAAGCAAAACCGACGAAATGTACTGAGTTTCACTTTCACCTTTCTTCCGAGGGGTCGGCCAAAGGATGGTCTACCTCCTGCGGGCCTCCATGGTCATGAACGAACGCATCATTGTTCGAAGCTTGACGACCACCGATGGAACCTTGGTTGCAATGAACGACGGCCTGTTGGCTTGGAAACCAACCGGTGGCCGTCCGACACGCACACGAATGGAGGGATTGCCCACCGTACTGCTCGGCTTACGCGGGCCGATGGGTTGCGTTGATGCCGTCGCAGTAGGAAGCGCTGATGGAAACGTCTTCATCCTCACCTTGCCACGGTTGGAAACGGTGGCGCGCTTTTCGCTTGGCGCAGGTAGCATCCGAGCCATCACCCTGGTGAGCGAAGGAAAGATGCGCTTTCTCGCCGGCACCCAAAACGGCCATGTCTTCCTTCTCGATGATGAAACGCGGGAGCGAAGCCTGCTCCTCTTCAGTATTGAAGGGCCGGTTTCAAGCCTGCATCTTGAGGAAGATACCGTTCATGTGCGGAGTGGGTGGATCCACCACATCCGAACATGGGACGGAACAAGCCATCGAATCAACAACACCGCAGAGTCTCATCGCACACGACGCTACAAGCGCTTGAACCAGAGTTACATCATCCCGAATGCCGTTTAGACCTGTTCGTGTTCTTCGAGTGGCCATGGACTGATGGGCGTCAGCCACAACGCCGTTGGCGCAGGCCGATGCCATGAGTTGGGTGGCTGTCCATCGTTTTCCACTGCTGCTTCAAAAAAAGCAAGATGGCGCTCAAGCACCTCATCCACGTGTGCCTTGCCCCGAATCGCAGGGCCTTGAAGCGGCACGATGGACCTGAGTTTCATGCGTCTCATCGTCTGAAAACTTGCGATAATGTCCATCAACGAACCACCGGGTAAATCCCATCGAGTCGGTCGGTCCGCTCGTGGAAGTAGGGCGCCAACAACCAGTGTCGACAGGCTGGGTATGTGATAGCCCATGCCCTCAGGTGCATGGCCGGGCAAGGCGATGGCTTGGATTTCACCCTCCCCAAGCGGGAATACTTCGTTGTCGCAAACCGGTTGGGTGGGTGTACGAGGCATATCAGAATCGTATCGGTTGGCCCATGTGGTGAAGAAATCTCCGTTTTCCAAAGCGGAGCGCCCATCATCGTGAATGTGGACCGGGGCTTCGTTGAAGGCGTCTGAAAGGTGTTGCGCACCTCCCGAAACAGGAAATCTTCTGGAGGTGAGGAGAATTCGGTCCAAGACCTGCTCGCCAAGTTGGCCCAAAATCCGCTCGACCTGAAGGGATTGATACCACGAGGTCCCAGCATTGATGAGCACGTGGCCCAAGGTCCCTGAAACAAGCACGATGTTTCCATCGTGATGAATTCCCGGGAGCCGCGTCACCTTCACACCAATCGCACGGCGGCCTCGTCCTTGAAGATACCCAAACGGGGTGGTTGCGGTTAAATAGGGGGATTCGGTCGCCCGCTACATGGCACGATTCCCCGAAGCAGAGGCTCGCATGCTTCACCGCAAAATCTGCATGCGCTGCAACGCCCGCAATGCTGTTCGTGCCGCACGCTGCCGAAAGTGCAGCTACAAGGGACTCCGTCCAAAGAACATTGAGCGCAAGGGCAACTGATGGCTCAGTTCATCCACGCCAACAGCAGCGTTGTTGGGTCACCCACAAGCACGAGCGGAAGGACGGCTGGGAACAAAAACACCAGAAGTGGCATCTTGTAACTTACCCAAACACGGGCCACTTCCGCGTCTCTCAAACGTTGGAGTTGTTGCGCTAAGGCTTCGTCGGTCGGCGTGTGGCGTGGCGCTCTCGAACGATGGGTCACCTGTTGGGACCCATCGGGCATAACCATCAGGTCAGAAAGCAACCAAACATGCCGATGCTGAACCTCGTCCAGAGGCATCATTGAAGCATGCCAGGCCAGTTTCATGTCTGAAAGCGAAGTGACATAGCCTCGCTTGATGTTCAGTGTTAACATGACAAGCGGTATCAAAAGGAAGGCAAGGCCGCCCCAAATCAACAAGGCCACACTCACAGGAAGAGCAACGGCCGATGGGGCACCAAGTTCTCCAAAGGGAAGCGGTACCGTGGCCCAACTTGGAAACACCAGCGTGACCCACATCAGGGCTTTCGCATCGGCTCCACCGTGCAACAAACGTAATCGCCAGGCAAGGTCGATGAAGAGGATCACAAGGAAGACTGAGGCGGTCCGCCACCACAACATACCCAACGCATCACCGTCGCCCAACAAGACATCCATAGGTGTGGTTGATTGGTACCGAAGCGCACCGACAACGGCTCCGACCGCCGATGCACTGTACCAGAGCAGAAAAGCACGGTCCATCCATGAACCAGAGGCTGCCTCCTTCAAAGTGGGGCGACCAAAGACAGACACGCTGGCGTAGGCCACCACCCCTGACGCTGTCAAGTAAATCGTCCAGTCGGCCCCTTGCACCATCAAGTCAAGGGCCCAAATGAAGATGGCGGGCTTGGCCCAGACAATCCAGTGCTCATTGGGAACCCGGCGGTTCTTGTGGTCCATCCATGCGGCCCAGCCCATGCCGAGAAGCAAAACCGCCACGCGTGTCCAACCGAGAATGGCCTCGTTGGTCGCGTCCATGGCTAAACCACCGCGGCCATCAACTTAAAGACGGCCACCGTTTAGGATTAATCGCGTGCTTGACGGTGATGACCATGAATATCGAAGAACGATTGGAACAAGTGGCCACGGTGATCAACCAAATTGATGACCCCAAGGTACCCCGTAACATCCGACGCCAAGCCAAAGAGGCCTGCGAACAATGGTTGCTCAACAAAGACAAGAAATTGGATGTTCGTATTGCGATGGCGCAATCAAAACTTGAGGAACTTTACGAAGACCCCAACATTCCTCCCGAATTCGGGACGCTCATTCTTACTATCAACACCGAACTTGAACGTATCCTGACCGAAGTGCTTTGATTCACTCTTCTTCGGTGAAGTCAAGGGCGAAGACAAGTTTGCCCAAGAACAAACGCTCCATCACGCTGAGTTTGCCCTCTGTGACAATCTCCTCAAATTGGTCGCTCCATTTCTGGGGTTTGGCCATGGACTTGATGCCCACCCGAATCAAATCGATTTGGTCAACGGATAAGCGACCACGCCGCAAGGCGTATTCTGAAGCGATACGGGCTGAGAGAAGTTTGACTTCTTCATCCGAATACCCCAGCGCCGTTTGCAAATCACTCAACATACGCTCTTCGTAAGCCGTGATGCGCCCGTCTTTGATGGCCTCCCGCCAAGCTTCTTCCAAGGTCGGAGCACGCTCGGAGAGCAGAATCGCGAGTGGTCGGGTGGCATCGATGTTCTCAAGAACGATTTTGAGGATGACAACGAGGGGAATGGAGAGAATCATGCCGATGATGCCCCACACCCAAAACGAGAACGCAGTGACGACCAAAAGCAAGACTGGAGAGATGTCCAACGCCCGACCCGCCCAGCGCGTTTCAATGACGTTGCCCCAAAGTTGCTGATTGGTGAGCAGCAAGACTGCCAAGAACACCAACATGGTTGGGTCCAACAAAATGAAGCCCAACAGAAGCGGGGGCATGGTGGCCAACAGCGAGCCGATGTAGGGGATGTAGTTGAGCAAGAAAGTCAGCAGGGCCCATGTGAACCACAGGTCAATGCCGAAGGCCAGCATGATGATACCCGCACACAGTCCAGTTCCGAACCCGACGCCAGTTTTCACCACGACGTAGGTGTTCACACTGGCCTCAATTTGGTCCCGAATCATGTGAACCCGTTCACTCGCTCCACCGGGATATGCTCGCTCAATTCGACCTGGAAGCAGGCTTGCCTCAAAAATGATGAACAGCAGGAAGAACAAGACCGTCACCCCCGTTAGGAAAAATCTCCCGAGACTTGACAATAAACCGCCCAGGGCATCGGTAAGGCCCGAACCCTCTGAAAGCACTCCCATGTGGCCGAGGTCTTCATCGAGCGTGCCGTTTTCTTCAGCACCGGAATCGAGGAGACTCTGGCCAACAATGGGTAAGCCCTTGAGATCCATCCATCGGTCATTCAACCGGTCGGTGTATTCGTCCATGCGAGCGTCATCGTCCAGGAATTGGGCTGTTTGCTGGTAAGCAAAGAAACCTGCACTGAGAACGATAAGGATGGCCAGCATCAACATGGTGAGGTAAGAGAGCATCAATGGAAAGCCCTTCTTGGAAATGAAATCAGCGCCTGGTTTGAGGACAAAATAGGTACCCAATGCAATGAACAAGGGCTGAAGAACATCCACCAACTGAATGAGCCAAACAGTGACCAGCGTCATGATGATGGCGGCATGGGAGAGCAAAGTAACGCGATTGCGGAACTGCTGTGTGTTCCACGATGTGAGTTCTTCCATGATGCGGTGAAATCCCATGACCTCTTCAAGACTTCTCCATCTGTTGACCTGCTGGTTGTTCCACCTCAAGGTCGGATAACGGAGGAAGTCGTAACGTAAGCAAGGCCGAAAGAAGCATCAACACCCCGCACAGATGAAACGCGGTGTGGTGGTCCCACGGGTAGGAGCCTGAAGCGGTCAACTCCCACACAAAGCCACCCGAGAGCGGCCCAAGAATACGGGCAAAGGCACCCAACGATTCCTGGGCGCCCATAACCGCCCCCAAGTCATACCCTTCCTCTCGTGCGATTCGTGTGAGGTACGTGCTGGAGGATGGTTGGAACAAGCCGTTGCCCACAGCGAGACAAGAGGATACCACCAACATTTGGAGCCAAACTGCATTGGTTGTGGTGTACGGAATCAACGTCAATCCCAGTCCTGTGATAAGAATAGAGACTGGAATCAGGCGACGTGTACCGTACCTCCGGGTCAATGGACCGATGAGGACACCTTGGGTGAGAATGCCGAGCAAGCCAATCATAGCGAACACCCGACCGTTGTCTTGTTCTGAAAAGCCAAGCCCACCAAGACCAACCCCCATCTCCGTGTAGAGGATGAACACGGCATGCATCACGGTGAACCCGAAGATGAACAACATCGATACCCAAATCATGGCACCGATACCGGCTGTTTGGAGCATGGAAACAGAGTTTGAGGCCATGGATTTCATGCGAGTCCCCCACGAACGTTGTGGTTTGGTCTGCTTGGCGGCTTCAACATCCACCGACTCTGGGAGTTTGAAAAAAGCCAGCACCAAGGAACCCGTAGAAAGAACGCTTGCCACCACACACGGAAGCAGGTACGGGTAGGTGTCAAACACCGTTCCAACGAAAACATCCCAACGTTCGGCTGGACTTGAAAATTCACCACCCAAAAACGGACCGATGGTGAAGCCGAGGCCAAAAGCGGCCCCAATCAACCCCATACGAGTGGCCAATTGCTTGGGCGAACTCACATCCCCAATGTAGGCCCTTGCAACTGCGATATTTCCGTTGAACACGCCTGCAAGAAATCGCATGGCCAAAGCGAACAACAAGGTGGTGGAGAAGCCAAAGGCGGTGAAGAACACCGTATTGCCGACCAGACCCACCATCAACACGGGCCGACGACCAATGCGGTCCGAAAGCGCCCCCCAGAAGGGAGAGAACAGAAATTGCGCTGCTGAGTAGGAGGTCATGATCAACCCCACCCACAAGCCAACCTGCAGCACACCTTGGGCATCGGCAAGGTCCTTCACCAAGTAGGTCAGGAATGGAATGATGATGCCGAAACCAATCATGTCGATCATGGTCACCAAGAAAAGGACCAACAGGGCACCTTTGCCGGCATCGTTCACCTGGTCCGACATGGCTTCACCAACTCGGCGTTTTCACGGACCTTTTTCTAATCCACCACGGCAAGCCATGGAAAGCGAGGCATTTGCTGGGTTCAAACCAACGAGATTTTGCTTTGCACCTCAGGCGTCAAGCGGTCAATCACTGCTTCAAGACGCTCGACCAAGCCAGCCTTCTGCTCGTGCTTGATGAGAGCGTATTCCATGACTTCATCGAGGGTGTCAACGGCGACCACTTCCACCATGCTTTCAAAGCGGTCGTCAAGCAAGACATCTTGCATGTTGGCTCGGGGAACCACGATGGTTTTGACGCCGGACCGAGCCGCAGCTTCGATCTTCGCCGTCACACCACCAATGGGCAAGACTTCACCTCGAACGGAAAGCGAACCGGTCATGGCGAGGTCTTGGCGAATGGGGATGTTTTCAAGGGCAGAGATGATGGCGGTCGCAATGGTAATGGAAGCAGAATCGCCATCCACGCCATGCGTGTCCACGAACTGAATGTGAATGTCGTAGTCCGAGATGTCCTTTCCGGTTAATTTCTTGATCACAGCACTCACGTTGGTGACGCTTTCCTTCGCAAGGTCAGACAGTCCACCGGTCGCGTGAATCTTACCACCACCGCCTTGAGATGGCGTGACAAGTGCCTCAACTGGAAGCATGATACCGCTGAAGTCGGAGAGACCGGAATTTGCTCCCAAGACAGCCAGACCGTTGACACGGCCAACGCGCTCACCGCTGTTGACCAGCATGGCGTAATCTTGGCGACGTTCAATCATGCGGTCTGCTACTTGCTGCTCAAGTGGCTTGGCGATGTTGCGTGCACCCAGCACGTGTTCTGCACTGGTGAACGGTGCGCCCGCCTCTACAGCAAGGTCACCAGCGATGCGTACCAACCCACCGAGTTCACGCAAGCGGAGCGAGAGTTTTCCTCGGCGACCTGCACGACGTTGGGCTTCTCGGAGAATGATGGCCACAGCGCTCTTGTCGAAGTGTGGAATTTCACGCACGGTGTCCTTGTCGCGAAGCACCTCTTGAGCGATGAACCGAATCAAGCGGCGGCGGTTACGAGAGGTGTCTGGCATTTCTGAATTGACATAGACTTCGTATCCATAGCCACGAATACGACTGCGAAGAGCAGGGTGCATGCCTTGGATGGCATCGAGGTTCCCTGCAGCGATCAAGATGAAATCGCATGGAACAGGTTCCGTTTTGGTCAAAGCCCCGGAGGAGCGCTCAGAGCGACCGGAGATAGGGAAGGCACGGTCCTGCATGGCGGTGAGTAGGGCTTGTTGCTCTTCGAGGCGGAGCAGATTGATTTCGTCAATGTAGAGCACACCCTTGTGGGCACGGTGAATCGCACCAGGTTCAACACGGTCGTGCGCTGGTGTTTCCATGCCACCTGATTGGAAAGGGTCGTGGCGCACATCGCCAAGCAGCGAACCGGAAAGGGTGGCCGTGGCGTCGATGAAGGGTGGCAGTTCGTTCAACTCGTGCTTGACCAACACCTTCGGAATCCGACTGTCGTCCACGGCACCCAATCGGCTGCGAATGAACATGTAGCCAAACACCAGCAAGAATCCTCCAAAGAGCAGGGTGAACAAATCCCCCGATTGAAGGGCAGCGATGAGCAACAAGAAACCAATGGCTGCAAAGGCAATGAACAACATGCGCTGCGACTTTTCTCGTTGCATGCGGATGGCTTCCTTCTGCACTTTGACAATGCGCTCTGCTCGGCCCGCAGGAACGGTGCGGACACGAGGGACGTTCTCATCATCTTCGTTGGGATACACCAACACGTCTTCAAGGGCATCCTTGGGCAACAAATCCGTCATGGAACGAGCCAGCATGGATTTGCCTGTACCAGGGTCGCCGATCATCAACATGTGACGTCGCTGTTCAGCGGCTTTCTTGATGACGATGGAACCGGCCTCTTGACCGATGACTTGGTCAACGAGGCGTTCAGGGATGGGAACATCGGCCGTTGATTCAAACTCAACCGAAGCAATCCATTCCTCAACCGAGGCCGCCAAGACATCGTCCGAACCGGTTGGTTCAGGTGACCAGACCGTGACGGTCTCTTCGGAAACATCTGCATGAGCCTCATCCTCTACCAACGGGAGGTCCTCCGTTGGTTCCTCGGATGCGTCCGCATGTTCTTCGGCCACGATTCTTCCTCTCCTCACTCCCCTTTAGGGCTATGCTTTTGCATAAGCCCCGTGAGGGATGATAAAAATTGCAATCAGTACTGATTCATTTGGTCCAAGTATTGCTGGCCGTAATACGTCCATTGCTCCATGGTCCAGCCTGCTGGGAGGCCGCCGGGAGGCAGTGGAGGTCCTGCAACGGGTGCAACGGGAACGGGAGGTGGGGCAACAGCGGCCACAGGTGTGACGGGCTGCTGGAAAATATCCTGAGCACCACCATACATCGAGTTCGCCACGGTGTCGAAAGCAGGCAGCATGGCCTCGTTCCACTTGGTTTCCTCCTCGCTTGAACCACCGCCACCGCGCATGAACATCAAGCCGAGCAGAGCCGCAACGATGACAACGCCGAGGACGAGCAGGATGATGTTCATGTTCAGGCCTTCGGAGGGTTCGCTGCCGTTGGATTGCACTTCTTCCTCAGGGCACTCAGCGCGAGGGTCAGCGCATGCAACATCGAGTTTGGTTTGAAGTTCAAGCAAGCGGGCTTCCAAGACCGCTGGGTCTTCGTTGCCTGCGACCTTGGCTTCCTCGGCTTCAGCGATGTCGGACAAGAGGTCCTCAACGTACCAGTCAAGGAGGTCTTGGTCCATGTTCACTGGGGCAGGCAGTGCCTCGGTGGTGTACCACTTCGTTTGGTCGGTGGTCTTGTATTCTTGACCGCCTGTGTCAACCGCTCGAACCGTGAGGGAGATGTAATCCATGTTGCGCATACCGTTGGTACGAGCATAGCCACCATCGCCGTAAGCCGATGGGATGTTCATCACTTCAGTCCAACCCATGTTGGAACGGGAGAGGTCAAGGTCGTATTCCCAGAAACCGTCGCAGGTTCCGGACAGGTCGTTGCACAACGACCAGGTGACGGAGACCACGTTGAAGGTTGGGGCGCTTTCCGTGAAGAAGAAGGTGGCCGTAGGGGTTTGCGTTTCGTAGGTGTCCTGCATGTCGACATACATATGGCCGCTACCGTCGTTGTTCTTTGAGATGTAGAACGGCAGAGCGTCAAAGACATTCACGGTCATGACATAGGTGTTTGTAGCAAACCCGTCCGTTGCTGAAATCGTCACGGTTTGCTCACCCACTTCTTCGAACAGAAGAATCATGTTGCCGTCAAGGATGTTGTAGCGTGCCGCACCGGGTTCCGAAGGCGTCACTGAGATGAAGGCTTGGTCGATGGAACTGTCAACATCCGTCATTCGGGACTTGAGGTTGATGACCATTTGCTTGTTGGTCTTGAGGGAGAACGACTCAATATCGGTCATGTCAATGCGTGGAGCATCGTTGATCGGGTTGATTCGGATGGTCACGGTTTGGTCCGAGTATTGCTCACCATCGCTGGCGCGCAAGGTCACGACGGTTTCGCCGTTCACGTCGTCGTCTGTCGTTTCAAATCCAAGGGTGGAGCCGCGCAATTCAACTGCAATTGCCTCAGCGTTGCTGTTGTCCATGATTTGAAGCGTCAAACCGGAGGCGTCAACCTCAGCGCCCGTGTCATCGGTGTCCGACAGGAAGCTGCTGAGGGAAAGAACCCCGCTACCGCCTTCCTCGATGGTTTGGATGGGTAGACCTTGCCAGCGTGGCTGACCGTTCTCAATGATGTTGAAGAGAAGGGTGCCGTAGGGCAATTCACCGGTCTCGCTGTAATCGCCACCGTCGTCAACCTTGACTTCAATTCCTTTCTGGCCGCTGCAACCGGATTCGTAGGGGAAGAAGACTTCAATTTCCTCGGTGGCTGCATGCCAGGCGACGAAGTTGTCGCTGTCAGACGTGACGAGAAGTTGAGCCAGCGGAGTCTCGGGGTCAGCAATATGACCGACCATGCTCACTTTGGTGCTGATGTCGCACATCACTGTAGGGACAGGGTCTGCTATTACGGCTGGACGTCCGTTGGCCAGTTCAAACGCATCAGAGAACTCCGTCCACGAGCTGGTCTGTCCTCGTCCGTCAATGGCCCGGGTGCGAACGTCGTATGTCCCTGCCGACATCTCCATGCTTGGCGTGATAATGTATTCTCGACCTTCTTGAGCAGAGTCACGATACAGGATGTTTTCGCCGCCAGAAACGACGCTTGCATCCCAAGCGCCTTGGCCTGCTGGGGACACTTCAACTTCGAAGGTCATCGTGTCAATGGTGTCCACGTTGTCGTCTGCATCACCCTTGGTCAGCAAGGTGACGTACTCGCCTCGTTGGACAACATCGGAGCCGAGCACTTGCGGTGAGTTCACCAACGGAGGGCGGTCGTGGTCAACTTGCATCTCAGCGATGTTGTTTGAGGCGCTCATGTCACCGGTTAGACCTGTCAAACGTGCGCCGAAGGTGGTTGACCATACATTGGAGGGCAATCCAGTGGTGTCAAATGTTGCCGACCCCGTCAAGTAGGACGAACCAGTAGCCACATTGAGCGTTGGAATGTTGACGGTGTCAATAGCGGTGGTGGTGGCGCCGTTCTTGTAGAAGAATTCCAGTTGGCCACCATCGGTATAATCAAGGTCACCTGTGTTCTTGACATCAGCCTCGAGGGTAATGGAATCACCGCGGACATAGGACGAGGTGCCTTGGCTGTTGGTCACCTTTAATCCGGAAACTCCGATGTCCATCTT
>JAYPCE010000043.1:0-12000 GCA_038124565.1 Candidatus Poseidonia sp.
CCGATTTCCAACAGCTTCGCATCGCGCCACAGGCGTTCCACATGGTATTCACCAACATAGCCGTAGCCACCCATCACCTGCATGGCTGCATCTGCAATTTCCTTTGCAGCCGTGGTCGCAAAGAGTTTCACACCATCTGAATCCAACCGCTGACCGGCGGTTCCGATGGTCAAATTGTTCGCCGTGTCGTAGATGTAGGCCCGCATGGCTCTGTATTTGGCCCAACTCTCACCGATGTATCGTTGGATTTGACCAAAATCGCGGATGGGGGAGTCAAAAGCGATGCGCTCGCTCGCATAGCGGTTCATTTCGTCAAGAGCGCGCCGGCCTATACCCAACGCCATCGCAGCCAGCGTGAGTCGCTCGAGTTCCAAGTTTCCCATCATGTGAATGAGCGATTCACCGACAGCGCCAACCAAGTTGGCAGCTGGGACCACACAATCATCAAAAACCAATTCAGCCGTGTTTGAGGCACGCATGCCGGTCTTGTCGTAGATTTTTTGGCCAACACTGTAGCCAGGCATGCCCGCTTCAACCAAGAAGGTTGACATCTGGACGCGCCCTTGGTCATCTTCACCGGTGCGGGCATAGACCCACACCACATCAGCAGGTGTGCCTTCTTCGTCAAGGCAACCGTTGGTGATCCACATCTTTCGACCGTTGAGTATCCAAGAACCGTCCTCACGCTGAACGCCCGTTGTGGAGAGGCCCAACACATCCGTACCTGCGTCAGGTTCCGACATGGCCATGGCGCCAATCCACTCACCAGAACAGACCTTGGGCAGAATCCGTGCCTTTTGTTCTTCGTTTCCATTGTAGGCCAAATTGTTCACGAAAAGCATGGAGTGGGCTAAGTAAGCAAGTGCAAACCCTGGGTCGGAGGCAGAGAGTTCTTCATGGACGATGGTACAAGCCACCGCATCCAAACCCGCACCGCCGTATTCTTCAGGCGCACTGATACCAAGAAGTCCGAGTTCACCCATACTACGAAGCAACCCGAGATTGAATTTCTCTTCGCGGTCGTGTTCGTGGGCTTGTGGTTCCACATATTCCTGCGTCCATTCACGTACCATCTCGCGAAGCATCAAGTGTTCTTCGCTCGGATTAGCGATGTCCATGCTGGCCATGACGAGGCGTTTGAACGGTGCCTTTTGACCTTTGGCGCTGGTTTGAAACAAACCGATATTGAATTCTCATTCTTCGGCGTCTGACTTCTCATAATAGGCTTTGAGAAAGGCCTCATAGTCTTCCTGTTCATCAAACTCAAGCGGGATCACCATCATCTCTTGACAGTCTTGACATTGGTAACGTTGGCCAACCATGAAGCCCATGTATGGATAGACTCTGGTCCCATAACAATTGATGCAAACTCGAAACGACATGCTCAGCCCTCGTTGCCAACGGGAGCCTGTGGCCAGTTATGAAACATGGTTCAACCACTTGGCCTTCTCGTTTTCAAACCACAAGGAGTTCGGCGTTCTCCAAGGGTTGCGCAAAAACCCTCTCTGCAGAAGGCCTGACCAACGATAAGAGACTTGATAAAACGAGTCAAAGACGTAACTTCATGTCAGATTTCAAAGCACGGGCCGCTGGTTTGGTTGTGCTGATGTTGCTTGGAGTCCTCTCGGCCCTCGTCAGCCAACCGACAATGCTTGGTTTGCTCAATGCGAATGAACGAGTCGGTACACAGCAAGACCTTGCCTTCACCGACGGGTCAACATCCATTTCTGGTAGCGTGGGTACACCCATCAATCCGAGTGTCCCTGTGGCCTACGGTTATCGTATGACCAACGGTACAGTTTCGCTTGAACTTGAAGGTTCACAGCGTACCCAGACCGACACCTACTCCGTAGCATCCGGCTTGTTGAACGGCACCCTCAACGATACAGTGAACAGCGGGACGAGCATCAAACTGATGTCGTCAAGTTCGGGTCCCCCTCAAGCAGGGCCGAATTCAAGCACCGTCTTGAGCACCACCAACCTGGTTGGAACACATTCCTACGACACCTTGGAACTGCTGTGTGGCATTGCATCTTGCGGTCGCATCGTCGCCACCGGTGATTTGACACTGTATGTGAACACGTTGCGCGTAGAGCAGGGCACGGCCATTCTCGCCAACGATTTGGCCAGCGGAGGGCTGGGTGTTGGCGGCAGCACCACCACATCTTCCAGCGGTCGAAACGACGGTGGCGGTGGCGGTGGACACGGTGGAGCCGGCGGTTCTGGCGGTGGAACAAACGGTGGTTCGGGAGGCTCAACCTATGGAAACGGTACGGAACGAGGTAGCCAAGGAGGCACCGTTTCCAGTAGTTATCACAACACAGCAAACGGCGGAAAAGGCGGCGGCTATATCCGAATTTTTGCCGACCAAGTCTTCGTCAACGGTACGATTCAAGCCAACGGCGGAGACGGTGATGCAGGCAGCCAAGCCTCCTCAGGAACAGGGGCCGGTGGCTCAGGCGGCGGTGGAGGTTCGGGTGGCTCTATTTTCATTCGAGCAAACAGTGTGTCTGTAGGCAACGGAGGACAAATCAAAGCGGACGGCGGCGACGGGGGTGACGGCGCAAACGGAGCCCAGAACGGCCCCGGCTTCGGCATGTACGACGGCGGCGACGGTGGCGGCGGTGGAGGTGGCGGCCGAATTGTGATTTCCACCCAAACCAGCGGTTACAGCAATTCTGGTACTGTCAATGCTCTTGGGGGCAGCGGCGGGAGCAAGGGTCTCAAGTACGGAACAGGTGTTGACGGTATCGACGGTAGCGGCGGTTCAAACGGTGTTGTGAACACAGGCACGTGGAGCGGCTACATCTCTTCAGGAAACGCAACAGCCAACAACGGCACCTTCACAACCAACCCGCTACAAACCCAAACATCCCAACCATCCAGCGCCTACATCACGCACAGCGCCGCTGTTCCATCCGATGCAGCACTCACGGCAACCTACCGTTACACCATGAATGGAACCGGTTCTTCGTGGTCTGAATGGAGTGATTGGCTGCCGCTTTCCTTGTCCGGAGAGTGGGTGCCAAGGCACCAATGGCTGCAAATAGAATACACATTTAGTCGGTCAGGAACAACAAGTCCCGAACTGAGCAGTATGAGCGTGCAACACACTTCGTGGACGACCTTGACGGGGGCTGATTTCCGGTACGACGGTCAACCGCTCCAACCCGCGCTCGCCTCAACCGTGGTCGGGTTGACGTCCTCCTTGAACAACACGGGCACGGCTCAGCAACCCCAATTCAGCATCAGCGTGCCCGTGGGTGCAACCTTCAGTGACGACCTTCATTTCTGGATGCACTGGCCCGATGCATCACCCTCCAACACGCCCTCGTTCGTTGAGGCCAGTCTTGCAGGCTCACCACTCAACAGCACAGCGATGAACCACACGTCTGCCGGCATTGATGTATCGCTTCCAAGCACGGCATTGAATGCCGTCCAACCGACCACGACTTGGACCGATGGAAACGGACTGGAATGGCATAACATCGTTGTGGACATTGAGATGAGTGCACCCACAGAAGTTTGGTTTGGCCACCTCATGCTTCCTTGGTCGTTCTCTACTACCGTTGATATCACCAGTGCCGTCAACGCTGTTATTCTCTATGAATGCTCTTCCTACTATGCGTTTACATCTCCAACATGTTTTGGTGCAGCGACCTCCCACCGTTTCTCGCTTGTTGGTTCGACCCAACCAAGCAGTGCTCCTGGCTTCGTGTTTACGATTGACGAACCAAACTTTGCTTGGGAGGACAGTTATGCTCCTCAAATCAGTTCAATTCAGCATCGGCAAGGTGTCGAACAACTTCCAGACCTTCGGGTCAATGAAACCTTCAGCATCGTCCTCTTTGATGTTGCAGGAGAAGACGATTTGACCGTAGAGTATCTAGGGCTAAATTGGGATGTCTCTCAAGGCTTTACTTCCGCCCAACCGCTCTCCTACCACAACGCGCTACAGGGATACTACCTCTACCTCAACACCGATGGTTTGGAAGCAGATTTCCAGCACGACTACAACATGACGTTCAGGGTCATGGACGCCAACGGAAACGAACTCCTCCCACGCCCCACCTACAACATCACCGTGTATCCTGTTGCTCCTGTTGTTGCGTCTTTGTCTGTCACTGGACCTACGATGATCTCCTCGTCAGAGTCACCTGGAGAATCACTGTGGGGCATTGCCGGTGCCATGATGACGTTTGAGGTGACGGATGCACATGAACGTGAAATGTTGTCTGTCGTTGCAGAATTGACCCACGGCTCTTCAACACAGCCCACATTGCTTCCACTCATATGGAATCCAGACCAGCGTGCATACTCGATGGATTGGTTGCCCATGCGCAGCGACATGGGCGTTTGGGAAGTTGAAATCAAGATGATGGAATTGGGTGGACTAAGTGGTGCGGACCAAGACGGATGGCGTGAAGGGCCAGACCTCCGCCTGACACTTATCGATGCTCTTGGACCCCAAATCACAGAGATCACTCACCCTGCTACCATTGAACAAGGCGATAACTTCAGTGTTGGGGTGGCATGGCAGGGTGACGAAAACGAAGTTTACGCAGGCAGCATGGCTGTGCTTCTTGACGGTACGGAAATCAGCAACAAAACAATCCTCACCACCAACGCACTCTCCTCAACGTTGGTCTTTGACTCCACCGATTGGGCACCAGGTACCTACACCGTGTCGGTATATGTTGAGGATGATGCAGGCAATCCAGCCACCCATGACCTCACGGAGCCGTTCATGTTTGAGGTACTCAAACCATGGCTCCAAGCCAGCCTCACAGTAAGCGTTGACAACATCAACGAAATTGTGGTCACGGGAGAAGTGTTTTCGCGTTCGGGAACGGCCACGCTCAAGTTAGCTCAACAAGGGGGTGATTGGAACGCAAGCACCGACCTTCAAGACGGAGAGATCTCCTTGCGATTGAGCATGAACGAGTTCCTCACTGCGTCATCCGTGTTGTTGTTCGAGTTGTGTGACATCAACGATTCCGAGCACTGCATGACGTGGAATGAGACGTTGAATTTCGAACAAGCCTTCGCCATTGATACCAGTTCAATGTGCACGCTGTACGAGGTGAACGCCACAAGCGACGCAGAACAAACCTTGCTTACATGCACCGTCAACAACCGTGGACTCACGACGCTGACAGCACGGTTGGTACTTGACGCCTCTGAACACATCACAACGGAAGCCATCGAAGTAAGCCCAGGCAACGCTGGCACCGTTCATTTGCTGATGACGGCCGGCCAAGGTGATGTCAATGAAACGGTGGCTTGGACGATGTTGGTCTCCAACGCTATTGACGGTCAGAAAGTCTTGGAAATGGGCCAGGTGCAAGCCATGCGAACGCTTCCTCAAACCACCACTGACCTCGGTAACGAACCTGTCGCCAGCGGCGGTGGCTCCACGATGCTTGTTGGCATCGTCATAGCGTTCTTGGTCGGCCTTTCTGTCGCCGGCATCTTATTCTATAGAAAAGAGCGGAGCGGTGATGATACCCTCAAGGAGTTCACAACCCTGCCGTTAGACGCTGAACCCGAAGCCACGTGGGATGATGACCAGACAACCGAAGAACCCAACGGCTTCGACTATCCTGCGAGTCAACCCGACTCATCTGACATGGCCGAATCTCCCACCTCAGCGTTGAGGCCAAGCCCCGAAACACCGGCCACATCGGTGGACGCCAACGGCTACGAGTGGTACTCCACCCAAGAAGGACATTGGTATCGAATCGCTGGTTCGCAAGATGAGTGGACCTCTTACCAATCGTGACCGAAGGCCATCGGTTCCACCGCTGACCATCAAACCGTGAAATAGCCTCACGGAACATACCTTCATGATGGATGGCGATTTGCACCACCAAGGGACAACGATGGCTCGAAAATACATTGCACGTGACCCCCGTACGGGAAAACCCATTGAGGTGGGGAGCGCCACGCACAGTGATGTAGACTACGAGCCTGTCAAAGGGCAATGGAATGCCTTGCTCCCTGCTGACGCCATGTCACTGGCTGAAGGAAGCCTCCTCTCCCGCACCGTCCGTTGGAAGGGCACGACCTACGAAATGGCACGCAAAGACGGTGTTCGGGCGTTGAGTGGCGTTCCAAAGAGCATGGTTGTCCCCGCACACCAATTGTTGCTCAAGGCCTTTGAAGACGAGGACCCCGAAGTACGGAAAGCGGCGTTGGAGGTTCTTCCGGAATTTGCCGTGCGGTGTTCTGATGAGTTGTTTGATTGGCTGTCAGTTCTCTTGGACGATGACAATGCTCGCGTACAAAAAGCAGCAAGTGAAGCCCTCGCTCGGGCGGCGCCTACCTTCCCATCCGGTGTTCGCTCATCGCTCGCCAACGAGTTGAGGTCGAATGTTCCCGCACGAAGAAAAACTGCGTGGAAGGGGTTGGAGAGCCTGACAAAAACCTGGCCGGATGTGGTGGCTGACCACCTTGACTCCCTGTTTCTTGAGCCAGATGTAGAACTTCGCCGAAAGTCAGCCAAGATGTTGAACACCATCGTAAGCCGGAAAACATCCGTTGTTTGGGATTTGGTCTCATGGGCTCTCAGCGACGAGGATGTTCAAGTACGAAGAACCGTGGCAAAATCCCTCCCCCGCTTGGCGAAGCAAGACGTCCGAATGGGAACGGTGCTGGCTGAACGAGCCATTGTTGATCCAGACGCAGATGTTCGCCTTTCGGCCCTCAAGACGATCGAGAAACTCAATCGGGGCCATGGACGAGCACGAGACCTCATCATTGCTGGTGCTCGCTCCGATGACGTCCGAGTTCGTCGGACCTGCGTTGCCATGTTGCCCAAGCTCATGAGCGAGGGAGACCTTCGTGTACTGGTTGACGATTTGCTGAAAACCGAAACTGACGATGCTATCGCCAAAACACTGCTTGAATACCGCTTTGATGCCATGCTTGAGGGTACGGAAGATGAGAAGAATGCGGCCTTGTCCCCCGCACTTCCTGTCCCGGAACTTGACAGAGAGGTGCTCCTTGCTTTGGGCAAACCTGTGGGGATGGCCACTCCAACAGGGATGGTGCGAGCGCCCCATGAACAGATTGAGGAAGAGGCGACACAAGAGCCAGACCACACAGCGCCACGACAACCCGTTGAAGAACGAAGGCCAACGCAAGATGAAATCATGGGTTACCACGATGACGATGATGAAATCTGGCCGGATGACGATGAGGCGTACGACTGACGCCCTCTCGACACAATCCAACAGCATTAAGAACAGGTGGGAAGTCGGCGAGTTGCGAAAGAGGTGGACCGAATGGATGACGAAAGACCCTTCGATGACAAAGCCGAGCAGTTTGACCGATTGTGGGATGGCGTCACACCGAAAGGCGTGAACCGACCAAAGTCACTCAAATTCCGTCAGTACATCCTTGAGCATGTTCGACAAATGCGCCGTCCTTTGACCCGAGAAAACGCTCGACGTTACTGGATGGGCGAACTTCAAAAGGAAATCGCAGAGCGCGAAAACATTTGATGGTCAGTGTGGGGGTCGTCACGTCTCGGCGGCCTAAGAACGAACCCCGAGACGAAAGGTGAGACCGATGTTCACAAGCACACAATTTTCCTCATGGGACCTTCCATCAACGTTGCAAGACGGATTGGCCAAGGCTGGATGGGAATTCGCGACACAGGTCCAACGAGATACCATCCCACTCGCACGGCGTGGCTTGGATGTCATCGGTCAAGCCCGAACGGGCTCAGGCAAAACAGGCGCCTTCGGATTACCCATTCTTGAACAATGTCAACCAACGGGAACGCTCCAAGCCCTGATTCTCGCACCGACCCGTGAATTAGCCAACCAAGTAGCAGAAGAACTCAATCTGCTTCAGGGCGAAAGTGGCTTGACCATTCTCACGGTGTATGGAGGCACTGACCTTGAGAAGCAAGCCAAAACACTCGCCAACGGCGTAGACATCATCGTCGGCACCCCAGGTCGTGTGATGGACATGACTGAGCGCAACCACATCGACCTCGCTCAGCCCACACTGTTTTGTTTGGATGAAGCGGACCGAATGCTCGACATGGGTTTCTTTCCCGACATCATGTGGGTCGTTGAACGCATGATAGCCCGCCAGCAAACATTGTTGTTTTCAGCAACCTTCCCACAAGAAATCGTTGACGCCGCTCATGAATTCATGAACGAACCAGAGTTCGTTCTAACAAACGCCGAATCCCTGGACATCCCTCCCATCGACCTGTTCTCGGTGCGAATTGGCCGCGCCAACAAACTCTGGGTTCTGGGGCGCTTACTTGCTCGGATGGGAGATGATGACCAAACCATCGTCTTCTGCAACACCAAGCGCATGGTAGACTTGGCCGTAGAGCGCCTGCGAAAGCACCGATTTGAGGTTGAAGGCTTGCATGGTGACTTAAGCCAAAACCAACGTGAACGTATCCTTGAATCCTACAAAGAGGGCCGAATTCGGACCATCATCGCCACTGATGTCGCCGCTCGTGGGATTGATGTTGACGGCATCACGCTGGTGGTCAATTACGACCTGCCAGATGATATGGATTCGTTCATTCACCGCATCGGACGAACTGGCCGAATCGGACGAAGTGGTGAGGCTTGGAGCTTGGTCTCTCGCGACGACGAACCGCAACTCTCCAAAATCATGGCCACATACGGGCTTGACATTCAGCCTTGTGAAGCACCAGAACTGCCCGCAGGTGTTGACCGAGACCCCGTGCGCCGCCAGGACGATTTTGCTGAAGCAGCCGATGTTTTTGGATACGTGACGATTCAATTATCCTTGAACCCGGGTGATGCCGGCTCCTCACACCATGTCGCTTCTTGGTTTGTTGAACAACTCAAGTGTGACGAATTGGCCATCGGTGAAATCCGGTTTGAAAACGATTCAACCTTGGTGAGTCTGCACAGCAGCAAGTTGGCAACGGCGATGAAAGCCATCGAGAAGCGCCCCTACAATGGTCAAACCATGACAGCGACCATTTTGGATTGATTCATTCTTCTTCGCTTCGTTTTTTCCACGAACCCGAACGTTTGGTGTGGTGCCCCTTCGTCTTGGGCAACTTATCTGCTTCCGAAGCCTCTTCTTTGCTACGGTTTGGCCATGTACCGTCCTCAAGTGGGCGAGCAACCACAACCACGCTGCCGATGAGCATGGCCAAGCCGAGGGCTGATAGCGACCATGCATACCCGATGGCATCGTCCCATCGTTGCTGTGCGTCACTGCATTGCGAGGACACAAGACTTGAAAACTCACAAAACGCCAAAGTATCTCGTGCTTCGAGTGCTTCTTGATTCGTGAAGATGTTGCCCATGGCGAGTACAAACATCAGGGCCGCCAACACGACCACAGCAATATTGCGGCGCTCCCATACGACACGTCGTTCCAAACGCCAAGGAGAGGGGTCTTCTTTGGTGGCGGCGAGGGTGCGAGCAGGACCTCCAAATCGAAGGAACCAAACCAACCACATGCCGACAAGGACGAGTAAAAAGCCCCAGGTATACACATGTTCATGGAAGCGCCACATGGGTGTGAGGCAGGCCTGCACATTTGGTGTGTCAAGACACGACTCCAAGGCAATGGGATAAAACACCACCAAACGAAGAATGTTCAGAAGATAGACGATGCCACACATCACACCAATCGCACGGAGTTTATCTCGTTGTGGCACACCATCGGTCATCATCACCAAAGTGGACAGGAAGATCATTTCGTGAATCCCTGCACACTCATCTGAAACATAGAGGCCGACCGAATCAAATGGCCCTGGGAACGCAGGGTGTTGAAGGTCAATTCGGGTGAGCCACCCATTATGATGGCTGAGCACCGCTGAACCCTCACCATAGATGAGGTTGGTAAGTTCGTTCCATATCCATGCCTCAGTGACCTGAATGGGTGCCAGCGTGTCCGATGGGAGGGTGAGAAACCAGTAGAAGGCTTCGACAACCACCAACGCGAGCGGAATTCTGCCGTATCGTAAACCGAGTTCACCTACCTCCTTCCACGACAAGTCGCCATCCGGGCGGGCATTGGCGGTGGAGGCCATGGGATGACACAGGCCGCGTGGTTGAAAAGATGTTGCGCCCTTCATGTCGGGCAAGACACATCACAAGGGGAGACCATGCGTTCAAATCATGCACCCGTCTGGCCCAAACATGCGTGAACCATTGGACGCGCCCAATCCCACCCATCGCTTGGATGTCTTGGGATTTCATTGTCCAGTGCCTGTGGCCAAAGCCAGAGAAACGCTCGAACACCTCGAGGTGGGTTCCATCTTGGAAGTGCTCGCAGACGACCCAGAAACATTGCACGACATGCCGCTGTTTCTCGGGCGTGGACCGCATTTGTTGTTGGATGTACAACAACAAGACGGTGAAATCCGATTTCTCATTGAGGTGAGTGCATGAACATCACGCCACACGATGTGCCCAGCGAGGCGTTTCTTCCCACCGTTCACGGTGACTTCAGAATCCAAATTTTTCACGAAGAGAGAACCGGCATGGACCATGTGGCGCTAACGCTTGGGGCGATGGATGGCCCGGACCCTGTGTTGGTTCGTGTTCATTCCGAGTGCCTTACGGGTGATGTCCTCGGGAGTACACGATGTGACTGTGGCCCCCAGTTGAACGCAGCGCTGAGTGCTATCGTCGCCAAGGGATGGGGGGTGTTGCTCTACCTCCGACAGGAAGGGCGCGGTATCGGTCTCCACGCGAAAATTCAGGCCTATCATCTGCAGGATGAAGGTGCGGATACGATGGATGCAAATTTGATGCTCGGCCTTCCTGCGGACGGACGAGATTATGCTATTGCAGCAGAGATGCTCGCTTCTTTGGGCGTCGTAGACGTTGACTTGCTGACCAACAACCCCGAAAAGGTGGCCCAATTGGAGCAACACGGCATCCATGTCGCCAACCGTTCACCGCTTATTGTGGGGGTAAACGAACACAACCGTGCGTATTTGGCCACAAAGGGAGAACGAATGGGCCACCACATCAACGGTAACGACTTGTAAGTGGGGCCGTGGCCGGGAATTGAACCCGGGCTGGCAGAACCACAATCTGCCGTGCTAACCCCTACACCACCACAGCCATGAGAGGTAAGACCGCCTCATGGGCTTGGTATTTCAATCATGCGCCATGCACGCCTACCAAAGACTCCCTCTGATTATGCGTGAAACCCTTTGTTTCAAGAAGTGCCGAGTGCTCCATTGTTCATGCGCACCCTGCACCCTGCTGTGTTCTGGACATTCCTTCTTCTGGTCAGCACGGCCTCTCCGGTTTTGATGACGGCTCACGCACGCAGCGTCCACAGCACCTCAACCGTTGACTTGTTTCCGCAAGGATCGTTGACCGATGCCAGTGCGTGGACTGTTGGTGCAGAAACCTCGTTCACTCAGGAACCGGCGACATACACCGAGGCGATGGTAGCTGACCAACGCCTGACCATGGTCCATCAACGTCCACTCCATTTGGATACCATGACCGTCTGGTCATCGAGTTCACCGACGAACTCAAACTATTCAGTAGGCGCTCCCGATGGTGCCAGCACCTGGTCAACCGGTCCTGAAATTGAGTTGACTGCTTTTGATGTTACAGGTTTGCAAACCTACGCGCTTTACGAAATTCACATGCGTGGTGTGTTCCAAATCCCTGATGCATTGCAAGAAGACACAGTACGCATCTCCGTTGAACACGGTGGGGGATTTGATTTACTGAAAACCTTCGCTCACACTCAGGGCAACGTTGACTACATCAACAATTCAGCCTTCACCGTGAACATCACCGGTTTGATGGACTGGACTTGGAATGATATTGCGAACATGGTTTTCACACTCGACTATGTCTCGGCAGGCGGCGTAGACGATTCTCGTTTGGTTGTCGATGCGCTCGGCTTGGACATCACGGTACAAACTCCTTGGTACGGTGGCGAGGTGGGTCATGCAACTTCAACGTTTGAAGGGCATGAAATGCCGGTACTTGGCATGGACTTGACGACGGG
>JAYPCE010000044.1:0-11923 GCA_038124565.1 Candidatus Poseidonia sp.
GGTCGAAGGAATGAGAGTCCTTCATGATGGGCCACTACACTATACCAGCGTGGGTAGGCTTTCGCACTGTCCTTTCCTATTTAGCCATCACGCCACATGACCACCAAAACATCCTGCAATTTCAGTTCACTTTAACTGAAAATGAAAAGTGAAAAACGCAGTATGTCGTTCATGTGGGCCATTGAGTTCAAGAAACACCCTCTTTCGTCGCTTCATATACCACTGCCGGTGAATTTGGTTTCATGGAACAACACACCGCTCCTCAAGAAACCCGCTTTGATGAACTCACACCCTCGTGTCAGGTCGCTCGTATTCCAACATGGGCCATGGATAGCAAAACCACTCTTGCCCATGGGTACGGTCGCCTACCCGAGAATCTCGCCCACGTTGGATGGCAACCGGTTGCCGGTCCAGGAAGCGCTCAAGTTCAGCGAAGCATGACGCCCAGCATGCGTTCCTTGCACCAACGCATTGTACGAGGTGAGGCTTGAATGAGTCGTACACAGCGGTTGCGAACTGAGATCTTCTCGTTCCTAACTGAGGTTGGTGAGGCCAACACCACCGCCATTTTGGACCATGTGAATCAACGGTTCCGATGGGGGGCCACCATGAACCAACTCGGGAATGTGCTCGCCCGTGACCGACGTTTCGTCAAGGTCGGATTCGATGAAGGCACCGATGTCGGTGGGTTCCGAATGCGTGTTTGTGTGTGGTCTATGGCGACGGCATGAGCCAAGCAATCAAGAATCCTGTCGTTTTGCAGCGACCATGGCAGGCCGCATCGGAGCCTTTGTGGAGTTGATGCGCCCGAAAAATTTGGCGCTCGCAGCTGCCACCGTACCGCTCGGCGCCTACTTTGCAACCATGGAACGTGTTGAACCCTTTCCGCTGAGTGCCGTTCTTTGCCATACCGTTGCCGTTGTGTTTTTCACAGGTGCTGGCAATACAATGAACGATATCAAAGACGCAGAACTTGACCAAACGGCGCATCCACAGCGCCCCATCCCTTCAAATCGCATCTCTTTGGAACAAGCTCGTCTGTTTTCAGCCATCCTTTGGTTGCTGAGTGTTCTCCTACACATCGCAGGCCTGGTGCTTGTTGAACCTGATATACGACTTCTTGTATCCTGTGTCACTATTTACGTTCTCGCCGTGGTGCTCATGGTGAGTTACGACCACGGCCCGGCGACCAAAAACAAGGGTCTTCTTGGAAATGTGGTCATCTCTCTCCTCGTGGGTGCTGTCATCTTGTATGGTGCATCTGCTGTCGGAGGCATCACTGAACCGTTGGTCTGGTGGATTTTCGGCGTTGTTTTTTTGACCAACCTCTCTCGCGAGATGGTGAAAGATTGCATGGATATGGAAGCAGACATCGGCAGTCGCACGACGCTTCCAATGCAGTATGGCAAAGAGAAGGTCCGTATGGCGGCTTATGTTCTGTTGATGGGTGCTTTGGTCTGCTTGTACATGCCGTTTTGGCGTGGGCCCTTTGCGTTTGGACAATTGGTCGTACAAACGCCAGCCATTCTTGTCCTTATTACACTCAACGGCCACATGTACAAAGGCGAGGACGCTTTGGTCGCAAGCCGAATTCGTTTGGCGATGTTCCTCGGCTTGGCGAGTTTTATCGCTGTGGCGCAGTGGTGATCAAACCAAACCCATGAATTCGCCCATGGCTTCCCAGGCCCCTTGGTTGACCAAGTAGGTCATGATAGACATTTGAGCCCACATTCGATTTTCTGCTTGGTCAAAGACGATACTGTTCGCATGGTCCATCACCCAATCCGTGACCTCTTCGCCTCGGTGAGCGGGCAAGCAATGCATAAACGACCAACGTTCATCCATGTGTTTGACCATGGCTTCGTTCACTTGATAGCCGTCAAACGCCTTGATTTTGTCTTTCATGTGTTCCTCACCCATGGAAATGAACACATCGGTGTAGACCACGTGCGCTCCTGAAACGGCTTCCACTGGGTCAGTCGTGTGGTTTACTGTGCTCCCGTTCTTTTCAGCATAGGCCGTTGTCCGTTCCACAACATCTTCTGCTGGCTCGTATCCTTCTGGGCACGCATAGTGAATATCGATGCCTAACAAAGCACACGCCAACATCAAATCGTGAAGTACGTTGTTTCCATCGCCCACCCACGCTACGGTGAGTCCCTCTGTGTCTTCGTGGTGTTCCAATACCGTCATCAAATCTGCAGCAGCCTGGCATGGGTGATGCTTTGCCGATAGGGCATTGATGACAGGAACCGTTGCATGTTCCGCCAAGGCTTCGACATCCTCATGCCCAAAACATCGGTATGTAATTCCCCCAAGGAAGCGTGACAGCACTTGAGCCGTGTCACCGATGCTTTCCGAGGTGCCAAGTTGAATGTCGTTTTTCAGCAGGGTCAACGCGCTTCCGCCAAGACGCTGGATGCCGACTTCAAACGACACCCTCGTTCGTGTTGATGGTTTTTCGTAAATTGAGCCTATGGCCATCGTGTCAAGTGGCAGAAAATTGAGGGCCACCTCATCACCTTGTTTCCATAAGCGTTTGAATTCAATGGCCCATCGTAAAATGGATTCAAAATCCTCGGCCACATCATCAATGGCAAGCAAGTGTTGTACCATGCCTTCTCCATCACAAGGCGGCTTCTAAGCGTTGTGCGCTCAGTTTTTTTCGTGCTCAATATCGGAGGCAAAGCCGTCTCGGGCATCGCTCATCCCACCAAACAATGCCTGAGCAAAGGTGAGAATGTCTGCAAGCCCCTCCTCCAATTCAGAGGAGAGCGGGGTCAAACCGGGGGCTTGTGAGAATTCTTGCATCATTCTGAGTTGGTTGATGGCGAATTCGGTTCGCTGTCCACCCGCTTCGTCGTAGAGCGCCAACTCAAGAATTTCAAGGCGCTCTGACCATTCAAGAATTTGCTCCAGATCATCAGGGTCGAGCAAATCTGATTTGGAGAGGAAATTTTTGGTGGGTAGGCCCAAGCGGAATTCAACGATGGATGACAGAAGCATTTGAGATACAAAACCAGAAGGTGAACGAGACAGCATTGGGTCGAACAGGTAGATGATGGCTGCTTGGTCTTTCCCAAGAGTTTCAATCAAATGGTTACTGGCTTCACGGAATGCAAACAACTCAACTTGTCCGGGGGTGTCAACGATCATCATCTCACCAGACAGAGTGTGGAGTTGGTCAGCCACCTCGCCAGCTTGGGCTGCGAGCAAATCAGCTGCGAGAATTTGAGCCCCGTTGGGACCCAAATCGTATTCATCCATCACTTCAGTGAGGGAAATCAAATCACGCACATCAAACTCCGCATCGTAATGGACACGCTCGGCGCCAGGGTCAAGATTGACGGCAATTACTTCTGTCTCCAAAAAACGAGACCAACGTTGAAACGCCGTTACCAGCGAAGATTTACCTGCACCTGCTGTTCCAACCACAAAGAGAACCGGTGGTGAACTGTTATCCATGCCGACCATGAACCCCCCTCCTGACGACCCTACATCAACCCTCCTTTTTCCAAGGTAGGCTTCTATCCAAATCGGATTTTTCAAAATCATTCGTGGAGAATGGTTATGTGCTCTTCATGCATCCAAGACAATGTCGCACCCGAGCGATGCTGAGGAATTGAGAATGAGCGAAGAGAAACCACCCATGCCCCCCGGACTCCCACCTATGCCCCCCGGACTCCCACCTATGCCTCCTATGCCTCCCGGCGATGCACCTCCAGCACCGCCCGGTATGCACCCTATGCCGCCAATGCCTCCCGGCGACGCCCCCCCTGCTCCACCCGGTATGCCACCGATGCCACCGATGCCGCCGATGGGGGACGTGCCCCCTGCTCCTCCCGAGATGCCTCCAATGCCTCCGATGCCGCCGATGGGGGACGCACCCCCTGCTCCCCCCGAGATGCCTCCAATGCCTCCGATGCCGCCGATGGGAGACGCACCCCCTGCACCTCCCGAGATGCCTCCCATGCCGCCGATGGAGGACGCACCCCCAGCCCCTCCTGAAATGCCTCCGATGCCAGAGTCCATGGAAGAGGCAGAAGAAGAACACGGTGACGAACCGATGGAGGTTGAAGAGGAAGCCATGGCTGATGCACCTGATGGAGATGAGGCGCCAGCAGCCGACCCGCTGATGGACCCGCTCGCCATGCCTCCGGCTCCACCGGCACCTCCTGAGATGCCGCCGATGCCCGAAGCGCCTGCTGCTGACCCACTGATGGACCCACTCGCCATGCCTCCGGCTCCACCGGCACCCCCCGAGATGCCACCGATGCCACCCATGCCCGAGGGGCCTGCTGCTGACCCACTGATGGACCCACTCGCTATGCCTCCGGCTCCACCGGCACCTCCCGAGATGCCACCGATGCCACCCATGCCCGAAGCGCCTGCGGCTGACCCTTTGATGGACCCGCTCGCTATGCCTCCGGCTCCACCGGCCCCTCCCGAGATGCCGCCGATGCCACCCATGCCTGAAGCGCCTGCGGCTGACCCTTTGATGGACCCACTCGCCATGCCTCCGGCTCCACCGGCACCTCCCGAGATGCCGCCGATGCCCCCCATGCCTGATGCACTTTCGGCCGACCCACTGATGGACCCACTCGCAGCGCCTCCGGCGCCTCCCTCAGAGGCTCTCTTGGACCCACTGGCACCAGCGCTTGACGCTGCACCTCTTCCAGATCTTGCCCCTGCTGATTTGACAGGAGAACAAGCTGGCGCAACCATCCGAAGTTTGGCTGATGTCGAAGCCGTTTTGGGTGACAAATTGGAAGGAACGCTGCATGAAGTTGAATCAACCACGCTCAATGCAGAGGGCGTTATCATCAAGCAGAGTGTGAAGGGTACGTTGACCGTCAACAACCCCTCCGCAGACGACCGGATCTATGACATCGATGTTCTGCTTGACAACATTGGGGCAACCGACATCGGTGGAGAGCATGTCTCCGTGGATGAATTGGAACCAACCAAGAGCCACACCATGGCCTACAAGGTGAGTGGCAAGCAGATGATGACCTTGCGGGAGCGATTGGACACGAACCCATCCCGCTCTCAAGAGCGCTCGCTCTCCGTCGCCATCGGGGAAGACCCCGGTCCTTTGGCGCTTGAACTTGAGGTAGAGAATCTCTCAGGTGTGGAACTGCACGATGTCGTTGTCACTCGCCCACTTGCTGACGAAATGCACTTTGAAATGGTTGGAGGCGCTGAAATTGAAGACGGTGTTATCACATGGACTGTTGGACGACTTCAGCCCGGCGAAAAGCAGACCCTTTCCATGGAGGGGACCATCAATGTCACCAGTTCCAAAGCGATTAGCGGTGGGAAGGCCACGGCTACGTATCGAGCCGATGCGACGGTCTCAAGCATGTCGTTCCGTGAATTGGATGCGTTCTGTCGCGGGTTTACCTACATGCGTGTAACGGAAGATGAGCGACCAGACAATTGGAAGTGTCGTGCCATCTTTGAAAATCGCTCTTCGTTTGCTGTGGATTTGACCAAGCTGCAAGTTCGCATGAAGGGGAGTGAGGACTTGCTCTTTGACATTCATGATGTTGACCAAGATGTGACGCCAAACGGCAAATGGGAATCAGAAGAGCGCACGGTGATGGCTCAATCAGAACCAGACTTCACCTACGATCTTTCGTACACCGTTCTGCCACGCGCTTTGCAGACCTCTGAAGGAAGCATGACCTTGGAAGAAAAGAAACTTGACGTGCTCGAAGCCAGCGTCTCCAAGACCTACTCAACCGGAAACTTGCGGTCTTACCGTTCGCAGAAGGTCCAAGCCAACATGACGCTCAAGAACGAAGGATCTGCCACAATCAACCTCATGCGTGTGACCGATGACTTGCCTGGTTTGTTTGAAGTTCCATCTGCTGAACAGTTGACCATTAAGTTGGACGGCAAGGCCATTGATGACGACCAATTCAAGGTTGAAATTTCAGAAGGGTTGACCATCGAGAAGGAACACCGTTCACCAGATGGACAAGGTCACACCATGACCCTGACCATCGGTACCCGCGGGCCACTCGGATTGAAACCCGGCAAGAAAATTGAGATTTCCTATCCATTGACGGCCCCCGACCCCTCTCCTGGAAACGAGCGTGTTGATGCACCTGCTCGGGTGGAGTTTAGCGCCGAACGCTTTGGGCCTATCTGCACACGGGAACCCGAATCAAGTCCCTCCATTCGTGTCATTCACAACCGACGGAACTTCAGTGCAGGAAAGCAAGCGATTCCATTGGGCGGCAAGGGGCGATACGAAGTCCTCATCCTGTTCGAGAACAACGGTGATACTGCTTTGAGCGACCTGTACATCAACGATGTGCTCCCACCCCAGTTTGAAATCAAGGAATGGGAGATGAAGAGTGCCGGTGGAAAGCGTGAAGATGTCACCATGACTTCTGAAGACGGAGAAGGCGGCCTTCACATTGTTTGGCACGTGCCCAAGGTTGAGAAAGGAGAGCGCCTTGAGGTCTCCTTTGACATCAAGGGAAGCGGCGAAGTCGATGCTGAAGCCTTGAACCGATTCCACGGTGTCCACTTCGGTGATGAGATTGAATCCGATGACCTTCCTGCCCTCGAAGACGACTCTGCCGATGAAGCGAGCGAAGAGGAAAGTGATGAAGTGGCCGATGAATCCAATGGCGTCCAAGTCAAATTCCGTGAAGACATGCTGTTGCGTGTGATGGAAGCGGCTGGCATTGATGTTGCTCACCGTGATGAGTTTGTTGCTTTCGCTGCAGACTTTGACCACGATGAAAACGGTTACTTGAAGAAGTCGGAATTGGAAGATGCTGCTAATGCATGGAACAACCAAGACAGTGGCGAAGAAGGCGCTGATGGTGAAGAGCCATCCGATGATTCAGGCGACGAGGTTGAAGCCGAAGCAGCACCTACTGCAGAAGAGGCCGAAGTAGAAGAAGTCGCCCAAGAAGATGCACCTGCGGAGGCTGAGTCCGCTGAAGAGGCGGATGAAAAAGCCTGTTTGATTTGTTCAACGGCCAATGCTGCCGACGCCACGGTTTGCTCTGCTTGCGGTTATACCTGGGAATGACCTTCACACCTAGCTCCGGTGGTAATACGCCGCCGAATACAACGGTGTTTTGGATTACTCTGGCAAGACCCATTGGGGCCAATCTTCGTGGTCGGGTGAGCGACTTACGAGGATGATAACGGGACGCTTGAGCGAGCCCAGCACCTCATCAAGCGGCTGGACCGTCGAAGGAGGAAGCATTCCATCCCGAAGGTCAACGGCCAACCATGCTTTGGGATATTGCGTGGCCCACGCCTTCAATTCGGCTTCGATGCCGCTTGGTGGTACACCTTCGCGGATGCTGGCGATGAAACCCCATTCGGGTGGACATTTCCGTTCGTGGTCGGTCCATAGGAACATTTTGGGGTGCGTGGGAAGACGAGCCAGTTGATTGATGGCTTCAACCTCGGTTGCGCAAACGGGTTGACCGGGCATGGGCATTGGGAGTGGGTATCTCCACGTTGTGGCCACTTCCAGTGGTTCTTTTCGTCGCATGCGGACGAACCACGGTGGCGTGGGGTTTGAACTTCACGCCTAATTTCTCCTCACCCACTTCCTTCAACCATGCTAACCTTCATGCCCTGCCTTCATCGGTCGGGTTACATGGCGAACGGCTCGTCACCTCCACCGCCCCCGCCGCCGAACGGCTCAATGGGGATGATGTTGCTGTTCATGATTCTGATGACGGTCTTGATCATGACGCCGTCTATTCGAACCTCACTTGGAACGACGGCCGACCCTTTGCTCTCGCCCCTGCTCCCTGAAGAGTCGTTTTTTGTCATTACGGTCATGATTCTCGGTATTTTTTCAATGACTTTGAACACCGTCATTCGAAATTTCTTCGTGGACCCTATGGATCAAGCCCACATTGGCCACCGTCAAGGCCAAGTTCGAAAAATGATGAATGAAGCTCGCCTCTCAAGAGACCCTATTCTCCAGGAAAAGGCCATGACGCTGCAACAACAAATGATGCCCGAACAACTGGAAGTCCAAATGGGCGCCATGAAGCCGATGATGTTCACGATGATTTTCATCATCGGCATTTTTGCATGGCTGACCACCAAAGTAGAAACTTTCCGCGTTGACTATGTTTCTCTTCCTTGGGCGCCAGAATGGCATTTGCTTGAGGGGAGATTCTTGTTTTTTCCTGCATGGATTTGCTGTTATATTTGTATGAGCGCCGCCTACGGGCGTGCGTTGGACCGTCACATCAAATTGGCCCGATACAAACAACATCCGCTGGTTGTAGCGGGTGATGTGTTGAAGGAGCCGTTGCTTCATTTGGTGGCGACAAAACCAGCCTCGACCTCGTCTCAAACGAAGAAGCGACAGGAGCGAGCCAAGCGAAGCCAGCAGCACCGAAAGAAACCAACCTCTTCCTCAGAATCGGATTCGCCTTCCCCTGTTTCCGCTTCTGCTTTAGCCTGCCCTGAATGCGATGGCGATGTGATCACCCACGATGGGCCACGTACCAAGCGGTGCAACATCTGCTTCCATGAATGGGTGTGAGCATGGTTCGTATCACGGTGTCTGGTCATCCAGGGAGTGGAACAAGCACCCTCGTTCAAGGGCTGATGGAACGATTTAGCTGGACTTCCTTAAACGGCGGCGATGTGTTCCGTCAAGAAGCAAAACGCAGAGGGATGACCCTTGCGGCTTTTGGTGAATTGTGCAAGGAGGAACTTGAAGTGGACCGCTCGTTGGATGCACTCTTGAAAGCCAGTATGCTCGATGACCATGCTGCAGAGATTATTGAATCTCGATTGGCTGGTTGGTGGGCATATCGCTTGGAATTGCCGTGTTTGCGTATATGGCTTGATGTGAGCGACCAAGAGCGAGCCAAACGTGTCGCAACACGAGAAGAAATCTCCGTTGAGCAAGCCCTTGATGCCAACCAGCGTCGAGCATTGGTCGACAGCGAACGGTTCATTGAATTGTACCAATTGTTGCCCGAAGACCCCGAGCCATATTCTCACATCATTGAAGCATCAACCCTCAATGCAACTGAAATATTAGAGCAGGTCGTCGCCTTGTTGGAGGGTCAAGAATGAATGTCCATGTGCTTGAGGAAGAGGCCAGCACTGACCCTGCTCTTGGAACTCCACCGGACGAGCGTTCGCTAGAGCAAAGATTGGCCTCAGGCTTCATTCTTATCGATAAGCCAGCAGGCCCCACTTCGCACCAACTTGCGGCTTGGGCCCGAGATTTGTTGGGTCTTGAACGGCTTGGACACGGGGGCACGCTGGACCCCTTTGCTACAGGTGTCCTGCCCCTCATGGCTGGCCGGTGCATGAAAATCACGAACAAGGTCCTGAAGCACAGGAAATCCTACATCGCCGTGTTCAGATTCAAAACCATGCCTGATGAAGCCACACTCAAAGCAACCATGGCGGGCTTGACAGGTCGAATTTACAACGTTCCACCCGAAGTATCAGCTGTCAAAGTTCAAGTTCGAACCCGCAGAATCCATGCATTTGAACTGCTGGACATGGACGGAAAAGATGCTGTTGCGCGAATCACATGTGAGGCCGGAACGTACATTCGGACCATCGCTCGTGACATGGGCCTCTTGCTCAATACTCCAGTTGAACTCAAAGAACTGCGAAGAGAGACCTCAGGCATGTTTCACTTGGAGCATTGCATCACAATGGACCAACTTGCTGATGCTGTTTGGTTGTGGAAAGAATGTGGGGATGAATCGGCTCTCCTGAGGGTCATTCACCCGATTGAGAAATTGCTTGTTGACCTTCCTCGGTGTCAAATCAAAGACAGCGCCGTTGCAGCCCTCGCTTACGGGGCACCCTTGCTTCGGCCAGGGTTGGTGAACATACCCAAAGACCTCTCCAAGGGCGCAGAACTCTTGGTGACCTCGTTGAAGGGGGAAGCGGTTGGCTTCGTCAAACTGAAGGCTGAAAGCAACAGCATTGCCGAAATGGGCGAGGGTGAGGTGGCACGGCCGAGCATGGTGCTGATCGATACCGAGGTATACCCTCGAAGGTGGTCAACCTCATCGTGACCCTCATGCTTCGATGTACTCTTCGTAGATGTATTCGTCCGTTTCAATGCGGATTTTCAATTGAGACATGGTCCCCACTCCTGCTTTGTCAACCGAAGTTGAGCGGCCCCCACGACCTCAAAGCAACCACTTCTACCTCGGTCCAGTTATGAAGTTTGAGGGGGTTTTCCGCGTTATCCGACATTCGATGTCGGAATTGAATGGGAATTCATCTCATTCAATTTTCTTGATTTTCGCCGGCATAAGGAATCCGATGAGGCCAAGCAAGGCGAGCGAAATCACCACCATACCAATCCAAAGGCCGGTGCTTGAGAGCATGCTTTCACCCTCCGTCGTATCAACAATGGCTTGTTCATTGATGGCCATCAAGCGCTCCATGGCGTTGTTGCTTTCATCGCCTTCTTGAATTTCCATTCCGCGGTCGATCACCGCGTTGAACCGGAGAACACGGACATCGTTGGGAATCTGCCAGTCACATATGACGGCGCGCAACTCACCTGGCTCTATGATGGCGATGACCTGAACATCAATCAATTGGTCTTCGGTTTCACAGCGAACCGAAACCATCGTCGCATCTGCTTGCCCTTGGTTTCTCACCAACACCCGCATGGACAGCACGTCACCTTGTGTGAGTTCATCGCTACCGAAATCTATGGCTTCAACCACGAGGTCTGCAAGCGCCATCACTTCGAGGTCGACTTCACGTTCGGTGCATCCCGATTGGTCGCAAACCGAAACCAAGACGGTATGGAACCCGACAGTCGGCGGCGTTATTTGTAAGACATTGCTCACCAAGTCAACTGTGGCCCAAGAGCGGTTGGTTGAAGCGGTTACTTGGGTAGAGTCAACATCGGACCATGTCATGTTGATGATGGTGGTGACGTCGCGCTCAACAGGGAATATCGATTGGAATTCTGCAACTTCAGGTGGGTCATCAACGGCATCAACCTGCAAGGTGAATGATTCATGCCAGGAATTGCCGGCCGGGTCGAGGACAGTTACTCCAATCACCGCTTGACCGCTGGCTTCAGGAAGCAGGCGCAACCGAACATCCCCCTCAGCGAGGTCAACCTCTACGAGGTCCATGTTTGAGTTACTGAATTGTACCGTGAGTTCCTCATTCGTGGCTCGGTCATCGCTACACCGACGTAGGAGTGGCAGGATAATGCCACCGTTGTCTTCGGTCAACTGTTGGTCGCCGAGCGTTTCGCATTCGGGGTCTTCATCCCATTGAATAGCATAACCACCCGACAATGAGAATGAAGTGAACTCGAGGGCGGTGGTGCTTGCAGTGCCGTTTGAATCCCAGGTAAACCAAGCCTTGACACTCACCTTCACCGTTTCACTTTGCGGTTGGAGGTATGCCCCAATTGGCCATTCGTGTGTAAAACCACCCAATGTCATCGCTTCGTTGGACACGACTTCATCGTTGATGAACACCAACCACCTTGAGTAGGCGGGGTCAATACCATGATTTGTACCAAAAACACGGCCTGAAAGGCTGAGTGATGGATCGTTTACTCCGACCCAAATCTTGTCCATGCAGGCATCCGTAATCGAAACACGGAAGCGATACGCCAACGCTTGTGGTAGCAAGGTGTTTGGCTCCGTGCTCACGAAGTCACCGGTTGTTTCTCCATCCTGGGAGGTCGCCACTTCTATCGAAAGGTTGGCCACATCACCTTCGCCTGCGGAAAGATGAACACGGCTCAAACTTTGTTGGGGTGGTGTGGTGATTAACTCACTGGTCCACAACCCTGATGTCCCTTCTATATATGGTTTCAACCCGCAGGAATCAAGAGCCAGATTTTCGGTTGTTCCCGTCGTCAAGTCCATGCCAAGTACCGGCATTTCATGCCCTTCAAACGTTGAAG
>JAYPCE010000045.1:0-11429 GCA_038124565.1 Candidatus Poseidonia sp.
GTCATGCGATTATCTGTGAAGGCGCTACGGTGGATGAAGCCATGGCGATTTTTGAAGGCGCCTGAAAATGGTTGAGTCACTCCGCTTCAGTGACGACCTCTTCCCAAACGTAGCGTTCGGTGTAGAACCATGCTCCGTTCTCACTGATGGTCGACTCTTCGATGAGGGTAAGGTGGCCTTGCTCATCGTAAGTTGAATTTCGGTAAGTCGGCGTCCCACTTTGATGTTTAACCGTTCTTTGGGTCAATTCGTTTCCATTCACATCATAGGTGTAGGAGATCGTGGAAAAATCACTGGTTGAAGTCATGAGAAGGCCGTTCTCGTATACATGCTCAGTAGAGCGTGTTTCAACTCCATCTTCCTTGTACACCTCTCGAAGTAGATTCCCGGTTTCGTCATAGGTGTAGTGAATCGTTATGTTCGTGCCATCAAGGGTGGTTTGTACCAATTGGCCGTTTTCGTTGCGTGTATGCTGACTCAAGCTGCTGGTATTCTCGCCCCACTGGGTTTGATTGTACCACGTTTGATACAATCCATGTTCATCATACATGTAGGTGGTGTTCCAAATGTAAGTTGGTTCTTCAGACTCAACACCACCCCAATCATCGTAATACAGCGTGGTTTCTGTCAGAAGATTTCCATCCTCATCGTATGTCATGGAACGAATTGTTCGGTAAGTGTCGCCCTTTACGTGGGCTTCGACCATTCTGCACGAGGCATCATAGGTGTTGTTGGTGTTGATGTAACTGCTGTTGTAATCATCGCTGTTGTTGGTAATGAGTTCCCTGGTTATTTGAACGATAGCGAAACATGTTGACGTTTCATCATCGTAGTCCGTGTATTCTTCTTCATCAAGGCAACCACTGAGGCTCATTGAAATCAAACAGAGGACGAGGAGGATGCTGCTCTTCTTCATGCGTGGAACTACACTGAGGACGATAAAAAATTATTCAACAACGATCTAATTTGAGGCTGATTTTCAAACTCCACCACCTCATGCACACACTGATTGTCTGGGAACCATTTGGTGTGTGGTACGAGTTCACGATGTTCCATCAAACGATGTCTTCGCTTGCCGTCATGAAGTTTCCTTCACTGTCAACAATGATAGGGGTGCCTTCAACCCACTCAGGGCAGTGCTCTGAAACCCAGTCGCGTGTAGCCCATTCGCAAATATCATAGCCACCGGACAAAATTCCAGAGCGCTTGATGTAACCGACCTTCACGATGTCTTTGTCTTTAGAGAGAACATTGCCAAGCTGTTGGCTGGTGGTTCCGTGGCGCATCGTGCTGTTGATGTGCTCGAGAATTTCTGCGGTGTTCCTGGGACGGTCGCCCAGAAATTTCTTGATTTTTTCACGGATCCGTGTTGTTTTCATTGTTCTTTCCTCCTGTCATTGAATGGCCCATCTCAGTTGAGAAGTGCCGATGTTTCTAAGCAGCGAGGCCGCTGATATAATGGTTCCTCTCTCAATCAACGATTTGGTTACACTTGATGTCAAAATATAGGTGTATTTCGCACACTAACTCCATTCAAAGTAAGTATTGTTCCACATTTCCAGCGGAAATATATAACTAAATGTAAGTTAATGATTTGATGAACTGAGAAGTTTATGAAGGTATAACCGCTGAGCGAGTTGGAGGTGACTGAACATGTCAGCGCGAAGCATCCGTTCGTCAGCTCACCGACAAATCCTCAATTGGTTACGCCACGGCCCGGCGACGGTTTCCGAAATCGCCCAGCAATTTGAAATGAGAATGCCGCACGCATCGCTTGCGTGTCGGCAATTACGAACATCAGGGTTCATCGTGCGTGACGAAACAGGGGGCCTGAGAAACGCACCCATTTTCTTGAGTCAGCAAGGACTTGAACGCCTTCGACAAGATGGTTTGGCGAAACTTCGACAACACATGGGCCAATTCAAGAGCAGGGAGCACCATTGCGTCCTTCAGGCCGATGCGGCGAACGTGTTGATTGGTTACGTGGAACCCCCGTCTTCACCGCTTGTGTTCGTTCCAAACACCGCCACAACGCACGCTTCGCCCTCCAGTGGAAACACAGGGGGGGTATGGGTCCTGTTGGCCTTGGAGAGTATTGAGTGGATTAATTTGGACGATTTTTCATCCACCTCACCGCCCGCTGTTGCTCAAGGCGTGACCCTCCAAGATTTTGGACAACGACCAAACAAAGTGGGTTTGGTTCGTGGTCAGGTGTTTGAGGCAACGGCCCATGGAGCCTTGGTGGAAGGGCTACTCTTCCCATCCCAGAGCACCAAAACGGCGGTCGCCCCGTTACGACTTCGCGAAGGAGACCACGCCATGGGCGTCGTAGCAGGCACACAGCACCCCTATTATCCTCCACCCGGTCTTGTTGCTCTTCTCCCCTCGCCGTTTGACAGAGCGTTGTTGCTTGATGCTCTTTCTTCTCATGGGGTTCAAATCACCGATCGTCAAGGATTGCGTCGCCGAACACTCCCTGTCACCGTTCTCCATGCTTGGTTAGCGTCCAAGCACACGCGTATGTCCCTTGATAAGTTGAACGAAACGCATGCCGATTTGGTGAAAACACTGACGACGGCCCCCTCAACCCTCGCTCCTTCGCTGCGCCGTGAACTCGCTTCGGATTTTGGAACGGTTGAATGGTCAAATGACCCATGGATGCCGGGTATGGTGGATATTTACGGCATGTCTCAACGGGGGGTTGAAGCCCTTCTGAATCACTTGTTGAACACCACTGAACTTCCATTTACAGTCGATTGGCCGTTTGAGGATTCGGGTAGCGGTGTGCAAGCGCTCGTTGCTCAGCACCCATTATGCCGTGCCTGGGTGACCCGAAAAGGGACGCTGGAACACTCAACCTCCACCAGCGTACATGCGACGCAGCAGATGGCGGTGGTCCTTGTTCAAACAGGCAAACACGTCTCCTTGCCGATTCAACTGGGAGACGGAGACCACAAAGGCGCAGAAACAAACGCTGACCTCACCGTTCCTGCAAGTGCAAACGAATTGCTCATGACTCCATTGGTCTCATCATCTGAAACCTATTCAAGTCCGTGTCCCGAAGGCGAGGAAGGCCGCCGATTGGCCACAGCCCTCTCCTTGTATCCTCATGGTGATGAAGAAACCGCCAACAACTGGGAGGCGATGGATGCGTTGGCCTCATGGATTGCCACCCCCTCTGAACATCGCCCGGCTCGTTGGGTGCGCGTGCATCATCGTCTCCAGCAGGGATGGGTTGAACTCATGCCGGTCCATGACGCACCGCTCAGTCATATCGTTCAGGCGGTTGCTAACGCCCAACCCACATGGCAGGAGCAGGCGTTTCAGCGCTTGCGTGCAGAACTCGTGCATAGGCCATCATTGATGCTGAGCATGGTTGAGTTGTTGGCTCACCCAACAATGGGGGTTTGGTCAGCAACCTGTCTCTTGTGCGGTCTGAATCCGGATTCAAACGACCATGGAGATGCCTTTGAACTTGCCACCAACCGATGGTTTGTTGCACCAGAGCGAGTAGAAACGGTTCTTCAGTTGGTGTTTGGTCACCCATCCATGGATATTGAGAAGCAACAGGGCTTGTTGCTTGGGTGGTTGGAAAAGGCGAGGCAACAGCCGAGGAATTCTTTGCTTCATCTTTGGGCTGAGAGCATCGACGGCCTTCAAGCGAACGAGCCGTGGTTGTCTGAGCGACAACGGCTTGCCATGCAATTCTTTCCTACACAATGGTGGGCATGCTATGCAGGCGATTGGCTCGCCGCTCAGCTCAACAGCACCGCAGGGAGGTCTTGGCTCCAAGACCATCCAATGCCTTGGCTGGTTCAATTGACGCTTCCCGAAGGCTGGTTGTGTGGTCTTCCAGGTGCTCAACGACCGCACCCCGGCCTAACCATACGCTCCGAGACAATGATCGGTGTCAAATTGCTCGGTGAAGGACCGGGCGTTTCCATGCTCAACGATGTCTACGAGGCTGTCTACGCGGCTGAGCAGGGGATGCCTCCACCTTCGCTGAAGAGCCATCCCTACGGAGGTTGGTTGGTCTACCCGGTTGAAGCCTGGCCAAGTTTTGATGAGGCGGTTATGAGAGACGGCGATTCAAGCGTGGGCCAGTTGTTGTTTGCGAGAAGTTTTGCACGGCGCATTCGGGATTGAGGCCGCTGGCTTAATATGGAGTTGACCAATCCCATTCATCACCGTACCTGCAACATCGGGCTGAGCTACTGTGAATTGCAATGATGTCTGACACCATGTGTACGGCCGCAATCGAAGACTGGGACGACCCTTCGGGGGATGAATCTCGGTGCAAATGCGGTAAACCATCGGTGGGTTATGGGTCCTTGTGCGACGCAAGAATGAACACAAGACAACCACCTTACCGGACAGCACACCCCGCCACCGAGGGTCAGGCCTCCGAGGAAACGATGAACGAGGCCGTTAGGTGGCGGGGTACAGTTCACTTAAACCTAGAAAAAAACCCTCATCCTTGCGATGAAATGATAGCCTTACGGTACGAGCAAGGCGCATGGAAGACGGCTATCGATACCAACGTTGTTTGGTCGGCGGCACCTTTGATCGTCTTCATGCCGGCCATCGTTTGCTCTTGAATGCGGCACAACAAGCAGCCAAGCACATTGAAATCCATGTGACGAGTGATTTGATGGCAGAGCAAAAATCCGACCACATCCAATCCTTTGAAACCCGGCAAGATGTGTTGCTGGATTGGATTCAATCCCATGCTCCTCGTCGCGCCACTGTGCATGAGCTCACCGATGTGCATGGGCCTGCGCCAACCCATCCAAGCGCCGATTGCATCGTGGCGACGCCCGAAACCCGTTCGCAATGCGAGCGTATCAACGAACACCGCATGGCCAATCAATTGATGCCGCTCGAGATCATCGAAGTTCCACACATGAACGATGTGAACGGTGGCATCATCAGTTCATCGCGAATCCGGAACGGGTTGATTGACACAGAGGGCCATCCTTGGTTTTCTTCAGCATGGGCTGGGCGAATCCTACGTATGCATCCATCCGCAGAACCAGAATTGAAGACTCCAATGGGGGTGTTGTACAAAGGACCCGAGACGAATCCAGAGGTGGCGATGTTTGCCGCCTTGGATGAACTTGATCTTGACCACACCCATTTGGTCGCCGTGGGGGACGTGACGGTCGCCACGTTGCTCTCGCTCGACATCGTTCCAGACCTTGCCTTGATTGACGGTCAGACCAAGCGCCAGGCATTGTCACCTGAAGCCCAAGTGAGCCTTGATGCGTTCGGCAACATTTTGCATGTGGTCAATCCTGCAGGGGAATTAACTCCCTCACTCTGCGAAGCCATCCAATCAGCCATGAAGGCTGATGGGTCAACGGTGATTGTTGTAGATGGCGAAGAAGACCTTGCTCCATTGTTTGTCCATCTCTTCGCACCGGTCAATACTGCGGTCTTGTACGGTCAACCAAAAGAGGGTGTCGTGGTGCAGACCAGCCATTTGCAAACCAAAGCACGCTGCCGCAGATTGTTGGAATTGTTTGAGGTGACTTGATTGGAGCAACCGTTGGTATCCATCACCGTTTGTGTGCGTGACGGCGCCAAATGGATTGAGGGTTGCCTGCAGGCATTGTTGGCTCAAACCTATCCAAACATTGAGATTTTGGCGGTCAACGATGGTTCTCAGGATGGTGCACGAGAACTGATGGACGCTTTTCATGACCCCGAAGGGCAGCGAGGTCCCCCCGTTCACATCCACCACCAACCCGCAATTGGGCTTTCTGCAGGCCGCCAATGGGCGCTCCAATCGGCCAAGGGTGAATGGGTTGCGATCACCGATATTGACGTCCGACCCGAACCGGATTGGGTGACCAACATGATGGCTGAATCTCAACCAGTCTCTCATAGCGAGCGTATCGTTGCCGTCACCGGTCGTACTGTCTTTGAGCAGGCACAAGATTTGGTGAGCAGACTGCGTTCGGTTGAAATCGCTTCAAAATACCGATCTCGACCTCGGCGAACCAGTCTCGCCAACGGCCCTTGTTCGATGTTTCACAGAGAAGCCTTGCTTGAAGTTGGTGGGTTTGACCCAGCGTGGTACCATGCTGAAGACATGGAGGTGAGTTTACGGTTGTTGGATGCCGGAGGGACCATTGTGTACGCCCCCAACGCCTTGGTGCGTCACGTACCCGAGACTGGGATGAGGCATTTTCTCGCCAAGCGAAAGCGGGATGCTCGGGCTCACGTCCGCATCGTCCGTCACTTTCCACGCCGGAAGCGTCGAGGACCCGGTTTTGATTTCCTCGGCAGTTCAAGCATGGTTCTTTGCTTGCTTCCGCTCTGGTTGGCCATCTTCTTTGCCGGCGTTCCGTTTGGCATAGCCTACATGAATGGGAATATCACCGACCCCATGTCATCCTTGCATGTTTGGGAAGTTCAGATTCTCTCCGTATCGTTGTTGTTGCTCATGGTCCATGAATTGCTCTTGTGGAGAGGGCCGTTGGGCGTGGTTAACCGTGAAGTGATGCGCTCCACAACCGGAAGCAAACTGCTCGCCATGGTTGGTGTCCGCCGTCTCACGATACGCTGGTCACTCGCCTTGTGGCACGGGTTACTGCTCGGACTGTTGGATGCGTTGTTTAAACGCAATGGCCACTGAAGCCTCAGTCGATCTTTTCGTCACCGGGCGGAACACGGCTGGCGTGGTTCAATGCAAAACCAGTGGCCATCAAGGCAATGGTGACGGAGTAGACCCCAACATCCATCCAGCCGGCGTACTGAATGCCGAACCAGAAGTAGAAGGCTAGACCCAAGAACAAGCACCATGCAGCGACGGTGCGTTGTCCGCCACCCACTGAGGTGTCGTTGAGAGCCGGCCATGTGTCGTTGACCAAGAGGCCACGGAACCATTCACCAATCTCCGTTCGCTGCCCGATGGTTTTCAGGCCTGTACCAATGATGGCGAGGCAAGCGAGGATAAAGATTGAATCGCCCAGAGGTTCGTAGTAGAAGCCATCAATGGCTTGTCCAAAGGCAGCGTTGGTGGTCTCAAACGTCAGCAAGCCGCCCCATGAAACGTGTTGTGTGGGGTGAGCCATGCTGAAGAAGTTCAGGGCGGCGAGAAGCAAGCCCCATGCGCCCATGAAGACCATCGCAGGAGCGTAAACGGGAACGGGACCGCCCACTTTTTGGGTGGTGTTGGCACTTCCGGCATCGTCGCTCATGCTTCGGCCGACTCAAGAGGTGCATTTAAGCACACCGAAGAAAGTAAGCGGCTGGCACCATGCCCCGTCACAGCGAGGTCTGATGATGGTAAGTTGCGGAAAACACAACGCCCATTTCTTCCTCAGCGGTGGTCATGATTTCTTGGGCGTTGATGTTCGTAGGTATGCACGAATTGATTTCCTTTGAACGGCCGTAGCGGCCTTTGCTCACCGTTCGGGCCGTCACGAGACCGAGCATGTCAAGGTTCGATATCAAACCAGAGATTCGTCGCTGCGTGAGCGGGTTTTGGCGAATGTACTTGCAGGCTTGCTGATAGATGTCGTAGACTTGCCCTGTCTGGACATTGCGTAATCCGTTGCGTTCGTTGAGTATCACCGCAGCGAGCACCAGTTTTTGCTGGCTTGGTAGTGTGGCGATCACAGGCGTCATTTGGTCGGATTCAATTTGGCTTTGGGCGATTCGGACGTGATTTTGGTCAACGGTCTCGTCCCCGGCTTGCTCGGCCTTTTCTGCCGAGATGCGAAGCAAATCCAGCGCACAGCGCGCATCTCCATGCTCTTGTGCAGCGAGAGCAGCGCAAAGTTCAATCACACCGGAGCCCAACACATCCTCGTTCAAACCGTTCTTGGCTCGCTGGCGAAGAATGTCTTGCAATTGTTCTGCGTCGTACGGTTTGAACAGAACGTCAAGTTGGCCGAGACGAGAGCGAACCCTTGGGTCCAAGAAATCGGTAAACTTCAGGTCGTTTGAAATTCCAATGACGCAGGCTCGTGCTGTTTTGAGGGAAGAATTCATGCTCGTGAGGTTGTAGAGAAGGTCGTCGCCTGCTTTCCGAACCAGATGGTCAATTTCGTCCAAGACGATGACGAACACACCACCTCTACTGTCCATGCGCCGAACAAGTTCGTTGAACACTCGGTCGGTCGGCCAACCTGTGAACGGGATTTCATCCACCTCATGGGCTTCCAGCAAGGAATTGCCGATGTGACTGAGGACGCGGTACTGGGTGTCGATTTGCCGGCAATTCACCATGATGGCCTCAACTTTCCGTCCCATGCTTTCGCCTTTGGCCTTGAGATGGTGACAGACATAGTCGGTCACGGCGGTTTTACCAGCTCCTGTGACTCCGTAGAGGGTCATGTTGGAGGGGATGTGACCTTTGAGTGCCTCCCAAAGATTGTAGGAGATTTTCTCAATCTCTTCCTGCCGGTGAGGGAGATTGATGGGCCGGTAATTGTGGCGGAGGTTTTCCTTGTTTTTGAACAGGGTTTTTTGGGAAATGAACTTGTCAAAGATGTTTGGTTCCATCTCGGTTCAACTCCCTATTTATACCCACGACATTGAGAGGCCTGTCGGACTCCGTGCCGTAGTTTCACTGAGTCCGAGTCCCCCTTATATGCCTGTCCACCGCAGAAGTTGGAAGGTCGCCTTTCCAGGGAAAAGTCTGCTTTAAAATCCACATTTAAACAGGTCCCTTCTTGGAGAAAAATGAACATTTTTTCTTCAGGGATTCAACTCTTTATTTGAGGAAAACGACCAACTTCCGTTCTGCCAGTGAATGGTATCTTCATCACGGAGGTGGGTCACATGGGCAGGATGGTCTGGCAGGTCGCGAGTGAGGATGGCAGGGTGGGGACTTTGGTCGTCAACAAATGTATGGGTGACCCCTAAGGGCGTGGCGCATCGCTGTGCTAGAGCGGCAATGTCGGCCGGTTTGTGATGGTGTGTTGAAGGTACCCAATCGGGAAAACCCATCTCGATGATGGCCAGTTGCGACCGCTCAATGGCTTCGTATAACGGCTCACAAGGTCCCGAATCGCCACTGTGGACAAAGGAGGCCCCACTCGTGTGTTGGAAGCGATACCCGTGCGGCTCGACTGCATCGTCGTGATGCACCTCAAAGCGTTCCCACGACCACCCATCATCGGTGACGCCCGTGTCGCTCATCTCCCAATCGACGAGTTCAAGCATGCTTTCAAGAGAACCAGGAAAAGCCAAGCGACACAACTCGGTAAGCCGTTGCTGTACGAAGGGTGTTCCGACAACGCGTAAACGGATGTTTCCTTCTCGGTCTGAAATGTACTTTCGTTCCAGCAACAAAAAAGGGAAGCCAAACACATGGTCACCATGAACGTGCGTGATGAATACGGTTTGGATGCTGGCAACATCATGGCCAAAGCGGCGCAGTCCGGCCAGCGCCGTTGGTGGTGCGTCGATGATGTGGCGACCATCAAACATCGCAAAGGAATGCTGCCGACCGTTGGGAAGGAATGCATTTCCAGTGCCCAACATGGTGATATGGTGGGCCATGCGTGGACCGAGGTCCTTTCTCTTCTTGTTCCCATCGGTGCCCGAGGATGGCGATGGGGATGTGAAGTCATACCAACCATGATATAGCGACCTTCGGTGCGAAAATCAACCCCAAGGGGTTGAGGTGAGGCAATGGCGGACAATTGGTCAGCAAAGAACCCCTACATGACGAAGATCACCGAGAATTACATCCTCAACGGCGAGGGGTCGCGCAAGGAAACTCGGCACATTGTCTTCGAACTGGGCGACTCCGGTTTGGACTACAAAGTCGGTGACGCCTTGGGGGTTGTGCCTGAAAACCCTCCACATATTGTTGATGAATTGATTGCCGTTCAAGGCTGGGACCGAGAACACGGCGTCACAACACACAATGGAGAGCGGACCCTGTACGACGCCTTGAAGAAGGACTTTGAGGTTCACATGGCGAATAAGAAGTTCGTTCAATCCTTGGCCGAAAAAGTGGTCTCAAGTGGCATGAACATTTCCATGTCCTTGACCTCCCGGACTCGCAACGATTCCACTTGGAATGCTTCCTCCGAAGAAAAGATGCCCGCCACTCTTCGACCTTCCGTTCCCTCGGACGACCCAGCGTCCCAGGTTGAAGCTATCAACGCCGACACCAAAGCCGTGGAAGATTACCTTTGGACTCGGGATTATGTTGACATCATGCGTGAATTTGACGTCAAATACACGCCCGAGGAATTCTTGGACTTGGCCGATCGACTCAAGCCACGTCTCTACTCCATTGCTTCTTCACACGATGCCCACCCGGGGTTTGTGGAACTCACCGTGGGCATTGTTCGCTTTGAGTACAACGGGCGAGCCCGAGGTGGTTTGGCCACGCAGTTCATGGCCGATGAAATCGATACCTCAGGCGCACCCATCGGTGTCTTCATGTCTCCAACCAAATCCTTCGTTCTCCCCGAAGACAAAGAAACGGACATCATCATGGTGGGGCCGGGCACGGGCATCGCTCCGTTCCGGGCCTTCATGGAGCAACGCGTGCATGACGGTGGAGGAGGAAAGAACTGGTTGTTCTTCGGTGACCAATCTGCGAAAACCGAGTTCTACTACAAAGACGAGATTGAAGGATGGTTGGATGAAGGTCACCTCTATCGGTTCACCACCGCTTGGTCTCGAGACCAAGAAGAAAAAATCTACGTGCAACACCGCCTCAAGGAACACGGGGCAGAAATCTGGGAGTGGTTTGAACGCGGAGCCTACTTCTACATCTGCGGTGACAAACAATTCATGGCCAAAGACGTTCATCGCGCCTTGATTCAAATCGCCATCGACCACGGCGGCATGTCCGAAGACGATGCAACGCATTTCATTGAACAGACGATGATGCGAGATCAAAAGCGCTACCTTCGTGACGTGTATTGAGTCACGACACGGAAGCAACCATTAGGCTGCAAACAAACCGATGTCCATGGAGGCAAGCGACGCTCCGCCTGCGCCTCGCTTACCGCCGGTTGGCGGATGGCCGAAAGCCATCCTGCTCCGGCTGATGGCGCTTGCCTTGGCCGGTGTTGCGGTGGTCAACAATCAGGACGGGTTGGGCGCCATCATCGTTCTGTTTGTCCTCGTCGTTCCGTTCGAACGCTTGTTCCCTCGCCACGATCATCAGCGGTTTCGTCGGCCTCATCTTGGCCTCGACATGGGCTATGCGATGGCCTCACCGCTGTTGCAGGCCGTCGGCCTCGTGGCCGCTGTCATCGTCGGCGTGCTCAGTTTTGCTTGGGTTCCCGGGCTGTTGTTGCGCCCTTACATCCAAGCCATTCCCCAACCGTATCTGCTCTTTGTTGGCGTTGCCTTGTTTGACCTTGCAGGGTACTGGACCCACCGGTGGTACCATGAAGTTCCCCAATTGTGGCGCTTTCACGCCATTCATCACTCGCCCGAGGACATGG
>JAYPCE010000046.1:0-9820 GCA_038124565.1 Candidatus Poseidonia sp.
ACCGATGCCTCGGCGACTGGGGCTTCAACCGCTTCCTCAACTTCGCCTTGAGGGGATGATGCGTCCGTAACTCCGTCCAAATCGGGGGCTTCAGCGGTTGGAACATCCGTGGCGGCGTCCAAGTCGGGGGCTTCAGCGGTTGGAACATCCGTGGCGGCGTCCAAGTCAGGGGCCTCAGGTACATCCGGCACATCGATAGCGTCCTTTTCGGCGATTTCGTGGAGTTTGTCAATCAATTCCCAATCGGGCGCTTCTACCGTGGGGTCAACGCCTTGGTCTTGACGCACCTGCACCAGGTCGTCCACGTTCAGCACATCTGCATCGTCTGCAACTTCCTCAGCGAGGTCGGTTTGGTCGGCGGGACGGTTGGCCTTGTTGGCGTCGTCGCCCTGCGCCTCAAAGGTCGGCATCGCGTCAAGCGGCGAAACGCCAAGAGATTTCCATGCGTCCGAGACGTCGGTTGCTTCTGGCACCATCGCTCGCTCTCGTTCAGCAGCCTTGCGTTGTTCGTAGGCGGCCTTGAGTTCGGCTTCTTCTTGTTCAGCCCGCATTTTTGCTTCAACTTGGCGCCAAGTGCGTTGTTCATCCTTGATGCGTTCTTTCTCTTCCTGCCGTTCAATCATCAACGGAGTAGGCTTGTCGTACCGTTTCCAAAAGAAGTAACTCAGCCCGATGAAGACAAGGGAAATGATGAGTCCTGTCGTGAGTGTTTCCCACAACTCGCTCATGGAGCATCCCTCTCTCAATCGCTCAATTCGGCGTCCACTGCTGCCCCTGCTGCGAGGTGCTCAAAGCCAGCGATGACATCACCAACTTGTCCAATCAATTCGTCACTGCCACCCGGCAGCATGGAGATGTCAGCGTCCGCACCTTCGGGTACATTGCGGTACAACGGACGGGCGATGAGCTTCTTATTGAGGGCCACGAAAAGCACCGCTACCACACCCCAGAACAGGAGAATGATACTCAAGCCCTTCGGGTTGCTGGGGTCCCAGACATTCGGTGTGTTGGCAATCATGTCCGAGAAGTAGGAGAACATGAGCACAAAGAAGAGGAAGGGGAACGCGAGGTAAATCAGCACGTCCCACCAGCGACCGACTTCCAAATCGTTGTCACCGGTGTTGATGAAATCATCACGGAAGGCCGAGACACCCAAGCCCATGTAACCGGCCAAGCCGGGTGCAGCCGTACCTTCCTCAACAGCGGCTCGCCACTTGAGGTAGCCGTACTTCCAAATCGAGAAAGCGATGAACAAACCGGAGAACATCAAGCCGTAGCCCCAAATGTGGTCTTGGACTTCAAGGAATTCAGGGAAGGCCACACCAGCGCTGTCGAGTTTAACCCACAAAATGGCTGAGGGCAGACCGAAGATGAAGATGGCCAAACCGGTGATGAGCACCGAGCGCTCCCGGTCGTAGCCGTGGTCCACAAAGTTTCGAACACACAACTCAACGGTGGAAATCATCGAGGTAAGGGCAGCAAACGAGAGGGCGAGGAAGAACATCGCTGTCATGATGAGCGGGCCGATGGTGCCGCCGGGCGCCTGAGAAAACACCTCGGGCAATGCAAGGAAGGTGATGGCAGAGGAGCCGCCCGTCACGGTGGCGAGCGGGTCGGGGTTCACGGCAAAGATGGCCGAGAGCACCGCCAAACCAGCGATGATGGAGATGCTGTTGTTGGCCAGCCCCATCGTGAAGGCGTTGAGGACGGTGTCCTCGTCCTTGCTCATGTAAACGGCGTAGGTGATGCACATGCCCATGCCGGCCGAACAGGACCAGGCCGATTGTGAAAGGCCGTTGATCCACACTTCCGGTTCAAACAACATGTCGAAATCCACGGTGAACATGAACAAGGCGCCGTCAAGACTGCCGTCGTCAAGGTCCATCCACAGCGACAAGAACAACGTGAGGAACAGCAAGACGAACAGTGAGATCATGAGGTAGAGGTTGACCTTTTCAATGGCCTTGGCCCCTTTCCAAATGGCGCCGAGCACGAGAAGAATCACAACGAATTGGAAGAAAATCACTTGGCCAGGTGACTGCAAGAAACTGTTCCAAACCTCGGTCGTGTCCACCTTTTCACCGTTGAGTGCGCCGGAAATGCCGAGTTGGAAATACTTCAGCGTCCAACCCGATACAACGGCATAGTAGAAGCCGATGGCGGTGGAAATCCATGCTGTCCACAGACCCATCCACGCGAACTTGCGGCCAGCAAAGATACGGAAGGTACCGATGGTTCCCGTGCGGCTTCGTTTGCCCATGGCGTATTCTGCGATGACGAGGGGAATCGACCATGCGAACAAAAAGAACAGCCAGGGAATGAGGAAGGTTCCGCCACCGTTGGCTCCGACCATGCGGGGGAAACGCCAGATGTTTCCCGTACCGATGGCGGCGCCTATGGAAGCGAAAATCAAACCGAGACGGCCGTTGAATTGGTCACTTTCTGCCACACAATCACCTCAGTCCTCTGCACGAAGGTCGGCTTCGTACACCTTGTCCTCGTCGCCAACAAGCATGATGCGCAACGCTACGGCCAAACCGCCCCACACGAAGCCAGCCACGACGGTAAAGGTGAACAATGCGCCAAAGACGCTTCCGAACGCCGCTCGGTAACTGATGTCAAGGGTGTAATAACCGCCATCGGCTGGGTATTGGTAGAAATCGGCACCGCTCAGGGTGGAGACCATGGCTTTGTAGTGAATTTGCCCGGTAGCGGTTTCTGAAATGGGCAGCATGGCTCGTAGCACCGTACCGTTGCCTGCCGCCAATGGGCAGGAGGTTCCCGTCGCTATCACATCAGCGACCTGCCAAGGTGTCATGGACCACTCGCGAGGGCCGAAATCGCTTTGCATACGGCTGGGTTTGACCTGTCGCCACTTGACAGATGTGGCATCAACGCTGTAGGGGAATTGGGCGGAGACGCACATATCGATGGGAATATCGCCCGATTCGGGGATGGTGATCTTTGATGGTTGCTTCAAGTAATTTTGTTGGGAGATGTTGGCGATGGCCAAATCGGCTCGCTCACGCGGGTTGTCGGCGATTTCGATCATGTACATCCCCATGCCGACATTGCGCAGCAAGATGTCGTCGATGTTTTCGGGACGCTCGTGGAACGCATTGCCGATTTCCATGGTGTAACAATAGGACATGAACAGGCCGTAATGCCAGTCACAGAAGTCGCCGCTGGTGGGGTAGAGGGAAGAGGATTGCATGTTCTCGTAATTGGACATGGTCGCCATCACATCACCGTGATACTTGAGTTGGTCTTGGTCAGGGTTGGTGCACCCTTGACAGTGGCCCCAAGGGTAGAGAATCAATTCGGAGAAGGAGTGCCATGTGAGCACGGCAGGGAAGTCCGAACCACCGTTTTCCAGGTCGTCGTTCATCTCGGTCAGGTCTTGAATGAACTTGGTCTCCGGTTCGCTGTTGCCACCCAACCAGTCTTCGTCTACCAGCCCGTCGCTGTCGTCATCCTTACCGTCAACACCGTCCTCGTTCAGGCGGCCATCGCCGTCTTGGTCGACCGTGTCCACCGGTCCGTTGTAGACATCGTTGTTGGGTCCGTCAGCATAACACATGCCGGGAACCAACGGGCCGGTCGCACCGAGAGGAGCACCCCATTCAAACTGGTAGTTTCGGTTCAGGTCCACGCCGTCGCAGCTCTCGTCCACCTCTTCATCAAGGTCAGGAATGGGCGTGATGCCGGTCACGGTGTTGTCTCGCAAGTTCTTGCGCCAGCCCGAAGTAGCGCAGTTTTCCCAAGCGGTTGGGCCGCAGTAAACTTCTCGGTCGTAGCGATTACCGTCCACGTTTAGCATTGGAACGATGTAGATTTCACGGGCATTGATGAGGTCGTGGAGTTTCTGCTCGGAGAAGTCTTCGTCCACGCCAAGGTCACCAGGACCGCACGGCGTACCGTCACCATCAGAGTCTTGCATGGAAGGGTCCAGACGCAAACAATCACCGTCGTCATCGATGATGCCGTCGCCGTCAGCGTCGCCCCAAGGGTCCTCGTCCACGAGGCCGTCACCGTCGTTGTCGTAACCGATGTTGTTGTAAGCCCACACCAATGTTTCAATCATGAACATGGGGACTTCGTACGACATCCACTCACGAGCGTGGTGGTTGCCCACGATGAGGATGTCCTCACGGTCGACGTAGTTGCCCGTGTCGCCGTTGAAGGCGTTGTACTCACCGCCTTCGATGTTGCCGGTAATCTTCAACCAAGGCGAGGGATGACCGTAGAACCAACCCTTGTAGGTGTCTTCGTTGGTTTCTTGGCCTCGAGCGTTGGTGCCACCGTTCAGTCCTTCATGGAAGGCCACGAAGTCCGAGTTGTCTTCGGCCAAACGAAGCATGCGGTTACGCATCGTTTCGTAGGTGTGGTATTCCTTGAATTGAACCGCCTCGTCGCCGCCCCAGGGGAACTCGTAGGCCACGTACTCGTCCGACCAGATGTCCTCGGGAGCGTCACCGGTTGCAGGTTCCTGCACGTAGGCTGACCCAGCCACCGGTCCGGCCAAGGACAGCAACAGGGGAAGGCAAATGAGGAAGCCCAGTGAAGGGCGAGGCGCAGTATGGCGTGAGGCAACGGGCGCGGCTGACGTCATGCTATCAGCCATGCGAACCCGCCTCACCTCTTCAAGCGTTCGTGCCGCTGAAAGGGCGATGTTGGGGCTCATTTTCGGGAGAATTGGAGGCGAAGACAAGGCAGAAACCTCAATTCATGAGGGCCTGTGGGAGTGGCATGAACGGTCTTTGGGAACCGGCGGCTGACTCGTCATTGCGCAACGAGGTGTTTGGATTCACACACTTCACGCTGCTCGCCTTTTTTGGTCTCCTGCTGATGATTGTGGTCGTTCGTTTTCTAACCATGAAATTCGCTCCCAGCCTCCTTCGCACCCTTATCCGGTCTGAGGCTATCAAAAGCAAGACGGTGCAGGATTCGGACAAGGCCCTAGGAACGGCCGTCGGTGTGGGCTTGGCGTACTTCATCGTCACGATGATGATTGAAGACATGGAGGGCGCCACCTCTGCGGTCATGATGCCGGAGTTGGTGGCCAGCGTTTTGCCCGGTACCATGCAATTCATTGTCGCTATTGCCGTGGTCGTCTGGGCCTTCCGTTTGGTCAACATCGTTCATGATATCGTGATGCTCTTTGACAACGATGGCCAGATGGACGGCACCGAAAAAACGCTGGTCTCGGCCTTGCAAAGCACGCTTCGCTTCGTCATCATCTTCGTCGGGGCTGTCTTCGTCGCCGACTCCATGGGCTTGGATTTGACCTCCCTCATTGCTGGACTCGGCATATCCGGTCTCGCCCTCGCCCTCGCAGCCAAAGACTCCATTTCCAACTTCTTTGGAGCCATCACGGTCTTGATCGACCGCCCGTTCAAGGTCGGCGATTGGATCAGTGTTGGTTCGGCTGAGGGTGAAGTGATTGAAATCAATCTCAGAACCACCTTGATTCGGACCTCAGCCGACACCATCATCACCATGCCCAACGCCAACCTTGTCAACACCCCGGTGGAAAACTGGGGCAAGCGCCGATGGCGCCGGTGGCAGACCCAACTTCACCTCGACATCAACGCCGATGGTGAATCGGTCAACACCTTCTGCGACCGGGTGTTAAAAGCGATTGAAGACAACCCGAAAACGCTCAAAGAAGACGCTTCGTTCTGCCAGGTCTCCATGATTTCAGCGACCTCACTCGATGTTGATGTCAACCTCTATTGGGACGTTTCTGGCAGCGTGGAAGAGCGAGAAGAACGTGCGAAGTTCATCATTGAAATCAAGAACATCGCCGAAGAATTGGGCATTGAATTCTACGACGGCCGCGTCCGACAACAACGCTGATTCAGTAGGGCGGAGGAACCCGCTTCTGGTGCAGGCCGTGCGCCGCCAACGTGACCAGCAACGAAGTCGCCACGAAGGGCAGTTGCAAGGGTCCTGACCCAATGATGGCTGCGGCGAGCGCAGCGTACACACCACCTTTGCGCACGGCGTGAACCGTTCGTAGCTCGCCAAGACGTGCTTGAATCCGAGACACATCGAGCAACCAGCGATCGCATTGGTTGGCCTGCTCGGTCAAGCCGTAGGCCCGTGCTTCGCCGAGCATGAGCAACATCGCTTCGTAGCGCCAAATCCAGACCCCGCCGTTCACCGTGGATACTGAAGCAGCCGAAGTCCAACCCGAAGGCAGTTCAGCACCCCATGCTTCGTAGAAGGCTTGGCGTTCCTGCGGTTGACCAAAGGCTTCCAACAGCGACAAGCGTTGTTCCAAGAACGCAGCACTTGATACTCCGGGCAGCCGTTCAGCAGGCGCCAAGAGATGGTCGACCAGGGAGCGGGGCTGCGGGACAAATTGCAAGCCGGCTTCGTCGTCAATCACTCCCTCAAGCGTCAGGTGAAGAGGCGGCAAGCCAACCACATGCTTGGTATGAGCGGCTCGCCACAAGGTGGTGGATTTGAGGCCGTCTTCCATCGACTTCAGCCGTTCATTCCAGCGCCGTTCCGTATTCGGCGTTTGGTGCTCAACCAAGGTCGCATGCACGCGGCCAAGGGAGGATGCCACCTCCAACCGTTGGCGAACCAACTCGGAAGCATCGGTGCATGCGTGAACAGGAAACACCACCACGGCGTCACCGTGTTCAACATGCATGCCGGCGACCGGCATCACCAGCGGCGCCGTGGCGAGGGAGGTTGCCCAAGGAGAAAACAACGCCAAGTTCGAGACGTCCTTTCCAGTTTGAAACGGGTACAGATGGGCCGTGTGGGTCTCGTCGAGTTGGAGCACAACGGCTGAGCGAGTATGGCTCACGACCTTCACGGTCTGCACGTCAGACGGCCAAGCACCCCAACGGCCTGGGTTATCTTGCCGCCACCACGTCGCGTCAAGCGCCACAGTATGGTCCCAACCTTGCACCCGTCCCCATGGACTGGGAAGGCCTTCGGCAAAGGTGCTGGGTTCGCACGGTCGGTCCACCAAACTTGAAGGAAACCAGGCTGGAACAGAAGCGACGGCGCTCTCCTCTGCCGCTCCCATGGACTTGCGAGCCCCCGTGTCCCTTCAAACATGACGGCGAGGAGGGTGTGGGCGAGAGGGGAGCAATCAAACACCGTATGCGCTCACCAGCGCTCGGAGGGGTCACATGGGCATCTCGGAACGAATGGGGGACGTGCTCGGCCAAGCGGTCGAGGCGAAACTCCTCCGTGAGGTTCAGGAGCATCCCTTGCAGGTCAATCACCTCGCCATCATCATGGACGGCAATCGCCGCTTTGCTTGGCGCAGCAACATCGCCACCGGGCTCGGTCACCGAATTGGCAAAGAAAAATTGGAACGGGTGCTCGACTGGGTGCTTGAATTGAACATCCCCTGGTTCACGGTCTATGCATTGTCAACCGAGAACCTCAACCGTCCGGCATCTGAACTTGATGTTCTGTTTGACCTCTATGTGGAAGGCCTGAGAGACATTGCGGACGATGAACGCATCCACGAGCACAAGGTGCGCGTGAACATCATCGGACGACGGGAATTGTTGCCCGAGCGGGTCAACGAAGCCATTGACTACGCCGAGTCCAAAACAGCGGACTACGACGCCTTTGTCTTCACCGTCTGCTTGGCCTACGGCAGCCGAGAAGAGATGATCCGAGCTATCCAATCCATCGCCAAAGACTACGCCGCTGGTGACATCCAACTTGACGAGATCGACCAAACGGCCGTCTCCAATCGCCTCTACACCGCCGATATGCCCGACCCAGACCTCGTGATTCGCACCAGCGGCGAGGAGCGTATTTCCAATTTCTTGCTTTGGCAAATGGCCTATTCAGAACTCTACTTCACCGATGTGTTTTGGCCGTCCTTTGCGAAAAAGGACCTGCTCAAGGCCATCCGAACCTTCCAAGAACGCGGACGGCGTTACGGTGAGTGACATGGTCACCTGCGATGCGTGCAACGGTTGGCTGAACCCAGCACTCGCCGCTGACGCCGCCGTTCGCCGCGGCGATACCGTGCTGCTGATTCAACGCAAACACCCGCCGATGCAGGGGGCGTGGGCGCTGCCCGGTGGCTTTGTTGACCAAGGCGAGGACCCGATTCACGCTGCGGTGAGGGAATTGAAGGAAGAGACCGGGCTTGTTGGCACCGACCCAACCCTGCTCATGGTGATGGGCGACCCGCAGCGTGACCCTCGCAAGCACATCGTGAGCGTGGTTTACGAAATCACGGTCACTGAAGACCAACAGCCGATGGCGGGCGACGATGCTGCTGACGCACGATTTTGGCCCATTGAGACGGTGTTCGGCGGAGAATTGACCCTCGCGGGCGACCACCTGCAAATCCTCACCAATTGGCTCCAAAGTTAAGTTCGCCTAACACTTCCCGGCGTCCATGACCAGCGTAGAAGGGTACTTGGCCGGCCTTCATGCAGAACGCCGAGTAGCGTTCGAACGGCTGATGAAGGGGATTCGCGCCAATCTTCCCTCTGGCTTCGTGGAAGTCATGCAATACGGCATGCCCAGTTGGGTCGTCCCCCATTCGATCTTTCCCGACGGTTACCATGTGGACCCAAGCCAGCCGCTCCCGTTCATCAGCTTGGGGTCTCAGAAGCACCACATCGGCCTGTATCACATGGGCATCTATGCCGATGAAGCACTGCTTGACTGGTTCACCGGCGAGTACCCGAAGCATTGCTCAACGAAACTTGACATGGGCAAGAGTTGCATCCGCTTCAAGAACATGGCCAACATTCCGTACGATTTGGTGGCCGAGTTATGCACAAAGGTAACGCCTCAGGACTGGATAGACCTCTACCTCGCCCAACGACCTCAATGAGGCCCAGTGCTTTCAAACACCCATTGAAAAGGAAATAGACGATTTTCTTACCATGCGAACCGTCGTGGCCGCTTCGATTGGGATTCTCCTGTTCTCGGTGCTCGCCGCTTCCGCTGTCTTGGGACCGTTGGACATCGGTTTTGCCGACGAAGCGCCACCGTTCAAGGCGAGCGTTGATGCTCCCGAAGGCACGAACACCTACACCTTGGTCGAAATTGACGAGGGTGACAACAACGAAGAAACCGTTGTTACCATCGTCCCACACCCGTTTTCGTTCTCTGTCAATACCAACGGAGGAGCCGTGTCGTGGGACTTCGGCGACGGGACCACGGGTGTTGGCGCTGAGGTCGTTCACGGGTTTGAGCAACCTGGTATGTACACCGTGACCGCCACGTCCATCACCCCCGACGAGGTGGTGACGAGCCAAGTGGTCGTGACCGTTCATCTCGATGCGACGGCTGAAGTGGACAACATGGAGTGCGTCTGCGCACCCACCGCCAAAGACACGGTGATCGACCTGCTCGCCCTCGCTGGCACGATGTCCTTCGAAGGCTACGTGATGGTGGAGCACGACGGAAGCAGCGAGTCCTGCTCGCTACGCAACCCGCTGCAGGAATGCCACCTGCGAGTCTACCTTGAGCGAACCGAAGCCGGCAGCGTCGTCGGCCAAGAAGTGCTGTACGACGACACGTTCCGAAGCAATGAGCTCGTGGTGGATTTCGTCTTGGACGACCTTGAGTTCGAACCCGGCGAAGGCCTCCAACTTCGGCTTGAAACCGACCAGGTACGAGACTGGCACAAGCCCTCTGCCGATTGGTCGAGCACGGCCCCCCTCATGGCTTGAGTCCTCGGTTTGCAGCGTTTACGTCCTCCATGACGAGAAAACTTCTTTCAAGCAACCAGCCGGAGGGAGATGCATGGCCAACGATGCTGACACGACCGCTCCTACTGTGATCACCAATTTCAGGCCCATGCCCATTTTCG
>JAYPCE010000047.1:0-3684 GCA_038124565.1 Candidatus Poseidonia sp.
CCACCGCCGTTGACCAAGCTGGGCGACCCCCGCGCAACCCGTGGGTGAGGCAAATCGGCTTTCAATCCGCCGCTACGTTTGGTTTGTTCACGCACTGACTTCAAAGCCGGTCGTGGCGACGATCGCAACCACGTCGTCCGTGCTCAGTGCATCGGTTGTGACGATGACGCCGGAGTTGTTTTGATGCGAGATGTCGGCGCTGATGACGCCTTCGGTGGCTTCCAGAACCCTAGTGACTCGGCCCGAGCAACCGCCGCAGGTCATGCCGTTGATGGTCAGATGATGGGTGACTTCGCTCATGACCCCACCTGCCGTTGCTCCCCTATCAAACATCGCCCGTGCGTAGCATGGCTGAAGGTTGCCACCAGCGCAACAAGAGCGAATTGCTCACCACGCTCACCGAAGAGAGCGACATCGCAGCCGCAGCGAAGGCTGGTGGAAGCAACCAACCGGTCCAAGGGTAGAGCAGCCCCATCGCAAGAGGCAGGCCGATGAGGTTGTAGACAAAGGCCCACGCGAGGTTGGTGCGAATACGGTTCATGGTGGCCCGACCCAATTCTAAGGCGGCCACGGCGTCGGCCAAGTCGTTGCGCACGAGCACGAAATCGGCACTTTCGAGCGCAATTTCACTTCCCGCCCCCATGGCGATGCCGACATTGGCCACCGTGAGGGCAGCGGCGTCGTTGATGCCGTCGCCGATCATGGCGACGACGCCGTGTTCTTGCAGTCGCTTGATGTGTTCGGCTTTTTCGTCGGGCTTGACCCCCGCCACGATGTTCGTGATGCCGACGGCATCGCCGACCGAACGAGCGACTTCTTCACGGTCGCCGGTGAGCATCACGACCTCAATGCCGGCTTGCTTCAGTCGTTTAACGGCAGCCGCCGAAGTCTCTCGGATGCGGTCGCTGATCTCAAGCCAACCGAGCAGGCGCTGCCCTTTGGCGACCAACACCACCGTGACGCCACGTTTGGCCCGTTGCGCCACCTTGCTGTCCATGTCTTCGGGGAGATTGGTGAGTAGGTCGGTCATCAGGTCGAGATTGCCCACCGCCACGGCTTCACCCTCAAGGGTGCCGACCATCCCCAAGCCTGGGAAGGTGCGCACGTCGGTGACGTTGGGGCGCGGATAGCCCAAGTGTTCCCAAGAGGTGTGGACAGCACTCGCAATCGGGTGAGTGGATTCGGCCTCCAAGGAGGAGGCGAGACACACGAGTTCCTCCACATCAGCATCCAAGAGTTCAATGTGGCTGACCCTTGGCGCACCGGCGGTGATGGTTCCCGTTTTGTCAAGCACGATGGTGGAGGTGGCGTGGGCTTGTTCCAGCGCTTCAATGCCTTTGATGAGCAATCCGTAGCGAGCCCCGCGACCGGTCCCGACCACCAGGGCCGTCGGTGTTGCAAGACCCAGCGCGCACGGACAAGCGATGACCAGCGTACTCACGAGTACCATGACGGCCATTTCGCTGGGGGACATCATACTGGATGGAGCCAGTGTCTCGGCCATCAACCACCAGACAGCCGAAGCGATGAGCGCAGCGACCACCACCACGGGAACAAACACGCCAGCAATGCGGTCAACCAAACGCTGAATCGGCGCTTTGCCCATTTGGGCCTCGTCCACCAAGCGAATCACCTTCGCCAACATGGTGTCGCCCACTAACGAGGTGGTGCGCACCAGCAAGGTGCTGTCCATCACGACCGTACCTGCAGCGACCGTGTCGCCGTGGTTCTTACGAACGGGGAAGGATTCACCCGTCATCATCGATTCGTCCATCAGAGCGGTGCTGTCTTCAACCACGCCGTCCAACGGAACAGTTTCTCCGGCTCGGACCTTGACGAGTGTTCCTCGACCGATGTCCTCCACCGGTGTAGCGACCGTACCCTCCTCCATCACCACCCATGCTTCGTTGGGTTGCAGGCGCATGAGGCTGTGAACGGCATCGGTCGCCTTGAGTTTGGCTTTGGCTTCGAGGTAATTGCCCAGCAGTACGAAGGCGATGATGAAAGCCGCACCGTCAAAGAAAACATGGTCGGCTTCACCCACAAAGGCCGGCAGGAAGGAGAGCACGGGCGAGAGGGTCACGAGGCTGGACCACACCATGGCGACGGTGGTGCCCAGATGCACCAACACGTCCATGTTCGCCGTGCCCTGACGCAGCGAAACCCAGGCTTTCCGATGAAACGAGGCGCCACAGTAGGCATAGACGGGCAGGGCGGCCAGCATGGCCGCCGTGAGTCGAACATCCAGCGACCCCCACTGACCAAGATCGTCAAGCAGCATCGAGAGGACGAAGACGGGCAGGGTCAACGCGAAGGCCAACGCCACGTCACGAGCCAATGCAGCGACATGGTCCTCGTTGTTACGCCGAACTTGTAAGGCTGGCACCAATTCACTCGCTCCAAAACCGGCTCGCTCAACCGCCGCCATGCAGCGGCTTCGGTCTTCATCGGTCACCGAGTCACTCAAGGTGATGACGGCCTTCTCAAGCGGGAGATTGACGCTCACACTGGCGACACGGTCCACTTCACCCAGCACCTTTTCCACCGAGGCCACGCATGCAGCACAGGTCATGCCCGTGACGGTGAGCGAGAGGGCGCGTTCGTCCATATCACTCACCTCCCGAACAACACGAGGTCAGTTGCCATTGTCCTTCGTCAAGGGTGACACAACCGCACCCGCAGGTGCACAACCAACCCACGCTGTCCCAGCCCTTCCCGCCGTCGGCACGGGTGTAGAGGCGTTTCATCTTACAACCGCAATCACACTGTTCGGCGACAACCCTTGGCATGAATCATGCCAAGTATGTAGTCAATATAAACCATCGTATTGACTACAAAACTGTGGAGGCTCCACATCAAATTAGTTTTTAGGTCACCAATCTGTCATTACAACATGCCTACTCTAACTTCCGAAGATTTCGTCAATGCCAGTGCACTTGGTGCTGCCGTCCAAGATTTGGTAGGCGACCAAGATGGGAACCAACCTCTTCATCCGGATGTTTTGGATTCCCTGCGGTTTTGGCTGGATAACCAACCGGGATCATTGGGCTCGGTGCTCAGGGGACACTCGGCGTTTGCCGACGAAGACATGGCGAATTTGATTGAACTCATGAACAACCCAGATTTTACAGCCATTGAGTGGCGGTCGTTCGCTGATGTATTGTTTCATGAATACATGGGACGAGCCGTTGGGCCCGAAACCAATCGAGCATTGTACCCTTGAACAGTTCACAGCGGCGCCAAGTCCAGCGACCCTGACCAAACATCCAAGCCCCGAATACGGCAACGGAACCGTTGCCCCAGCGTCAATACGGTGCGATGTTCTCCGCTGTGGTCTGGTTCCGCTGTGACGACGTGAAGCCCATATTCGTCCACAACCAACCGTTCTTTCCCACCCAATTGGCGCAGGTGCATCCGTCCAGAAACCGCCCCGTCGTCAGCGAGGTCGAGGAACACCCACGGGCCACGCATGCCGACAACACGGGCGTTGTAGGTGGTCTCGGCGTTGGCGGTTTGGGTTGAGGACGCTCCCTCGGCTGCGTCAGTGGATGGGTCTCCTAACCGGCCACCCTGAAGGAGGTGGACATGGTAGGCGTTGGCGACCAATTCCCACTCCATGCGTTTCGCCATGAGCCCTTGGTCGCTGCAGTGTTCGGCCAAGCGAGCGGTATCGGCCGTGTCGTG
>JAYPCE010000047.1:3784-9771 GCA_038124565.1 Candidatus Poseidonia sp.
GCCCAATCTCCCAAGAGGTTCGACAATTCTTGTTGCTCGCTTTCTCCGTGTTTGCGCAGGCTCGGCATGGGCAGTTGGATGTTGACCCCAAGCGCCGTCAATTTGGCGTTCAATTCGTCCACCTCGGGACGGTCGGGGGGTGCGTGACAGCGCCAAGGAAGCGGCGCTCCGGCTGCACCGAGCAGATGGCCAACGGCAGCGTTGGTGGCGACCATGAACGACTCGATCATCTTCGTTGCCTTGTTGGGCCATTTGACCTCAACCCGCAGTTCATCCTCTCCTTGAAGGCGAGGTCGCAATTCAGGGTTGTTGAGATTGAGTCGGATTTCACGGGCTTGCCATGTGGCGGCCAGCGCCAGCATCCCGTCGTAGGCATCCGTGGTCAGCACATCGTCGTAGGCGATGTTGGCCGTGACTTGAATGACGGCTTCGTAGGCTTGCGAGTTCACGATGGTGTCGTCACCGTCCAGCGTCATGGCGACCACCATCGCCAAGCGGTCCACATTGGCTCGTAAGGAACACAGGTCGTCAGCGAGCTTGGGAGGTAACATCGGCAGGACGGTGTGAGGAAGATAGACCGATGTGGCCCGGGCGGCAGCGGCAGCATCCAACGAGGTGCCGATGCGAACATAATGTGCCACATCAGCGATGGCCACCCACAAGGTCCGAACGCCGTCCTCGTCCACCAAGCACACGGCATCGTCGAAATCCTTTGCATCGGGCGGGTCAATCGTCACAAAGGGAAGGTGGCGAAGGTCGGTGCGCCCGTTCGCGACTTCACCATCACCGTCCACTTCGCCCAAGAGGTCGGCGTGGTCGACCAGCGACGCATCGTAGTGACGAGGGAAAGGGTTGTTGCCTTCGGCACGACGTGCTTCAAGGCGGGCGTCCAACAGTTGACGCGTACCCCAGCGTCCGGCTTGAAGCATCAGCAACGCCATCGCCGGTTCATCCTCTTGGAAGCGCAGGCCTGAGCGCCGAACAGCGCATCTTCTGACCTCACCCAGAAGGTTGTAGCCTTGATGGGTAAGGTTGCCTTGGTCGTCCAACGCCAACCCCGTCGGCAGGGGTTGACCCATCAACATGGCTTCCCATGCCGCTTCAAGCAGGGCGTAGGTGGTGACATCCGCTTCGCTGGCCACCTCAAGGGTCAGCGGTGGTCGACCTTGCAGGGGCGTGGCTCCTTTCCCTGCGTGACGGCTGAAGAAATCCTTCCATTCGTTCACCTTGCTGTCCACGGCAGCCAAGGCTTCTGAGGAACGGAACCACACGGCTTTGCCTTCGCCTGCTTGGAGGTAGGAAGACGAGGCACGTCCGTGAGCCAAGGCTTCGTTGACGCTGCTCAACAGGGCGCGTTCGGCTTTGGCGTCGCCTCGGAATTGGGCCGCTAAACCTTCTTTGTCGGTGAGCCAAGCCACGATCTCTTCAGGGCTCCATGGACGGGTCCACTCCTCTTCGGTGAAGTGCTGGGTGACGCGGCGCCAGAGGCGTTCATCCAGTGGAGCCTGCGGTCCCTTGCGACCGCCACCTTGGCGGTTTGGCCCTCCCCTTCGGTTCCGTTGGTGTCGGCCCGCCATGGTGCTTGCTTCGGCCGAGGTATCAAGAAGTCAACGATTCACAAACCCCGTATTTGTCGGGGAATCTTTATTTTCGCTGCGTTGAGGCTGTGCCATGGCCGGCGACCACGGCGCTTCAGCGTACTTGTTTACCTTCCCTGTGGTATTTTTCGGGAGTTTGGTCCTGGCGGGACTGGCGGCGTTTCTTGCCCACAAGCGAATGGGCAAGCTACCTCGTGTAGGCGAGGCACGGTACAACGTCTTCGTCCTGTTGCTGGGACTGTGGTGCCTGGCGGGGTTGCTGATTGACGCCACGGCGCACCTATCAGGTGTTGTGGATGACACCTTCTTTACCGAATGGCACGCTTTGTGGTATTCCGGAGCGACGGCCTACGGGGCCTACATCTTCTATGCCGTGCTCCCAGAGGGTGGCATCGCTGAACTGGTACGAAGGCCCTTCGGGGTGCTGGGCGACATCGCCCCTCAGCATCGTGCGGGAGTTTGGGGCATCATCATCTTCGGTGCCGCTGGGTTTGGCGACATGATTTGGCATGAACTGCTCGGCGTGGAAACCAGCCTCGACATCCTCCTTTCGCCAACACACATTGGCCTCTTTGCAGGACTCGCGCTCTCGGTGTCTGGACCCATGTGGTCCGCTTGGGCGGACGAAAAAAGCGGGACGGAAGGCTTCACCTCCCAACTCTTGTTGGCCTTCGGCGTCGGGGCTGCTTGGACCGTGCTCCTGATTCTGACCCGTTTCAGCCACCTTTGGATCGCTCCGTTGGAGCAGGTTTGCTACGCTCCGAAAGGGGCGCTTGGTTGCGAGAGCCGGTACGAGGACGCCCTTCAAATGGGACTGAATATGGTTTATGTGCAGGCCATGATGACCGCAGGGGCTTTGTTGCTCTTCCTGCGACGGTGGCAACCGGCCCGAGGGACCTTGCTGCTCATCGGAGCCTTGCACGCCGTGGGCGTGTGGGTGTACGCAAACAGCGGCCCTGCGATGTTGGTGCAGGGGCTGATTTGGGCCGTCATTCTCGAAGGCCTCCGTGGGCTGTGGATGTCCGGTCACCGGCACGTGTTCATGGCCTTGGCCACGGCGTCCCAGGTCGTCGTCGGCATCGTTGCGGCCCTGCTGGCGCTTCCCAAGACGGCCACGGTGCGCACATGGATGGAAGGAACCGACCTTCATCTCGTCCCCTACGGTTGGTCCGTCCACGCCACCTTTGGGGTGGTCGTGCTCGCCGCCTTCATCGGCGTCATTGCGACCAGCATCGTGATGCCGCCTGACGTGGTCGAAGCCCACGAGGCATGAGGCCACCGTCCAAGGGCGGGCAAGCCTAAAACCACCCACGGAGATGAGGAACTCCCCTTCGGTTCCGTTGGTGTCGGCCCGCCATGGTGCTTGCTTCGGCCGAGGTATCAAGAAGTCAACGATTCACAAGCCCGATTCATTGAGCGCCTTGAGGGCTGCGAATTGGGCTTCTGTGAGTTCTTCGACATCGGCGAGTACGAATTCCAGGGTCAGGTCGCCGCCGTTGTAACCAGCGTTGGCCATGCGGCGTCGGTCACCGACTTGCGTCAAGGCGTCCACCGACAACTTCCCCACCTTGCCAGACGGCAATTTCACATTCACTTTGCCGCCCAGCATCAAGACCGAATACGGCACGCCGACTTCTTGGACGAGGGTGTTGCCCTCCCAACGAAACGCCTCACCCATATCGATGCGAACCGTCACGACCACGTCCCCGCGCTCGCCTTCAGGATGGTCGTGTCCTTGGCCCTTCAGCGTCTTGGTCGTGCCGTGAGCCACGCCAGCATCGAGACGCAACTTCATGGTTGTCCGCTTTGTTTCCATGCTGGTGCCTTGTCGCTTGAATCGCTTGAAGGAGAACTCAAACTGGCCGCCGGCCATGGCTTGTTCCAAGGACAGGTCCAGACCGACATTGATGGTGGCGGCTTTCGGCTGTTCTCTTGGTGTTTGCCGAGGGGCTTGGCGTGGGGCACCGCCCATGCCGCCCATGCCGCCCATGCCGCCGCCGAACATTTGTCCGAGGATGTCTTCCAAGCCACCGCCACCGAATCCACCGCCTCCAAAGTTCACGTTGGGGCCGCCGCGTCCACGTCCCCCCATGCCACCAAACATGTTGCGCATCTGTTCCTGCTGGTCAAATTCGCGGCGAGCCTCAGCCGTCCCGATGGTGTCGTAGGCCGCTTGGACTTCCTTGAATTTCGCTTCTGCTCCCGCATCACCTTTGTTGCGGTCGGGATGGTATTGGCGAGCCAGTTTACGAAACGCCCGCTTGATTTCACCGTCGCTTGCGTTTCGGCTCACGCCCAACACTTCGTACGGATTGCGCTCTGCCATCGGCTTGCTGACAAATCCCCACCCCACATCAACCCTCCCATTCCCACCAACGAAAGGGAGGCACTGACCGCTCAAATCCGATGGCGGAGTCGTTATAATGGGGGGGTTGGTGGCTCGGTAGGCTGAGGTTAGACCATGTCTGACGAAACGAACGCCAACAAGACCTTTGAGATGAAGGTTCAGGAGCAACAGGACAGGATTGAGGCGCAATTCCGCCGCATCACCCGTGGCTCGTGGGCCCGCATCATTCGTATGGCGCGCAAGCCATCAAAGCAAGAATTCCGTCAAACGGCTATTATCTGTGGCATTGGTTTGTTCGTGCTGGGCGCCATCGGCTTCGCCATCTTGGTGGTCATGGACAACTTCCTACCTTGGTTGATTCACGATGTGTTCGGCATTGGAAACTGAAATGGAGTGTGATGATGATGACGGAAGCATTCGTAGCCTTTGTGCGCCATGAAGAGAAATTGCTGTTGCTCAAGCGCAACAGTTCAACCGACCATTTCCCTGACCTTTGGGACGGTGTTTGGGGCGTTGCCGATACCCCCGAGGAGGTCCTCGACCGCGTTTCGCAATCCACCGGCATTCCTGTGGACGACCTTCACTACCACAGCACCGGGCCAGAGCGCGGTATTGACATGGGCCGCAACCTCGTTGACGTGATGCCCATCTTGGTCGTCAGCGCCACCGATGAGGTGAACCCTACGGGCATTTACACCCGTGCAGAGTGGGTTGACCCCGGCAGCATCAAGGATTACAACTGTATTTTCTCCGACCTCGACATGGAGAACGCCCACGGCTTGTTCCGTGAAATGTACGGCAGCGTTGGCTCGTTCCTTTACATCGTCAAGACGGCCATCAACGCTGAGCAGCGAGTGGCCGACGAGATGTACGCCCGCCTTCATGGAAGTGGTTCCATGGTGGCGTTGGACGGTGAAATCATGTCCATCCTCCACCCGCCCAACATGCGTGGCTACCTCTTCATTGAATCCAGCGCACTTCACCACGTTGAGAAGCTCATCGGCCGCTCAGGTGGTCGTGACCCCTCAGCCCGACGCGGCATCAACCAGTCGCCTCTGAAGAACGCCAAGAACGTGCTTCCTGGTGAAGCACCGCTCGAGGACATCCTGCCCTACTTGGAGCCCAAGGCCGTCACCAGCGGCATCGAAGTCGGCTGCATCGTCGAAATCGTCACGGGCGCCTTCAAGGGCGAGAAGGCTCGCATCACCAGCGTGTCCGAATCCAAGGAAGAGGTCAGCATGGAGTTGTACGAGCAAATCATCCCAATGACGCTCAACATGCGTGGCGACCACGTCCGTGTTATCGAGCGCGTTGGCGAGTGATGCATTCACGCCAAGCCATGCCGTTGCGTGGTCACTGACGATTGATTTCTTGTTCAATGGCGACCAGCATCTCAGCCTGCTCCGCTGCAGTGCGCTTCTTTTGCTTGACCGAATGGTAGGAATATTCCGCAAAAACAAGCGGGACGACCCAGACCAACATCAGGACCATGTCAAGCATTCCGAAGAACACGACGAGGAACACGAGCCCCATCACGGAGGCCAACAACCGGTTCTTCGCTGGGGCTGGCTCCTCGTGCTTGAGGGTGGTGCTGAGGCTGACCATTCGCTGAAACGCTTCGGCGGTCGCTTTTTCATGGCTTGTACCTCCAGCGGTGCCTGCAAGAATGAGGAGAACGCCAAGCCCAATCCCGCCAAAGCAGAGGATGAGGATTCCCTCTTCGTCTCCTGAACTGTTTCCGCTGGTGAGTGCCGACATGAGTGCCGACATAAAACTGAGAATCGCCAGAGCAGGGCCTCCAATCATGAGCGCCGTACCCAACACCACCACCCCGGCGCTTCCGGGAGGAGTATCTCTCAACGCCTTGTACTGCAGGGCTGCCGCTTCAAGATCTGATCGAGGCGCCGACGTCTCATCATGACTTGAAGAGGTGGCAGCGCCCGCCTTGCTGGTTTTGGAAGAGGGCCTGTCATGGTCCATGAAATAGTCCACCACCGAGGTGTAGAGTGCATGGTCGTCGCTTTTCTGAAATTCATCGGCCA
>JAYPCE010000048.1:0-9331 GCA_038124565.1 Candidatus Poseidonia sp.
TGATGTAGTCGGCTTCATCGGTGATGTCCGTGATGTTGACGTTGATGAGGTAGAGACCGATCTTGTGAAGTTCGGTGTCCACATTGCTGACCACTTGGCTGAGGAAGGCTTCACGGTCGCCGTTAATTTCCTCAATCGTGAGCGAAGCGACGGTCAAACGGAGTTGACCAAAGATGATTTCCTTGGCCATGTCTTCAATGGCGGTTTGGTCGAGGTTCAACAAACGTTCTGCAGCGTTTTGCATGATGGATGGCTTGGTGTCAATTCCGATGGTAAACGTCGAAGGGACGTTGATACGGATGTTTTGCTGGGACAGAGCGTGCTCAAGGTTGATGTTGATGGTCATCGGTTTGAGGTCAAGGAAGCCGAAGTTCTGAATCAGCGGCCAGACGATTTTTCCGCCACCGTGGTAACACTGTGCTGCGCCTGCGCCTTTGGTATTACCGTAGACGACCAAAATCTGGTTAGAAGGTGCGAGTTTGTATCTTCGGGTAGCGAGGTAGACTGTTCCAAGAAGGACGAGTACGAACAATCCCAAGCCAATTGCAACGATAGCACTACTATCTGCCATGGTATTAGGAATGCTTTCCCCTTTAAGAGATTTGAGTCGGCAGCACCGTCACTCTTCTTCCACAACGGCACTCGATATGCTAAGAGGTCGAACGATGAGCATCTCTGCGATGTTCCCCACGACGGTCACAAATTTGCCGGTTTCAATCGTGAGCGTTTCGTCCTCAGCAACGGCCTCACAGGTGCGAAGGGCGTCTTGGAATTCCACTTGCACTTGACCGGATTGACCGGCTCGAATCGTACGGTACACCGTACCTTTTGCACCGATTGCGTCGTTGTGGCGGACGGTTCCGTCACTCTCCAAACTCATCATCACTTTGAAGACCTTCCCTACCAGCCACATGGAACAAACACCAGCAACGCCTCCGACACCTACAGCGATGATGTTGTGCTGTTCGGCTTGCGACGTTGCCAGTCCAAAGATGCCAAACATCATCACAAAACTGAGAATTCCTTGAACAGTCAGCATCTGAAACGAGCCTTCGGCGGAATCCATGCCAAAATCGACATCAATGCCGACCATGTCAAGCGCTCCATCGGCAACGCCACCAATTAGCACAAGTCCGAAGTAAATGATGAACAAGAGAGTACCTATGATGGCCATGCCGGCAAAGACGATATCAAGCCCTTCAATTCCTCCGAGCCCGAGAAGTTCCAACAAATCTGAAAACAGCGACATCATCTTACACCTTTACGCTTCTGTGTATGCTCATCCACATCAACCTTCTCCCTTTTCTTAGGTCGTCGAATATAATTGATGTAGTAGTGTCCGTACACGACAGGGCCGAGTGACGCGCCTACAATCAAGCCTATTGCCCATCCGGGAAGGCCGAGGGCAACGGTGAACATCAGAATAAAAAAGAGAACGATAAGCATTGAGGCTTTCTCAAACATCAGGAGGTAGGCCCGCTCCCCTTCATTTTCGATGCCCTTAGACTTGAGGAATAGCAAGTCCATCATACCGGGCATGGCTTTCACTCACAAGGCGTCGAGAAGCACTTCAAACACGAAAATAATGAAGATGTAAATGCCGATGATGAATCCAAGCGGCTGGTCATCGTTAGCCAATGTTGTCAGCCCCCCATCTCCCCGTCGTTCGTTGGACACATCACGGGCATTTTGGTCGTTCTTTTCGATGGAGTAGATGAGATAGGCAACCGTGGCGATGATAACACCCCACGATGCACCAAACACCGTGCCAAGTGCCTCATTGAATTCAGACCACATCTTCAGCGTCATGTAGGCTCCAAGTCCTGCAGTCATCCATCCGACGGCTTTTCCCATAGTCACTAGGAGCGCCCACTCCCTCTTGAAGGTTGAGACGACAGTTCGTCGCCTTTTTGAGTTGTGAACCCTTGGTAGGGGCATGGCTGCGATTCGGTATGCGATTGCAGGCCAACCTGTTGAACACAGCCTCTCTCCGCTTCTCACGGCCTTGGTCGCCCACCACCTTGGGCTCCCATCGGACGAGAAGAACTTGAAAATGGAACTTCTCAGCGTGACCAACTTACCTGATGCTCTTGCTTGGGGCTATGCAGGAGCGTTCCCAACCCCTGTTCCGTGGGCGTATACCAAAGCCAATTTTGGAACGTTTCGTACTTCGGCACTTATCAAAAAGAGTGTTCAAGCAGCCAGTGAAGTAAGCGAGCCCCACCCCTCGTTGGTCCCGAACAATCCTTCAACCTTCATTCCGAAATCCTTGTCGGGGCAAGGGTTACCAACGAGGATGTTCAAAGAAGAAATTTGGATCAACCTTACCGCCCCTCTAAAACACCAACTCGATTCAGGTGCCGTAGTGTGCTTAGACGATTCCATGAAAACCAAATCTGTCAACGTCCTTCGTTGGGATGGGCGTGGCTGGTGGTGTGCTGGTGTTGATGGCGAAGGGGTCCGCGAGGTCTTGCATCACCATGGTTTTGAACCGTCTCAAGATATTCTGGGTCTTTGCGGCGGCGGCGGTGGCGCTCGGTCAACAGCCGCGGCTTGGGCAGAGCATCAAGGGGCGATTCGGTTGTACGAAGGAAGGCGCCAACTTGAGGAAGGGAGTTGGTCAAGCTCACTGTCTGACCGTGAGCCTTCTGTTGTTGTGGATTTTGATGACTTGTTTTGCCAGGAAGAGATGTCTTGCCCAGTCTTGAAGGCAGCTTATACATTCATGGAAGGGAGTGTTGAAGACCGTTTGAAACAACTTTCGCAGCCTCACCTTGACGGGCGCTGGTTGCTTGTTGCTCAACACCTCGCGTGTTGGCGAACGATTTGGGCGCCCGAGCGAGCCGAAGAACTGCCTGATTTGGGGCTCTTGCTGACACGCTTACTGCACGCTGAAGCCGTACTCGGCGAGTATGCATCCTAGCGAAGGTTCTTTGGCGAAGCGGTGCAAGGTAGGTCTGTGAAGACTGTTGAATCAGCGTTCAAGCGATGGTCCAGCCTCGGGCTGGTGATGTTGCTCCTTCTTCCATTGGCCTCGGCCAATGGAGATGAGAACACCGATTTTCAACCGATTCACGAAGGTGTTGATTTCCCCGTTGGGTGGACGGAATTCAACCTCAACGGTCCGTTCAGCCCTCAAGTTCGTATGGTCTATCCCGCTATGCTCGCAGGCGAGGACCAAGAGATGGCTGGAAACGGACCTTTTCCCTGGACCATCCTCATCGGCGATTCCGGAGAAGCCATTGATGGCTACATGATGCTGACCGAACGGCTTGTCCAGCGTGGTTACATCGTCGTTGTCTCACAACCGATGGCCGACGAAACGGATGTTGACACCACCCTCGATTTTATCGATGCAGTCATGAGCCACATGGTGTATCAGAACCAAACCAACGGCTATGTGATGGGTTCAGCTTCCAACATTGATGTGGAACATTGGGGTCTGCTTGGACACGGAAAAGGTGCTACCGCATCCTATTTGGCGTTCCCGTTTTGGGACCTTAGTATCCACGTTGACGACCATCAACCCCCTCGTGGTTTGGTTGGGTACGGCTTGGACCTTGAGGAGGTGAACCAAGGGTTTGCGTGGGAGGACATCTCAATGAATCCTCAGTTCTCAACACCCAACACGGCGTTGTTCATGACGGGGACGGTGGACGAAATCTCACCTTCTCAGGAGACCATGGAACGTGTTGAAGCCATCGCTGGCATCGCTTGGCAGTGGATGCATGTGTTGGGCGCAGACCATTACCAGTTCCAGGACACGCGTTCTATCTTTGAAAACGATGGCGATGCAACGATGAGTCAAAGCGCTCAACTGGACCTTGCAGCCGACCACACGGTGGCGTATTTGGATACGGTGTTGCGGGGTGATACAGGGCGATTTCGTGAGGCGTTCAACCGTGACCAAGGACCACGTACGGTGAGCGATGGCAGTGCTTATGTTGATGAAACGCTTCATGCCTCCTCCTTTTTGCGCTGGAGCGAAGTGGTGTTCAGTCACAATGGCTCTCAAACCTTGAACGCTTCACATACCTTCACCATGCAGGCCAATTGGACGTTGCGCAATGGCGATGGCTTTGCCTCCTTGCCCGCTGGATGGGATGTCAATGTCTCGTGCGGTTGGGTAGGGAACAGTTGGGCTTCACAGGCCATACTGGATGTGAATGGGACCGCTCGTTGCGAGTTTCCCATGTCGCCTGTGGCACCCGGCGAACAAGAGGCATGGATGCGGGTAGAAGTCGAGGGGGCTCCCTCTACCCTCAGAGGGTCGGTCATGCGAGAAAACACACCGATTGAATTGCTCTACCCCCAGCCAACCGTGTATGTGGCCCAACACGGTGCTGCGACGCTCAACATCAGTGATGTGGCCATCGACCCTGATGGCCAACTTGTGAGGGCCATGAGTGCTACCTTGCTCGGACAAGATGCCGCTCATTTTGAAGCCGAAGTAGACGAATCAGGATTGTATCTCAACATTCGCCATGCCCTTGCTGAGGAATGGTTGGGCGAGTGCATGGTTGAACTTCATCTACGGAGTGACGGCGCATTGGTCGATGAAATCAACACCACACTCAGGGTCATGCTCACGCCCGTGGACGACCAGGTGGTGAAAGACGGCACCGTGCCCATTCAAGAGATGGATGAAGACGGCTCGCCAATTGTCTTTGACTTGAGAACGGTGGTCAGTGACCCAGAGGGTGAAGCGCTGCTCATCCGTGTGGGCGGTCAAGCGGTTGGCGAACAGGGGCCTATTCGGTTTGCTATCGACGAGCATTACATCACCCTCACTCCGCTTGAAAATCAATACGGAGCAACGGTGTTGCGCGCTACGGTGAGCGACGGTTCCAACCCGCCCGTTGAATTGGACATCCCTGTGGTGGTCAATGCGGTCAACGACCCGGTGGTTGTGAACACCTCTTCGTGGTCCGGCGATGTGGTGATGGACGAAGACAGCAGCTACGAACTGAACACCGCTGCGCTTGCTTACGACGTTGACGGAGACGAATTGACATGGACGCTTGAAGGTGGGCCAGCAAACTTGGCCGTTCAGCAAACCAACACGTCGTTCATCCTTACGCCAGGTCAAGATTTCAACGGCGTTGTTCAAGGTCTTTGGCTCAATGTGAGCGATGGAGGCTCTAGCCACACTTTTGCCTTCAATGTCGTGGTGAACCCAGTCGGCGACCTCCCCTTTGTGGTGATTTCAAGCATCCAGCGCCTTGATGGCGGTTCGACGGCCACCATGCAGTGGTCCGTGCTCGATGTTGATGGTGTGGCCAACACCGATGCCGAAGTCTTCGTTGACGCCATCCCTGTGGCGGTGAATCATTCGTGTTTGGAAAACACGCCAGGTGCCTTCCAATGTGTCACCTTGCTGCCTTTGGGCGACCTTACCAACACGTCGTTGTATATTCAAATCAAAATCACCGACACCGAACTTGAGCGCAGCGTACTTGCCGATTACGTCTTTGACCCGAACGAGGCTCAACAAAACCAGACCACAACCACACCCCAAACCGAAGACACGCTTCTCGGTCAAAACGGGATGCTCCTGCTCGGCCTGACCGCTGTCGTGCTGCTTGCTGTACTGGGTTGGGTTTGGCGCAACGCATCAACTGCACGTCCTGCACAGGGGCGCGCCACGCCAACGGCTGAAGCCGAAGAGGTCGAAGAGAAAGGTGGTGGTCTGCTGGCCCGGGCCCAACGATTGAAGTGATCACAACGGAATGTTGCCGTGTTTCTTCGGAGGTGACCATTCGCGCTTTGTTTTGAGAATATTCAGGGCGCGACACAAGCGAAGTCGGCTTTCTTGAGGTTCAATGACATCGTCAAGCCAACCGTTCCGCGCCGCCACGTAGGGGTCGCCGAATTTCGCTTTGTATTCGTCAACGAGTTGAAGGCGGACCGACTCTTTTTCCTCGTCAGCGGCGGCTTGAATTTCCCTGCGATGGATGATGTTCACCGCGCCCTCTGCCCCCATCACCGCCAATTCTGCGGTTGGCCAAGCCACGTTATAGTCGCTCTGAAGGTGCTTGCAGGACATCGCCAAATAGGCTCCCCCGTAGGCCTTGCGGGTGACGAGGGTTAACTTTGGAACGGTGGCTTCGGCATAGGCAAAGAGGAGTTTTGCACCGTGGCGAATGATGCCGCCCCATTCTTGGACCACACCGGGGAGGAACCCAGGCACATCTTCAAAGGTCAAGAGAGGAATGTTGAATGCATCACAAGTTCGGATAAATCGGGCGGCTTTGATGGACGCATCGATGTCCAGACAACCCGCCAGTACTTTGGGCTGATTTCCAACCACGCCAACGGTGTTGCCGTTCATCCGTGCAAAGCCGATGATGATGTTGTCTGCATAGGCTGGGAACAGTTCCATGAACACGCCATCATCCACCACCTCTTCGACCACGCTGACCATGTCATAGGGCTTGTTTGGGTTGTCGGGAACGATGTCCTGCAGCGTTTCATTGAGGCGTTCAGCCGGGTCGGCTGTGGCGACCAACGGTGGTTCAGCCATGTTGTGGTCGGGCAAATAGGAAAGCAAGGTGGCGGCCAATTCGCAGGCATCCTCTTCGTCTTCGGCGATGAGGGACGCAATACCTGAGCGAGAGGCGTGCAGGTTGGCGCCACCCAATCCAGCGGCATCAACCTCGCCACTGATGACCTCGGGGGTTTCAAGGGGTGAAGACAGGAAGAGCTGGCCGTGTTCTTCGCCGAGAATCGTGAAGTCTGAGAGCGAGGCAGCCAGCGCTGAAACGCCCACCACTGGTCCAAGGACCAGACTGATCATGGGGATGCGACCACTGCATTGGACCAACCGGTCCAGCATTTCTCCGGTACCAGCCAGTGCCTTGACGCCGTCTTGAGCCCGCTGTCCCCCGCCGTCCCACATGCAAATCAGCGGTGCTTTAGCACGTTCGGCCATCTCAACGACCTTGGCAATTTTTAGGGCGTGCATTTCGCCCATGCTTCCACCATGAACGCTGAAATCTTGTGCAAAGCAGTAGATGCGTCGTCCTTCAATGGTGCCTTGACCTGCAACGACGCCGTCGCCAAGTGTTTGGTGGAGGAACATGTTGTGGTCGTCGGTTCGATGCGTCACAAAGGTGTCCAATTCAAGGAAGGAATCTTCGTCAAGCAGCATACGAATGCGGTCTCGTGCCGTACCTCGGCCGCTGGACCGAATGGCTTCTTGGCGCTTCAACCCCCCGCCGAGACGGGCGGTATCCCGCTTTGAACGAAGGTCTTCGAGGCGCTGGCCTGCGTTTCCATCCACGTCTTGTCCACTCCTACACGGTTTTTCATTCAAGCGCTCATTCCAAGAGCACCTCGCGGTGTTCTCCACAAAGATTGCTTGTCATGGCCTTTCCCACGTCCATGCCTTGGGACAACACCCAGTGCAATTTGGTGGTCGTGACCTCAGGGGTAGAGTTGACGCCATGGCCAAGAAGCCCCATGGTTTGCTGTTTTCGTCCCTTGGAATACACATTCATGTCCACAGGCCCATGAATGCATTGGTTGACGATGACGACTGGTAATTCTCGGTTCACACATCGTACCAAACTCCTCCACAGGCGTTGATTTTCGGGAGCATCACCCTGGGGGTCATCGATGGGAAGATGGCCCAGACCCGTTCCGTGGATGACAACGCCTTGGATTCCTGTGCTCGCCACCGCTTCGATGTGCTCGGCGTGGAGCCAGGGTCCTGCAATGAATTGAGCAATACGCTGTCCGGCCTCATAGGTTGTCGGCTGGTCCGCAATGGGGCGAGAGGGTTGCCCTGCCTGATGCGACTCGTACCAAGGCAAAAGGTCGGTTTGGAAGCCATCATGTTTGAGCGTCAACTTAGCCAATGGTTGTGCGTTGATGGCGTGGAAGGCGTCCCGGCGCGACGAGTGCATTTTGCGAACGGCTACACCGGAATGCACGGCCATCACGCCATCGCTTGAGGAGTCGTGCATCACCACGACCACGCTGTCACCAACATCACCGTGAGGCGCTGGAGCGTTTGCCGCCCAGTACACGGCGGCAAGGAGGTTTTCAGCCGCATCGGACGAACCTCTGTCGCTGGAACGCTGAGAGCCGACCACCGCAATGGGTCCTGAAGGACGCTGGCCGCTGCCGGCAAAAGCAAAACTTAGGGCGGCGCTGGTGATATGAAGAGTATCGGTGCCATGAGCAATCACCACGCCTCTGCATCCATCGGAAAATGCTTGCGCACAGGCAGCCGCTATCATGTTCCAATGCTGGGGTCGGATGTCATCGCTGAACATGTTCCCGATTTTCAGCGCATCCAGTTGCGCAATGGTGGCCAGTTCGGGTAAAGCATCCAACAATTCTTCGGGCTCAAATCGCGCTTCAACGGCACCTGTTGCATAGTCCACCTTTGAGGCAATGGTGCCTCCGGTGTGAATCAGCCTCACCTTGGGGAGGTCGGCGTTGGCCTCTGGCTTCGCCAAGGATTTGGGCGCAGAGGAGGAGGGTGCTTCCAAGCCTTCCCAGGATTGCAGTGCTTCGAGAGGAAAGCTCACATTGTAGCCGTTATCCAATTTGAGAGTGAGGTGTTGGCTGGCCGACGGTGGGAGTACCAACCCCGTATGTTCGACTTCACCGTTGTGGGTTGTCAGGAGGGCTTTGACGCGAACGCCCTCTTCCGGTGCCTCCACCATGAAGGAAGGGTGACCAAGTCGCCCCATCAATGAATCGCTTCACTGAGACAGGTCCTTGACTTTCTCAACCAAGTCCATGCGTCGCAGCCGCCAGATACCGATAGGCGTCATTGCGACAGCGATTACTACGACGCCAGCCATCAACTGGTAGGCTACGCTTGGGACGATGATGATAGCGACATAAAACTGCCAAGACGAAAAGGAAGCGGCCAAACCTACGGCGCCGCCGTAGGCAAACGCCACGCCGACCATGCCGCCGATGATGCCGATGAGCAGGCTCTCAAACAAGAGCATCAATCCGAGACTGCGGGTTGAAGCACCCAACACGCGAAGCGTGGCGAGTTCAAAATCCCGTTCTGCTACATTCATGATCATGGTGTTGAACATGACGGCAATCGTGAACATGAGCCCTAAGTACATCATCGCTTGGAAGATTTGGGTTTGCTGGTCAAGTAGGCTGTTCATGCCGTTGATGAGCGTTTGGCGTTCAACAACGCCCATGGAAATCTCCGCAAGGGAGGCGTCCACCTCAACCCCGTCGGGCAGGGCGAGATACATCGACGTCGCATTGACGCCCAAGGCTCCACCAAGGTCGGCCCTGAGGAAGTACATGGTACGCACCAATTCGCCACGCGTGACACCGACGATGGCGACCT
>JAYPCE010000049.1:0-9241 GCA_038124565.1 Candidatus Poseidonia sp.
CAAGGGTTTCAGTAGCATCCTCCGGGAAGGCGTCAGCGTTGTCGCCCACGCCGTCTTCATCTGTATCAGTGCATTCGCTCGGGTCGTTAGGGAAGGCATCACCCATAGTGCCAGTGGGGTTGTCACCACATCCATCATTATCAGAGTCGTATTGTTGAGTTGCATCGTATGGCAAAAAATCATCAACGTCTTTGACGCCATCTCCATCGGCATCGGTGATGTATCTATACTGAACATGTGAGCCAGAGGGAGTAGAAGAGAGGTATTGGTTGGTGAGGGTATCCGCTTCGAAAACGGTTTTACTCCAGATTGAGATTCCATTCACTTCGAGAGATAAATCAATGTGAGGCGTAGCTTCGACGTAAAAGTACGACAGAATTCCTGCGGCAACCTTCAGTTCATAGTCGGCGTTAAAGTTCACTTGTGTTGAGTTGGTGTAGGTTGTAAGATTGTTTGGGCCGTTGTTGTAGGTCGGCATAATCTCACAGGTATCACAAACTGGCTTGGTTTGCAGAAGGTTGACCCCGTAGGCAAAAATGTCAACATTGAACTCAATTGGAATGGCAATATCAATCAACTTCTCCAAGAGGTTCGTTGCGGTGTCAACCCACGCTTGGCCCAATGCAGCGGCAAGGTTGTCAATCATCCATTCTACGATTGGATAAAGGTCAATCGACGCCAGATTAAATTCATCAAAACTTGAAAACTCAAATGCCCCCGAGATAGCGTTCGTGTCCAGTTCAACAAAATCCGCCCAGTAGTACAACCCAAGTGAGTAATTTGCAATGGTAAAGGATGGTTGTCCAGGATATACAGCCGAGTTGGAAAGCATGGGTATGTTCAGTTCATAAGTTGAGGTGCCGACATTCAAAATAAAGAGAATTGAAGGCTTGAACGAGACGGTCTGTTCATAGTAATTGAACGAGGTTGCAAGAGTGTTGATGACATGTTGTGAGTTTGTTTCGTGATCAAAATCGAACATCACAGCGAGGTCTGAATCAATGATAATGTCGTATTGTAGCCCAATTTGTAGCGAAATTGGTAAGCCATCAGCCCTGAGGGGTGTGGGCATGGGAGGAGCCATGTCGAGGAAGGTGAATTGGATACTTTCGTCAACATCAACAGAGAGAGATTCGCCGACCACTGGAGTATTCCATCCCGGGTTTGAAGGTGTGATGGTGACAATCTCTTCATTGCTTAAACCATATGAATCGGTGACTTCAACTGCAACAGTAAACGAGGTTAACGAATTAATATCAAAATCAAGGTCGCAGTCTGTTTCACCATCGCCGTTCTCATCGTTCACGATTAATTGGTCGTCGATGTACCAATCATAGGTGAAGGCGTGGTTTTCGGGGTCAAAACTCTCGCAAGCATCGATGTAGGCTGGATCGTAAACAAATGGATTCTCAGTATTGAGATTTTCAGTTTGAATTATCGGCGCTGAGTTCGAAAAGACATCCCGATAGAGCTGGTAGGGTCCATCCTGCTCATAGGCGTAAATGTAAACCTCCCATGTACCGGTCATATCAAATTCTGCTAAAATAAACTCATCTTCATCACCCGATTCATTTGAAAAATCGACCAAATCACCGTTTGGGTTGAACAAATACAAATCCAGGTCAGGTTCAATGCCCCATAATTTGTCTATGATTTCAAGTTCGATGATGACAGTAGAACCCAAGACACGCTGACCCACATCAAAGAAATAGGACACTTCTTCCGTCTCATTGATCTCGAGCTCGGGAGTGACATGCGACCACCAAATGTATTCCGAATTTGGAAATGTTTCAACGTTTGATGGTGTAACGTTAGGGTTGGTTCCTCGGATAGGATTGTCAGATGAAACAGCTGGATTTTGTGCTGATGACGGTTGTATCATCCCGCCAAAAGATGTGAACAAGAGGAGCAGTACAACCAAAACGTGACGGTTCATGCTCTCCCATGTTTCATTTTTGTATAAAAAATGTTCAATCGGCGTGGATATCACCGACATCCAACCACAACACGTTGCACTTGGCTTTGATGAGCGCTGCTACGCAAGGTTGGGTGCGCCCGTTGTCGCCGTGAACGGTTTCTTTGACGTAGGTGCCTGATTCGCAGCGCAGGGTGAATTCGATTTCTCGTTGGCCGTCTTCGTTGACTTCGATGAACGGCGTATGGGCTTCAAACACCGTACGCTTTCGGATGAGGTCGGAGCGACGATGGGCCACCCGGTCGGGCGTTCGCTGCGCCAATTTGGCCCCGTTGAGCCCTTCGATGACCTTCAAAATCGCTTCGTCATCGGGAAGGTCAAACATCTTGGGTGGTGGCGGCAAGGCCGCCAAAATCCGTTCAATCAAGGCGTCCTTCGTGCCGGTTTTCGCAAGTTCGTGTTGCTCAGCCAACGCCACCAGTTCTGGTTTTTTCATCGCCTTCAATTCGGCTTCGCTCGGGCCGCTCGGCGGCACTTCGATGGTGGTTTCAAGTGGCTTGGTTCGGTCAGCGTCCTTGTCACCGCGGCGTTGTCGTCGTCGTTTTGTACTGCGCTCTTGAACATCTTCCTTCGTCATATCGACCGGGGCCGTCAAGACGGCGTACTCCGCCTCGCTCATCGGCTCAATGGTGAAGCGAATGGTGTAGGATTTTTCTGCAGGCGTGTCCTTGATGCGCACGACCTCACTACGAGTTGAGGCTCGTATGGAGGAGACTTCCACTGAGCCTTCGGCAGCCTCGTTGATGATGTCGGCGAGTTTCTCGGCGTTGAAGGCGCGCTTTTTCGGCTCTTTGATTTCCATCACGAAAGGCCGACCTCGGCCCAAACAGCGGACATCAATGTCCTCTCGCCCCATGCCGTGGAAAGCGTGTTCGGTGCCTTGGAAAATCTCCAACATCGGATTACCAACAAGGTCTTGCACGCTTCGCTTGTATTGCAATCCCGTTTCGTCGCAACGCTCACAGCCTCGGCCCTTACAGGCTCGGCACGGCCAACGTGTTTGTGGAATACCCCGTTCCAATTTTCGGTAGCGTCCGTACACGTACACCGCTCGAACATCGAGTTCAACCGTCAGGGTCAACACGTCGATGAGGGCCAAAATATCGGGTTTGTCGTTGACGATCGCCACACCGTCAAGCCGGTCTTTGAGTCGAGCGCTGATCGCTTCAACCAGCGAAGATTTGAGGGCATCTGAACCGCCAGCACCGAGGCGTTTTCGCAGGTCTTCTTCTGTTTCCGTCTGGTCTTTTGGAAAGCGAGCGCCCAGTTGCAAGCGGCTCACATCGTACGGTTCAATGGCGTCAAAAATAATGTCGGCGAGCAAATCCACTTCCTCAAACAGGTTCTCACAAAACGGACACAACGGCTCCTCTTGACGAGCCGTTGCGAGGTGTTGGTCCTGCTCTACCACCGAAGCGCGAACGCCTGCACCGGCTTCCTCCAGGCTTTGACCATACATGCGTTTGCCGCCCACACGACCCAAGCAGGCATCGCAGGTGCCTTGACGAACGAGGTGCTTGTGTCCGGCAGCTGATGGGGCTCGTGGAATTTCCTCCACGTGTGTGCCCAACTGCATGGCGACTTCCAGGGCGTGGGCTTCGTCCTCTTCCTCAACGGCCTCAACATCGTCCCACAGCGAATAATCCGTCTCCCCAAAACTGGCGGTGGCGTATTGCATCCAGTCGTCGTCATCGTCGTCTTCACCCTCGGGGCGCTTCGCGTCGTTTTCCGTCATGAGCCTCACCACTCTCCTGGGGCCAACCCCGGGGACAGCAATACTTCCGCAGGCTCAACCCTTCATGAAGTTGCCTGTGCAGAGGTCGCTCGCTTAGGCTTCCTCATCCGTAAGGCTACTCGCGTTCGGGGACAGTGGCTGGTCTTCGTTGGTCAAGATGAGCCCGAGGGCAGCGGTGGTCAACACCAAACTGGCAACGAGGGAAAGGGCGATCATCGCGGCAGAGAAGATGCCGAAGTTGTTGAACAGCCCCATCGGCGAGAGGGCGATGACGAGGAAACCGGCGATGTCGGAGGTGGCCGAGCCGAGCAGGGCCAAGCCGCATGCACCACCCACGGCAGCCAGGGCGTCGTTATGGGATTCGCCATTTTCACGCCCTTCCCTGTACCGTTCTGTCACGTGAATGCAGTAGTCAATGCCCACACCCAATGAAATGGTGGCGATGGTGACGGTGACGATGTTAAGCGACGAGCCGGCGACGTACATCAGCCCGTAGAGCCAGATGACCACGAGCAAAATCGGAACGAACGTGACCACCGCTTGCTTGGGCGAGCGGAAGCCGATTGAGAGCGTGGCCAAGACGAAGACAGAACCCAAAATCAGCGAGGATTGCATTTCGTCTTGCATGGCGGTGGATGCGGTAAAGCGGGTGATGGGGCGGCCGGTCAGCATCACCCAAGTCAGCGGTTTGTCGTCCTCCGGTTCCCCTTGTTGTTCGTAGGTGCCGCTTGACAGGTTGGTAAACACCTCCAAATCGCGCCACACTTCGGCCACGCCCCCGCTCATGCCGGGGAAGTCTTCTGGTTGGGTCATGCCGAAGCGAATTTGCATCATGTTGTACGCAGCGGGGTCGCCATTGACATCAAGCCAAGGTTGGGTTGGGTTGAGGTTCACCTCGGGCATGATGTAGAGTTGAACGATGCTGGCGGGGATGTCGGGAATGGGGCCAACACCGGGCACGCCGTGCAGCGAGAGGAAGCCGTAGAAGAAGGCCAAACAATCTCGGTCGGTGGTGTCCACCATGGGACCGTTTCCTGCTAACGAGCAGTTCATGCCAAACCCGTCAACATCGGGCTGCCAGCCAGCCGCTTCAAACGGCGCACTGTTGAGCACAAGGCTTCCTTGGGCGGCGAACACCATCTCGTCGAGAGCGAGAATGTCAATCGTCCCGTCCGGTTGCCGGGTGATTTTATCCGGCACGCCCTCAGGCAAGGCATCCATATCTTGGCGGAAGGTATCGATGGCGGCAAAGACCCTCGGGTCCAACACATCACCCAGAATCAGCAAGTTGGCGGGCTCGCCCTCGTCGGCGAACCGCTTGGACAATTCATCCACGCCGATGGCAAAGTCTGAGCGTTCGTCAAGGAAGTCCTCCACGGCAAAATCGCCTTCCAACTGTGCCATGCCGAGGGCAGCAGGAACGGTGAGCAAAAGGGCAACAGCGGCGATGATGGTGGCGTTACGCCGCTGGCCTGAGCCGTGTGTCAGGGCGCGCAACCATGCAGGGTTCACCAGCGATTTGACCTCTTTGGGCGACCGTTTTGTCGCCCGGGCCTCCAACCAATCATCAACGCTGACCCGAATCAACGGCGCCCACAGGCCGGTGAGAATGAAGGCGGCCAAGATGCCGAGGGCCGCCTCAATACCAAACGAACGCAAAGCGGCAATGTCGCTGAACAGGTTGGCGGCAAAGGCCGCCACGGTCGTCAGCGACGTGAGGGTGATGGCTCGTCCGACGCGAGAGAGCGTGATGCTTCCAGCCTCGTGCGATGTTTTGCCGTTGGCTCGCTCCTCCTTGTAGCGATGCAAGGCATGGAGGGAATCGTCAATCCCCAAGGCCAACACCAAAATCGGGAGGAGGTTGGAGAATTGGGAACGGGCGATGAGGCTGAGGCCAAACCACCCCGTGATGTTGGCAAAATGGCCAATCAGCCCTTGCATCCAAAGCAGTGCGGCGCCCAGAGCGAACATCACGATGGCGACATCGGACCAGCGCCGTAGACTGGCGAACAACAGCACGACAATGGCCAAGCCCATGAGTGCAATCAGGCCAGCACTGGACTGCAATTCACGGTTGACTTCCACGTTCACGCCTTGGCCCAAAAGCAAGGTGACCGTTGTTCGGTCGTGGGAGCGCAGGTGGCCTTCCAAATCCATGTAGGTCCATTCGGTGGCGCATCCCGCACCTTCGGCCTGCAGTTCAAGGCAGGCTTCCTCTGTGTACTGGGGCGGGTGAAGCACCAACTGACCGTCCGCCAGCCGATAGCCGCCCACGCGGAACCCTTCGTCGGTGAACTGTACCTGCTTTTCTTGGTGAGCGTCCTTCCAAACGACTTCCCAGCCCATGTTCTCAAGTTGGGTGCTGTCAAGTTGAACCAGAAGCCACGTCGAGGACGCTGTCCACCGACCTTTGCCCCACAACGCCCCTTCCCATGTTCCGTTGGATTGTAGTCTTCCGAAAATAGGGCCCTCTTGATGGGCCGTGTAATCGGCCTTGAACCCACGGTCAAGCGATAACCAACGCAGGAAATTGTTGTCGGAAGCATCCGCCATGCGGGCTGCCGCCATATCGATGTGGGCTTGGGTCACGTTGGGGTCGTCAAAGGAGAGGCAATCCAACGGGAAACAATCGGTCCAATTCGTCGGAGGTTCGGTGACCACGCCCAGCGTTGTCAGGCCGGGTTGGGTGAGAATCGAGGTGTTGTTCATGAAGCCACGGAAGTGGTCGGACAGCGAGATGGCGCCGTTGGACTGGTGTCCCGTGACATCATTCACAAGCGGCTTAAGGGCTGGTCCGAGCGGGTGTTCCAGCACCAGATTCAATTTGGAATCCAACTCTTGCAACACGGTGAGGTTGAGAATCCCACCCGTCGGGGCGTCGATACCGCTCCACGGTTCACCGGCTTCAAGCATCTGCGAGGGGGGAATCAGGGAAGCGTAGTCAGGTGAACCGTCTTCCATACGAGGAACAGGCACCCACGAATCGGCATCGGGCACATGAACGGGGTCGCGTACAGAGACGAGGAAGCCGAGGATGATCTCCGAGTTGGGAAACTCGTCGTTCACGAGTGTTTGGGCCGTGAGTTCTGGCGACTCCATCTCATACGATTCCATGTCAATGGGTTGCAGTGCGGTCATGGCCCCGGGAATCATCAGCAGGGTGAGCAGCAGCACGGCGATGTGAGCGCCCCGTTTTCGGGGTAAGAGCCAGGCCGCAAGTCGTTCGTAGCGACGGCTCATGGGCAAAGGGCTGTTCACCGCCTTTTGAAGGAATGTTTTCGCTACATTTCTTTACTCCGTCTTTCCTGTGCGTTGCAGGCCAACGAACCTATTATGAACGGGTAGCAAACCAGCCCTAAAAAAGGGGATGCACCGTGGTCACGCTTGACGAAGTAATTGAACAAGCCAACGCCCTCGACACGTGGGCGCAGTGGTCGCTTGGTGCTGGTCTCACCCTGTTCACGCTGCTCTTTGTCCGTTTCCTGATGAAGAAGGTCATTCTCGACTTCGTCAAAGCGACCTCGTTCAAGTGGGACGACCAACTCTACCGACCGGTCACCCAGCGCCTTTACTCGTTCATTTTCTTCGTTGGCACCCAACTCACGATGCTGTGGGTCATGGGCCGTGAGCACGAACTGAACGAAGCGCTCGACCCCGTGTTCAGCGCCGTCTACATCCTGTTGACGACCTCGTTGGCCAGCGTCGCCATCAAGATCATGATTCCTGTCATCATTGACAAGTTCTCCAACCCCGGGTCGGTCACCGTTTCGGGCAGCAACTCCCTCGTCGTCTTCCTGTTCCGTGCTGGCGTGTGGTTTGGCGGTTTGTACCTCGCCCTCAACGAGTTGGGCTTCGAACTGCTCGGGCTGCTCGCCTCCCTGGCCGTGTTCTCGCTCATCATCGGGTTGGCCATGCAGCAGACGCTCGGCAACATTGTCAACTCGTTCATGCTCGCCCTCGACCAGCCCTTTGAAGTCGGTGACCGCATTGAGGTGGAAGGCCATCTCGGGTCGGTGGTCTCGGTCGGCATCCTCTCCACCAAGGTGTTGACCATCGGGGAAAACCTCGTCGTCATCCCCAACAACAACCTCGTCAACTCCACGGTCATCAACCACGCTCGTGGTGGTGGCGACGGACAGGGCCGTCGCATTTCCCTCGTGCTCGACATCGGCGTGGAATACGACGAAGACATCTCCCACGTCAAGTACACCACGCTCCAACTGCTTCGAGAGTGCCCCTACATCATTGATTCGCCCGAGCCCCGTGTGCTGCTCAACGAACTGGGCGAGTACGCCAAGATTTTCCGCATGTACGCCTGGGTCGAGGACTACTCTGACGAATTCGTCGCCAAAGACTGGCTGTTCAAGAACATCGCCGAGCGCTTCGAGCAGGAAGGCATCGGCATCCCGTTCCCCACCGCTGTGGAAATCGGCGCCACCCACAAGGAGTCCTACAACAAGCAGCGCAAGGCCACCAACGTGCGCCGTGCTCGCCTGCAGATGATCAAGGAAGACAAAGCCCTCGAGCGAGAGCGTGCTGAGGCCAAGTGGGAAATCGAGGCCATCACGGAGAAACTCAAGGACCCCGAATTGGGCCGAACCGAGCGCGAAGGTTTGGAAGATTCCCTGCGGGAACTCAACCGCGTCTTGAGCATGTTTGAGGCCGGCGATAGTTGAGGCAGAAACGGCGTCATGCGCCTCGTTTTGTTGGAAAACCGAGTCGGCGGATTTATGTACGGCAACCCGTTCATGATAGATGATGACGTCTGCAGAGCTCCGTTACATGCAGATCACCATCACCCCCGAAGTGGGCGCCAACCTTCCCGGGAAGCGCCTGTTGAACATCTTCCACGACGTTGAGTTTCTTTCTCACATCAGCACCGAAGGAGACAGCATGCGCTGTTTGGTGCGAGTCCAGTACGACACACCGTCGTCTCTCAACGAGCCGCAACAGTCGTTTCAAATCCTTGAAGTCCTCGAACAAGGCCCCAAAGCAGCCCTCTTGGAAGTCGTCACGACGGGTCCGGTCCCACGGATTTTCGCTGCCCTCGAGCACGTCTGGTGGGTCTCACCGACCCTCCTCGGCCCGGGTGGCATGACCATCACGGTGCGCGGCACCAAGGAATCGCTTCGTTCAGCACGTCAAGGATTGTCGGACCTGCTGGGCGAGGGCTACAAGATGAAGTTGGGCGCCCAATCGCTGCACAACGCACAGTTTCTCGAACTTCTTCCCGACAAGCAACGCAACGTTCTGGACAAGGCGATTGAACTGGGCTATTACGACCGACCCCGACGCTGCACGCAGCGCACCATCGCCGATGCGTTGAACATCAAACAGGCCACCGTCAGCGAGCATCTTCAATCGGCCGAATCCACCATCATTCACGCCTTTGTCAACGAGCCATAGGGATGCAAATCGCCTTCTTTCCGGTCATGATAGGGTGGAAGACTATGAGCCGTCAGCATCGGTTCGCTTCCATGTCCAGCGGACGCTTTGCCGAAGTACGAACGCCCCTGCTCCTCTCCATCCTG
>JAYPCE010000050.1:0-9208 GCA_038124565.1 Candidatus Poseidonia sp.
CTCCATCCACACACATGGCGGCGAGAGGAGAAGGCCGATGGGGAACGCCAAGGAATGGCCATGGTGAAACGTATTCTCGACCGTGAAGACGACGATCAGAACAAGGTTGTTTGACCAGGCGGAGGCCCTGCCCCCCCTGCATCGTCCTGCTCATTTTCGGATGGATCTTGGGGCGGAGTATCTGCGGCCGCTTGCTCAGCCACCGTGGATTGTTGCGGCTCTACCACGACGGGCTCTCGTTCCATGACCATGGCTTCTTGTTCTAATTGAGCTGCATCATATGCTGCCATCAATTCCTTGGCGGAACGACGGGTAGCGCTGAGTCCTGTGAGCGACAGGTGCTCTTGTGCGTTGAGACCCAAGAGTAACGAAGTGGAAAAGGCAGAGGGGTCGCCTAACGGTGAATCTGCATCCAAGAGCGTTTCTAAAGGTTGTAAGAAATCCTCACGTGTGGCGACGTTGCTGGTTGAGCATATGTCCGACAATTTTTCCAAAATACTTGTTCGTCCTGTTGACCCTGAGCGACGCAAGAAATGGGGGTAATTGACATACAATTTACCGTCTAATGGAACATTGTTTGCTACGGAGGCTGATAAGGCGGTCAAGTGTTGGGTCCAATAGGTCGACCTGTGAGCCAAGTTGATGAATCGCCCCATGAAATTCCGGTCTGCTTGCCGAAGAGAAGTCGTTGCCCTCCGAATACTGGGGGCGTGCGTAAACAACGAAGCATTGTTCCAATGCACCCAATCGAGGAATTCTTCAGGAGCTTTGTCAATTGAGCGAATCAAGTCGGTTGCTTTAGCGGAATGCCGTTGTCTATAGAGTCTATCAAGGCCAGGAAAAATCTCTACGGAAACATCCCGTTGACTCGCCTCTACATACTGCAGCACGATGGCTTTGGTCAAGGGTTCAGTTCCCAAATCAGAAGTCATCACCTGAAGGTCGCGCACCAGTGCTCGCAAATCACCGTGATTGTTTGCGACCAAGGCATCTACTGCAGGAGGTTCAAACGGAATATCTTCTTCACGAAGGACTCGGCGAGCAATTCTTCGTAATGCTTCTTTGCTGGCGCGTTCAAAATTGATTTTCACAACATGCTTGGTAAACCTGTCTCGAGCACTGCGCCATGACGAGTTCCTCCCCCACAATCCCATCTCATCGTTGCAGGCCAGCACCACCGGCTGTCGGGTTTGTTCAAGCAAGCGAAGCAACTCAGCTTTTCCACCGGAGTCGCCAGAAAGCGTTGCCCCGTTCGGTTCTTGGTTGGCCTGCATGGCTTTTTCAATACGGTCTTGGCTGACTTCACGTAAACCGCCAGTCAAATGGTCCACTTCGTCCAGCAAGATAAGGGTCCGGGATTGCGATTGGTTCGGGTCATGAAACAGTGAGCGATGGATGGCGCCACTCGTGGCTGCTTTCCGGATGGCTGCCGCATTTCGCTCGTCGCTGGCATTGAGTTCAATGACATTCCACCCCATGTCTTCGGCCACCGCCCGGGCCACGGTGGTTTTCCCGACACCCGGAGGGCCGATGAGCAAGAGTGCTTTCTTTTTCGGCACGCCTTGTTGCCATTCATCCAACCAAGCTCGTATCGTACGTCGTTGGACTTCGTTGCCTTCTAGCCATTGTTCAGAGCGAGGGCGGTGTCGCTCAGTCCAATCGCTTGGGGCACCCATGAATCCATCTCATGAGGAGGGTTCTTCAACCTTCACTCGAAATCGGACGTTACCATTTGCTTCAATTCGTTTCTTTACAACGAATCGATGGCGACCCGAACTTGTTCACGCGTGTCCCGGTCGCGAACGGTGACGGTACCATCGGAGAGCGATTGATGGTCCACCGTGATGCACAACGGTACGCCAATTTCATCGGCACGAGCGTACCGGCGGCCGATAGAACCTGAGCCATCGTACATGGAAACCACACCTTGCCTTGCACACAATCCTTGGTGAATGGTGCTTGCCAACGCATCCATACCTTCTTTCTCAAACAATGGGAACACGGCGTAGTCAATAGGCGCCACATGGGGTGAGAGTTTCATCACGGTGTAGGATTCATCGTCGTTTTTCTCAACCTCTTGGTAGGCGTGGTCCAGTACATGCCAGATGATTCGGTCGATGCCGAAGGCAGGCTCGATCACGTGAGGGATGTACCACTCGCCTGTTTCTTTGACGAGTTTTTGGTTGGGTTTGACATGTTCCGGTAAAACTGTGGCTGTTTCTCCGCCGTTGAGTTGCACATCAACGGGGAACGATGTGTCCTTCGGAAGGGATTCCACTGCTTCTTTGACTTGACCAGCAAGGGCCTTGAAAGCGGGGCCGGCGACGGCGCCGTCAATCGTCCAAGCATCAATTTGGATGGTTCTTGGCTCGTCAAACTCCCGCCTTGCTCTGTAGGTCTTCCCTGTAGCCTTTTCGTGACTTTCAAGGTCGTAACAGCCACGGTGGGCGATGCCAACACATTCAATCCATCCGTAGCTTCCATGAATCTCTGCATCCCAGCAGTCCATAGCATAATGCGCCATCTCGTTGCTCTCATGTTGGCGGAAGCGAAGTCTGTTGGGGTCAATGCCCACCTTGACCAAAAATTCGTGGGTCATTCCCATGAACCTCGCCACGGTTGAGTGACGGATAAGTGAATGCTTACATGCTTCATCAAGCGTCATTTGAATGGGTTCAGACCCGTCTGGTATCAGCGTCATTTCTTGGCCATTCCAGCGCGAAAGGTCGTCCTCTAACGGTGCTTCTGGGTCGATGAAATACTCCAATTCCGCCATATTGAATTCACGTAAACGTATCATTCCTTGGCGAGGTGAGATTTCGTTTCTGTACCCCTTTCCAACCTGCATGGCTCCAAATGGCAGCCTGTCTCGGAAATGACGCAACAACGGCTGAAATGAGGTGAACATACCTTGAGCGGTCTCTGGCCGAAGGAAACCAGGTCTGCCCGAAGCCCCAGCACCGATGGTCGTGCTGAACATGAGATTCTGTGCGGTCACATCGCTCCATTTTCTGGCGTTGCATGCTGGGCAAGGGGGGTTGACCTCCTGAAGCAAAGATTGCAATTCATCGCGCTTGAGTGCATCTGGATTTGGATGATGTTGTTCCAGCAAAGAATCGGCCCGACTGGCCTCTTCGCAACCGAGGCAATGCGTCATAAAATCTGAGAATTCACCAACGTGGCCACTCGCTTCAAGAACGGCATATGGTGTCACGGTTGGGCATGAGATTTCCACGACATTTCCCAGTGAAAGCCAGTGGTCCAACCACAGTTGGTTCACTCTCGACCTCATTCGTCCGCCGACAGGCCCAAAGTCGTAGAGGCCCTTCGCCCCACCATAGATCTCGAAGGCTGGAAGCAAGAAACTTCGGCGTTTGAGCATCGCACTGAGTCGCTCTAACCTACCATCGTCGGTCATGGCTCTTCCCCTCCAGTTACTGGCTGATGAGAGGGCCCTATGAACTTGACCGCCTTCGTTGGGACCTTCAATGCATTCTCAAGACACAGCATTATATCGGTGCCTGCGGAGTGAGTAGCATGGGACAGGCCATGGTCGCTATTGTGCAGGGCGATTGCACGGGCTGTGACCTGTGCATTCTCCACTGCCCCTTTGAGGCGTTGCTACCACTGGCTGAAAACCCGAAGGGCAGAGAGCATCCAAAACGTCCGGTTGTGGTGGAGCAAAATCGGTGCGTAGGTTGCCTTTCTTGCATTGGATCATGCCCTACTGATGCCTTGCATGAAGTCCTGGTCCCACCCAGCGTGCGGGACTCACCGCTACTTCTTCCAACACCACCGCAAAAAACAGAGAAGGTCATTCGTTGGACAAAACGCACGACTCGTTGGCCATGATTTTTTTTCAAACAAACAAAATCCTTTTTAATTGAAGGGCCACGCTCCACACCCATAGGGGCTGACAAAAAAATGGCGGAGATAGTTTACTTGGATTCTCCCGCAGAATCCGATGAACTCTACGAGCGTTTGTGTCCTCCAGTTCGCCAATGGTTTCAAGAAAAGTTCCCCGACTTCACACGGCCACAGAAATTGGCCATTCCCGCCATTATGGACCAGAAGCATTTGCTGCTATGCTCTCCCACTGGTTCAGGTAAAACCCTCACCGCCTTCCTCAGCGTTTTGGACAAGTTGGTTCGGTTGTCGTTGGAACGTAAACTGAAAGACAAAATCTACGCCGTCTACATCTCTCCAATCAAAGCCCTGGCCAACGACATTCAGCGCAACTTGATCGGCCCACTTGCAGAAATTCAGCAACGCTACATGCCTGACAGAGCCCAAGACATCCGCGTTGGGCTGAGAACGGGTGACACCTCCCAATCCGACCGTCAAAAGATGCTCCGCAAGCCACCTCACATTCTCATCACGACCCCCGAGAGTTTGGCCATTGCCATCACCTCACCGAAGTTCCAACCCATCATCAGCGAAGTCGAATACATGATCGTTGACGAATTGCACTCCATGGTGCCCACCAAACGTGGTGTGCATCTTTCTCTGACCCTTTCGCTGCTCGACTCCCTGCTGAAAAACCCGGTTCAACGCATCGGCATTTCAGCGACGATGGAGCCGCTTGAAACAGTGGCCGAATATCTTGTGAGTAGCGATGACAGTGAGGCACGTGGCCAGTCAAGCCAAGTGTCCATTGCGAAAATTTCAGGTTCAAGGGAATTGGATTTGGACATCCTCATCACCCACCCCAAATTTAGCGACCTCCCTGTGATGAAGGTTCTTGAATACAACATTGAGGCGATTGCCGACCTCATCAGCGCCCACACCACGACCTTGGTGTTTGCGAACACGAGAAAGATGACCGAGACCATTGTCCAAAAGTTGAGGCCCTTCCTTGGTGACCTGGTGGCGGGTCACCACGGTTCTATGGACAAAAACATCCGTTTGGACGTTGAAAAGCGGCTCAAATACGGCCATCTCCGGGCTGTTGTGACCTCCTCCTCATTGGAGATGGGGATAGACATCGGTTCGGTGGATTTGGTTGTGCAGGTCGGCAGTCCTGGCGACATCGCCACCGCATTGCAACGGATTGGCCGTGCTGGCCACCATGTGGGAGGTATCCCGCGTGCGCGTTTCTTACCGCAAAGTGTGGACGATTTGCTTGAGTTGGCGGCGTTGCAGGCAGCCATTCAAACGGGTGATATGGACCTCTTGGATTTCCCACAAAATTGCCTTGATGTCGTCGCTCAATTCATCATCGGGCTGGTCATCATCAACGATTTGGACATTGACGAAGCCTTCGAGATCATTGTCAACTCCTGGTCGTATCGCAATTTTGAATACGACGATTTCATTGAAGTGTTGGACATGCTCGAGGAAGAGCGCCGTATTTGGGTGGATTGGGAAGAGAACATTTTCGGAAAACGCGGCTATTCTCGCATGATTTACTACACGAACATCGGGACCATCGCTCCCGACAATTCCTACTTGGTGTTCAATGCTGAGGGTTCTATTCTGGGCAAACTCTCTGGCTCCTTCGTTTCCAACCTACGCAACGGCGATGTCATCCTTCTCGGTGGCTCAACCTACCGCGTCACCAACATTCAGGGCACGCGCGTCAATGTGACGAGTGTCACCGGCCATCGCCCCACCATTCCTTCGTGGTCGGGTGAAGCTCGAAGTCGAAGTCGTGAACTTTCGCAAGCGCTGCTTGATTTAATCGGCCACTGCATGGTGGCGTTGCGACGGGAAACCGACCCTCGGTTGCTCTTGAGAGACGCCTACGGTCTTTCCAACGATGTGGCCAACGCCATCGCTCGTCACTTAGAGGAGCACTCCTTGGATTCGTTCCAGGTTCCAGACCCCGAGCGGATTTTGGTTGAACAGGTCATTACAGGAGCCTTCCCGACCTACATGATCACCACCTGCCGTGGGCGAGGGTTCAACACTGCTTTGGGCTATTTCATGGCAGGTTTGGCTGAAGCCAATCACATCAACGTCATCGAGATGTCGTTTGATGAAAACGGGCTGTTGCTGAAGACCTCCCAGGAGGTAGACCCGGGAACGATGTATACCGCCTTTACCGACAACAATCACATCGATGTGATTGAGCGCTACATCATCAACACCCAGATTTTTACAAAACGTTTCCGAGAAGTGGCTGGACGCTCGTTGATCATCCCCAAACGAATGGGGGCCGAAGAAATCAGCCCTCAGCAATTCCAACAACGGGCGGATGCCTTGCTGCAAAAGCACCGTACGATGGACGGAAGTTTGTTGATGCGTGAAGCGAAAAACGAAATCATGTTCGCTGACATTGACCTCGTTGGTTTGCAGGACTTTTTGGAATCGTGCAGCACGGGTGATGCCCGCATTGTCCATACCAAGGTCGTGGTCCCGTCTCGTTTGGGTATGTCGCTGTTCATGTCAGCGTTTGAAGACCTGATGACGATGAAAACTCGTGCCTTCTTGGTCAAAGACATTGACCCCTCCATTCTCCAACGATTGTTGGGCACGCGGTCCTTGGCCACCGAACTGTCAAGTGAACAATTGACGGCGTTTTATTCGGACAAGGCACCGGTTCCCTCCAACGCAAAAGGTCTCTATAGATTGATGAGCCACGGTGGAGGTCTGGATAGAATGTTCAACAACCCTCTGTATCGAGAAAAACTCAACGACATTCCTCTTGAGACCATTCGGGATTGGGTAGAGGAATTGTGTCAAGCAGGCCAAATCACCAAGCTTGATGGTACGGGTCAGGAAGAACTGGACGGCAAATGGTTCACTCCTTACATGGCCGAAATACACGGCACCCTCGGCTGTTTGGCGGTTGCGGGCGGTAAAGATGTTGAGAATCTCCTTGAATTGCACACTCGCGGTTTGACCTACAAAGTGGCCACCGCCTTTGACGGTACAAAACCGGTCGCTTGGGATGAGCGTGAATTGGGCGATCCGCAGGAAGCCTTGCGGGTGAAAATTATTGAAATGCTGGGCTCAGAAGGTCCCAAAACCTCCGATGAAATGGTTGAGCGGTTGCCCTTCCCCCAGGTTCTCATCGAGCGTGCATTGCATGAATTAGAAAGCCGCAATGTGGTGTCTGTTGGCTTTTACATTCAGACCAACGATGCCGAATATATTCTGAAAATCGACGAGCACCGTTTGACCGGAGGCGAAGAAGAGGTTGTTGAATACCGCTGGGTCCAAAACATGGTTCTTGACAAATCCTTCCAGCAGTACGGTGACAGTTTTACGGCCTTCAACGAGCATGTGCTCTTCCAAAAGCAACAAGAATTACTCTACCGTGTCAACGAATTCAATTTCGGTGATTGGTCGGATGTCCAACTTGATTCGGATGTCATCATGGGTCGCCTCCTGCACAATCGCATCGGTTACACCACCAAACGAAATTTGCCGATGCTGCTGGGTTTGAAACCAGAACCTTGGATTGGGCCTATGGAACACGAGATTCTTTCAAAAATCCCGCCCGATGAAAACGTGACACGGCAAGAAATTATGGAGGATTACCCCAAAGGCGACGAACACAAAGCCTTGCACAGAGACCTCAAAAATGCTCTGAACAATTTGGAGCGACAGATGCTTGTGGTCAAGCAATTTGAGGAAGTGCCCGGGCGCCGACGCCGTCTTTCCCTCTTCCATCGGGTGCATGAGGTGTACGAACCGCTTTCGTTTGAGGATGCCTTGGTTGAGGTTGTTCGCCGGATGGGTCCTGTGAAGGCGAGCACACTTCGTTTCTATGTATCACGTAGTTTTGAGGAATTGACGGTAGCGCTGATGAACTTGGAGAAATCCGGTCGCATCGCGAAGGTGATGGCGCTTGTGCCTGAACCTGAGGCCTTTTACTGCTCACCAGAAGAAGTCGAAGAGCTCCAGCGACCTCGGCGGGAAGACCGCTCAGTGCGGATTCTTACTCAATCAGACCCCTATGTCTCCCGCTTCATTTGGGAAGTTCGTAGTGTCCTTGACCGTGGGTGGTATCTCCCGATTTTCAAAGGGGTGGACCCCATTGGCAAGGTGCTGATGTTCAAGGTCAACGATTATCTGGAAATCAAGGACCTGCATGTGCCGACTGCCTATTTGGATGAGTTTTGCCAAGCCTTCAACCTCTTGCTTGAGAATCATGCCGACCAATTGGTTGACGTCTCTGTGCTTTCAAACTTCAACAGCGAACCCATCACCTCCCTTGATTCAACCACGCGGGAAGCGCTGGAAGGTATTGGCTTCCGCATGACCGGCGAGCGGATGATTCGCGGGGCTGTGGTGGACCCTCAACCCAGAGAAATTGCAGAGCGCGCCCTGTTCCACCAGCACCACCTCCATCAACATACACGGCTGGAAAACGAAATTTTGGCCCTCAAAGAAGTGGATGAAATCCGAGATGACTTCGCGCTTCGGGGCCGGTGTGAACTCTACCGTGTGGACTTGAAGAGCATGGCCAGCGCCCATCGTCTGCACCAAGGCATCAACTTGCGCGGTCACCAGGTGTGGGCCAGTTACGAGCACTTCCAAGATATCCTGGCGATACGAAACGAAGCGGCGGATGAAGAGTTATTGGACATCGTTGAATTTTTCAGCAACCATTCGGACCCGAACTTGTTCAAGGAGCGCCATGCGCTCTCGCAATCTGAGTTTAGAAAGTTGATTCAACCGTTGATGAAAACAGGTCACATCGTTCAAGACTTCAGGGGAGGTTTCCGTAGCGTTTTCCCGCCCGATGGTGTCGATAAGGCCGAACTTCGGAAGGAATACATCCGCAAATTGGTAGAAAAATACCCCGTTATCACCTTGCGCCAACTCACCCAATTGGCCGGCCCATCCTTCAAACCCGAGGAATTGAAGGCTGTCTTGAATGCCTTTGAGGAAGACGAGACGTTGATCAAAGGCTTCCTGATTGAAGACTTTCACCAGGTCTGTTGGGGGCGCAAAGCACTCCTTCAGGATGCGAAGGAGATTCCCTCAATTCGTGACTTTGTCCTGCCTCCTTCCGACCCGATAGCCCCCTACTTCACGGACATCATGAAGGAACGCTTCGGCTTTGGTTCAGCCTACTTGGTGTTCCGAAATGCTGAGCCAGTTGCGGCCTTTAAGGCGAACACACGCAACAAAATCATTGATGTCAAGGATTTCGAGGGTTCTGAAAAGGCATGGCGTATTGTCAAGGAATTTGCGTGGGAGCATCAAATGCCGTTGCAGACGGAGTTGCGTATTGGCGGGAAGAAACTCCAGTGAC
>JAYPCE010000051.1:0-7297 GCA_038124565.1 Candidatus Poseidonia sp.
ATTGACATCAATCAACTTGCAAAGACCCTGAAGAACAAATGTGCAGCAGGTGGAACGGTCAAGGGACGATTGATTGAACTTCAAGGAGATCACAAGAAGAAAGCTGCAGAAGTGCTCAGGGACAATGGATTCAATGTGGAGGTGCGATGATATGGACATGTACAATCAACCATGGATTGGCCGGTCAATGACTGTGGTCAACTCCACAGACTCCACGCTTGTGGGACGGCACGGAACCGTTGTTGACGAAACCCGCAACACCATTTCGCTGATTGAAGGCGAACAAACACTCGTCCTAAACAAGGCGAGCATCACATTCACAGTTGGTGACAGTCATGTCACCATCCAAGGGGCCATGGTGGGTCAGCGCCCCGAAGACAGGATCCACCGAACATACAGGAAGGCATGATACGATGCGAGACATTGGAATTGATGTGAAAGCCCCCACCGGTGAGTGGGACGGTGATGAGAACTGTCCGTTTTACGGGAGTTTGCGCCTGCGAGGACAAGTGCTCGAAGGAACCGTCTCAAGCGTTGGCATGATGAAGACCATCACCATTGAGCGAAACAATGTTCGCTACATGAAGAAGTACGAGCGTTTTGAGAAGCGAACCAGCGCCGTCTCCGCCCACCTCCCTTCATGCATCGGTGATGTCAACATTGGCGACACCGTCAAAATCATGGAATGCCGACCTCTTTCCAAGACGGTTTCATTCTGCGTTGTTGAAAACTCCGGAGGTGTTGCTTGATGAAGGGCATCGCTGGAAAGCAAACCCGCGGTCTGCCCACCGCTGCACGATTGCACGTCGCTGATAACACGGGCGCCAAGGTTGTTCAAATCCTCAACGTCCTCAAGTTGGGAAGCACCATGCGCCGATATCCTGCTGCTGGTGTTGGTGACATGACCAAGGTCTCTGTGAAGAAAGGGACGCCCGACACCCGTCGTCAAATGTACAACGCTGTTATCATTCGCCAGCGCCGTCCCTTCCGCCGTGTTGACGGCACATGGGTACAATTCGAAGACAACGCGTGCGTCATTGTTAATGAAAAGGGTGACGTCACCGGTTCAGACATCAAGGGCCCAGTTGCTCGTGAGGCTGCAGAACGCTGGCCTCGTATCGCAGCCAATGCAAAGCAAATTGTGTGAGGGAGATTCATGGTAAAGAGTATGAAACCAGGTAAACAACGCAAGGCGCATCACAATGCGCCTAAACACGAGAAGCGCAAGCGCGTCGCAGCTCGCCTCCAACTGAGCAAACCCGATGCGCGGTTTGCCGGTGTTCGCACCGTCACCGTTCGAGTGGGCGATGTTGTTCAAGTCACCCGAGGTGACCAAGCCCACGGTGGAAAGCGCCACGGTGGAAAGCGCAGCAATGACCCCTTGACGGGGGCCGTTCTCCGTATTGACGCTGAAAAGGGTCGCTTGTACATTGAAGGGGTCAAGGCCAGCAAGGCCGACAACAAGGAAGAGGCCGTCCCAGTACACGCCTCCAATGTCGTGGTCACGCAACTCGATGAGTCGGACCGCATGCGCATTGCTAAGTTGACTGGTAACAGGAGTTGAATGATATGAGCAGCAACCATCTGAAGCGATTGGCCATGCCGCGGAGCTGGCCTCTGCCAAGAAAGACCTCGGTTTGGGTGACCCGACCGACACCAGGTGCGCATTCTCTTGAGCGCGGCATGCCAATCACATTGGTGATTCGTGATGTTCTCGGCCTAGCCCAGACTGCCCGTGAAGTCCGCTTCATCCTCCACAACGAATTGGCGCAAATCGATGGTCGTGTTGTCAAGGACACACGGCGAAGTGTCGGCTTGATGGATGTCTTGACGGTCGGCGATGAGCATTTCCGCTGTGTACTCGACCACAACGGGCGCTTGCAATACCGTCCTATTTCCGGCGATGACGCTGAATGGAAGGTTTGCCGCATTGAAGGCAAGACCACCATCAAGGGTGGCCAAACCCAACTCAACCTTCACGACGGTCGCAACATCGTCGTTGAAGACCCACAAGCATACAACACTGGAGACTCATTGAAATTGAAGTTGCCTGAGCAGAAGATTTTGGAACACATTCGCTTTGGGGAGGGCACCCGTTGTTACCTCATTGGCGGTGCCCACGTGGGTTCAACGGCTGAGGTCCAAGAATACATCGTCAAGCGTTCGAGCATGCCTAACGAAGTCCAATTCGATGGATTCGGTACCGTTGCTCGAAACGTGTTCGCTCTTGGTGACGCTACCATCCCGCTCTCGGAGGTGAACCAATGAGTGTTTCTATCAATCCAATGAACCAACTTCGCGTCTCTAAAGTCTGCGTGAACATCGGTGTCGGCGAAGGCGGTGAGCGCTTGGTCAACGCTGAAAATGTCTTGGAAATGGTAACCGGTGTTCGCCCTCAGCGAACCCTTGGGCGTATCCAGAACCGAGACCTCAAGGTTCGCATTGGTGCTCCTATTGGGTGCAAAGCCACCATTCGTGACCAAGACACCATCAAGACATTCCTTTCCAGTGCATTTGAATGCCGTGAAAACACGATTCCTTCGTGGAACTTTGACCGCGAAGGAAACCTGTCGTTCGGTGTTCGAGATTACACGGATTTCCCAGGGCAAAAGTACGACCCTGAAATCGGTATCTTTGGTATGGACATCACCGTGGTCTTGGAGCGCCCAGGCCACCGTGTGAGTCGCCGCCGCCGAGCCAAGAGCAAGGTGGGCATGAAGCACCGCGTGACGGCCGATGAATCCCGTTCGTGGTTTGTTGAGAACTTCAACATCGAAATTCTGGAGGAGTAAAGATGGCACGAGATCATGGAATACGAATTGGACGAACCGTTGGATGCCGCCGCTGCAATCGCAAGCGAGGTATGATTCGACGTCATGGACTTCGTTTGTGCCGTCAGTGCTTCAGAGATGTGGGACCTGAAATTGGGTTCAAGAAAATGAATTGAGGAGGGGTGAAGAATGCAATTTGATCCATTGAATGACGCTCTTGTCAAAATCTACAACGCCGAGCAAGCTGGAAAATTCAGCGTCGAGTTGACGCCAGCATCCAAGTTGCTCGGTAACGTGCTGAACATCATGCAAACGTCCGGCTATGTCGGCAATATCGAGCGGGTTGAGAATGGCCGCGGCGATGCTTACGTGGTTGAACTGCGCGGCACCATCAACCGCTGTGGTACGGTAAAACCCCGTCACAGCGTGCGTCGCCAAGAATACGAAAAGTGGGAGAGCCGATACCTCCCTGCCCGCGACTTCGGGCTGTTGATCTTGACGACCAACTCCGGCGTGATGCATCACTATGATGCAAAAGACGCAAGAATTGGCGGCAAACTGCTCGCTTATGTGTACTGAGGTGAACGAATATGGTAAAACTCGACAGAATCGAACACATCGTAACCATCCCTGAAGGTGTCACTGCGACCCTCAGTGAAGATGGCGTCGTGACCATCGCTGGGCCAAAAGGCACCTTGACGCGTGCGTTCAACAGCAGTTACATCCAGATGTTCCAGGATGGTTCAGGCATCGTGGTCCGTGTGGACCTTCCCCGTCGCAAGCAACGCGCCATGGCTGGAACTTGGAACGCCCACTTGAACAACATGGTCAAAGGTGTGACAGACGGCTTTACATACAATTTGAAAGCCTTGTACTCTCACTTTCCCATGACCTTGGCTGTCAACGGAAACACCTTCTCCGTGAACAATTACTTCGGAGAACGAGTGCCCCGAACCGCTGAAATCCTTCACGGTGTGGATGTCAAGGTAACGGACAAAGTTTTGATTACCGTATCTGGTATTGACAAGGAATTGGTTGGTCAAACCGCTGCAAACATAGAGCGCTGTACCACCGTTAAGAAGCGAGACCGACGTGTCTTCCAAGACGGGATTTACCTGTTGAGTAAGGAGTGATGAAGATGACTGAAGATTACGATTCTATGACTGTTACCGAGCTGAAAGCGCTCCTTAAGGAACTGGATTTGCCTGTCTCAGGCAAAAAAACCGACTTAATCGCACGATTGCAGGAGGCTGCTGGCACAGAAGATGTTGCTGAGGCAACCTCTGAAGAAGCATCGTCCCCAGTTGAGGAAGACGATGTTGACAACGATGCAAGTTGGGACGGCGAAGATTGGGACGTTGAGGAGGAAGACGATGTGTACATGGTCAAGCAAAAACCAGTGCTTGACGAGGACATGAAGGCTGCGCTTGCGCTTCGTGCTGCGCAAAAGAAGAAGACACCTTCCTTCCGCCGAACCGAGTGGTTCCGTTACAAGCGTTTGTCTCGCTCAGGCTGGCGTGCGCCGCACGGTATGGACAACAAACAGCGTCGCAATTACAAGTACCGTGGTTCATTGGTTCGAATTGGTCACGGAAAAGTTGCGGCTGCTCGTTTCCTCCATCCTTCGGGCTTCCGAGAGGTCATGGTCCACAATGCAGGCGATTTGGAAGCGATTGACCCAGAGACCGAAGCTGCCCGTGTTGGCGCTAGCGTCGGTGGACGAAAGCGAGAGACCATCTACTCCCGAGCCGATGAACTCGGTATTCGTGTGTTGAACCGAAGGAGGGATGTCTGATGCAAATCACCAACCAAAAGCGAATTGCGGCCCGCCTGTTGGGATGCGGTGAAAACCGTGTCTGGATCAACCCACTTTACGTTGACCAAGTGGCTTCCGCAGTCCAAACCGACGACATTCGGGAGTTCATTGACGAGGGCTGGATTAAGGCCAAGCCGGTGAAAGGAACTTCTCGTGTTCGTGCTCGAGCCCGCCTCCTGCAAAAGCGCAAGGGACGACGCAAGGGACAAGGAACCCGCGCCGGTACGGCTAACGCACGAAACCCTCGTAAGAGCCGCTGGATGCGCACCATTCGCAGCCAACGCCGAGTGTTGAAGGAATTGCGTGAGGACGAAACGATCGCTCCTTCCCAATACCGCCGATACTACCTCAAAGCAAAGGGTGGCTCCTACCGTTCTATCGCTCACATGCGCTCTCAGATGACGCTTGAAGGTGTGAAGTTCAAAGGAGGCGATGAATGATGGCAGGCAACAACCGACGCTCCATTTTCCGACGACGCAAGGCCGGTTTGACCGACTACCGTCGACGCCTGAAGTTGCTTCGTGGTGAGATGCCTCGTGCCGTTGTGCGTGTTTCCAACACCCGCACCACCTGTCAGCTGGTGTCTTGGGCCGCCGACGGCGACCTTGTGTCCATCAACGTGACCGGGTCGGACCTGGTCAAGAAGTATGGTTTCCCAGAAAGCCGTTCCTTGAAATCCGTCCCTGCTTCCTACCTCGTTGGGTTCGCCATGGGGAAAGCCGCCGTTGCTTCGGGAGCCAATGAAGCCGTTCTTGACATTGGTCTTGCTGCGAATTCCCGCGGTGGGCGTGTGTATGCCGCCCTCAAAGGGATGTGTGATGCAGGTCTTGACATTCCTCATAGCGAAGAGGTCTACCCTGATGAAGACCGGTTGAACGGTGCTCACATCGATGACAAACTCGCCAAGGAGATTGAATCCACGAAGAACAACATTGAGGGGGCCTACTGATGAGTGAAGAAGATGTTCCAACCATGGCGCCAGGTTTGATGCAAGCCTACGCTCCAGAAGAAGTTGATGAGATGCCAGACCCCCGTCGCCGACGACGAAACCAACAGGATGACCCAATCGCAAACTTGCGAAAGTGGGAACCACGTACTCGCCTCGGTGCTGCCGTGATGGCGAACAAAATCACCACATACGAAGCAGCTCTTGCCTCGGGTCTACCGATTCGTGAGGTTGAAATCGTTGATGCATTGTTGCCGAACCTCGAAGACGAAGTCATCTCGGTGAACATGGTTCAGCGAATGACCGATAGCGGTCGTCGTGTTCGATTCAATGTCATGGCTTGTGTGGGTAACCGAGACGGCTACGTTGGATTGGGCATGGCCAAGGCCAAAGAAGTCGCCACCGCCATTCGCAAAGCCATCACGGCTGCGAAGTTGAACCTGATTTCGGTCCAGCGTGGAAACGGTTCGTGGGAGTCCTCTCCAGGGCCAGGAAACACGGTCCCGTTCAAGGTGGACGGTCGTGCTGCCTCAACCCGTGTGACCTTGATGCCTGCCGCCAAAGGAAAGGGCTTGGTCATCGGCGAGACCGGCAAGCGTGTGCTGGAACTGGCTGGCATTGAAGATGTGCTGTCCCGGACCAAGGGACAGACCCGCACAACCATCAACTACGCCGGTGCAACCTTCAACGCGTTGAAGAACATTAACTCGACGCGTGTGACCAACACGCAACGTGAAACACTTCACATTCACACAGGGAGGAAGTTAGCATGAGTTTCATTGTCGTTCGAGTTCGCAGCGATGTCAAAGTTGAGCGGTCCATTCGTGAGACCATGGGTCACATGAACCTCACACGCGTCAACCACGCCGTGATTATCGCTGACAATCCGCAATACCGTGGCATGCTTCAGAAGGCCAAGGATTACATCACTTGGGGCGAAGCCGACGCTGGCATGATCGAGCGCATGTTGACCGAGCGCGGCCGCATGTCTGGCGACCACCCATTGACCGATGCTATCGTCGCTGAGCACACCGATTACAAGACCATCAGTGAATTCGCTAAGGCGATTGCTGCTGGTGAGGCTCAAGTCAAGGACATTCCAGAATTAAAGCGCGTGTTCCGTCTTCACCCTCCCCGAGGGACCAAAGGTTGGGGCGGCATCAAGCGAAGTTTCGTTGTTGGTGGAGCACTCGGCCACCGCGGTGACGCCATCGGTGAACTCGTGGAGCGCATGATTTGAGGTGATGATGATGGGTACAAAAGCAAACAAACATCGTGGACGAAACCGATACCACGGTCGCGGAAAGAAGGCCGGCCGTGGTGCTGGAAAGCGTGGTGGCCGTGGTAACGCGGGGATGAACAAGCATCGCGTGATGACACGAATCAAGTACATGCCCAAACATTGGGGCATGCATGGCTTCAACCGCCATCCTTCCTTGCGCACCGTCCACGTGACAGCCAATGTCGGCCAACTTGAAGACCTCGCCAACGGCGAATCCACCGTTGATTTGACCTCCATGGGCATTGACAAGGTTCTGGGTAGCGGTCAAATCCGCTCGGCCTTGACCGTGATTGTCAGCGAAGCCAGCGCCCGTGCAGTTGAGAAAATCGAAGCAGCCGGCGGCACCGTTGAAGCTGGTGACGACGACGAATGGGGCGACTTTGAAGAAGAGTGAATCCTTGACAGAGGTGGAACACCATGAAGCACAAGCCAATTCCCTGGGCCATCGCACTCACCGGTGTGCTCTACTACGCCTTGCTCAT
>JAYPCE010000051.1:7397-8795 GCA_038124565.1 Candidatus Poseidonia sp.
TGTTTGGTCTTTCTGGCCAAGCCCTTGACTTGTTCAGTGGATTCCGGTCCATCATGGCGGGTGCTTCGGGTACCATCATGCACTTGGGCATCGGGCCTATCGTCACGGGTTCCATTATCATGCAGTTGTTTGCAGGTGCGAAGATCATTCGTCTTGACCTCAGCAATTCTGAGGACAAAGCGATGTACCAAGGTGTTCAGAAACTCCTCGTTCTCATTATGATTCCCATTGAATCTATTCCGCAAACGTACGGATTCCTTGACCCAAGCGACTGGCTCATCGATGCGTATGGCTTGGGTTGGGCCAACTTCGTCATCGTTGCACAATTGTTTGCCGGTTCATACCTTGTGTTCTTGCTCGACGAATTGGTTAGCAAATGGGGTATCGGCTCCGGTATCTCGCTCTTCATTGCGGCCGGTGTTGCGCAATCCACCTTCGTTGGTACGCTCTCACCGCTTGCGACCACAACAGGTGCGCCCTACTCCATTCAGAATCCTCCGTCTGGTACCCTGCCGATGATCTTCTACATGTTCCGGGAGTCCACAAATTACGAAATGATCCAAGCCAATGGATTTGAACTGATGCTCCTCACCCACGTGAATCCCGTTGTTGCTTTGGTTTCTTCGATTATCGTGTTCTTGGTCGTTGCTTATGCTGAATCCAGTAAGTTGGAACTGCCGTTGACCCACGGCAAGGTGCGTGGCCACCGTGGAAAGTACCCGATTCGACTGGTGTATGCATCGAACATTCCCGTGATTTTGATGGCCGCTTTGCTCGCCAACATCAACATGTTCACACTCCTGTTTTGGAGCCATCCCACGCTTAGCCAAACACCGATTCTCGGTCAAAATGGATGGGCATCAGCTTCAGCCTACATCGGGACGTATGAGCCAGGTCAAACGAGTGCATCGGGCGGGTTTGCCTGGTATGCCAGCATGGTCAACGGTGTGAACGATTGGTTGATTCCATTGCTTAATCAGCAGGGTGATATCTACGGACATTCACTGACGCAAATCATGGTTCACGTTGTGTTCTATGTGGCGCTGATGACCGTGGGTTCGATGGTCTTCGCGAAGTTCTGGATTGACACCACGAACATGGGGACGAAGGACGTTGCAAAGCAAATTGAGAACACGGGGATGCAGATTCCCGGCTTCCGAAAGAACCCCAAGGTGTTGGAAAAGATTCTCGAGAACTATATCCCGCCGGTCACCTACTTCTCGGGTGCCTTCGTTGGTCTGCTCGCTGCAGGTGCCGACCTGCTGGGTACGGTTGGAAACGCCTCGGGAACGGGTCTCTTGCTGGCTGTCGGTATCATTCTGCGCACCTATGAGCAAATTCAGAAGGAACAGGCCATGGAGATGCACCCCATGATTCGCCAGTTCTTCGGTGCCGAGT
>JAYPCE010000052.1:0-8498 GCA_038124565.1 Candidatus Poseidonia sp.
CGTCCCAACTGATGGGCGGGGAATCGGAGATGTCCTTTTGTCCATAGGTGGTGTTCACGTAGAGGTCAAGTGTTTGGCTCATGCCGTACTGCGCTGGCGTAGCCGCCGTTTGGACGATCAGTCCGACAGGCGTGTCCAAGATCTTGCTGAAGTTCACGAAGGCGGGCGTCCATCCTTGGTTCACACCGAAGTAAATTTCCTTCTCACCAATGCCCATGATGGTCTTGTCCGTTCCAGCACACGAAACGGTCCCGTTGGTGTAGAGCACACAGACGGTGCGGTCGGTAATTTCGACGTCCTTCACCGGGCCGCCGGCGTCAACCTGCTGATAGGTGCTGCTCCACGAGTCCAACCGCTGGCTGGTGTCAACCATGTGGTAGGTTGGGTAGTAGTTGCTGTAGACGTAACCTGAGCACCAAAGGCTGTAATTGTCGTCCACCAAACAGGACTGGTCATTGCCGTACGAGCTCATGTTGATGGCGGCACCCATGGTTCCAAACGTCCGATGGGGTGCATAGTAGGGGCTTTGGTCGTCCAAATCGCCGATGTTTCGCCCGAAACAATACACCGAATCGTCGTCAAGTTGAGCACAACTTGTTCTTGATTCCTGACCGAGGAACGTAACCGCCGTGCGACCCGCTGGCATCTCAAGCAATTCAACATCGCCGTTCTGGAGAATACGACTGCCGTTGTCAAATTTGGAAAGTTGCACGTGTTCGTAGCCGGTTTGACCAGGACCCGGCACCCAAACCGTACACGCAATGCTTCCGTTTGACAAAATGGCACAGAGGTTACGGAAGGACATGGACTCTACCTCCACCGCCGAGGCCCCGCTCGGGAGTGGCATCCACGATATGCCGTTGATGGAAGGGGGCAAACCCCAGTCGGAATTCACCGAGCGGCAGGCCACGGAGCCGTTGCTTAGCACGGCGCACTGGCCGGCATTTGATTTGTCCGAGGCCGTGGCGCCATTGTAAGGGTCCTCCCACGTGATGGTGTAGGGGCTGTTGTACTGAATGGAGGTCGGGCAACGGACCACGGAGGTGGCGTTCAACACGCATCCAAGCGTACCGTAACCGACCGTGGAGATGTCGAAATCACCGGAAACTCGGGCCGGAATGGGCGTGCTGAATGTGTTATCAATGGTGGTGGTGTTTGGCAGGAAATATCGCTGATTGCTGATGGCGTTGTACGGATTTGTCGAGCCAAAGGTGTAGTACCTTCCCCAACAGGACATTCCGTCGTCGCCGTCAGCACAAAACATACCGTTGTTCGTACCGAGGGTATCAAAACGACGGTCTTCAACTTGGAGCGTGAAGTTGAAGTTGGGTACCGTGCCTTCAAAGGAGAAGGATTCTGATGCCGTCATCAACGGCATCAGACGTTCGAGGTTTGCATCGAAGGGGAACCCATTGGCGACAACGGGGAAGGTCCCGAAGGAACGGAGGCTGGGGCGAACCGTGACGACTTCCTCAAAGACATTGACCAATTCACCACTGTTGAAATTGGTCGGATGGTACACTTCCCACGTGTCAACCCATTGCTGAACGACGATGGAGAAGGTGGTGTTGATGACGTTGGCCTGAGCGGTCCCGGTAAATTGGAAATTGGAACCCGTCCAGCCAAAGTAGTCGTTCAGGCTGATGCCTCGAGGGGCTTCGGGTGCAAAGAAGGCGTCGCACCGCTGTCCCAGGTCGCCTTGAACACAGGTATCCCTCACGTCAATTGGTTGGTTGACGTAGGTGCCGATTTCATACTCATAAATCGGGGCGGTAAAGCGGAACGGAGCCGTCGCGTTCAACTCGATATCGTAGGATTGCGAAGCAGTGCTTGAATTGTACCACACCGTGAATCGGTGGAGGCCAAGACCCGTCAACGTGCCGTTGATGTAGTGAGCGGGCAGGTCGTAGCCGTGCCATTCAGCACTGTAATTGATGTTGGAGCCGGTGTATTGAGAGTAGGAGAGAGATTTGTTCACCAAGTAGCCCGAACCGTTGGTGGATCGGTAATTGTACAACCGGTTGTCGGAGGTCATGATTTGGCTCGGCCCGTATTCACCTGAGCGGGCCGTGGTGAAGAGGTCAAGCGTGTTGGCCGGCACATCCACAGCCGCAGGAGTCGGGCTTGGGGCGGTGTAGGGCCACATGTTGGTTCGGTTGAGGCCCCAACAGGCGATTTCATCCGTGTCCAACAGCGCACAGAGTTGACGAGCGTAGTTGATGTAAACGGATTTCGCAGCAATCGCCGTAGCGTTCGTGTTGTTGGGCAACAAGGCAAAGGTGACGTCGTGGTACGACGCTGGCGTCGCCGCACCTTGGCCCATGCCACGCATGTAGGCGTAATTGGTATCGCCGTAACAGGCCACGGAGCCGTTGGTGAGCACGGCGCAAACGGTGTTCTGTTCTTGGGCGATGTCAACGACGGCCGAGCCCGTGTTAATGCTCGAGAGCAGACTGGTGGTGGAGGGAGCATCGGCCGAGGCGTATTCGGTACCACCGGTGGACGGATTGATGGTCGCTCCGAGGCAGTATTCCAAGCCCGAAGTTGACAGGGCGCAGATGGACTGGTCAAGGTGGACCAGTTCCGTGATGGTCGAACCGGACCATGTTACAGCGACGGAGGCCGTGGTGAAGGCATAGTTTGAGTTGCTCGTGAGGAGACGAGCGGGGTCCTTACCCCAGCAATTGACCTGCCCCGTTTCAAACAAGCCACAGAAGGTGTCCGTCGTCCCGACGATTTGGGTCACGTTGCTTGAAGGCAGGTTGGAGATGTTGACAAAGGTGCGTGCCGAGACGCCGTTGTCGCCCCAGCAACGGATGTCATTGGCTTCGTTAGCAGCACAGAAGGCGTGGCTGGTGGACCCTACGGCCGTCCAGTCCAAGCCTGCAGGCTCATGGACTTCAACCGGAGCTCGGGAGTAGTAGGCTGATGAGGAATACCCTCCCAAGTGATAATCGGGACCAAAGGCCCTGCTGTTGTCGTAGCCCTGGCAAAACACCCGGCCGTCTTCCGTGAGCGTACATTGCGTGTAATAGCCGCTCTCGGTGACCTGGGTGATGTTGGTTCGTGGTGGCACATAGGTAACACCGGTGGGCAGGCCTTCCACTTCGACGGTCACGTCAGGGCTGATCCATGCATCACCGACCGGCAACACATGCACAAACTCAGCGCCTTCAGCCACATCGATGGTATGGTCTGCGGGTGCGAGGTACTCGGTCACGGTGACCAAAAAGGTGGAATTTACGCTGACGGTCGAGGTTCCGAAGGTGGTATTGGCAAAGACCTTGACCCAATCCGAACCCACCGCATCGCCCGTGATCGTCACGGCGCCGTTGGTGGCCACGGAGGCGTTGATGGAGCCGTTGGGGCCGAACTCCAAGCCGTAGGTGGCCGTTGGCGGCGTCGAGATGGCGTTGATGTTGAGGCTTGAACCGTTGACCACCGTGACGTCGGCATACTTGGCCCCGCCAGAGGAATAGGCGTTGGGGTAAGCCAGACGGGTGGAGGGGTCGAGGGAATCGGTGTCGCTGGCCAATGCCTGTAGCGTCACAGGGTCGTTGGAAAGGCCATCATGACAAACGAAGTCCCCGTTGATGTTGGAGGATTGGGTCGAGGTGCCAAACCAGTAGGCCGACGTGGCTTCTCGAGTGATGTCGTGGTCGGCGAGTACCGTCCATGGTAGAATGAAGGTCAACCAATAGTCCGTACTTCCAGCGAACGCAGAGTTGGCTGCCGTGACGTTCCACCAATTGGCCGTGTTGGTGAAGGTGTGGGAGGTCGATTCTGTGGAGTCTGTTGGGTCGTCGGGACTGGTCGTGATGGTGTTGTTTTTGATATACAGCGTGTCTTGACCTGCGCCGTTCATGATGATGAGATGTTCGTAGGTGGACAAGTTGCCATCGGTGTCGAATTCGAGACCCCACGCAAACGACTTCAAGTTGGTTGAAGTCTGGAGCGGGCTCTCGTCGAGGAGCATGCGAATGTAAAGGTTGGTGGCGTTGGAAGCCGTTGAAATAGCGGGATAAGTTTCGTTGCCCACGATGTCCAACACCGCATTGTTGACGTCGGCCACGGTGTCCCACATGGTCTGTCCACCGCAGGTCATGGGTGAAAAGGTGAGGCTGGGCGAGGTCGGTAAGGTGGCGTTACTTTGCGCGAGCGGAACCAAACTGGTGAGGAAAAGGGTCACGAGAAGGATGGCTTTGGCTTTCATAGCGGTTGCGAAAACCATCCAGCATAAAACCGTTTGTTGTTTTATGAGTCAAAGACCATTCATGATAGGCAGGGGCAAATCGCCCATACCGTTATACGCCGTCGGTGTAGAATACACACCATGAGCCTAACGAGTCTTACATCGGGCCTTGCGCTCCTCGGCATGGTGCTGGCGGTCGGCGTGGTGGTGCTGGAACTTCGCGGCGTGTTACATTCCAAAAGCAAACCCTACCTTATCGGCTTGGGCTTCGGTTCGTTTCTGCTCATGCTCAGGGCCTTCACTCTCCGCGAACCTTCCTTCATTGCGCTCGAAGCCGTGAAAGTTGTTGCGGCCGTCTCGGCGCTCGTGTTCCCTCGCAACGAGCACTTGGCGGAGCTGGCCGAAGAAATGGCCGTGCTGTGAAAAGTGCGATGAACGAAAAACCACCCCCTAAATATCACCAACCGAACCTCCAACCATGGCTGACCTTCAATCCGGTGCGTGGACCAAGGCCTTCAAGGACGGCGCCTTTGTTCGGAAGCAATCCGAATTTCGTGACTTCATCGTCGCCGATGGTTTGTTCGCACCCGAGGGCAACCGCTACCACCTCTATGTGTCGCATGCCTGCCCGTGGGCTCACAGAACCTTACTCGCACGCCTTCTTCTTGGACTTGAGGAGCGAATCACCGTTGACGTGGTGGATTGGCGAATGGAGGCGGACGGCTCGTGGACCTTCAACCCCGATGAGCCCGGGGCCACCGCTGATTCGTTGAACGGTGAGCGAAGCCTCGAGGGTGTCTACAACCGAGCGTTTGAAGGGTGGACTCGCAGCGGAAAAGTGGGCACCGTGCCGGTGCTTTGGGACAAACACCTCAACACCATCGTAAACAACGAGAGCCGAGAGATCATCCGTATGTTCGACGCCATGGCATCGGTGGGTTTAGGCAACGGCTCGACGTTGTGCCCCGAGCACCTCAAGGCCGATATTGACGCCATGATTGACGCCAATTACGAATCGGTGAACAACGGTGTGTACAAAGCCGGTTTCGCCCGGACGCAATCTGCCTACGAAGCGGCGGTCATCGACCTTTTCGCACGTCTTGACGAACTTGAGGCCCACCTTGACAACCGTATTTGGCTGGTGGGTGGTGAACAGGGCGTGCTCACCGAAGCCGACCTCTGTCTCTTCACCACCTTGGTCCGCTTTGATTTGGTGTATGTGGTTCATTTCAAATGCAACCTACGACGCATCATCGATTACCCGAACCTCACGGCCTTCGTTCAACGCATGCTCGACCTTCCAGGCGTGCGTTCCACATGTGACTGGCATCACATCAAATCACATTATTTCTGGTCACACGAACAGTTGAATCCCTACAGAATTGTTCCCTTGGGCCCCCTTGAAGGACCACACACGGCCTAATCGGTCATTCCGGATACCGTGTCAACGGCTGGCCCCTGAGAGGCGGCGATTCGCGCCCGCTTGTTGGCTTGAACCGTGGCGAACATGGCCATCACAGGTTCAAGACGAGCGGCCTGAATTTCTGCACGAACCTTCGCAACCTCTCGTTCGCCCTCGGCCCGAACGAGGTCCACCTCTCGCTGTATGTCGGCCTGCTCAAGAGCGCGCTCACGGGGGGTTTGTTCTTCCTGTGTTCGGTTTTTTTTACGCAACCACCCCCATATGGCCCTGACCCCTTGGAAGGCTGTTATGTAACTTGATGTGGGCATTTGCACTCCTCGATCACCGTTCTTCATTGGTCCCGGGAAGTATTTGTCAGTATTGACCGTAACACCATCAATCTTATACAGCAACGACCAGCGAAAATGACCATGGCTACCCACCGCCGTGCATTGATTCTCTCAGCGTTCATGCTTCAACTGCTCATGGTTGGCGCCACGGCCTCGCCCTTGGCAGATACCAGCAACCCATTGGGTAACCTTACGAAAATGAACGGCGATTTGGTGGAAGCCCTTGACGAATCTGTTGACAACGAGTTGTTGCCCGTCATCTTCCAGCTCCACTCAGCCGTGAGCATATCGGACAAGTCCACCATGGAACACATCGGTTTGAACCTCATTGGCGAGGCTCCCCTCGTTGACGGTGGCTTGGTCGAGGGAACTGTCCAAGCCATCCGACAGTTTTCCTTGTGGGACCGCGTTGAATACTTGGAATTGGATAAACCGCTTGACTTCTTTTACCTGCCACCTGAGTGGGGCGGAGACCCTGGTGACGCTGGCATCCTGATGCACGAAACCACCCACGTCGTTCGAGCCACTGATGCTTGGACAAGAGCCATCATCCAGCCCAACGGCCAGGTGATGCGAGAAGTCGACCTGTCCTTCACCGAATGGGACGGCGACGGAACCGCCATCGTGGACCTTGATACTGGTGTGGATGCCGGTCATCCCGATTTCGATTATCTGGAACCCTGGACGGGAGAGAAGGTGATTTACTCCGCAAAGTTTGACGGCATTGGATGGACCGAGACCCGGAACTCCGACACCTCTTCTGGCCACGGAACACACGTCGGCGGCACCATCGCAGGAAACGGCGATGCCTCTGGTGGTCGTCGAGCAGGGGTCGCAAAGGGTGGACAACTGGTCGCCTTGGGAACCGGTGACGGCGCCTCCATTTTCGCCGCAGAGCAAGGCTTGGAATGGACTTTTGCACATTCGGTGCCGGGTCAAAACCCCTACCATGTTCGCGTCGTGTCCAATTCGTGGGGTACCGACGGCGATTACGACCCGAACGGTGTCATTGCGCAAATGACGGAACGGCTCACCTACGAGAATGGCGTGGCCGTGATTTTTGCTGCCTCCAATTCAGGAGGATCCGGGTCAGAATGTTCCGGTGATTTGCGCACCAATGTCTACGCCAACACCCCCGCCGCGATTTCGGTGGCGGCACTTACCCACGACGGTACGGCCGTCACATCGTTCTCATCAAGAGGGTGCATGAATCAGCAACACACATGGCCCGATGTTGGTGCACCCGGTCGAAACATTTGGGCCACTGCTCCCCGAGGCACGGCGATTGACGCTTCAACTCGCGCCCAAGGAGACCTGTACTACATGTCCATCTCCGGAACGTCCATGGCAACACCGCACGTGGGCGGCATGGCGGGATTACTTCTCGACGCAGCGCCTTCGCTGGGCGTGGCCACCTATCACCGAGACGACCACGACTTTGGCAGCAGCCTCGTGGGTGGCGATGGTACAGCGGCGTACGGACAATTTGAGGATTGGGCGACTGCCAACTTCAGTCGCGTTCACGAGGTCGAGTTAATTCTTGAACTCACGGCACGATACGAAGGCATGGCCAATTCATGCGAAGACGGCAACGACGAGGATTCCTGTAATGACATCCCCGCTGAATGTTACCAAAGCGCCACTGGAAAATGCCACGATTGGCGCATTGGTCACGGGCTGACCGATGTGGATGCGGCCGTTGCGCTCGCACGAACCCTCCAGTTGATGCGCGACCAAGACAACGACGGGATTGTGGACCACCCAGAATACACCGTTTGGGATGCATACGACCTCTACGACAGCATGATGACCACCGCCACGATTCCGGCCAATACCGACCGAGTTCGCCACGCCTGGAAAGGCGATTGGAATCATTTCAACAACGGACAAACCGGGGCGGTGTACTACACTGAGGATTCTCACTACGTTTGGATACCCAACGGAACCACCCGCCTTGAAGCCACCTTCACCGCCGCTGAAGTGGAGTTGGAGACCGTCCAAGTCGGGGCTCTGCAATTGTCGATTGACCTCGGCGAAGACGACACCAACGATGCCCAAGGTCAAGGAACGCGTGTCGCCGATTCGTGGTATTACGACATTGGTGTTGACGACTCGGCGTGGGGCAAGTGGGCTCACTTTGACATCTCAGGCCAAGCCGTGACTTTGTTTGGATTCCTCGAAGACCCTGAATTCTTTGAATCAAGAATCCCATACACCGTTGATGTCGTGTTGACGCTTGACCTCTCCGAGCCGGTGAATATCCAGTTTGAACAACGTCCAGATTTCTATTCCGACCTCGACCCAACCCTGCCTTCATCGAACTACGACGACAGCATGGACGGCCAACTCACCTTCACCCGACTGGCCTACGACCAGCAAGCCGTGGTCGCCCTCATTCAACCCAAGGGGAACGGCGGTGACGACGGAGGCGGTGGTTTCTTCTCTGCCCTCGGCGATTTACTGGACAACCATCCCTTTGCCGTGCTCTTCTTCATGCTCCTCGTCCTGCTAGGCGCTGGGGGTGCAGGCTACGCACTTCGGGTGCGTGAAGAGT
>JAYPCE010000053.1:0-8250 GCA_038124565.1 Candidatus Poseidonia sp.
GGGTCAAGGTCCATGTCGCCGTCCTTCATCATCTTCCGCATTTGCTTGTTCAACTTACGGTTGCCACCCATGCCCTTCATCATCTTGCGGGAGCGGTTCCATTGGCCGATGAGTTCTCGGACGTCCTTTTCCCGAACACCGGAGCCGCGGGCAATCCGCTTGATGCGGTCGACCTTGATTTTCGCCGGTTCGTTCTTTTCCCACGCCGTCATGGAATCCATGATGGTCCGGTAACGGTCAAGATTGGCTTGCATGGCTTCCTTTTGGTTCTTTGACATGGCCCCCATGCCCCCGAGCATGGTGCCCGGAAGGAAGGACATGAGTTTGTCAATCGTGCCGACTTTGGACATCATTTCCATTTGTTTGTACATGTCGTTGAGGGTGAACCGTCCACTCATCAAGCGCTGCGTCAAGCGCATGGCTTCCTCTTCGTCCATGTCTTCGGGCGCCAAATCGATGAGGCCCTGAATGTCGCCCATGCCCAAGAGCCGAGAGATGAACCGGTCGGACTCAAACTTCTCCAAATCCTGAATCCGCTCGCCAACACCGATGTGGACGATGGGAGCACCAGTGGTGGCCACGGCGGAGAGCGCACCACCGCCACGGGCCGTACCGTCGAGTTTGGTGATGACGATGCCCGTGACGCCGGCAAGACTGTGGAAAGAAGCAGCGACGGGACCAGCGGCTTGACCGACCTGGGCGTCAATCACCAACCAGCGGTCAGTGGCCCTTGTCAAGCCGGCGATGTTTTCCAATTCTTCAACGAGCTCCTCGTCAAGTTGGTGGCGTCCAGCCGTGTCAACGATGACGAGATCTGCAGCAGCGCATTGAGCGAGGCCGTTTCGCACAATCGTGACGGCATCTTTGGTTTCCGGTTCCCCGTAGACCTCTACATTTGTTCCTTCCAACAATTGTGAAAGTTGGTCGTATGCGCCCGGCCGATGAACGTCGGCTTCGATAACGGCGACTTTCAGGCTGTGCTTGCGTCGGTACCACTCCGCTAGTTTGGCTGTGGTCGTGGTCTTTCCTTGACCGTACAAACCGACCAAAAGCAAGGTGGCCCCACGCGGTTGAAAATCGGTTGGAGGGCCAAGAATACGGACCAACTCCGTGTAGAGGATGTTCATGGCGTGAGTTTGGAGCGTGAGTCCAGGCCTCGGCTCTTCTTCACGCATTCGAGTTTCCAATCGGTCAACGATTTCTTTGGTCTGGCGGATGTTGAAATCCGCCTCCTGAAGGGCCCTGCGAAGGCTTCGGGTCATTTCACGCAATTCGTCTTCATCCAACTTGCGTTTGTTCTTGAGCAGACCCAACGAGCGGAAGATTCCTCTCGACAAGCCTTCAAGAGCCATGGTCGGGCGTCACGGTTGACCCATTTCAAACCATGCCCTTAGGAGGCTGCGTTGTTGAGCGGGACCTCAAGGAAAAGGATGTCATCTTCGAGCGATGCCTTCACGAGGCTTGCCTTGACATGTGTCTCGGTTGGAATGGGCTGTTCCCGTCCGTTAACGCCCACGAAGAGGACCCCTTCCTCGCTACGAAGGGACAGGTCTGAGCGTTCGAGACCGGGAAAGTGAAGTTGGATGCGTTCAGCATCCTCATCAAGTTGGGCGACCATCCCCCGGTGAATTTCGTGATGAAGTACCTTGCCGAAGGCATGCGGGCCAATCGTTGCATCAATCTCTGAAACCTCTCCGTACAGTGTCCTTCCAACTTCCCGAAGCGCAGCTACACCAACGATTTCTGTATCGGCCAATTCCAAACGGCCCACATTGATGCCGGAGAGGGCGTGTTCCAATTCATCAATTCGACCCAGTTCTTGTTCCCGCCGTTGTTGCAAGAAGGGGTGGTCGAACTCGGGCGTGATTCTGTTAACCAAACAACCACCGATAGGAAGTTTGTACTCAACAAGTGATTCGTACGCTCGTAGCGTTTCGTTCACGCCCATACGTTCAGGAATGGTCACCAAGGTGAACGAAGATGTGGACGGGTCGCTGAGGACGCGGCGCATGTGCAACACACGCCGACGGAACCGCTCCAATTCGTCTTTCATTGCGTCGCTTTCTTTTCGTCCAAAGAGCATGGAACGCAGACCCCCTGAAACTCGCATCAACCGTAACAATCGTCCCGACCATGCTTCGATAAGTTCGGGAAGTGATAGGAATCGGAGTGTGTGGCCGGTCGGAGCGGTATCAAAAACCACGACATCCCACGTAGGGTTTTCCATGTGCCTCAACAATTCGTCAAAGGCCAACGCCTCGTCCAATCCGGGGAGAATCATGTCCGCCGTTTGGATGTCTGATTTCACATCTGCAAGTTCATCTTTGGCGGATGGGTCAAGCATCATGCCCAAGCCACCAAGTCCACCCATCCCGCCTTGTCCCATGCTGTTCATGGCCTCGCCAAATTTTGGTAAGAGGTTGGATAGTTTTGCCTCGGGGTCCATTTCAAGACCATACAAGCCCGGTACACCCTCAACTTCAACTGGTTCGGGACCCAACGGAACATCCAGTGAATCCGATGTTGAATGTGCGGGGTCACTTGAAACAAGCAGCACCTTCAATCCTGCATCCGCAAGCCAAACGGCGGTGGCACAAGAGGTGGTCGTTTTCCCCACGCCACCCTTCCCGCCGAAGAGCAAGAGGCGTGCCATGTCACGGGGGAACAAGCGGGGGTGTTTGAATCACACCCTTCGGCTGTTTCGGGCCAAGGGTTTCATGAAGGGAAGCATGCAGGCCATGTCATGGTTTCAGAACTCGTGTTGTTCCAACTCTCGAGTTTCTGCGCCCTCATCGGCATGACGCTCGGATGGCGAGGGGTGATGACCAAATTCGCAGGGTTTTACGATCTTCCAACGGCGTGGAACCAAGTCTTCTGGGGGATTGTGGTCGGCGGCATCTATGCAGTGATAGCCGACGGGTTGTTGTTTCAGCCGTATTACACAACGGTGCTCAGCAACGACGGTATCTACACAGGCCTCAACATCGTTTCGCTGATGCTGGTGACTTTGTTTGCTTCGGTTGCCTCCCATCTCTTGTTGCGCCGAGCCCGTGTCCGCCGCGGGGGCTCCCAACCAACAAGTGGTTGGGCCTTGGGGTTGGCCATCGGTGGTATGGTGGCGATGGTCATGATGTTCAGAATGTTTGAGTTTGAATCCATCTTTACCATCCAAGGCCTGGCGAACATCGCTTTGGTTTCGGTGGTGACGCCTCGGGCCGAAGCCCTCATCACGGCCCGCCATGGATACATGATGTTGCAAGGGCGCCGCTGGGGTGCGGTTCTGCGTTCTACATTTTGGCGTGCTTCCTTGCTCGTGGCTTTGTATTTCGTCGTCTTCCAACCCATTGGTTGGGTGTTCATTCTTCCGTTTCTTTTCCTCGCCACACCGGCTGCAGAAGCATGGATTTGGGAGGCGGTTCCCAAGGAAGGACGACGACGGCTTCGTCGTTTGTGGGCTGAACAACAGCGCGAGCGCAATACTGCGATTAAATCCGCTGAACAGGGACAGCATGCCCTCTCCGAAGAAGAGTAAGTAGTTATTCACTAATTACATAGGAAGTGATTTCTGTGTTAATCTAAACCGCTTCGTTTTATGTTGATGTTGGCGGGTCATCTTGAGCAATTGTTATACGACGCCAGCCGAGCCAAACAACATGGGTGCATGCCCGTATTGCCGTAGCGCGGCGCTGCCGGGCGACACGATATGCTATTCCTGCGGTCGTGTAATTCCGCAGGGTGATCGAGAGAGTTATCGCCTCGAACAGCAATTCACGCAGAAAGGCACGCGAGACACTTCCTACAAGATGACGCAAAAACCAACCCAACGAGGCATGGTCCAAACCCATACTGGGCGTCAACGAAACATCATGAAACGACGAAAGAATCGGTTTCGAAGCCTCGTCATGCTCGGTTTGGTAGCCTTCGTCATGCTTTCACCACAGGCCCAAGAAGCGATTTTTGGTGAATTCGGTGGCGTTGAGGAGTTCCTCCAATCGCAACTCGCGCCGTACCATGTCTATCCAAACGAAGCCAGTTACACACTGGCGAAGCATGCGGACGTGACGCTCACGGGTGCATCAAGTAGTGGTTCTGTTACCGAGAACATCCTCATTCCGCCGACCTTACGCTCTTCGCTCTCAGGTACTGCCCAGTTCACCTCCACCAGCGGAAACGAAGCCGAGCCAGCTTTGGTCTTGCAAGAAACCCTTGAGTTGACGATGGTCTTGGACGGTGAGCGCATTAACATCCCGATTGATGGCTTGCCTGACAAATCCTATGCAAACCGCGTGACCACCGGTGCAGGCCACGAAGTATGGTGGCCATCGGTGGGTACGGGTGATGAAGAGTGTCCTGTTGCGAAATGCATCAAGGTCCGAGTGAATCTTGACCAGCCTCAATCGGTGCGTTACACCTTTGAAGTTCGCGTTCAATCATCCTCATATTCTTGGTGGGACGATGGTCGGGTTGCAGCAATCGTGTCTGGGAAGTCCAACGGCATTAATGTGGACAATTCAGGAACCTTTGCTGACATTGCACAACGTGGTAACGGTGTTCGGAAAGCAGACTTTGGAGGTTCTCAATGGTATTACCGTGACTCCGTCGGCAATTATGCGATCAATGGAGAAGATGCCCTTGTGCTCAGCACAGCAGATGCCATTGCCTCAAGTTTGCCCGAGGGTACCTCGACCAATGCCTATGCCTTCGCCCGAGCGACCTTTGATTACTTACACGCTTACATCACCTATGACCGAGAGGCCCCATCCACGGCTCGTTCAGGCCCCCAATGCCTTGCTGCGAAGACCGGGGATTGCGATGAGCAAACCAACGCGTTCTTCAGCATCATGCGTACCCGCGGCGTCCCCGGGTGGTATGCCTTCGGCGTTCTCGGCGATCCGTTCCTTTCCAGTGATGGTTGGGAAGCACATGCTTGGGGCTACATTCTACTGCCCATGAAGGCGTCTTGGTGCGAAGAGCGCAACATCGTCTTGCAAACCTGTTTTGTTGAAGCACAGGTTGACGTGGTGAACAACAAATGGTTGCTCTCTACGCCGACGGCCTATGTGGACTGGGTGGAAGTGGCCGATAGTTCAGGGACGCTTGTTTACGAGTATTATCACCCCGTGCGTAGCATCGCATACGATGGGGGAAGCTTTGAGCGGCAACGGAGTTTTGAAACGGTTGGCGATGTTGAATTCAGTGGCGGTTCGTACAAAGTGAAGAAATACGCCGAACTGTTTGGCTGAGGTGGACAACATGCGTGTGATTATCGGAGGGGCTGGACGCGTTGGGATTTCTCTGGCAAAAGCCTTGGCGAACGAAAAATACGATTTGGTGATCGTTGATAACGACTCAAGGGCTGTTTCAAATGCACAAGGCTTGGATTGTTTGGTGATTCACGGAAGCATCACCTCTCGGGATATCTTGCTCGAGGCGGGTATCCTTTCGGCAGAAGTCTTTGTGGCGGCAACGCCTTCCGATGAGGCCAACCTCATCGCATGTTCCATCGCTGAACACGCTCATCGCGTGAACAAGGGAAAGGACAAATTGACCAGCATTTGCCGATTGCGGGACCCCAATTACATTGAGGAATTTAGACAAGGTCATCTCAAGCAGTGGGCCAATGTCGACCACGTGGTCAATCCATTGCGCGGGGCTATTCGGAGGTTGAACGCAGGATTGCGCTCTACCGACATTGAAGAGGTCATTGACTTTGAGCACAACGCCTACGTGCTTGAATTTGACATCGGCCAAACCGCTCACAACATTGTGAATCGGCCTTTGCGAGATGTGAAAGAGGATTTCGTCCATGGCCTACCCAACATTGTAGGTGTCAAACGGGATGGGCAAAAGAGCTTCATTCCAAACGATGAATCCGTTCTGGAAATCGGTGATCGCATCGCCGTTGCAGTGGTTGGTCTAGACAAATTCAATCCGGCCCTCATCACCTTCGGGCACGAGGTCATGTACTTCCCTGAGCATCCCAAGGTGCTCATTGTCGGTGCCTCTCCCAACGGGACGAAGATGGCCCAAGATTGGTTGGACCACGACGCCTCGGTGACCGTGCTGGAGCGTGAACTCCATTTGGCGAACCAACTCTCAGGCTCCAAAATCGGGGGTCATCCCAACATGGAGGTCATTCACGGCGACCATTTGGACCGCTCAATTTTGGAAGAAATTTCAATTGAGCAGTTTGACGTTGCCCTCAGTGCGCTTGACGACGACCACGCAAATATCGCCGCTGTGTTGATGATGTCCGACCTTGGCGTTCCCCATACGGGTCTCCTGCTCTACGATGCCGATTTGGTGAAAGTCACGCAACGCATGGGTATTTCCTTCGCCGTTGATCGTCATCGCGTGGCCGTAAGCAACATGCTGACACACATTCACCAAAGCCTGTCAGGACATTATGCCCTCCTTGCCGAAATCCCCAATGTTGTCGGTATCACGCTTGAGGTGACAGAGAAAGCCAAATTCGCAGGAAAAACGGTCGAAGAGGCGAACTTCCCTGATTGGCTTCATCCAGCGTTCATCAAGCGAGTGGGTCTTTCTGGAGCCTGGGATTCCTTTGAGCCAACACCGGATGCCTTGCTTCTGGAAAACGACCGCGTCGTCCTCTTTTGTTTGAAAGAACGCGTTCCTGAGGCTCAGAAACGATTCAAGGTGTGATCATGCGTTACGATGTGGTGAACCTCATTTTGGGCTGGACGTTATTGGCCCTCACGGCTCCTCTGTTCGTTTGCGGTCTCATCACTTGGTGGCTGGATGACCTCACGCTGGCCATCCAAGCCTTTGGGCCGGCAATCCTCCTAAGCGCTGGCCTTGGGGGAGGTTTGTTGGCCTTGTTCACCAGAACCAATTCTGGCGAACGCCTCCGTGACCTGGAAGCCTTTGTGGGGGTAGGTTTGGTTTGGCCGGTCACGGTGTTTATCGGTGCACTTCCGTATTGGTTTGGAGGCGTTTTTGTCGGACCTTTAACCGCCAATGTGGAGTTCATCGACATTGCACGTGGCTTCGTTAATTCATGGTTTGAGTCAATGTCTGGTTTTACCACAACGGGTGCAACGGTCATTTCTCACTCTATGAGTCCGAATTGCATTCCTGGCACAACGCCCGATTGTATCTATGCGCAGCCACGAGGTTTGCTCATTTGGCGTTCGTTAACACAGTGGTTTGGTGGCATGGGTATCATCATGCTCGGCATGATGATCCTTTCTCGAGTCATCGGTGGAGGCATGGCACTGGCTCGTGCTGAACTCACCGGCCCGTCACTATCACGACTTCGGCCAAAATTGAAGCAGACCGCCTTGGCGCTCTGGGGCTTGTACATTGTGTTGACCTTGACAGAATTCCTACTCCTGTATTTGACGGGAGCAATGGACCTGTTTGATTCGGTCAACCATGCGTTGACAACGATGCCATCAGGCGGCTACTCCACACGTGATGCGAGCATTGGGTATTACGATTCGGGCCTCGTCGAAGCCATTATTGTCGTCTTTATGTTCCTTGCAGGGGTCAACTTCACGTTGTTGTGGTTTGTTCGCGGCGGTGATTTCAAACGGGCGTTTAGCGACGAGGAGTTTCGCATTTATCTGGTCTACATGGTGGTCGCCATTCTGGCGATCAAACTCTCGTTGTTTATCTCAGGCGTCGATATGGGGACGAGTTTCCGAGAAAGCATCTTCCAAGCTGTTTCGTTTGGAACATCCACAGGATACACCTCAACGAATTACATGGACGAATCGTGGCCATTGGTGGCTCACATCATTTTGTTCATCCTGATGGTGGTTGGGGCGAGTGCTGGTTCAACCGCAGGCGGTCTCAAAATCCTCAGAGTAAACATTGCATTCAAGGTGGCCATGCGAGAACTTTCCCGTATCGCCCAACCTCGCAAGGTGCAACAAATTCGCATGAATGGTGAAGTTGTGGGAGACAAACAACTCGGTCTTATTGTCGGCATGTTGTTTGTTTGGGTCGCCTTGTTTTTCCTTTCGAGTTTGGTGTTGGCCATCTTCATGCCGACGGAGTCGTTTGAGAGCGTCACCATGGTGGTTGCATCGTCATTGGGGAACACCGGTCCTACCTTGGGAGATTACGGTCCCGAAGAAACTTGGGCGACGATGAACTCAGGTGCGCTCATCATCACCTCTATTTTGATGTGGTTTGGCCGTCTTGAACTGCTCACGGCCATCATTGTCCTCCATCCACACACATGGCGGCGAGAGGAGAAGGCCGATGGGGAACGCCAAGGAA
>JAYPCE010000054.1:0-6386 GCA_038124565.1 Candidatus Poseidonia sp.
CCAAAACGTTGGGCTGTTGCATCTTTTCCTTTCTTTGACATCGTGGTCACCTCATCGGTCAATCATGGTGATGGCGTCCGTTGGACAGGCAAGAACACACAAACGACACCCTGTGCAAGCATCTCGAATGATCCTTGCTTTTCGGTTGCTTTCCACCGTCATCAAGGGGCTGCGCACATCAACATGATAGAGTTCAATGGCGTCATCATCGCAAACGATGGTGCATTGGTCGCAGCCGATGCACTTCCGCTCTTCTACAAACGCCACCGTGCCTTCACCTCCTTTGGTGTTGGCGCGTTGCTCACCACGCTGACGATTGAGAGCGGTGCGAATGCGTAACGCCTCCTGTTCGCGGCGCTTGCGCAACTCATCAGCGTCCGTCATGGTGCAACCTCCACAGGCCGTTCCCCTTCAAACTTAGCAACGGACAAATTGACCAAGAGGTCTCCGAAACAGTAGAAGGCGCCAACCAAGAGAGGGGGATTCCAAGCGGTCAGACCGGTCCAAGGGACCTCGGAAGCCCACGTCCAATTCGCGAGGTATGTCCCCCACAATTCCATGGCCAGCGCGGCCCAAGCCATTGAAGCGTAGAGTTTGGGCTGCGGTCCCCACTTGGTAAAGGCGAGAACCAAAACCAACAGGACGAGTCCAGAGGTGTCGCCCCCCGTCCAACCTCCATAGAGCACGAGCGGGACGAACGGAATCAACAATGGAAAAGCCCATTGCTCTTGCATGACGTTCGCTGCTCGGCGTCCTAAATCAAACAAAAAATAATGGCCAGCGGGTACAAACAAAGGCATGAAGTCCCGTTGGTACTCATAAATGAGCCATACTTCTGAAAAGAACAATTCCATCGGTGTGGCCAAGGCAACGACCGTGAGCATCTCCAGCCTTTCCTTTCGGTCTGTAGTCCGATAAATCCAGAAAAAAACGCCCCAGCACCAGAGATTCACCGGCCATTCTGCTGTTTGATCGGGCAAGAAACCGCCCAAGGCCGTAGCTGAGACCCACAATCCAACGGTGATGGTTGAGATGTACAACCACACGCGTAGGCTCATGTCACGGGTACGGAATCTCCCCTTTCATGATGTTGTGTTCAATCTTCGTCATCAAAACGTCGCTGAGACCATTGCATAACCAGCACCAAGAGAAGGATGACGACGATGAGGCCAAATCCAGTGTACAGCAAGAGTTGGTTCGCAAACATATCTGCCTCGGGAGTTGCTTGTTCCTCCAGAGGGCAATCACCTCGCTCTTCGCATGTGAGTTCTGAGGCCGGTTCTTCAACCTCTTCAACTGGGCCTTCTTTTTCTTCTTCCTCTACCGGCTCAGGATAGACGCAACTTCCGTCATCGAGTTCGCTGTTTGAATCGTAGTTGAGTGCTGCCTCATCCATACATCCTTCGAGCGGCTCCGGTTCCGGTTCAATTTCGGGGTACTCACAGAGCGAGGCGTTGTGAAGGTCAGTGGAAGGGTCGTAATTTGTTGCCTCTTCGTCATGACACCCTTCTGTTGGGGGTGGAGGGTATTCGCATGACCCATCGTCAACCATGGCGTCTTGGTTGAAGTTTACCGCAACCGGGTCCGTGCATCCCTCTACCGGAGGTGGGGGGTATTCGCATTGTGACGCGTCATGGACATTTGCTTCTGGATTGTAATTTGTTGCCGCTTCGTCCATGCAACCAATCACTTCCTTTGGCGGATATTCGCATGTTCCATCGTCGATCTCGGCTTGTGGGTTATAATTCAGCGCTGAAGGATTGGTACAACCCAAGATCGCCTCCACCGCTTCTTCACACCCCTGTTCATCAACAGGTATGTCCAGAGCGGTGTCAGTGCACCAATCTTGGTCGTTGGTCACACCGTCTTGGTCATCGTCCTCTATGCAACCGTCTCCGTTCCAATCCCAGAGGATATCATCGCCTTCATCTGGACAAATGTCCTCGTAATTCTCGATAACACCCAATCGATTGAGGGGTAGGTTTTGGATTCGTGTATCGCTGACATCAAGCCATTCTGCCTTGAAGTAAACGGGCGGGAAGTTGCGTTGTGTTCTTGATGCGATTTGACCGCCTGGGTTGAGGGGCACATTGTATTCCCAATCTATTTGGCTGTCGTTTCCGATTTGACCAATCTTTCCCCTGAGAGAATGTGAGACCATGAATTGGCCGTTGGGCATGAGGGTGGCACCGGATTGGAAGCGTGGCCCCCATCCTACCGGTAGGGTAAATTCAACCGTCGGCTGACGAGGGTCGTGCATGCCTGTTGTTGAATTCAAGACGAAAACATTGCCTCTTCGGTTCGGTGTGATAATGCCGATACTTGAGGGGCCAGATACATCGTTTGAAAAGTAGGAAATAGAGCCAGCGAATGGATAGCCTGCTGGAATGAAATGGGCATCATGCTGAACCACCGTATAATGGTCAGCGCTGGAGCCCAAATCGTAGTTGAGGGGGTTGCCCCAACGGTAGAGCAAATCCCCTGAAGAACCGTTACTTTCTTCCCATGTTAAGTTGTGATTGATGATGTAAAGTTCTTCAGTGTGGCGACATGAAAGGAGGATATGTTTGTGCAGAGGATCGTAATCAATGGAATTGCAATGCATCCAATCCGCGTCGTCGGCTCGCACATTTGGTCCTACGGCGTTGATGTTGATTTTCTCCGGATGTTCAGCAGGATATCCAAAAGTAGGCAACAGGTCATCTTGGTCCTGAACCAAGTGGTCAGATGCTTTCCACATCCAAACGATCTCTGCCCCGCCCGACTCTGTTGGTGCGTACTCAATCACAACATCTGGCCACAATCCGTCTGAGGTCAGGAGGGATTCTTGACGCCCCATGCTCGAAGCAGTGGTTTCATCGATGTACTCCCAAGCGATGGCGAGCACGTTTCCGTTGGGTAGGAAGGTCGCATCGTGGTGCAATCGGTAATAATTGGCGTATTCTGTGATTTCCCACAGGAGGTTGCTGTTGGCGTCCAGAATTTCAATGTGGGTCGCAGCTCCACCGGCTTCCATGAGCAGAGGTCCTTCGTCAACAGGCAGGTCGTTGATGACATGGAGGATGGAGCCGTTTGCACCGACATCAAGCCCGTAGCCAGAACCATTGGGGTGTGTGCTCACCCACTGGTGGCGGAGTTCACCTCGCTCGTCGATGAGGTAGATGTTCTCGTGAGAGGTCCCTGAAAAAATAGTGTACCCGATTTGGGTTTCGTTGTTGCAGTGCAAGAGTCCGGCCTCGGCTCCAACGTGGAGTTTGTCGCAAACTGGTGGTGAAGGTGGTGCGGGTTGAGCCTCCGTACCTCCAGCAGAGGTTGTTGTGCTGATTGGTGCAAGCAGCAGCACCAACATCAATACAATCGCTCGCACATACCTGCTTTTTTCCGGCCCGAATGGTGGGTGAATTTGACCTTTATTCACGGCTCCGCCGGCATGTCGTTCTGGATTTAATGATTTTTGTAGATTGCATCCTCATTGCTCGGAGCGGTTTGTTTGTATCGTGGTGCGTTGACAATGGGGGGGTAAGGCCCTAACCTTCGCCAAAGACCCCGCATGACCGTCAAGTTCAGTCTACGTCTTTTTCTTCGTACAACTTTTGTGCTTCCGCACCCATGGCGATCATGCTCAATTCTGCCACAAGCGCATGCCATCCGTGCGCTTCGGTGAGATATGGATTGTTGAGGTCGTCGTAGGTTTCAAACCGTGCACTTGGAGAGTTGAGGTTGTCCATGTCTGATTTTTTCGCATTGATGCGGTAGAACCACGATGCGGCCTCTCCATCGATGAGGTAGACAACGGGTTCCAACGCTTCATCCGATGATGAACGCAAGGCGGTTGGGATGCCTTCTTGAATGAGATAATTCTCAACTTCTGCCCCACCTTTTGCATAGCGGAGTTTGTTGGCCTTTCGGTTTGAGAGGTGGAGGATGTCCTCGCCAGAAGAAAGCATCATCACGCCCAACCCGTAGGTGCCGCTGTCGTTTTTGATGACGACGGTTGGCTCACGTTCGATGCCAAAATGTTCGTATTTTCGCTTTAACTTGTCAAGAAAATCATCAATTTCTGCTGCAAGGCGTATTTTGCATGGTTCCTCCGTCAAGCATTTGTCTTCCGATACGAACCAATCCGGCATCAAATGCCAAGCATCGATGCCGAGCAGTGTCGCCATTTCATCCACATATGGTTTCAACGCCTCGTAGTGTTCAGATTTTCTACGGCGAAACCAGCCCATGTGAGGAGGGGGTGTTGCATTTGAGGCGTTGATGCCAGGAATGGTGCCTTCCGTCAAGTCGTTGTTGAGTAAAATGAGGTCGGGTTCACGACCGCCAACGGTCATGACATTGTCATTGAGTTCAACCCTATCAAGCAGCAAGGGTCCGGAGATGCCGTGCAAGTCAGGGAAGTCATTGAGGGCAGTTGACCCAACGGTACAGGTAAAACCTGCTCCTTCAACAATTGATTTGATGGTTGCAATGTTTTCAACGTAGGCTTGATTTCTCGTGTGGCTCTCGGGAAGTAGATGTATCCAATTGCAGGTTGGATGCATTCGCAAGATGTGTTCTCGGAAAAGTTCTGCTAACTCATTCAAGGTTTCTTTTGCCACGTTGTTGAACCCTGCCGGGAAGTGATTTGCATCCACAACACCAACTTTCCACCCCGCATCGCGAACATCCACGCTGCCGTAAATGGGAATGGGGACTTCACTTCGTTTCTTTTTCATCCAGGCAGTAATCGCCTCACGGTTCTCCTCAAGGAGCGCGTTCTTGTCTCTCAGATTCATGATGAGAGCACCTCCGTGAGCAGTGTGTCCATGCTGAGGTGATGGCGTTTGTGTCCGTCCTCATGGAGATGGAGAGCTTCAAACAGACCAAGGCCAAGGGCGAGTTCTTCTTGCCCTTTGAGCACAGAAGACCAAGGTTCGTACCGTTGGATGAGTTGGTCAATGGTGCCAGCATGCTCACCGAGGAAGGTGTTGAGCATGGATGGTGAAGTGGCCCGTCCAGCGGGCAATTTTGGTCGCCTCACGATGTCCTTTGGAAGGCGAGTGAGATCGGCCGCCTTTCTCAACGCAGCCTTTTCTTCGCGACCAGCCCCACGTTTCCAATCCAATGGCAGGTGATGTGACGCTGTTCGGTGCGCTTTGCCGAGGAACGGGACACGGACCTCAAGGGAATGCGCCATGGAGTGACGGTCAACCAAGCGAAGTTGGAAGTTGCTCAATTGTCCATGTTCCAGTTCAAAGTTCAGCATGGTCTCGAGTTCGTTGGTAGGAACACGTGGGTCGTGGAACTCTTGATACCAACCCTCATCAGGCAACAACGCATGATTCGTTAGCGCGTGACGATGCGTGTTTGGCAGAGCCTGCATTCGCGTATTGAGCTGGGCTCCATGAGCCTTGAGGTCGCCGTAGCGAGGATAACCGCCATGGAGTTCATCGGCTCCTTGGCCGCACAAACCAACTTTGACGTGCCGAGCCATGCTCTCAAACAACGGATGGAAGAACATCACGGTGACATCCAAGTCTTCGCCATGCCACGCAAGTTTTGGCAAGCGTTTCTCAAACGAATCGGGTTCAAGCACGTGCTGATGGTGGACCAAATCAAGATGAGAGGCTACCTGCTCAGCCGCTATCCAGTCTGGGTTGTCTTCACTTTCAGCGACCGTCCAACACTCTGGAACGGGTTGTCCAGCACGCTGCGCAGCCTCATGAGCAACGGCACATACCAAACTTGAATCCAAACCACCCGAGAGCACAATCCCAACCGGAACATCAGCCATCAATCGTTGCTGGACGCTTTCAACGAATGACTCGAGCAGTTCATCGGCTTGGTGCGCAGGGTCCCAGGTGTTTGCAGGGGTCAATTCCTGCCGCTCAATGTCCGCGATGTCAATTAAAACCGCGTCTCCATGAAGATTCAAGCGCCAACACTCAACCGTTCCCGGCCGGACTTGATGAACGCCTTTGAGTAAGGTCGTGGCGTCAAGAGGGTATTCCCAAACGAGGCGGGCCGCCATTGCGAGGGAGTCCATCCTTGGATGATAATACTCAGCCGCACGGAGTGCTTTGACTTCGCTTGCGAACAGTAGCGTATCGTCGCACAGGGTTCGAACCAAGGGTTTGATGCCCAGGGGGTCTCGTGCAAGCAGCAATTGACCATGATTGGGGTCCCACAACGCAAAAGCGTACATGCCGTCCAATTGACGAATCCACTGGGCATGTTCACGAGCCGATAACATGTGGTTTGCGTGCCTTGTCGCCGTTGCATGAAGCGCCAATATGGCTTCGCTATCACCTTTGGTTTTGAATGCGAACCTCCGAAATTTGGAGCGAAGAAGTTCGTGATTGTAGATCTCACCGTTCGCTATCAACACAGCCCCATTCTCACCG
>JAYPCE010000054.1:6486-7802 GCA_038124565.1 Candidatus Poseidonia sp.
ATGGCCAAGGCAAAGCCAACCTGGTAGGCGATTTGCGGGGGGTCAGTGCTTTGGGATTCATCGGCCATGTTCTTCACCTATTCACAACCACCGGAAGCCCCCATTTGAACATATTGAACCACGAGGTTTCTCTCGCCTCACTCTCAGGCCATCACGGCGGCAAACGGTTCGAGCAGCAACACCAGTGCAAGCGGGATGAGCAACATCGTGGCGTTGTCATCGATGTAGCGTAACCGAGGCCACTCTGAAATCATGCACACGGGTGCGAGCAAGACGGCTATCCAAAGCGGTGTGCCGAACTGCTGCCATGAGATGAGCCACACAAGCCACAACATGACGGCCGCCCACAGCATGACCTCTTTGGAAGACCGACCCTTCCTTCGCAATTCACCCATGAACGGGTCGCCCAAAGCAAGAGACAGAATCAATGGATAGGCATAGGCCTCGCTGGGGGTCAGGAGAAACACGAACCCGACACCTACGGCCCCCCATGCCATCGCTGAAACTTGGTTGGCTTCGTAATCACGTTGACCAAACACGGTGATGCCGAGTTTGAGCCGGAGGCCTTCCGCCAACAAGGCAAACAACACGACGGCCGCCACAACCTGGTCCAAGGCCATCCCGACAGCATCCGCCACATGTTCACCGTAGTTGAAATAGACAAAAGGCAAGAAGGCAAGGCTGAGGTGGATGCTTCTTCGCAACAGATGCCCTCGCATGCCACCGATTGAAGTTTCAACCGGATTGGTCAATTCAACCTGGTCGCTCATGGTCATCGCCTTGAAGTTGAGCCAACGCCTCTTGAATATCAAGGGTGCCCTCGCAGAGCGCATCAAGAACCACATTGTAGGCTGGGTGCCTCAACAACCGGCGTTCATGTTGGCCCAACAACCGCTCCCGCATTCGGGCTCGTAGGGCGCGTCCTGTGCTGCTGAGGTTCAACAAGACCGTGGCAGCTTCGTTGACACCCTCGCCCTTCAATCCAGACGTCAGCATGACCGGGGGTGCTTCACCCCCATCAAGCGCAAAAGATTCGCGCAACTCTCCTGCATGGCGCTCCGCACCTTCCAAATCGGATTTGTTGACCACGACCATGTCGGCCAATTCCAATAAGCCCGCCTTTTCGGCTTGGATTCCATCGCCTCTCGCCGGGCCTTCAACGACGACGATGCGGTCGGCCACAGCTGCACAGCGTACCTCCGATTGGCCAGAACCAACCGTCTCGATGAGCACTCGCTGCCAGCCGCAGGCTAACAGAAATGAGGCCATGTCTTCAACGATGAGGGGTACGCTGCCGGAGGACGTTCGTGTGGCAA
>JAYPCE010000055.1:0-7704 GCA_038124565.1 Candidatus Poseidonia sp.
GACCGTGAGATGAACGAAGGTCACGCCTTTGATTTCCGCGAGGCGTTTTCGCAAGTTGTCCAAGTCAAGCAAGCAGCACGGGCAGTGGGGGCGAGCGGGACGAAGGGTGAGGTTCACTTCACCGTCTTCAGCAATATCGATGTGTTGAACGATTTCGAGTTCAGGGTAGGGCCGAAGGTCGTGCGGGTCTTTCCATCCAGAGAGAACGCGCGCCACCCGCCGTTGAAGGGCGACGTGTTTTCGACTCATGGTCAACCCTCAGTCTTCGTCCTTGACCAAGGCTTCGGCGTCTTCAAGACGCAATTCCGCCAGTCGCCCTTCCACATCGCTCAATTCAGCTTGGCAGCGCTTCAGCAAGGCTCTGCCTTCTTCGAACATCGCCAGCGTTTCATCGAGGTTTTTTCCGCCTCGCTCCAATTGTGCAACCAGCGCTTCAAGGCGTTGCAGGGCTTCATCGTAGGTCATGGTTTCATCGGTCATGGTTCGTCCTCCTTTGGTTCAATGGTGTGAACATCGGCGTGGGCGCTTCCGTCAGCGAATTGAAGGCTGATGGTTTGCCCTTGTTGAAGGCTTGCAACGTTTGACACGACCTGTCCTTCGCTGTTCTGTACCATGGAATACCCTCGTTCCAACACCCGCTTTGGATGGGCTGCGTCCAGGACGGCTTGCAAGCGCGCAAGGCGCTGTTGTTGGCCTGCCACGCTTGTTTCCATCCCTCGGTTGAGGCGGTGGCTAAGTCGGTTCAGCCGGTCTTGAGCAGCGAACATGCCTTTGGCTGGGGCATGCCGGAGTTGATTGGTCAACAGAGCCAGATGTTGGCGCCATTCAGCCAAGCGTCGTACGAGCGAGGCTTCCATGCGCAGGTCCACCTCATCCAATAATTGTACCAAGCCTTGGCGTTCAGGCACCAAACGCTCGATGGCGTTGGAGGGCGTTGAGGCCCTCACATCGGCCACCAAGTCCGAGACGAGATGGTCTTGTTCGTGGCCCACAGCAGAGATGACCGGAATCGTGCTCGCTAGGATGGCCCTCACCACGGGTTCAAGATTGAACGCCCACAAGTCCTCGGGAGACCCTCCCCCTCGACCGACGATCACCACGTCAACCGGAGGCAAACCCAGACGTTGTGCAACTTCGGGGCGTGCTAAGGCACGGGTCACGGCCAAACCTCGTACGATTTCCTGTGCTGCGTGTTCGCCTTGGACCAACACCTCAATCACGGTCGTTCGCATGTCCGGCCAACGGTTCGCCATCAGGCGTTTCATGTCGGAAAGCGCTGCTGAATCGGCTCCGGTCACGATGGCGACGTGTTTGGGTGGAAAAGGCAAGCGACGGGGGGGTAAGTCAAGCGCCCCTTCTTGGCGGAGTGTCTCGACCAGTTGTCGTTTGGTTTCTTCCATTGCGCCGAGTGTTTGTACCGGCTGGATTCGTGACACCACGAGTTGCAAACGCCCCCGCTTTGGCCAGAGGTCAACGCTGCCGATGATGACGACCTCGCTCCCGACCTTGATGGCGGGGTCAACCGAAAGTCGGGCATTGCGCCAAATCACGCAGTCCATTTGCCCGTCATCGTCGCGTAGCGTGAAGTAGATGTTGCCGTTGTGGAGATTCCATGCTGAAACTTCGCCCAGCAATGCCTGATGCTGAAACAACGGGTCGTTCTTGACCGTGTGTTGCACCAGTTGAGCGAATTGACCGATGGGCAGCGGGCCGGTGGTCGTTTGATGCCCCGCTGACATGGTGCGGTATCGGGCGTCAAGGGTTCTTGAAGCATCGGGCAGGGATGCATGAGCCAGCCTTCACGGCCGCTTTAGGAGCCAAACCAACCGCGACGACGGAAATAGTACAGCATCACCAAGGCAAACAACACCATGAAGGCCAAGATGCCCCAAAAGCCTCCGAACATTTCGTCTGGCAGGTCGTCGTTGTTCATACCGAAGATGCCTGCAATCAAGGTCAACGGGAGCATGATGGCACCGACCATCGTAAGCGTGGTCATGACCTCGGTGAGTCTGGCATTGGATTCGGACAACTGCATGCTGATGTTGCTCAAATAGGAATCCCTTGAGGAGCTGGCACCGGTGGAATAGTTGGACACGCGTTTGACCAAGGCCGTGGTGAGTTGGTTCAGGTCCGTGAAGTAATTCTTGACATTGGTGCCGATTAAACGCTCACCGGGCTGTTGCAAGCGCATCGTGATGGTGTTGAGGGATTCAATCGATTTGTTGGCTTCGCGAAGGTTTCCCTTCAGGCCGTGGAGGCTCTCAAGCAAGTTCTCGTAGCGCTTGCTGGGGTCAAAGACTTGGAATTCCAAATCGTCAAGGTCGGACGAAAACGAACTCAGGATAGGGGACCAGTCGTCTGCGATAGCGTCCAGCAATTCGTAGAGCAGGAAATCAATGCCCAGCGCCAAATCCTCAGGATCGCTGGTCAAAAAGCGGCGACCAAAGGTGTTGAAGGCGGGGATGGTGCTGTAGCGGACCGAGACCATCAAATCGCCACGAACGAGAATGAAGACGAATTCGGTGTCGAGTCGCACCTCATTGTTGCGGGCACGAACCACAAAGAATCGGTGGTCGTCAAACTTCAACGCCGTGGTGGTGGCTTCTCCGAAAATATCCTCCACCGCCAATTCATCAAAGGCCATCGTTTCGGCGAGGAAGGTCTTGACTTCACCGGTGGCTTCAGGGATGTCCAACCAAGCAAGGCCTTGCCCTTCAATGGCTTGAAGCGCACCCTCAAGCGTCATTTCCGAGGTATCCATACGGCCGGACACCGTGGTGTACAAACGGAACTCGGCCATGGTTCCGGCTTGCGCTTCTCTTTCTAATGGTTTCACTCTTCGGCGTGGCTTTTCATCTCGGAAGTGTTGCGCTTCCGTTTCATCAAGCGTTCATGGGCTTGACGGGCTTCAACCTCCTTCAGTTTATGTTGGATTTTTCGTTTGAGAAAGACCGCAACGATGACCACAGCCACCACATCCACCACGAGGATGGCCCAAGTGGAAGCGGTCCAGGATTCAAACACGCCATCACCTCAAATTGGAGGGCGGATATCGATATCAACATCACCCCTTGGTATGCCAATGCACCCCAAACGAGCACCTTCCTCCACCAAAAAATCGTCAAGACCAGGAGGCAATTCCTCAGGCAAAGGGACTTCGCCGAGAATCAAGGAGACCATGCACGTGCCACACGTGCCAGACGTGCAGTTGGTGGGAATGCGTACGCCGCATGCGTTGGCGTGGTCAACGATGGTTTCACCGGGATTAACAGCGCATTGACCGAGCAAAAGCGGACCTTTCAGAAAACGGATGACCGCTGCCGGAGGAGTGGATGCAGCAGGCGTGTCTTCAAGGGTCAAGCTCGCAGATTGAGCGGACATGATCAGCCCTCATCGTCCCTTCTCTCGGGTCCAGCGACCGGTCTGCTTGTTGAAGTACAGGCCGGCTTTCTTCATCCACTTGTTGAACTTGGTTGCGCCCGCACCGGTTCGCAGAATGAAGTCCTCACGGTCTTCTTGGGCCTGGATGTAATCCTTGGCGGCGAGGGTTTGGTCAATCCAATCGTTGATGTCCATCAAGCCACCGGCCACGACGCTTTCCTCGACGGCTCGCGTCATCTGGTCGGCTGAGGCACCGGTCTGTTCGAGGTCCTTGCGAATGAGGTCGCTGACCGAAGAGAAGTCCATGGAGGCAGGCTTGGGGGGAACGGGGTTGCGTGGTGGCTTGTCAGGGTCGATGCTGATGCGGTTTTTTCCGTCCAGGATGGCTTCAACGTTTTCTGTCAAGGTCGGTGTGAAACTGGTTTCGCATTCCCAACAGATGAAGGCCCAGGCATCGGGCTGGTCGGGGTCGCGGGATTGGCGAGGGTCCAACTCATCACCGCATTCTGGGCAGGCGTGGAAGATGAGGCTTGGCACATGTTGGCGTCGGAAATCCACGATGTCTTGTGGTGTGCCTTCCAATTCCAGCATTTCGTGGTCGCGAGCAGCCTCCAATCCTCGGGTTTCCAACTGGTCGCGAATCTTGACCTTCTGGTCGTCCTTTCCTTCATCGTGGAGGCTGTTTTCCAGTTTCACGATGAGTTCAACCGTCTTGCCCAAGCGGTTCATGATGAGTTTCTGAGCCCGGAAGGCCTCTACTTTGGCGATCTTCAGGCGTTCTTTTTGCTCCGCCAACTCGGTGAGGACGTCCTTCTGCTTGCGCTGGAATTTCATCTCCTCAATGCGGGACTCCTGCTTCTTTTCGGGGGCCAGAACCTTGGAGAGGAACCGTTCTTTTCCGTGAGATTGAGGTCCAGCAGAGATGATTTCAATGACACCTTGAGCGATTTCTTCCTTTAGACCGTAATTCTCCACCAGCATGTCTTTGTCGATTTTCTTCAAATCGCCAATCTTCAAGCCGGCATCGGCGAGTTGGTTGGCCGTGGTATCGTCAATACCTCGGCGGAGAAGTGCAAGATAGGTGTCCTTCTTTGCCATCCGAATCCCCCCGACAGGTTGAGGCGAGCAGACGCTCCTAAGAAAAGTCTCTCCCCAAAGTGTTCAACCGCTTCACCCCATATGAAGGCTCAAGCCTCTTCTTCGCAGGATTCGAAGTCTGCGCCCAAATCAGCCCAATCATCCAGTTCAAATGTTTCAGGACGGCGCTCCAGCCGCGGGTCGTTTTGCAAGGCGTTGTAGGCCCTCGTCCACCGAGAAGCATGCCAGCCTGGCACCCTCGCAATCCGTCGTGGTGGGTTTTTCAGCGTACGCTTCAACTTCTTCCGACGCTCAGCGAAGGCGGCGTGAATCATCATCACGAGCAACCGTCGGTCGCACGGCCATTCCTCTTCGTGCGGGGTTAACCGGAGCAAGCGGGAATGCACTTTCGGCATGGGCGAGAAGGCATGCGGCGGCACGCGCTCGCCGAGTTCAACTTCAAAGTCCAACGCCACGACCATGCCCAATGAGCCGACGTCGCTTTCGTACTCCATCACCACACGCTCAGCAAATTCCTCCTGAACCAGCATGACCACGTCCTCGAGCGGGGCGGTCTTGGGATGGCGATGATGGCGTGTGATGACATCGATAAGCGGTGAAGAAATTTGGTAGGGAATGTTTGCCACGATGCGGGTGATATCGGTGGGCCAAGTGACCGTAAGCGCATCACCTTCAACCAGCGTCAAGCGCTCTTCCCGCCGCTCTTCGGCAAAGGTTGAGCGAAGGTGTTCGCAGGCACCGCTGTCCAATTCAATGGCTGTGACGCGACAACCTGTAGCGAGCAACACTTCCGTCAGCACGCCCGGGCCCGGACCGATTTCCAAAACATGGTCTTCAACGTCCACTTCTGCCCAAGCAACGGTGCGCTCCAAGACATCGTCGTGCACCAAAAAATGCTGACCAAGCGCTTTGTTGAAGGGTTGCAGGGAGCGCAGCGTATCCACCAAGGTCCGCGCGCCTTTCATGCGGTCACCGGAAGCAGGAGGTCGATCAGACGAGGGTTGACGTTTCGGTCTTCGATTTCTTCAACGAACCGCTGCGCCAACAACTCTGCACCGTTGATTTTGGCCAGTGCATTGAGTTCATCCATGGAGGCAAACACACCGACCTGTTCGCGTGCTTTGACCATGTTTCTGGCCTTTACTGGACCAACATCGGGCAACAACTCGTATGAGTGTTGCTTGAGCGACATGGGGCCGGCCTTGTTGTAGAATTCATCAACGAAATATTGTGCGTGTTCTTCCACGAATCGTTGAATGGCAACGGGCAAATCCTGACGAGCCATGTTGGACATTTTGTCAAGGTGAGCCATGCCGAGGATGGCCGTGACCTCCACACGTCGGCTGGTGTCGGTTCCGATGTAGAGACGGTGGTTGAGGGTCAGCATGTCGTTGCCTTTGACCTTCAAGCGGCAACACTTCAGTCCTTTTTCCGTGATGGCCGTGACGACACCGTCTTTCATGTCGTGTTCGACCACACGGGCCCAGTTCTCGCCCTTGAGTTCCTCAGGGCGCTCACGTCGGGGTTGGTCGCGTCGACCTTGCGCGCCACCTCGTCCGCCGCGTTGGTTGGGTGGGCTGTTGCGGTTGTTTCGTTGGCCATCCCGTCCACCACGGCGCTGGGCTGCGTTGGCCGTTGACGAAGGGTCAGGCTTTGGTGCCGGTTTGGGTACTTCTGAACGGCCCATAGGGGGCGGGGCCATCTTGAATTGAGACGGGTCTGGAGCGTCCTTTTTGCGTGGCCCACTTGGGGTTTTAATGGAGCGCTTTCGCCGTGGGTCGGTCATTGAACATCACCTGGTGGAGATGCGTTGTCGCATCAAATGACCTGGCGCACGATGTCAAGGACAGCGTCAATTTCGCTGTCCTCAATCTTGATGCGCTTGGAGCTGAACACGGCGCGCACATCGTCGGAGGTTGCTGGCATCAATTCAGCCAGCTTGGCGGCGAGGTCTGGGTGCTTAGCACAGGTCTCAACTTCGAGGAGTTTGGTGCGGAGTTCTTCGAACACTTCGGGTTTGGTGGACACGCCGTTGCGAGCCTCACTGGCTGCCCACTCAGCGTGCTGTAGGGCCCACTTCTGTTCGTACTTCAAGGTGCCACGGCGCTCTTGGGCGTCGTACAGCATCTCTCTGACGGTGGCAAAATCCAGGAATCTCTCTTCTTCGGTCATGGTGCATCCCTCATTCAAGTGGGCGGAGGTGCTCGGGGCGAGCGATCACGGTCTTCTGCATGTTACCATCTTTAACCGATACAATCCATGCAACACCTTGACGCTTCTGAATGAAGCCAGTGCGGCCTTGGAAGCGGCGGTGAGGCATGCCTGCTTGTTGACCACCGTCAAGGACGATGGCCACGCGGTCGCCTTCTTCGTACTGATGCATCACGCGGCGGATGTTCAAACGACTGCGTTCGTTCTTCCTTCGTCGCAAGATGCTTCGGGTGCCCATTCGTTGACCCTTTGAGCGCTTCATTTTGTTCGCCTCCGTCGTTCCAAATCAGCGCAAGCGCCTCTTCGGAGCAAGTTGCCGACCCACCATCCCCATATAAGCACCGCGACGGTGCTGAACGCGGGTTTCAATGGTGCTTTTGCTATCTTAATTCTAAGTCAGGATGTTGGTGATCTTCGCTTAGATCTCAACCCAAGCATCTCCATTCCACCATCTGTGCGTGCCGTCAGACATTAGTTGCCATGAGTGGCCATTTTCGTCATTCCACTGGTTTGAAACCACAAGATGTATTTCTTGAGTTGAATCTTCATGGCTAGTTGTCGACTCTGCGGCTTCCTTTGGTCCTCGTGGTTCATCAAGCATGATATCACTGACACCCTGAGCCTGGAAGATGCCCAATTCATCGGGGCTCTGAATTCTTTGAACCATGTTGGTTCCAGACACCGCCACGGGAGGCGTATCAGAGTTATTCACAGGGTAATCGCTGAACGATTGGGTGAATATTTTTTCAGAAGAGTTCTGCTTTCCTGATCTCCGCAAGAGGGAGAAAATGAGCCCAACAACAAGCAACAAGAACAAGCCACCACCAATCACCATCTGTTGTTGTGCTGCTGCCTTTGCTTCAATTTCTGTCTGTTTGTTATCGCCAACACCGTCGCCATCTGAATCAAGGGTTTCAGTAGCATCCTCCGGGAAGGCGTCAGCGTTGTCGCCCACGCCGTCGCCATCTGAATCAAGGGTTTCAGTAGCATCCACCGGGAAGGCGTCAGCGT
>JAYPCE010000056.1:0-7509 GCA_038124565.1 Candidatus Poseidonia sp.
TTGATGAACCTGACACCGAAAGGGGGTCACGAACATGAAAGGAACCCTGCGATTAACTGGCCTGGCCGACTACATCACCTTGGGCAACGGGCTGTTGGGAACGTGCGCCATTTTTTTCCTCATCTTGGCGGTTGATGACCTCAATAACCCGTACACTGCAGGGGTGCGCTCGAAATACATCTGGGCCTCCATGCTGTGCATCTTCCTTTCGGCGATCGGCGACATCATCGATGGGCCCGTGGCCCGGCGTTACTCCAAGAGGAAGTTGCTCGGAGGCTCGCTCGACATCATGTCCGATTGCATTTCGTTTTGCGTCGCTCCCGCCTTGATGATGTTCATCATGTTCGGACGCTGGGACGGCTCAAACCCACTTTGGACGGTGGCCTTGGCCATCGTGTGCTGCTGGGTCATTGCCGCTGGCATGCTTCGGCTCGCCCGTTTTCAGTATGAAGAAGCGAGTGAATTGCCGTACTTTCACGGACTTTCTTCACCGGGCAATGCCATGATGTTGATGAGTTTTGGTGGCTTGATTTGGCTGCAACCGACGATGGGCATCGGGCCCGAGTTGACAACGGCGAACATGTGCACGGGCGTGTGCCATGCCAACCCTGCGTTGGACGTTCTGATTCTTCCCGTGATGCTCATCTCAGGCATGATGATGATCTCCGACCGTCGGTTGTCCAAACTCAAGCACGGTATCGATACCAAACTTTCGATCTTGCAGATGCTTTGTTTGCTCATCGGGATCGTTGCAAACTTGACCATCACGAGCACCAACGCCACGGCGGCGACCACGGACTTTGGCTATGCAGGGTGGCTCTTCCTTGGCTCAGCGATGTTTTGCATCTACTACCTTGTCAAGCCTCAACCGCCAGCGGTGGAAGCCGACGCAACGGTGGTTGAACCGACCCCACCTCAAGCAATGGCCTGAATCTCATCAAAAAGGTGACCTTTCCGTAGTTGAGGCTTCTCAACAAACGCATGCTTGCGTGGATTGGGTTCGTCAACCAGCGTTGTTGGTGCTGTCACTCAATGTCAATCCATGGTGAAGCGTCACACGTTCCGTCGTAATACAGCTGGCCATATTCCATGTTCGTGCCAAGTTTGACACGCTGGCAGCCGTCATCGCAAAATCCGTCAGGGCTGTTGTAGGTCAGCATTGAATCCCACGACGAGCCCTCGGCTCCATCGCCAAAATTTTCCCAGCCGCTTTGTCGGAACCCGACCGAAGTCTCCGACCCGTCGTCAAAACTGACATACAGCGTGACGTAAATGTTCGGATCGGTTTGGTATTCTTCCGATGTCTCAAGGAATCCGGGGCTATCGCCGGATTCAAACTTGACCGTGAGTTTTCCGCTGGCATCCACCGAAATCAGTGATTCAACATAATCTCCGTTGTGCATTTCACTGTAGCCTTCGCCGCAGCCTGCTATACCGCTGAGGCCCGTGCACCCCGAAAGAGGAACCAGCACGGCCAAAAGAACGGTCAAGACATGAGTGCGCAACTTCATCTGACCACCGAGACTGTTTTCAAGCGATGGCCTGAATCTCTTCGTCGTGCTTGGCGAGCAAGTTTCGCAGCTTGACCTTCATCGAGGGGGTCATCATGTCGTTGTCCGTCGTCCACTCCTCGGGGTCGAGGATGAGCGTCTTGGCGACTTCGTAACCCTTCCAGTCGGGAGCCACCATGTTGTTCTCGGTCAAGTTCTTTAGCACAAAGGTGCGAACTTCCGGACTGGCACACAGGGCCGCATCGTCACCGGAGGCATCCATGCCAGCCGCTGAGAGTGAAGATCGCAGGGCGTCCATGTTCGGATGAGCGATGAGGAAGGTGTTGAGCATGTTGCGGCCGTCAAGCACGCACTGCTCCACCAGCGGGTTGAGTTTCACGGTCTCCTCGAGTGAGGATGGTGAAACGTACTTGCCGTTCTCCAACTTGAACTGGGACTTCACACGGCCCGTGATGGAGAGGTACCCGTCCTTGGACAACTTGCCGAGGTCGCCGGTACGGAAGGTTCCAGGTTCAATGATGACCTCCTTCGTGGCTTCCTCGTTGTTCCAGTAGCCCATCATGACGTTGGGGCCGGTCACGACGATTTCACCTTCGTCGGGGCGATCCGGGTCGTCCCAAGCCGAGGTGTCGATGGTGACTTTGACGCCGTTAGCCACGCGACCTACGGTGTTGAGGCGGCTGGTGCCTGGCCCGGACCAGCCGTTGGCCGACACGAGCGGCGAGGTTTCGGTCAAGCCGTAGCCCTCGTAGCAGTTGAAGCCGACCATCTGGATGAAGGCAGCGACGTCGGGGGAAAGGGCGGCAGCACCGGACATACAGAAGCGGATGTTTCCACCAAAGCGAGCACGAACCTTGGACCAAACGAGCTTGTCCCAGAGTTTGTCAAAGAATCCACTGGGAGGAACGGCATCGCACTCCACACCGGCCTTGGCGATGCGCTTGGCGGCGGACTTCTGGGCCTTGCCGACGAAGACTTTCTTGAGACCCGTAGCAGCGGCAAACTGGGCGTTGACGCGGTCGTAGAACTTGTTCCAGACACGTGGCACAGCAAGCAAGACAGCGGGTTTGATCTCGATGCACTCGTCGGCGATCTTGGTCAAATCCGAAATCAGGTTGATGTGCACGCCGCAGCGAATCATCCAGTGCAGGTCGAAGGTGGACCCGAAGGAGTGCGCCCAAGGCAAGAACGCAGCGTTCTTGTCGCCCACGTAGATGGTGAAGGCGGACTGTACGCACAGGATGTTCGAGAGTGTGTTCCAGTTCGAGAGCATGACACCCTTGGGGTTACCCGTGGTACCGGAGGTGTAGATGAGGGTGTTGAGGGCGAACGGGTCGTCGGCCACCTCAAAGTCGCCGGCTTCGCGTCCAGCTGCTACAAAGTCCGCCCATGCATGAACGGCGACGCCCTCGGGGGGGATCTCGTTCGCAGGTTCGCCACCCAACAGGATGACGCCGCAGGCGGGCCAGCCTGATGCATCGGCAGGCATGTTGGCCACCAACTTGTCAAGCACGGCGGTGCTTTGAACGGCCAAAATCGATGGGGTTGAATCGCTCAAAATGAACGCCCATTCCTGTCCATGTTGATGGGTGTACATGGCGGTGTAGGCGGCACCGATGCCATTAGCACCGTAGGAAAGGGCGGCCCATTCCACGGAGTTGTCAACAATGAGGGCGACCCGGTCACCGGCTTGCACCCCCAAGGCGGCCAATTGCTTGCCCACCGAGGTGGCCAATTCGCCAAACTGGTTGTAAGAAAGGTGGGTTCGGGGCATGCCGGGTGCAGGGATGTAGCCAAAGCACGGCAACTCACCGAATCGGCCCACGCTGGTCATCAGCATCTGGTACAAAGTTCGGGGGTCGTCGCCCTCAGGCTTCTCCCACTGTCGGTCGTCGGGCTGGCGTTCCCATGCAAGTTCAAAGGGTTCCATGGTCCTTCAGTGATGCATTGAGCATTTGAATCTCACCCCGTTAACCAATGAGTACATTTTGCACGTTTTCTCGCCAATCTGCTCCGTCGTTGCGGTTCGCCAGCGGGCTGGCGGGGCTGGGGTGCCAGCAGGTGGTGATTTCCACCACACGCCCCCCAGTGAATCCTCCCAGTCCATTTTTCCCTGCGCCGAGCGCCAACCTCGCCCGTCGTTCAGCGTACTTCCCAACACCCACGATTCTCGTTATGCCCAAGATATCCACCACCTCGCGAAGGTGTTCATCGCAGGCCTCCAGCACAGGTTCAATGAGCGATGTGGGAAGGTTGTCGGGCGTGATGTTCTGCCCGCGTTCTCCAAGCAAGAGAAGCGGGCAATGGTTGACAACGAACAGATTGGCGAAGGTCGCTTCAGGGGAGCCGTACATGTCTTCCATGAGCCTCCAAAGGCGTGTTCCTGAGACTTCTTGGCGCTCAAGGTCCAATCCAAGGATGGGCCGCTTGGGGTGGGCGTTGGCCGGTGTTTCGAGGTCGCAGGGCGTGATGTTCAGGAAGTCCTTGGCCACCTCCGTTGCTCCAAACGGCACCCCCGTCTGCGCCATGCCCCACGGTCCGGGATTCATGCCGAGCAGCAACGTCGTGGCGCCGAGCCCGCCCCACTGCTCGATGTATTGTTCGTGATGGACCCACGCATAGTCCAGCGGGTTGGTGGCGTGGGCCACGTGCCCCGACGCCTCCAACGCCGGAATGGCTTCATCACATCTCGAAGACAAGCGTTGCGCCGCTCGTTTGAGCTGTTGAACGATGCTCACGCCAAGTCGTGGGGAAGAACTCCCTTAGTGCTTCGCAGGGCGCCTCTTCTTTCAGAGAGCCACAACACTTCACTTTTTACGCCAAAGGGTCATGGCGTGGTACTCCCTACCCGAAAATGCGCCGACTCGTCTCGTTTAACGGCACCTTTGCACGTTCAAACCAATCCTCAAAGACGACCTCGTTTCCTTTGGAGAGCATTTTGGCTCGTTCAGTGACCAAGTTCCATGCCGATTTTTTCCCGAGCCCGGGGATGGCTTCGAGTTGTTTCTGGGAAACCGTTCGGGGGTTCAAGCCCGTTTCCACACCCGTGATGGAACGAGCGCCGTGGCCGGTGATCAGCACGCTGGATTGGGTTTCAAGTGGGATTTTGTACTCGGCCCCGATGAGAATAGGATAGGCTCCGATTTGACGCCCAAAGGTAACACCGGCTTGTCCGTGAATGGATGGGTCTCGATGCCCTTGGGCGAGATGTGCCGGTAAGCGCGTGCGGCCGTCATGGGCTTCCCAGTAAACATCGTGAAGCAGCTCGCCGAGGGGAAACAACTCTTCCAAAAGCGGCCGGTCAATCTCATCTCTGCACGCTGCCTTGAAGGCAGAAAACGCATCACTGGGAACCTCTTGAAACCCTTCACCTTCGACTTGCCGAATGTTGATGCGACGAAGCAGCAAGCCCTCGGTGCGAATGTCCCGCAACAAGGCCATGTTCATGCCGTAGGTGGCTTCAGTTTCCCCGTTCAGTCCGGCTATGAAGTTCAGTCCGGGAAGGAGTTTGGGCAGGCCGCGCTCTCCACGTACGCTGCCGTGTTTGTTGATGAGGCGAATCGCCGTCTTGAGTTGAGCAGGGTCGCAATTGAGCCAATTGGCCTCGTGGACGCTGGGGTCAGCCGATTCCAAACCAAAGGAGAGCACGGCCCCATCCGACAAGGTCTCCACGAGCGTCTTGGTGATCTCCTCCGAGGGTTCGAGGTTCTCCGCAATGATGGACGGGTTGCCGTTGTCGGTGTGGAGGATGCCAAGCCGTTCGTCGTCCCTTAGCCCGTGTAGCAATCGAGCGATGGGTTCGGGGTTCGGAACGGGGTATTCCAATTCTTGAACACCTTCGGCCATGTAGGTATAGGTGTCGGTCATGCCACCCAGACGAACATGCTGCACGCCGGCATCAAGGGCGAGACGAACTTCCTCGATGATATCGTCCGGTGTTCGCCAGATGGGGACGCCTTTCTTTGGCTCAATGCAGAACTTGCACCCTCGCTTGTAACGTACACACCCTTGGTACACCTCAACTTCGTACGTTAACGGACCGGGCTGGTCTTTGGTTCCAAGGTCAGGGTGCGTGGAAACGGCGAGACTGCTGGCTCCAGCCTGTGCCCACTGTGTCCATTGCTCAGCCGTACGCCGCTGATGCTTCCATTCGCCGTGTTGTAGGAAATGGTTCAGCGTTGCGTCGGTATCCTGAACAGCCAAAAACAGGTTCGGACGCAATGGATTCCATCCTTGTTGGCGCCAACCGCGGATGGCCCAACCACCAAACAAAGCCGGGATACCAGCGGGCAAAGCCCGAATCAACGTTTGCGTTTCGTTTAGTGAAATGGGGGTGCCGCGTAGGTACTTGCCTGGAACCACCGCCCCTGCTACGCAGACCACGCCAAGGGCCTGCGATAGGAGTTGGCCGAGGCGCTCGGGAGATTCACGCTGAAGCACCCGCCATTGGTCCACGGTCATGTAGGTATAGGGACATTGTTGACGTTCCAAAACCCCGCACACGTAGCGAATGTGGAAGCCCACATAGGGCGGGACGCCGAAGGCGGCTGGTTCATCTTCGTAGCCGTCCAACACCAGCCAAACGGGGTCGTTGGACTCAACCATACCTCAATGATGGCGAAGGTAGCCTTCAATCCTTCTTCGGGCGGGGTCGTCGATGGCGCTTCTTGCCACCTTCACCTTCTTCTCGGAGCGCTTGCAGTTCGCGGGCTGATTTCCCATCGGCTTGCCCCGAACCGCCGGTCTTTCCGCCCTTGCCACCTTTGGTGTTCGCAACATCAACCTTGATTTTACGGCCTTCCATTTCGGTCTTGCTCAGGGCGGAGACAACCTCGTCACCTTTGTCTTGCTCGGCGATAAAGACGAAGGCAAAGCCCTTGGCTTTCCCTCCGGGCCCGGTTGCTAGAACGACTTCGTTTACGGTTGCATGAGGGGCCACCAAGGCTTCCAATTGTTCAGGCGTAGCTGAGAACGGAAGGTTGCCGATGTAGAGTTTCAAGCCTTGAGGCTCCTTTTTCTTGTCCTTTTTGCCCTTGTTGTCATCATCAGCATCGCGCACACCGATCTTTCGACCGTTGATTCTATGACCATCAAGGGCCGCAATGGCGGCGTCTGCCATGGCTTTCTCGGCGTAGGTCACGAAACCAAAGCCTCGGTTGACGCCACCCTCATCGGTCAAGACAATGCAGTCGGTCATGTCGCCGTGAGGATTGAACAGTTCGCGCAATTCGTCGGTGCCGACTTCGCGTGGAAGGCCGCCGACGAAGAGGCGGGTGCCTGGTGCAGCCTGTTGTTGGCGACCACGACCACCGCTTTCGCCTTCAAATCGGAAGTAGGTGCGTTCCCGCCCGTCCTCGCGAACATCTGCGGCGATGAAGGTGGCTCGACCAGCAGGTCCCTTTGCGAACAGGGCCTCTGCCGCTGCGCCCCAACGCTTTCCGGCGTTGTTGAGTGTGCTGGCACCTTGGTCCAGTTCGGCCCAGCCGGCACCGTAGTTGTCGGCCAAGACTCGGTATGATTGGAAGCCGCACGTTGGGCATTTCACATTCCAGTCACCGTCAAGTTCGGGCTGGAGTGTATCACCACAGGGCGGACAGAGGGCGTGGAGCACACCGCAATCGTCACGCTCTCGGAAATCAAGGGTCACGACGGGTTCGACTTCCTTGATCATCGCACGGCACACATCGCGTCGGCGCAGGGCATCGGAGGTCTGATGCATGAAACGGTCAACTAAGCCGGTGACGAAGAATTGCCCGTAGAGATGTTGAGGCTGCAGCGAACCCGGTTTGCCTTCCACACAGAGCACCATGGCCTCGCCATTTTTCTCGTTCAGCTTGACCACCTCGCACAGCACCGTATCGCCAACAACGGGTTCTACGATGGCCTTGGTAGCGTTGACGCTGATGGTTCCGTCGCCGACATGGACGTACCCGACAACGGTTGAAACAATGTGTCCGTCGGCGAGGGCTGTGCCTTCACCTTGTTCGTGTTCGCCCTC
>JAYPCE010000057.1:0-1273 GCA_038124565.1 Candidatus Poseidonia sp.
AGAGAGGGATGAACTCATGTTGAACGTCACAGCCCGGCAGGACTTGATGAGCAAAATTGTTGAGACGCTCGGTGTGGTGGTTGAGGACGCCAAATTCGAGTTTAAGGAAGACAAATTGCAAGTAACGGTCGTTGACGCATCGCACGTAGCGATGATCGACCTCAAGGTTGATGCTGCTGCCTTTGAGTCGTGGGAGGTGGAAGAAAATGCACTCGCACTGGAACTCAAGAAAGTCAAGGAACTCATCAGCCTTGGCGGGGCAGATGACCTCATCGAGATGGCGTTTACCCGTGATGTGCTGACGCTTAACCTCGGGAAAATTGACCTCAACATCCGTCCTCTGGACGCCAGCACGGTGAATTCACCGAATCTGCCGAACATTGAGATTCCATCTACCATTGAAATCGATGGGGCCGCCTTGGCGCAGGCGTTGCGTGCTGCTCGCTATGTTGGCGATTTGGTGAATTTCAGCATTGACGCCAACAGCTTCACCGTACACGTTCAAGGCCAACCCGACTCGGTCAATGTTACGTTTTCCAAAGACGACCTTGAGTCACTGAATTGTTCCAAACCCGCCCGAAGCCAATACTCGCTCACTTATTTGGTGCCGTTGTCCAAGGTCTTTGGTTCACTTGGTACCGTAAAACTTGGCTTCGGTGAAAGTTTCCCCCTACGCCTTGAATTTTCGTTTAACGAGGGCGCTGCTGAGGTCATTTATTTCCTCGCCCCACGTGTGGAAAGCGATTACTGAATCAGTATTCTCGCCATCCGTGCTTGCACTCTTTGCAGGTGCACATTCTGGTCTCCGGTTCGTCGGACGAACGGGTTTGTTCAAGATAGGCGAAGACTTCGTCACAGTCGCATTTTGGACACATGTAGGACCCTTTGGTCAACACGCCCTGCATTTTATCGGAGTCCTTGATGACCTCATATTCTCGGGATTCCACTTTGGTGCTGGATGTGGCTTTGGAGAGGTCAACTTCCTTTCCACCGATCTTGGTTTTGAGGTTGGCTGGACCGTTGTAGCCACACTTGTAATTTGTGCATGAAATATCGCCCGACGGGGATGGGAACGACAAGGTTCCGCATTGTGGACAAAACATGGATTAATCGCAGAAATACGAGTATATAGCATCTCCTGCTTTATATCACAAAACGGACACTTCAAGCCATCTCAGCCTTCGTTCCGCTTTCATCCAAGGGCAAGGGTCAAAATCAACCGCCCACACGGAAACGCCATGTGGTTGTGGTACGATTGGCGGTCAGCAGCCGT
>JAYPCE010000057.1:1373-7446 GCA_038124565.1 Candidatus Poseidonia sp.
GGCTTTTGCGGAAGCGATGGAGGTGTCCACCCCAGAAACGCTCCCCTCGGCAATGGAGTGGCGGTCCATCCACGAATGGGCGGCCAACACCGCCGAGGCTCAGAGCCGGTTAGACCGCATGGAGCATGCCCTTCGGGAATTGGCGGGTGAACACCTTCCGTCCGTTTCAGCTTTGGTTGGGCCGTTGCTGGCTGCACGCCTGTGTGTGGAAGCGCATGGGCGTGAGCGGCTGGCTCGTCTTCCCTCAGGAACCGTGCAAATCTTGGGTGCAGAGAAGGCCTTTTTCCACCATCTAAAAACCGGGGCTCCATCCCCCAAACACGGTCACATTTTCATGCATCCATGGATCAGTCGCTCACCTCGCTGGGTTCGTGGAAAAATTGCTCGGATGCTGGCAGGAAAAATCAGCATCGCCGCCAAGGTGGACGCCTTCGGAGGCGAGGCGTGGGGCGAGGACGAAGTTGCCAAAGTTGAGCAGCGGGTTGAAGCATTGCGAGAGGCGAACAAAGAGCCTCCATCACGCCGGTGAGGGATGGTCAAGTGGGCGGTGGAAAGCAACGGCGCCAGCGTGGTCCGCAACACCTTTCCTCGACGGTTCGTCTTGACCGACGCACGCTGTGGACCGCCAATGCGGTTCCTGGAACAGCGGTGTACGGTGAGACATTGCGCATGTTTTCTGGTGTTGAACACCGACGTTGGGACCCAAACCGGTCAAAGTTGGGCGCGGGCATGCTGCGCACCAAAGGCGACCCGGCTGACCTCTTGCCCGAACCAGGGCAGAGCGTCCTGTACTTGGGTGCCGGTCACGGCACCTCGGTCAGTCACCTCTACGACCATCTCTGCGGCCCTTCCAATCGGTTCGGGGGCCGCTTGGTGTGCGTTGATTTGGCCCCGCGGTGCTTGCGAGACCTGACCTTCATGGCGGCCCAGCGGCCCGGCTTGGTGCCGGTGTTGGGCGATGCCCGACAACATGCGGCATGGGGGGTGCTCGTTCCAACCAAAGTCCCGTGGTTGTTTCAAGACGTGGCCCAAGCAGGCCAAGTTGATATTTTCCTCGCTGCTTGCAGGCGTTTCCTCGCTCCTGGAGGCCTCGGTGTGTTGTCCTTGAAGGCGGCCAGCGAACGCTGGACAGGCGAAGGGGAATCCGCCTTGTTTCAGAGCGTCACCGAAGCCTTGGTGTTGGCGGGTTTTGAAGTGATTGAATCGATTGAATTGACAGGCTACGAAGAAAACCATCGTTTGTTTGTCGTGCGTCAACAGGAGGCGTGAACGTGCCGGAATTGCCAGAAGTGGAGACGGTTCGCAAAGGCTTGCTTCAGGGAACTCAAGGCAAGACGATCGAGGATGTGCTGATTCGTCGCAGCGGCTTACGATACCCCTTTCCAGACGACCTCGCCACCGTGGCGGGATGCAGCATTCTCAACATCCGGCGCCGAGCAAAATACCTCTTGATTGACCTCGATGACGGCCGTGTCTTGCTCTCTCATTTGGGCATGAGCGGCCGCTACACGTTGTTTGACAGCGACGAGGCGAGCGCCGCTCGACCCTTGCTTGAAACGGTGAACGGGGGCGTACCTGTTTCCTCGTTTGGAGAACGGACAGGGTACAACGGCAAGCACGACCATCTCGAATTCATCTTCACCGACGGATGTCGAGCGGTCTACACGGACCCGCGCCGGTTCGGTATCATCGACCTCTTTGCAGGCAGCGAAGAGGCGGCCCATCCACTGCTTGTTGAGTTGGGCCCTGAACCGTTTGACCCGTGGGACGCTACGGCGTTGGCCACCCGGCTAAACGGTCGTAAAACGGCCATCAAACTCGCCTTACTCGACCAAAAAACAGTGGTAGGCGTCGGCAATATCTACGCCTGTGAAGCCCTCCACCGAGCGGGCTTATCGCCTCGCCGAGAAGCCGGTGGATTGGTACGAAACGACGGCCAACCCACAGCCCGTTTGGAAGCCTTGGTCGGCCACATCAAGGATGTGCTTCACGAAGCGCTGGAGGCCGGGGGTTCAACATTGAACGATTTCGCCGCCGTTGACGGCACGTTGGGTTACTTCGCCCATCGATTTGCAGCCTACGGGCGTGAAGGGTTGCCGTGCAATAAAACCGGCTGCGGTGGTGTGATTCGTCGCATTGTCCAGAGCAACCGTTCCACATTTTATTGCGGTTCATGCCAGCGATAAGAGAACGCTGAAAGCGAATCCCCACAGTACGACCGCGGTCAATCGGTGAATGGTGGTGGCCCGTTGCTTCAATCGGTCAAGCCAAGGTGTCTCCGTGAGCACCAGGGCCACAATGAGGTACCAGACGGTGTCGATAAGCATGCCGAGCAAGCCCACGGCGGCTTTGCTCACGATGTTCATGTCGGGTTGCAGAACTTGAGCCAAAACAGCGACCAGGAACAAGGCGATTTTTGGGTTGAAAAACGCAATCGCAAACCCTTCCGCAAAGCCTTGGGCCCGTGATGCGTGGTCGTCGTTGAACAGGGCCTCATGTTCGGCGTGCCACATTGACCAGCCATACCACAACAACAAGGCACAGCCGATGAGTTGCAGGCCGGTGAAGATATGCGGGGCTTCTTCCAACAGAACGATGAGGCCGTAAACGGCCATGCCTGCATACAAGCCAAAGCCAAGGCCATGGCCGAGGGCACACATCACACCTTGTCGGCGACCGCCGATCATCGTGTTGCGAAGCACGACCATCAAACTCGGGCCGGGGGACATGGCCCCGAGCAAGAACACGGTTCCTGCTGCCAGCACGACATCCCATGCGACGGGGGCCATGTCCTTCGCAGGAACGGCGAGCATTCAAACTTGGCCGTCTCACCCTCACAACAAGTAGAGCGTCACGCCCTTTCCAGCCGTTTGCCGTGCCTTTTCGGCTTCAGCGTAGGCAAGACTCCACTTGAGCATGGAGGCATTGACCTTGCGCTTGGCCAGCACTTGCTGGTAGGCCGTTTGCAATGCGAGCACCGAAGGTTGCTTTGTCGGGGTTGCCTCCATGGACTGGATGAACGCCTTCTTACCTCTTTAATGTTGTTTTTCGTGCATCATGCGTGCATCACCGTGAAAAAATACAAGAAAAAAGACTTTTCATTCCGCTTTTCGGCGCTATGGTGTTAGAATTACACCACGAACATGAACCAATTCCACCGCTTGCTGGTCGCGTGCACCTGTCGTTTTCCTGTACACCCTGAACGAGGTCGGTCCACGCGAGGTGGCACCGTGCGGCATGTTGGATGCTTGGCGCTGTTGGACAATTCGGTAGCCTTGGTCGGTCTCTTGACGAATCGCGTCCAAGGTGTAGCCAGGCGGGAACACCACCCCGGCCAGTTCGAGTTTCCGTTGTGCTTTGATGGTGGAGCGATGGGCTTTGCGAGCCCGAAGCGCCAGCGCAGTCAATCCGAAACTTACTGAAATCTCAGCTTCTTTGAGGTCGTTGACACCCTGCCAGACCGATGGTTGTTGCTTGACGCGTTTTCCCTTCTTCACTCGTTTTGCAATCCGTTCAAACCAGCGGTCGCATCGCAGTGTGGGCTGCTTGACAACACGGAACGTTCCAATGTTCACCGCCGCCAAACCGGGTGCCACGTGATTGTATGCTCCGACATCGAGTCCCACCCATGCAGGACGGCCATCGGCAAGCGTGGCTTGTGAGAACGCCACATCCCCTGCAGCATCCCCCAACTTCGTCGTGGTCGTGTGGCCAAAGAACACGGTTCGTATCGGGTCAACTGCGCCGTCGTGCGTGAACCACTCCTTTCGTATCCAGAGCAATTCCTTCTCACCCTGCATGTCAAGGGGCATCCTTGGGTCGTATCCGGCGTGAACGAGCCGAAGATGGTCGAGCACGATTTGTGTCGGCAAAGTATCCAGCCACATGAAATCGTCCAGCATTGTGCGTTTGGCTTCCCACAAGTCGCCTTCCGCTTGCACGATGTATGAGGCATAGGTCGATTTCCCTCCTCGTTGCATCCATGGCTGCCAGGCCTCAAAGGTCCCATCGGGTTGGACGCACTGGATGGCCATCTGCTCATGGTTGCCCTTGATGCAAATGATCTGTGGGTGATTACGCAAGAGGGCGACCAGTTCGGCTGAAGAAGGCCCTCGGTCAATCATATCGCCCAAGCAGATGACCCTGTCCTCTGGCTTCAGGTTCAAGCGGTGCAGAAGTGCCCGAAACGTGGCCAAATGGCCGTGAATGTCACCAACGACGAACAGGCGATGGCCGTCTTCAAGGCGAGCCTGTAAATCGGCCTCAAGCGAAGGGTCCCTCATCGAAGGTCCAAGCGGGAGATTCAACTTGCACGTCAAGTTGTTCACCGAAGAGAAAATTCCCTTCGTCACACCGTTGTTTGAATCCCTATATGTTCTTCCCCTCATGAGAGGGGGTCAAGAGGCCGTTTTGCGACCTTTTGAGCAAACCTCGGTGCGTCAACTCACTCGTTGTCTTCGTCTGCAGCATCGTCCGCTTCCTCGGCCTCTTCTTCAGGGGCTTCGTCGGCCTTGGCTTCTTCTTCAGCTGCGGCGGTCGCCAGAGAATCGCTTTCGGTTGGGGCGTTGGCGGCGCCGATCATGCCCATGGCAATCATGGCGATGCCGCCCAACCAGAAGAGCAGGGTGACCCAGTCAATCCAAGAATCAAAGTTCGTCCAATACATCATCTTGTCCTGGTTCTGAACGATGGCGCTTTCCATGGTCTCTGCATCGTCATCAGCGATGGTTGAGGAGGACTTGATCTCAAACACAGGGGTCAAGTCGGCCATGCTTGGGGCCGAGGCTTGGCTGCCGTGTGCGCGAGTGTCAAGATAGAAGGTGGACGAGGAATCACCGGCGATGATGAGACCAGAAAGTTGCTCGGCCTTCAACGTGATTTCGCTGCCGAAGTACACTGGCAGTGCACCGGGCGTGGCGTCAAGCAGGGTGTAGGTCTCCAACAAGTTGGCCTGAATGTTGCGCTCGGTGGCGGTCACGCTGGCCGTGCAAACATCCACAGGGATGCCTTTCACTTCGCCTGTGCTGTCGCACGTCACGTCAGCAATGGCGTATCCACTGACATCGACCTTGTCGCCTTCTCCGGTCAACAAACCACCGGTGGTGCCGACCAAGGACTCGGGTGTGATGAGGCCGAAGGTGGCGGCCATCATGGCGTCGTTGCGCCAGGAGAGTTGAGTGGAGCCGTCTTCGGCGAGGGTCTCTCCTTGGTCACAGTCGCCGCCTTCACCGGTACAGATGGTGTAGGAAGTGCCATCACCGTTGGCCACACCGTTGGAGCCGTAGTAGGTCTCGTTGGTTTCAAGTGACATCCAGCCAACACTCATGTCCATGGGGTTTCCTGTGGCGAGGTAGGCGTTCACCGGGTCGTGCCAGCCGAGCAGCCAGTTGTTGAAGGACTGCGTGAGGTAGGGCGTGGTGCCGAAGGTCGACATCAGATAGCCTGGAACAAAGGATGCCGAAGTGGTGCCGTAAATGGGCCCCATCATCAGCGCACGCATGGCTGCAGCGGCGTTGGCATCCACGCCATAGAGGGCAGAGATGGTCGCTTCGTTCCAAGGCATTGGCGTGCCTGGTCCCATGGTAGTGAAGTCAATGGGCGGGGTGTATCCCGAGAGTTCACCGTAAAGGAACATGGCGGAGCCCGTGCTCGTGGTCAAGCCCAACGGGCCGTACAAGGCGTTCCCAGAGAGGGCTGGGTTGAGGTCAACCGCTTCACCGCCGGAAGCGCCGAGCATGGCCCAAGCGCCGCCGAGGTTGAGGCTGTTGGCGAGGTAACCACCGTTCAATGGGTCCTCTGCTCCGAAGGTTGTGTTCACGAAGAGTGAAGCGGTCATTTCGCCACTACCGCCCAAGAGAATCATGGGCAATGATGCAGCGTCGGTGAACCAAGCGCCAGCCCAACCCATGACCTCGGCATATTGTGTTGCAGAAAGTCCGAAAGAGGTCATGGCACTGGCGGCGTCCATGCCGAGGAAGTTGGCCACACCGAACGACGTTTCGTCGGCGTTGGTGGCCAACAGTCCAGTAGGCGTGTCGGTCATGTGTCCAGCCATCAAGAGGTTCATGACCGT
>JAYPCE010000058.1:0-7114 GCA_038124565.1 Candidatus Poseidonia sp.
CACCGCCCGACGACGGCTTTGACATGTACTTCGTTTGCTTCCCGATTCTGCTGCTCTTGCTCTTGCTGGGCGTGGCCGCCATCAACAACTTCCTTGCGCTGGCGGCGAAGGATGACGACGAAGAAGATGAGCCAGAAAACAAAGGCAAAGATGACGATGAAGGCCAAGGTTGACCCCTCCTCGTTCTCGAAGGGCTCACCTTCCAAACTGCCCGCCCACCGAAAGCCATAGAGAATGTCACCTCCTCGGCGTAACGAAGAGGGAGCGGCGTGTACACGATGGAGGACCTCAAAACCAACCGTGATGCGCAAATCACGGTGGCCAGCATCATTTTCTTCGTCCTAGCGTTCCCGATTTACTTTGGCATTGCCGCAGGCAACGCTGACGGGAGTCTCGGTGGCGGCGTGGCGGACTATCAGGTGAACGGGGAAATCACCTATGTACTGCTTGATTCGGCCACAGAATACGTCGCTGACGGAACGCCGCTGATGGAGGCCTTCAGCACTGACGCCATCAACAACGCTGACGAGCTCAACATCGTGGGCGTTCGTGTTTCGCTTTCCTACGGTGAAGACGAATCCGGTGGTGGAGGACCTCTCTGCCCAGGAGGCCAAGATGCACCCGACACCATCTCCGGAACCGCAACCCACCTCGAATTCACGGCCTCGGCTGACGGTCAAAACAACGGCGGCTCTGGTTCCCACGAAGTTTCCGCCATTTGGTACAACGAATCCATGGTGGGTAACGTGGTGTCCGGACTCTCGATGAGTGAAATCAGAGCTCAATTGGATTCGGACGGTGCTGGACTCGGTGAGCACATGATGGAAATTTCCGTGAATGCCCAAGCAGGCAACGAGATCAGCCCAACATGTCAGCGTGAAGATGCTGGCGAAGAAGTGACCTACACGGTTGAACTGATGGTCCTCGACTACACCATTGCTCCCTTCATTGATACGAGTGATATTTGAGGTGACTGTCATGACTCATTGGTTTCACTACCACGGCTGGCAGGGCGTTGAGGAACGTCGACGAAAGCACGCCAACATGCCGTTTGACCGTTGCTCCCGGGATCAATCATGGCCAGCAAAAATGCAGGTGGGCGACACCATCTGGGGAATCACCCGGAATGAAAACCGTTGGTATTTGATGGGACGAATGGAGGTTACTTGGTTCGGTGAAGCAGAAGATGCTCCAAACTACATTACCTCAAACACCCTGTTCAATTTCAAGCAATATGCCGCAGGCTGTCCAACCGATGCAGCGACGCCCTACAGAGCAGAAGAAATGGAGGAACTCGCTTATGCTGTCCTTCCGAACTACAAAGGGGGCGTCGAGTTGCGAAAACTCACCAACATGGAGCTGAGTGGGTTTTTCCAAGAAGTTGACATTGACTTCGTAGAAGAACAACTTCTCTGAGTTCAATTGCTTCAAGCATTGAGCAGTTTTTCGATGTTGATGATCCCGCTAACCCGTTCGTCGGCCAGCGCCTTCATCGCTGACAGTTGTTCTTCGTTGGATGCTTCGATGCGCATCACGAGCACCGGTTCGGTGTTGGATTGGCGAGCCAAGTACCAGCCGACGTACTCCCCGTCCTCGTTTTCAAAGCGCACCCGCACCCCGTCCACCACCGAACATTCATGGTCGGCAAAGGCCTCGGTGATGGTGGCAACAACCTCCAGTTTGCGCTCTTCAGCGCACGGGACTTTCACCTCGCCCGTGGTCGGCAGGGAAGGGGCAAGACGGTCAAGTTCGCTTGAGAAGGTCGGACCGCCCTCACTTGCGGGGGCGTGGCGCGACCACAGTTCAATCAGACGTGCTGCATTGTAGAGTGAGCAGTCAAAGCCGTACCAGCCACGGTCGGCTAAGAAGATGTGGCCGCTCATTTCCGCCGCCATCTTGCACTCGGGCATGCTCGCGAGCACCCGCTTCATGAACGAATGACCGGTTCGGGCCATGACGGGTCGTCCACCCGCTTCGAGAATGGCTTGCTCCACGTTCATGGAACATTTCACGTCGTACACGATGCGAAGGTGCTCGTCATCGCCGGCATCCTCGGGCAGTTCGTCTTCGTCCTTGAGCAGGTCTTCAGCCAGCAGCGCAATCAGTCGGTCGGGGTAGATGAACCGACCTTCTTCGTCCACGGCCCCGATGCGGTCGCCGTCGCCGTCAGCGCCCAAACCAAACTCGCAGCCGTACTCCACCACCGCCGCTCCGAGGTCGACCATGTTCTTCGGTCGCGTCGGGTCAGCGCCGTGGTTGGGTTCACTCGCGTCCCAGTCGCAGTAGAGGTCCACGTGCTCAACACCCATCTTGTCAAGCAGTTGGCTCATGTACGGTCCGGGCACGGCATTGCCGCAGTCCACGGCGACCTTGACGTCGCGAGCCAGCGGCCCGGTGGAAGCGATGATGGCGTCAAGGTAGGCGTCCATGTGCGGGTGGTCAATCACGTTGCCCTCACCCTCACGGAAGTCACCCCCAAGGAACACGTCCTTGAGTTCCTGAATCTCTTCTCCGGCCAGCGGCAAGGTCCCTCGGCACATCTTGAAGCCGTTGTGCGTGGGCATGGCCAAGTGACTCGCGGTGACCATCACGCCGCCGTCCACGGGTAGCGTCCAGCAGGCGTGGTAGACGCACCCGGTTGAGACGATGCCCAAATCCAGCACATCAACGCCACCTTCCGACAGGCCTCGCATCAATTCGCTGGCAAGGGCAGGCGATGAATCGCGGATGTCCCGCCCAACGGCATACGAATCGCATTCAAGGTAGGTGGCGATGGCCCGGCCCAAGCGGTAGGCAAAGGCGGGGGTGAGTTCGCCTGAACCGTCTCCATAGGCCAGACCGCGAATGTCGTAAGCCTTGAAACAGCCTTCGGGCCACGTTTCCATGCTGTACGGGAGAGGGTGGGGGCTTTCAAGCCTCCCGATTCAACGCGCAAGCCAATTCACCACGACCATCGTGAGCGTGATGATGACGACCGCTTCAAGCAGAACATCGTAAAACCATGAGACGGCGAGAAAAGCGACCAGCGGTAGTCCAGCAAGACGCAGCAGTTTGGGCCACGTCAACAGACCTTTGGGCGGCTGGTCCAAGTACGGTGATCCGGGCATCTTAATCGCTCTTGACGGCTTGAACGACGATTTCAACCAAGGCATCGGCGGGCAGCGCGTCCACCGCAAAAGCCGCTCGAGTGGGTTTGACCTCCACGCCTTCGAGCCATGCCCCGTACACCTCGTTCATGGGGCCGTAGAAGTCCATCGTTTTGAGCAAGACTTGGACGAACACCAGGTCGTGCTTGCTGGTCCCCGCTTCAGCGAGCAAGGCGTCGATTTTGTCAAGGGTGCCTTGCGTTTGCGAAACGATGTCGTCGCCAGCATCAACGTTGATTTGACCCGAAAGCCAGACATGGTTTCCAACCACCACGGCGGGCGTGTAGGGGGCGTAGGTTGTCGTGCCGGAAGGGTGGATGCCGATTTTGCTCATGATGACTGACCCGCCAACCCCGCCCATCAACTTCACGCATCCTGCAGGAAGAGGGCTCGCCTCCCTTTGCTCATCATGGCTGTTCTCCCATCTCCCGAAGACAAGGCTATCACCTTCTTTCAGCGGAACAAGATTAAACAGCGAATGTGGTCCCAAACGTTCGTAGAATGCTATGCAAACCGACGACGCACAATCCACGACGACCGGTCAACTCACGGCGAGCTTGATTTCTCTCACTGTCGTGTTCTTGTTTCTATCGGGTTCCATGGTCCCTCAATTGGTGAACGACAGCCTCATCGAAGGGGACTTCATTGACAGTGGTCGCTATGCCGTCACGCAGCCTGCGCTTGAAAGCATATCAAACGAAGAGGGTGAGGCCATTGTCGTCATTGGCTCCTCAATCCTTCAATACGCAACCGATGGAGCGTGTATCGGCGAGAAGTTGAACCGAGAGAACGCCAAGGTGTACAACTTAGCGATTGGAGGTGCGAATCCATACACCGAAATGCTCCAAATCCCCGCGCTCGTTGAGGCCAAACCAAGCACCGTTATCGTAGATCTGGGGCCGAATTCCCTTTGGAACTTTTACGAATCTGAGAGTCTTGATGAATACATTCAGTTCCGTTTTACGATTTTGAGTATCACCCTCGGTTTGGATGGAAATTTGGATTGGTATTCGCTGATTCGCGAGCGAGATCAACCGTACATTGCCACCTCACTCGCCGACCGAATTCAACTGACTGCATCGTATTCCCAAACGGCGTTGGACAACGTCTTGCTGGCGGAATTTCACGATGAATTCAGCCTCTCGTTTTATGACCGGGGCATGCCCGGTGTTGACGATGAAGGATGGATAGAGTACCTCCAACATCCCGGTTGGCTCCCTCCGAAATTTGAACTGATGAACCAGACAGAAGTAAAGGAATGGTTCGAAGAAAACATGCCACAACGTGTCAAGTACGGTGTGTATAACCCCGTGGCCAACGGGACGTTGAATCACGATGCTTTGGAGTACACAATCCGAACACTTACCGAAGCAGATGTGGATGTCTTGATGGTGGCGCCCCCGCATCACCCCATGGTGTATCCTTACCTTCAGCCGGGCCAAATCGATGGACACAATGCTACATTGGCGTATTTTGAATCAACGTATGGAGCCAAGCCCGTGAATTGGTTTTGGGAATCATGGGACCAAGGTATGTTCCGAGATCGAAATCACCTCGGTGATGATGGTCGTGAGTATTTCTGCGAACGAATGGCCGACGTTCTCAATGAACAATGAGGGGTTGGCATGGATTTCATCACCTCATCATATTACCTCTATTTTCTACCGGTGGTGTTTCTTCTCACGTTTACCGTCGGTTCGGGGCAGCGCAGACGGCAAATCCTCATTCTCCTCGTGATGAGTTACCTTTTCTTCTGGCTCGCATCTGGCTGGCATCTCATCTTGTTGCTGGCCTCCACGCTCGTTGATTGGACGGCCGGCAAAAAGATGCATGAAACGGAAGACGGCCGCCAGCGAAAACGTTGGCTTCGCCTCAGTTTGGTGATTAACCTCTCCCTGTTGGGCGTGTTCAAGTACCTTGACTTCATTGTGCAAAGCTGGAATTTGGCCTCCCTTCGTTTCACCGATGCGCTCGAAGTGAGCACCCTCGGTCTCGCCCTACCGGTTGGCATTTCCTTCTACACATTCCAAACGATGTCGTACACCATTGATATCTATCGCAGGAAGCAAACGCCTTACGATTCATTGCTTGACTTTGCGTGCTATGCAGCCTTTTTCCCCCAACTTGTTGCTGGGCCTATCGTTCGTGCCGACCATTTCCGAGAGCAAATCAAGGCCCCTCTCGTTCCATCGGCTTACCGGTTCCGACTTGGCCTCACGTTCATCATATACGGCATCACAAAGAAATTGGTCATCGCGGATAATGTGGCGGTTCACGCCAACGAGGTTTTTGTTGAGGGTGAACACCTTGCCAACATTGGCTTGATTTGGTGGGCCACCCTTTGTTTTGGCATCCAAATATACTGCGATTTTTCGGCCTACACAGACATTGCCATTGGTTCAGCCCACCTTGTCGGGGTGGAACTTCCTGAAAATTTCAAAACACCGTACGCCGCTACTTCGCCGCAGGATTTCTGGCGTCGCTGGCACATCTCGCTCTCAACATGGCTCCGCGATTATCTCTACATCTCACTTGGGGGCTCGCGTCAAGGTCGAAACCGTATGTTGCTGGCTCTGATGGTGACCATGCTTCTTGGTGGCCTTTGGCACGGCGCATCGTGGAATTTTGTCCTCTGGGGTTTTGTTCACGGTTTGTTGCTTATCATCCATCGTTTCGGCAAGGACGTGGGCTTCGTCAAGCGGTTCTTCGACGCAACGGGTCGCTTCGGTGTGTTGGTTTCATGGTTTATCACTCAATTCTTGGTGTTCTTTACATGGCTCATCTTCAGAGTGGAGGAGACATCGGTGCTTGTTCCAGCCATGAAGACATTCCTCGGCATTGGAGGGCATTTCAACATTCAAGAGATGTACGAGACCCTTCCTGAAATCAAGATTCTGACCTTTTTCCTTGCCGCCTTGTTCATTCTCATGCACGGCATCAGCGGAAAGATGGGGGGAGGGAAAGCATGGTTGGCTCGGCAACGGCCCGTCGTTTGGGGGACTCTGTGCGGCACCATGCTCTGCCTGTCGTTCTATCTGCGGCCAGCAGAAACCATTGATTTCATTTATTTCCGATTCTAAAGCTCATCGCAGGTGGTTCACCAGCAGGGATAGACCGCTTAATCCGTGATATCGGGCGCGTCTTCTTCATCGTCGTCGCGTGCCCTTCCATCTCGGAAGGTGGTGCTCGGAGCAACGTGGTAGCTGCCCATATCGACAACGGTGTGCTCCCCTCTGTGGGAGGTTCGTTCTTCGCCAACGACGCGAACGTCGTATCCCATGCCGAAGGTGCCGTAATGCTCCGCCAAGGCTGCTGAGAGCTTGTTGGCGTTCTCGCCGCCTTTTCTTCCTGAAGTGAAATCGGCGACCATGCCGGCTGTGGAATCAGCCGATGCAGAGGGGTTGGAGAACGCGTGCTGGCGCGGTTTGATGTGAACCTGGTCGTTGACCGATGGCCGGAGTGCCGAACCGAGAATGAAAAAGCCGAGCGCACAACAACACGAGGCGAAGGCACCGAAGGTGGCGAGGGCCTCCTCGCCGTTTGACGGGGCGTCAACGGAAGTGATGAACAGCATAACTGCCAGCACCGTCATGCCCAGAGCGCAAAGCCATGCAAGCAACGTTTGGAGCACGAACGCCGACCGCTTGGTTCGTATTTTGCTCTTCTCCCGCCGGTCCCATCTCGCCATCCAAATTGCGCGGTCAACGCCGCAGGAGCGATGCCTTGAGGGGGACCTTCTCCTCCCACGACCATGCGCACCTGTTGGGTTCTGGACCATCCGGCCCATGTGCGCCTGCTGGCACCGTTCCTGCGAGAGGGCACCACCGCCGACCTCATCGTGGCCTGTGAGCGTCCCGAGGTGAGGGCCATGCTCGAGCAGGGCGACGGGCGCTTGCCCCGCCGTCAAACGCTGTGGGTGCCTCGTCCCGTGGGCGAAGGAAAGCGGCGCAAAGCCCTCTACCGTATCC
>JAYPCE010000059.1:0-6670 GCA_038124565.1 Candidatus Poseidonia sp.
GTGGATTCAAAGGCGACCCAAGAGTCTGCATCGGGGGTCCCTTCCAACGGAGGTGTTTGGGAAACATTGGTTCGGTTCTCGGGCTTAACTAAGCCGAGGTCGTAGCCCGAAAATCCTCCATCAACCTGAACACCTAACCAAACCAGAGAGGTACTTGACGTTGCATCAACGTGGGTAAAGGAAGTGTCTTCAAGGTCAAACCCGGGTGTGTTTTGGGCCGCTGAACTGTTGGCTTGAAGGTCCATCACATAACTCATCGGAAACAGAACGAACACAGCAAGTAACAGCAACATGTAGGCGCCAAATCGCAAACGGCCTGCGTGTTTTTTTCCAGCGATCACCAACCCTTCAGCGACCACCAACAACGCCAACGTGAACGTCACCGTTCCTCTTCCCAGCGAAAGCCAGTCAACGGGCGTGGTGGCTTCAGATGGTGCTCGGTCGTCTTCGCTCGCGTTATCGGTTGGCGCCTCAACGCCCCTGTCACGGGCAAGTGTGTAGAGAACCAAAGCGGTGGCTCGCTCAATCTTGACATCAATCGCCGTTTGGTCTTTGTCGATAGCAACCAGAGAATGGATTTCAGTGGGTGCTGGTGGACCTTCCGTGTAAGCGGCGTCCACGGTCGCGACCAGCCATGCAGAAATGAAAACATGAAGGGCAAGCAATGCCGTCACGCCAATGCGTAAGGCGTGCAACACCGGATGAGGTGATGGTCGCCTGAACACGACCCTCCCTCACAGGCTGAGTACTTCATCACTCGTCTGTCTCTCGGCGTGGCTGGAACGCAATGGCAGCCAAACCGATCATCGCCACCAATGCAAACGGTGACATGAAGGGGAGGAGGCCTGAATCTTCAGCGATGTCTTCGGCTGAGGTGGAACCGTCGTCGCCAGTGCCGTCTGTGTTGGAACTGCCTTCGGGCAAGTCCAGTCCAGAGGTGTCTGCGCCTGCTGCCGCCAAGGCATCAGCAAGTGTGCCGAGGTCGTGGGTTTCAACATCGACAATGTCCTCAAGGGAGTCAAACGAAGCCATCGTTGATTGTGCTTCCTGAGCTGAAACACCGGTGATGTAGGTGATGCTCGCAAAGACCATGGGGAGGTCCGTGCTGTAACCCGTCGTTTCTGGACCTGCAATCACGTAGCCGTTGTCATTCTCGTCCCAAGCATACACGCCTACGCCAACGATGGTGGCGTGCTCGGTGCTCCACAAGGGCGCCCACATACCGTCAACGTAGGGGAACTCAGGGGCCTCGTTCTCGGCCACATCGTTGAAGGTCTGCTCAAGATTTTCACCGAATGCCGTCAAGACGTTCTCAAGTCCAGAGTCGGCAAAGGCTTCTGCAATGGTGATGAGGCGGTCGCTCGGTTCAATTTCTTCCTCGACGTCATCGCAATCCGTGGCGGAAGCAAAGGGCTCAGTGTCGCCATCACGTACCAAGGCTGCTGTGAAGCAATATTCACCGTAGTCAGAAACGTCAGCGACTTCACTGATCGTGGCACCACTGCTGCCATCAAAAGGCACTTCGGTACTCCACACCACGTTGTCCATTTCGTCGACCAGCGCTCCATGGAGCGTCACATCGGTGTATTCGTTTCCTCCGTAGTCATAAGCCGAGGCGTCCATGTGGAGGCTGTAGCCATCAGAGTACACTGATGCATAATCGAGCGATGGTCCATACCATTCCGAATCGCACATTTCGATGCTCGCAACGGCGGTTTCGTCCATGTGATACAAATCGGCCCAAACACACGATTCTAACTCACCGTAACCCGAGGGTGTTTGGAGCGGGACATCATCCAACTGGAACCAGAAGGAGTTGCCCCCGGAGTGGGGGTCGTAGTAGACATCGCAAGCCATGTAATCGTCACACACCATGAGGTCGTTCACGTCCATCAGGCTGGTTCCGTCGGCGTCATCCCACATCCAAACGCCCATGATGTAGTAGGTAGCACTTCCTTCATCCGAACCGTCGGCACAATCATCGGTACCATCATTCACGACGGCCAACATGACCGTTTCTCCAGCGTCACAGGTGTATTCCATCGTGTCCGTTCCGTCGTCTTCATCGGAGCCGTCGTCACAGTCCGCTGGGCCGTCGTTGACCCACTGGAATGGAATGGATTGGGAATAATCAGCGCACCAGAAATACACGTTCCCGCTTTGTCCCGATGAGGTGTCGATGTCAAGCAATTCAGGGGTGATGGCCCCATAAAAGGCATAGACTTCTTCGGCGTTGTCGTTGTAGGATGAATCTGCATAGATGGTGAAGTCCATTTCATCAGACCCATCAGCGCAGTCTTCATAGCCGTCGTTCACCGACCAGATATCAATCACTTCGCCGTTGTCGCAAGTCCACTCGTATTCGCTGTTGTCCCATTCATCGTCCCAGTCATCGCCACCGTCATCGCCAAGCCAGTCTTCGAGCATGGTGCCAATTGAATCGTCAAGTTGGGCTTCAAAATCTTCAGCGACGGCATCACCAAAGGCAGCGCTGGCGTAGGCCAACACATTGCCGAGCATGCTGAACATCACTGGGTTGCCGGGAGGGCAGGTGGAACAAGGAACAACCTCAATCAGTTCTCCGTCCCCCAAATCCACTTCAAGGGCGTTGTCTTGGTCCATTTCAAATTCAATCCAATCCATCTCCGCAGCTTCGTTGTAGTCTCCTGCGTTTTGGAAGGCGTCTGAAATGGTGATGTCCAACGCGCCAGCATCAAATCCAAATTCTTCTGTTGGTAGGCCTGTCAAGTAGATTTCATACTCTGCTGAACCCGTATAGGCACCATCGATCATGCCGCAAGCATCGTACACGTAGGTCTCGCCCCACTCTTCATAGACGCCAATATCCATTTCGTCGTCAACGCATTCCCAGGCTGTGTAATCGTTAGCTGCAGCCTCAATGTAAATCGGACTGGCTGAACCCAAACGCCAAACTGCATCGGTGTCAATGGAGTATTCAAAGTTGATACCGGTGTCAAAGTCCACATTGAGGGTCTCGCCACCGCCTTCCAAAGCGATGTCAACGGCCAGCGCCATGTCGTGACCGGTGGTCATGGCCACATCGATGTCTGCGCCGACCAATTCGTACGCATCGTTGAGGTATTCTGTGTACATGATGTCAACCGTCAGCACGTTTTCTGCCTCGGCGACCACACCGATGTCAAAAGAAGTGGTGTCGCTGCCGAACGTGGTTTCTGACCAATCGGTGAGGAGAATGAAATTGGAAAGCAGACCGTGCCGAAGGACCACTTCGCTGCTTCGGCTCCATACCTCAACATCAACACCGTCTGCGTCTTGGATGGTTTGAGGGGAAATGTCTTCAGTTTGATGAACATAAACGTTGGTTGAACCGGTGGTTAATTGGCCCAGGTCCAGATTGAAGCCTGCGTCCGTGGCGTCTTCCATGATCTCCATGAAAAGGGCTTGAATGTCGAGTCCGGAGACATTCTGCAAATCATTATCCAGACTGGTCCAATCGTATTCGACGCCGTAATAGTATTCTGATGCTTCAGCGGGTTGCGCTTGCACCAACGCCATGGGCGAAAGAGCAGTCACCAACAGGAGGGTCACAAGCAGGCCGGTGGGGGTGCGTCGTTGAGCAGACATCAGTCAATTGTGCTGTCAACTGCATTAAAAGACTATTCCCGCCGAAAATGTGGGGAAACATTCGGCTTAAGCGAACCGTTCTCGGTTTCTTCGGCACACTTCAACAAAGTTTTCGAACATCTCTTTACCGAATTCCGAGTCGTTGACTTCGGGATGAAATTGAAGGCCGAAGCGGTCACCTGGCTCATTTTCCATGCCTTGAACGTTGCACGACGGGCTGCTCGCCGTGATGAAAAATCCCTCGGGGACAACGTGAACTTCATCGTTGTGCGACTCCCAAACCGTCTGCGTTGTCCGGGTACCAGCGAAGATGGTCCCGCCTCCATTCACCAGTTCAATCTCCATGGCACCAAACTCAGGTTCTGGCGATTCTCGTGCGTCCCCTCCATAATGACGAGCCATAAATTGATGGCCAGCACAAATGCCGAGAATAGGGATGTCCAATTCCAAAAAGGCTGCACAGTTGCCCAACTCGCCGCTCAGCCCAACGCGTGCCGCGCCCCCTGACAGGATGAGGCCATCCAATTCACGAAGTTGGTCAACGGGCGTGGTGTTGTCAATGATGTGTGTGTCGACCTTGAGGTAGCGAAGCATGCGCCATTCTCGATGCGTCCATTGCCCCCCATTGTCAACGACATCAATCACAAGCGGCTTCTCTGACATGCTGCTCACTTTTCTCACGGTGATTGGGGAATGACCATGAACATGCCGATGCATCAAAGAGGAGGGGGGGCATCGCCTCTCCATGGGCAGAACAGTGGTGCTTGGCGTGCTGTTCGCGTTGCTTCTCTGCACGGTGCCGCCAACCGCTGCCTGTGAAACCGAAGTGGCCAACGCCTTGGAGGGAAAGTTTCCCTCGCCCACGGGTATTTCCCCAAACAAAGACGACTCCATCCGAGAATCGGTGCACCTCGCCAGCGTGGGCCAACACGTTGGCAGGCAGATGCTGTGGCAGGTGCTGATGGGGGCTGAGCTCACCGAACGACAAATCGCCGATGAGATTGACCGAGCCATGATTGAAAACGGTTCAAATCCAAATTGGCCTTCGTTTTCCACGATCGTAGCGTCAGGGGCCAACGGGGCCATCCCCCACGGCGACCCTGTCAACGATGGGGCTGGGCCAAAGGTGGTTGAAGTCGGTGATGTGGTGGTCGTGGATTTAGGAGGACGCGTGAACGATTGGGTCAGTGATGTCACCCGAACCTATGTCGTTGGTGGGACCACCAACGCAACGATTCTGAAAGCCTACATGGCGGTGTACGATGCGCAAAACCTCACCTTCCCACTCATCGAAGCGGGTACACCCGCTTGGGCCTTGGACGACATCGCTCGAACGCACATTGAAGAGGAGGGTTTCGGCGATTATTTCATCCATTCACTCGGTCATGGATTCGGTGTCTGCGTCCATGAGCCCCCGCTGCTCTCCGGCGGTACGGACGACCCGTTGTTCGGCTTGTCTTACAACCAACAACCCTTGGCGCCTTACGACGCCATCACCATCGAACCGGGCATCTACTTGGACGGGTGGTTCGGCATACGCATTGAAGATGATTTCTTGGTCAACCAAGAAAGTCACGAATACCTCACGGCTGATTTGCCGCGGGACCTTGACTGGTTCATGATTCTCCGCGACGATTACGATGCTTCGCTCGCCTTCAACCCGCCAGAAAGCGAGACCGTGGAAAGTCAATCCATTCCGCTACCCATTGGCTTGATTGAAATCGTGTGTTTGGTCGGCCTTGCGGGTTGGCGTTCTCGGCAAGACGAAGTCGATGATGTGGGTCAACCATCATTCAGCGATGATGAACCGTGACTGTCCCGCAAACACGGCACCATACCTTGGTTCCATCCTTACGAGGGGTCACACCGGTAATGTCAATGCTGGCCCCGCACTCACACTTGACCACGTTCTCCATGGGTTCGGCGAAGCAGAGGGGCTTCATCAAGTGAACGCTTCATTCCCATGTGATGAAGGTTTGAAACACAACGAAGCAACGTGTAGAAGAGAACCCTTTCACCTCATTCACGCTCGTGTTTGTTGCTTGGCCCCCGGCCTCAATGACCGCCTGCTTGAGACGCTGTTCATGAAGTTCAAGGTCGCTTCGTTCTACAATGGCCCACCCACGCACCAACGAAGGTGTGTCACGGCGCAAAATGGGCAGCAGGTCTGGAAGATGGGTGAAACTGTCGTGTGGCAAATTCACCAACAACGCATGAGCTTGTCCGACAAGCGATGGTTGATGCTGCCATTCCCGAGCGTCCAAACACACGATGGTTGAGGGAACATATGCCTCAAGAGAAGAGGTCCATTCGGTCATGTTTCGCTCGAGAAGTTCCACCGCTGCGGGATTAAGGTCGCCGGCAAGATACCCAGCCATGAGGTCCGGTTCGTTGAGCAGAAGTGGGAAGGCCGGACCAACGCCTGCGTATGGGTCTGCAACGACAAGTGGGTGACCAACCAATTTGCGAAACGCCTGCATGGAAGTGAGGGTTTCCTGGCGTTGGGTGGATAAGCGTGCGGAAAAATAGACCTGGCTGGGGTCAACCCAAACCGTGGCTCCGTTCTCCTTCACACGTGTTTGTGTGGTGGTTGACCCGTCTTTCGTGGCCAACAATCGAAGTTGGCGTATACGAAAATCTCCTTCGACGCCCTCGTCCGCACAGACCAGTCGGACGTTGGGCATGTGAGCGAGCATTGCGTTCGCCATCGCCTCTTCGTGGGGTTGAACCTCGGGCTCAACCTTGACGATCAGCACGTCTCCTTGAATTTCAAAAGCGGCCGGCCAAAGACTCTCCGGTAAGGCTTGGAGGAAAGGGGGTAGCCGTTCCTGCCACCGTGCAGGCCCGCTTGTTTTCGGTTCAACCTCAACGCACGGATGGCCGCTCCAAACATCGGCCTCGGCAGGTGGGGCTGCATCGTTTAGAGGAACACCTCGACGGTCGTCACTCAAGACCACTACACCGGACTCGGCAAGCCAGTCATGTTGGCGACAGAAGTCCAACCACGCCTGTGTTTCGTGACTCGGCACGCTCAAATGACGCATGGCCCTCGCCCTGTCCAAGC
>JAYPCE010000060.1:0-5933 GCA_038124565.1 Candidatus Poseidonia sp.
AGGGCTCGCAGTGGGCTTTGTCATAGCCTACCCACTGGTTGAAATCCTCAACAATTGAAACGTCAAGAATTGTGAAGGGTTCAAAACGAAGATGCCTTCCGCTACCCGTGGACGTCGCTTCGTTGTACAGGAATGCTGCAAGCGGCCTTCCGTTTTCGTTAGAGATCCTTCCTCCCAACCGAGGGCTGGGTCTTGAAAACATTCACGATTTTTTCAACAGCCTTGAGGGGTGGTTGCCTGCTTTTGTCAGTGTCACCTACCACCAAGCCCACAAAATAGACCGACTCAATGAACACGGTCAGACAGAGCAAATTTGGAATCGGAAAAAACCGGGCACACTTGGTGTCTGCGCCATGCTCAAATTTCAATACGGTCTTGATGTCATCCCGCACGTCATTTGCGGCGGTTTTTCCAAGTTTGAATCCGAGGATTTTTTGGTTGATTTAGACTATCTTGGGTTCAACCATGTCTTGGCCCTTCGCGGCGACCCGAACAAGACAGAACCTCATTTCATTCCCCACCCTCATGGGAACACCTACGCCAACGAGTTGGTCGAGCAAATCGTGGACATGAACGCAGGAAAATATCTGGAAGATGTAAGCGAAGCGAGAGCCACGAACTTTGAAATTGGTGTGGCCGGATATCCAGAAGTCCATGCTGAAGCCCATGATTTGGAAGAAGAGATCACCAACATCAAGCGAAAAATAGACGCAGGAGCATCGTTTGTTATCACGCAGATGTTCTTTGATAACGAATGCTTCTATCGGTTTGACAAAACATGCCGTGAGAGGGGCATTGATGTGCCGCTGATTCCAGGAATCAAGGTCATCACCTCAAAACAACAACTCACGGTCTTGCCTGAAATTTTCGGAACGAGCTTGCCCCAGAAACTCATTGACGATGTCAATGCCTGTGAAACCGATGAAGAGGTGTGTCAGATTGGCGTTGCACATGCTGTCCAGCAAGCACGAGCCTTGCTCGAATATGGCGTGGCTGGTGTGCACTTTTTCACGATGAACAACAGCCATGTGTTCAACCAAATCCTCCGAGCGTTCCAAGGGTGAACCACCATGTCTCCCAAGGATGAACTTGAGATGGTGGCTCGGGACCGAATGCTCATCATCGACGGCGCCATGGGTACGATGATTCAGCAACATTCCTTGAGGGAAGAGGACTTTCGTGACGGACTCTTAGAGGAACATTCTATAGATTTGAAAGGGAACAACGAAATGCTCAACATCACAAAACCTCATCTCATTGAAACCATTCATACACAATACCTCCAAGCTGGAGCTGACATCATTGAAACAAATACGTTTGGCGCCACCAGCATCGCTCAATCGGAGTACGGCTTAAGCGACCGCGTTGTTGAGATGAACGAGAAAGCAGCGAAGATTGCGAAGGAAGCCGTGCGCAAGCATCTCGAAAAAACGGGCAAGCGTTGTTGGGTTGCTGGGGCGATTGGCCCGACCAATGTCACGCTTTCGGCCTCTTCGGATGTGGAGGATTCCGCTGCAAGAGCGGCGACCTGGGATGAGGTGTATCAAGCCTACCTTGAACAACTTCTTGCCCTCATCGATGGTGGCTGCGACATCATTCTCATCGAGACGATTTTTGATGTGCTCAACGCCAAAGCAGCCATCAAGGCAACGCTTGATGCTTTTGAAATGAAACAGGTTGAGTTGCCCATCATCATCTCGGTGACCTTTATTCAAGAAGAAGGGGACCGGACCGTATTTGGACAAAGCGTTGAAGCCTTTTGGACCACTGTGAAGCACGCACAACCGTTCAGCATTGGCATCAATTGCGGTTTGGGAGCCACGGGTTTGCGAAGCAAGTTATCCACCCTCGCCAACATCTGCGACACCCGAACCCACATCTATCCGAACGCAGGTTTACCCAACCCACTCTCACCCTCAGGATTTGATGAAACACCGCACATTACGGCCTCCCACATCGCCTCGTTGGTTCGAGACGGGTTGCTCAACCTTGTGGGAGGATGTTGCGGCACGACGCCTGAACACATTCAAGCCATTCACGATTCAGTTCAAGGATTGCCTCCTCGTGTCCCAGGCCAACCAAGCGAGTTCCCGACGTACGCCGGTTTGGATACCTGCACTATCCTTCCCGACTCTAATCTCATCATGGTCGGAGAACGGACCAATGTCACGGGTTCGGCTCAATTTCGCAGACTTGTAACGGCTTTGGATTTTGACAACGCCGTTGAAGTCGCACGGGACCAGGTGCAAAACGGCGCCAATATCATCGATGTCAACATGGATGAGGGCTTGATAGAAAGCGAGGTGGTCATGACCCGTTTTCTCAACATGCTCGCCACCGAGCCCGACATTGCTTCGGTCCCCGTCATGATCGATTCCTCAAAATGGAGTGTGCTTGAAGCTGGGCTCAAATGCATTCAAGGCAAACCCATTGTCAACTCCATTTCCCTCAAAGAAGGCGAAGCGGTCTTCCTTGAGCAAGCGAAGACGATTCATCGCTACGGTGCGGCGGTGGTCGTGATGGGTTTTGATGAGAACGGTCAAGCCGAAAGCGTGGAACGGAAAGTAGAAATCGCGCGAAGGGCTCAACAACTCTTGGTTGAACAGGTTGGTTTCCACCCTTCAGACATCATTCATGACCCCAACGTCCTCGCCGTCGCCACGGGCATGGCGGAGCACGATGACTTCGCAAAACACTACATCGAGGCAACAAAGATTATCCGAGAAACATGTCCACAATCCATGGTTAGCGGCGGCATCAGCAACCTCTCCTTTTCCTTTCGGGGAAACGAGACGGTTCGCCAAGCCATGCATGCCGTCTTCTTGCACCACGCCATCGGTGCAGGTCTCACGATGGGCATCGTGAATCCTTCCCATCTGACCATCTATGAAGACATTGAAGATTCTTTGTTGGAGATGGTCGAGGACGTGATTCTCAACCGCCGCCCCGATGCAACGGAACGCCTGGTCTCTATGGCTGACCGTTTTTCAAAACAACGAAGCCTTCAGGAGAATGCACAGGAATGGAGAGAACAGGACGTCGCCAAACGGTTGGCCCATGCTTTAATTCACGGCATCACCGAGTTCATCGAACAAGATGTTGCTGAAGCCTACGACGATGTTGGCGATGCGTTGAGCATCATTGAGGGTCCTCTTATGGACGGCATGAACGTTGTTGGAGATTTGTTTGGTTCGGGCAAAATGTTTCTTCCACAAGTCGTCAAGAGCGCCCGAGTGATGAAGAAAGCCGTCGCATGGTTGGAGCCTCACATGCATCAGGCTGAAACCGAGCAGAAAAAACGGGCAGAAGTCGTGCTTGCAACCGTCAAGGGAGACGTGCACGACATTGGCAAAAACATCGTGGGGATCGTGCTGCAATGCAACGACTACAACGTCCATGACCTTGGCGTCATGGTGCCGCTGTCCACTATTTTGGACAAAGTGGAAGAGGTGCAAGCCGATGTTCTTGGCCTTTCAGGCCTCATCACGCCTTCCCTTGATGAAATGATTGAAGTGGCCAAGGAAATGCAACGAAGAGGCATGACCATCCCGTTGCTGATTGGTGGCGCCACCACCTCTCGCCAGCACACAGCGGTGAGAATCAACCCTGCCTACGGAGCAGAGGTGGTGCACGTGAAGGACGCCTCGCTCATTTCGGGGGTGCTCAATCAATTGCTGGACGAGGAAAAGCGGCTTGATTTCAAGAACGCACTCGACCGAGAAAACCAACGATTGACGGCTCTGTACGAGCGAAAAATCAACCAGCCTTTACTCACCTTGGAAAAAGCACGACAACGAAAACCTGTCCTTGAGTTTAACGAACAGACATGCGCCAAGCCCCCGTTCACCGGTGTGAAAGAATACTTGCTCAACCTTGAGGATGTTGAGCCATACATTGACTGGAACTTCTTTTTCACGGCTTGGAACATGAAAGGTGCCTATCCTGCTATCCTCACCCATCCTGAAAAAGGTGAGGCTGCAAGGGATGTCTTCGAAAACGGCAAGAAGATGCTCGCGGAGGTCATGCAACATCAGTCGCTTTCCACCAAGGCCATTGCCGGTTTTTGGCCGGCCTATTCAGAAGGCGATGATGTCGTTATCCAAGGGAGGGAAGAGCATCGGTTTGCCTTCCTGAGGCAACAACGGAGTGTTGGGGATCAGAATGTTTGTCTTGCCGACTTTGTGGCACCGAAGGGTGAACTCCAAGATCATGTGGGGGCATTTGCCGTTGCTGTTCACGGGACCGAAGCGCTCGCCCAAGCCTTTGAAGCCGAGCAAGACGATTACAACGCCATCATGATCAAAGCGATTTCAGACCGCCTTGCTGAAGCAAGCGCGGAAAAATTGCATCAAGTCATCCGAGCAGAATGGGGCTTCCCCGACGATGAAAACATGACGCATGAACGCTTGATGAAGGCCGATTACCGCTCCATCCGCCCGGCCTTTGGATACCCCGCTTGTCCCGACCACAGCGACAAACGCTCGCTCTTTGCGCTCCTAGAGGCTGAATCGCACGGGTTCCATCTCACTGAATCCTGTGCAACATCCCCAGCATCAAGCGTTTCAGGGTTGTATTTTGGCCATCCAGAAGCAACCTATTTCGGAGTCAATCGAATCGACGAAGGCCAGGTCATGGATTTGGCGCAACGCAAGCGAATGCCCCGAAGAGAAGTCGAGTACTGGCTCGCCTCCATCATTGACTACGACCCGAATTGACCCCCTTGGGCTGATCAAGAGTGGGTCCTGCATGCGGTTTCAAGCAAAGTACCGAGCCTTCAATTTGCGAAGGCTGAGGCGAAGACCAAACATGGCTTTTCGCCATGCAGTAAGCCGAACGGGTTGTGTAAAGACATCTCCCGAGCGTCGCACAATTTCGCTTAAGATGGAATCGTAAGCATCGGCCATAATTTCAGGTTGAACCCGAGCGCGGGTGTCCAAGAATCCGAACAGGTGACTGGCGGAGGCTTGGTGTCGCTTGACCATGTTGACGTACTCCACGATGAAGCCTCGCCAGGCCAGAGTTTGGGCGATTGAATCGCTCTTGAGCATTTCAAGGCTGATGTTGTGCGATTCCAAGACTTCTTGTGGCAGGTAAATGCGTCCTCGCTCCATGTCTTCGTTGATGTCACGGAGGACGTTGATGAGTTGCATTTGGATGCCGAGGTCAATTGCATGCAGGCGAGCAGCACGGTCTTCATAACCATAGATTTCAATCAAGATAAGGCCCACAGCGGAGGCGACCTTGTAGCAGTAGGAGCGCAATTCGTCCCAGGTTTGGTTGTGGACGGGATAGAGGTCGTCTTCCATGCCTTCCAGGACAGTTTCAAAGTCGTTGAGTTTGATGGGGTAGCGAGCGAACACATCCTGTAAGGCGATGAAGATGGGATGGTCGTTCGCCGTGATTCGCTGTTCGTGAGCTTGCGCCAACTTGCCTCGGATTTCGGTGAGCGCCATCATACGTCGGCGGTGTTCAGCCTTGGGCAGAACGGGTGTTTTTCCTGCGTGGATTTCGTCAACAAGTTGCTGGCGTTTGTCTGTAGCGAGGTGAAGGGCCTCGGTTTCAACCACGGTCGGCTCTTCGTCACCATCCACGATATCGTCCACCCATCGACAAAGGGCGTAGACGGCATGAACCGCTTTTCGTTTCTCTGTTTGAAGGGCACTGAAGGAGGAATAGAACGTCGTTGAGGACTCACGGCACACCGCTTCGCAGTAGTCGTAGGCGTTGTTCACAAGCAGTGCTTTCATGGAATCGCCTCACGCTGATGTTGGTGTTCCACTGGAAGGTTCTTTTGAGGTTTTGTTGAGCGCCGCACGGCCCTGCTTGCTTCGCTTGCGGCTTTCAAACCAAGTATCAACGCCGTTCCAATCAGGAATGATTCCGAGGCTGTCAAGCAGGAGTTTGCTGCTGATTCGCGCCGATTCGTAAATCAC
>JAYPCE010000061.1:0-5221 GCA_038124565.1 Candidatus Poseidonia sp.
GAGGTCAATGGTTTTCTCAAATTGCTCCCATGCTCCGCTGTTCCATTTTGGTCGGCACACTTCATCGAACACCTGCTTATTTGGTGCATCCACCGAGACATAGAGTTGCGTGGGCAAGGTGTCCAAGTTCTCTAAGACCTTGGGCAGTGTGCCGTTGGTCACCAGCATGGTCGTCATCCCGTGCTTGTGACACAGGTCCATGTACTCGCCCAAGCGAGTGTAAAGCGTTGGCTCTCCGTTGAGTGAAATGGCCACGTGCTTTGGGTTCTGAGCGTCCAGCCACTTCTCACGAGGCACCTTGGGGTTGCCCCCAAAGCCCGAGAGCAAGCGACGTTGAGCACGTACCGATTCGTAGAGGAGGTCAAGCGGGTCTTGGTCGGTCAATTCAAGCGTGTCCATGTGCGGCTCGCGCCAGCAGTAGGTGCAGGCCAGATTGCACTGGTCGACCACAGGCGACATTTGCATGCAATTGTGGCTGGCAACACCGTAGAACTTGCCTTTGTAGCATTGGCGGTCACGGAGGAGCGATTCCTTGGTCCAGTGACAGGTTTTGACGCCGCCGTGCTCACCCACAATGTGGTAGCGTTGCTTTTGCAACGTGGCTTTGAGTTGGGGGTCCATACCTGCCATGCGGTTCACTCCTGGAGCCGGATTCCACGGTCGGCGTGCGCCGGTAGGGAGCGGCTCGGATGGACCCTCCCACGACAACTTCGCTTTCAAGGACTCGCTCATTGGTTGAGGATGGGTAAGAAGGCGTTCGCGGCTTTCTCACAGGCATTGGCCACATCGTCAAGGCGTTGCAACACACGGTACATGTGCATGGCCGCCAGGGCGTTGTCGTCACCATTGGAGAAGACATACTTCGCCGCCTCAGCTTCGACCATGTCGGCTTCGTGCTCCTTCAGATTCACCGACCTGATTTGCTGGGCAACTTTTTCACGAGCAGCCTTGGTTTCGCCGCTGATGGTGAACTCTCGCAAGGCGTTTACCGTGTCCTCGTACGTAGCGACGGTCGCTGCAACGGCTTCCGCCATTTCCATCAGTTTCTTCTTGGCCTCAGCATCGTCGAAGAGGTCCCTGAAGGCCAATTGTTCGGCTACATTCTGAGCATAATCAGCAATTCGGTCCTGGCGGGTGAGCATGTGCAGGAAGTACTCACTGCCGACTTGGTAACCCAAACGCATGTCATCGCTGACCATCTGCCGCAATTCTGTCTTGATGTTGTCTGCTTCCAATTCGGCATCGATCGTGGCCTGGATGGCTTTGCTGGCGTCCTTTCCTTCACAGGCTGCATTCACGGCCTTGAGCATGTGGTTGGCGGTCTTTTCAACGGCCTCTGCATGTCGATGGAACATGTCAAAGGGCGTGGGGCCGTCACGGCTGCCACCCGCATCCGATAGGGCTTCTTCAACGTGGATTTCTTGACCGCGACTGCGCCACATGGCGACACCAACAGCGGTGAACGCGATGGGCAACAAGATGATCATCTTCAGCATGTCACCTCCGGACGCCACATAGATGGTGGCGGCGCCAAAGGCAGCGACAGGTACGCTGGCGACCCAAGAGGCTGCAATCTTTCCAAAGACGCGGAAATCAACCGCCTTCGCACCACCCGCAAGACCAACACCGACCACGGCCCCCACGAGTGTATGTGTGGTCGAAACGGGTACGGCGAGGAACGGCATGGAGAACACCAAAATGGTGGTGGCTGCACCAAACTCTGCAGCGAAGCCGCGTGTCGGTGTGATGTCGGTGATTTTCTTGCCGATCGTTTCCATCACGCGCCAACCCCAGGTCATCACACCAATGGCAATGCCGGCTGAGCCCAAGAAGACCAGCCAGAGAGGGATTTCAGCTTCCTTCATGAGCATACCACCGTCTGATGAAAGGACCTGCCAGACGGCAGCCATTGGTCCAATGGCGTTTGAGCGGTCGTTCGCACCGTGGGCGAAAGCCACATAGGCTGCGGTGATGATTTGTAGCCAAACGAAAATGCGCTCAACACCCTTGAAACCATTCACTTCATCTTTCAAATTGACCTTGCGTAACACCATGTAGAGGATGACGCTCGCCACAATACCAATCGCTGCAGCCACCAAGATGGAGTTGATGGGGATCCAAGAGCCGGCGTATTGTGCGTTGTAACACGCATCGGTAGCCACCTGACTGGCTCCATCAGGGCAGAACGCGGCAAACGGGTCAAAGGTTCCGTTTTCCTTCACGGGAAGCCAAGCATCGGGCATAATGCCCTTGAGGGCTTTGAATTGAAGGGCAAGCCCGAGCACAAAGAAGGTCGGGAAAGCGAAAACAGGAGCAAGCCACATCGAACGTTCTTCGGGCTTCTCAGACTCGAGGATGGTCTTTTTGATGATGTAGTAGGAAAAGAAGGCGAGTACGGCACCAATAAGCGGACTGGCCACCCAACTCATCACGACTTTTTGCACAACTTCCCAGTCAATGTACTGGGTGTTGTGGTCCACTTCAAGTACCAACCCTACACCGATGATACCGCCGATGATGGAGTGGGTTGTGGAGACGGGCAGGCCCATGCGTGTGGCGATGGTAAGCCAAACCGCTGCAGCCATCATGGCAGCGATGAACCCAAGGGCAATGTCTTGCGAAATCGCTTTGGTCACGCTATCAAAATCCACAACGAGGATGCCTTTACGGACCGTTTTTGTCACCGCATCACCGGCGAAAAAGGCACCAGCGAATTCGAAAATGGCAGCGATGATCACCGCTTGTTTGAGGGTCAGTGCACGGGAACCTACGGAGGTCCCCATGGCGTTGGCTACATCGTTGGCGCCAATATTCCACGCCATATAGGCACATACAATGAGGGCAAGGCCGATGAGAATCGTTACAGGTTCCATTGATATTTTCCAAGGAAACACAATACATATACTGGATGATGTATATTCTATATAGGTCTCACGAGGCGCACCGTCTATGGGCCTCGGACCAGGTGAACACGAAGTACGAAAACTGCAGGCAACGGGTGGCAGCACCTTCACCCTCAGCCTTCCGAAACCATGGGTGGTTGAACAAAAACTGGAACCCCGAGACTCGCTAAGGGTTGATTGGCGACCAAGCGGAGCGCTCCGCATCACCCCACTCAACGAAACTTCGACCCGAGAACTGCACGCTTTTTTTGACCACAACAGACTTCCTGAAAACAGCCTGCACGACCATTTGATGGGCGCCTATATATCGGGTGCTGACGTCATCAAAGTGAGTTTTCAAGAGGTCAATCAAGCCCAATTGGCTCGTTCAGTGCGGCGTTTTCTAAAATCAACGAGAGGGTTTGAAATCGTCAGCGAAGGAGTCGGCACGATGGAACTCCGCTGTTTGTTGAACGCAGGTGACATGCCGCTCCATGCGAGCCTCAACCGGATGTATCTGATGGTAACTTCGCTCATGCGGGATGTCGTGACGGTGTTTGAGGGCGGCGACATTGAATTCCTGGCCGACGCAGAGGAACGAGAGGCCGAGGTTGACGCGTTGCTCTACTTGATTGAGCGCCAAACACGCTTGTTGCTCGACTCGCACACCGTGGCGACAAAACTGAATCTTTCAAGGTCGCAAGCCTTGGAATATGCAAATCTGGCAAAAAGCCTGGAGCGCATGATGGACCACACCAACAATTTGACGAAGTTCATGTTAGCGAATCCCAACCTTGTGAAGAGCACCAAGGCGTTTGTCCCGATGGAGCATGTGCCGGTGTGGATGGGGGCTTTGAAAGAATTGATGATCAACATTCGGACGCGTGATTCTGACCGCATTGAACTCGCACGGCACGAATTGAAAAGCACGCAGCAGACGTTGTTGGCGTACGAACGGGACTTGTTGACCTCTGGCACCAAAGCGCAGGCGTTGGCTCAGGGACTGAAGGTTTCCGAATCCATTCGTCGGTTGTGTGCGTACTCAAGAGATTTTGGCGAGGTGCTGTTGAACATGAAGATCTCGACAGAAATGAGCGTCGTAAGATAGTGTAAACAAAAACACTTAGTTTAGTTACTACATCTTCCTGTTGGCAATTTTACCGCCGATTCATATAGGCCCGCCACCCAATTCATACTGAAAGCAGCGTACTTTCAGGGATAGAGATGGATAAAGAATTGGACACCTACACCAAACTGGCCGTGGACGGCTTTGTGTACCGAAACGGAATCTTCCGAGGATTCTGGGACCGATGGATGACGGCGGTTGCGTTTTACCGCAGCGGTGTGGACCGAAGAGGGGCGCTGATGGCGAAAAGGAGGACGATTTGAATGGATGCAAATTTGGAACGCTATGTTGACGAAATGATGGACGCCCAGGTGACCCGCAACGGCATCTTTGCTGGTGCGACCCTAGGCTATCGATTCCGACGTTGGCTCGGCATGAAGTGAAGCGATTCTTTACATGAGAGCAGGGTCCACCTGCCGTCATGAAGCAGCGTTGGGTGCCTCACCTGTGGGGTTTGGTCACGCCTTCATTCACGCTGGGCTGTCTTTTGCTCGGTGGTTGGTGGATGGCGGCGCCGTTGGTGCTGTTGCTGGTGGTCTATCCACTGGCTGAAGTTGTGATGGGGCAATCCGAACATACCGATCCACTCCAAGAAGGCCGAGCGCACAACATCATCGTTCATCTTCATGCACTTGCTGTGCCAGTCGTGCTCGGCGTGCTGTTTTGGCGCATTTCCCTCGATGGCCTTTCGGTGATGACTGGTTTCGGTATCGTTTCTGCAGGATTGAGCAACGGGGCGTCCGGCATCGTTTCGGCCCACGAACTCGGCCATCGGCGCCCACGCTCTGCCAGTTGGTGGACGGCTCGCTTGTCGTTGTTTTCCGTGCTCTATTTACACTTCACCACCGAACACAACCACACACACCATCGGCACTGGGCCCGGGACATCGACCCAACGTCATCTCCTTGGGGGCGAAGTGTCTACCTCCATGTGCTTCAGACCGTTCCGCGACAAGTCAAAGGGGCCTACCGAGCAAGACCGGTCGACACTCGGCGTTCCTTGGTTGTGGAAGGTCTGTTTCTCGCAGTCCTTGCATGGTTTGGCTGGCCTTACCTTGTCGCCCATCTTGGGCAAGCTGCCGTTGCGATTTATCTGTTGGAATTCGTCAATTACCTGCAACACCACGGTTTGCGACGGGGCGACGATGAGCGCCCCAATGCCACCCACGCCTGGGAAAGCCGTCACCGACTCTCACGCTGGACGCTGATGGAA
>JAYPCE010000062.1:0-5220 GCA_038124565.1 Candidatus Poseidonia sp.
AACTGGCCGTTCCCCGCTCGTGGGAATGAGCCTCCGTGTCACGGCTTCGACGCTGCATGGGCCCTCGTACGCCCCCCTCGGTGGGGCCACTGCGTTGTAGAAACACTGGAGGAATCCAAGATGGCAAAGCGAAACCACCCACGTCGTGGATCGATGGCGTTCAGCCCGCGCAAGCGGGCGAACCGCCCGTTCGGTCACGTCAAGTCGTGGCCCACAACCGATGCGAGCGAAGTCCGCGTGCAGGGCTTTGCCGGCTGGAAGGCTGGCATGACCCACATTCTGGCTCGTGATATGAACCCACGAAGTACCTCTGCCGGTCAGGAAGTTCGTGTTCCCGTGACCGTTGTTGAATGCCCAAAGATGCGCATCCTCGGCGTTCGTGGGTACGAAATGACTCCTTATGGCATGCAGGCTCGAGGCGAGGTATGGGCTGAGGCTGAGCAAATTGCCGAAGCATTCCCTGAGTTGTTCAAGCGCCTACCTGAGCGCAAAGAGCACGACGCTTCCAAGCACATGACCAACCTCCAACAAGCTGACCTCTGTGAGGTTCGTCTCATCGTGGCCACTCAGCCACACACCCTTTCCAGCGTGCCCAGCAAGGTGCCCGATGTGATGGAGATGGGTCTTACTGGCGGTAGCATGGAAGACCAACTCAACTGGGCCAACGAGATGCTCGGCGAAGAATACTCCTTCGCCGATGTCTTTGACGAAGGCGCGTTGACCGACATCGTTGCGATCACGAAAGGCTACGGCTGGCAGGGTGTCATCAAGCGATTTGGCGGAAAACTCCAGTCTCACAAGAACTCCAAGAAGCGTCGCCAACACGGTAACATGGGTGCGTTCGGTGACGGATATGTCCGCAAGACCATCCGCCAAGGCGGTCAAACTGGATACCACCAGCGTACTGAGTACAACAAGCGTATTCTTCGCGTGGCCAATCCCGAAGACCATTCCATTACGCCTGCTGGTGGTTTCCTCCACTACGGCGAGGTGAAGTCAGATTACATTCTTGTCAAGGGAAGCGTTCCTGGTCCAGCGAAGCGCTTGATCCGGTTCCGTGACGCCACACGAGGCTCCGGCCGTACGCTCCATGATTACGAAATCACGTACGTGAGTACGGCATCCAAGCAGGGGGCCTGAAGATGAAAGTTGCAACCAAAGACATCATCAACACGGTCACCCAAACTGAGATGGATGCTGGAAAGTTGTCTGCACGTTTCTCGGTCGAAGTGAAAGAAGGTTCGAAAGTTACGCTCCCTTCGGCTTTTGATGCTGAGGTGCGGGAAGACCTGGTCAAGTTAGCCGTGGCTTCCAGCCGTGCCAACCGCCGTCAAGCCTACGGTTCCCGCGCTCACATCGGAAAGCGTCGCCCCATGGCGGGGATGAAGCATTCTGTTGAATGGTGGGGCAAGGGCCGTGGTGTGTCTCGAATCATGCGGCGCACAGGTTCTCGCCGTGGTGCACAAAACCCACACACGTTGGGCGGTCGCCGAGCACATGGACCGAAGGTTGAGAAAGACTGGTCTCGCAAACTCAACGCAAAGCAACGCACAGCCGCACGAAATTCTGCATTGGCTGCAACCCTCTCCATGGAAACCGTGGCTGCACGTGGACACCGATTTGAGGAACATGTTGAGCATCTGCCCATCGTTTTGGGCAACTACACCGAAATTGTTGACGGAACTTCCACTGAGTACGACATTGAAACCTTCAACCACGGCTCCGCCACGCGCAAAGCCGCCGCTATCTTCACGGAATTGGGGCTTGGTGTGGATTTGGACCGTGCACGCAACGGTCGAAAGATTCGTGCCGGAAAAGGAACCATGCGTGGTCGAGTTCACAAGACGCCCAAATCCATCCTTTTGGTTGTGAAAGAAAAAGCCGGTCTCGCCCAGGCTGCCCGAAACCTACCTGGCGTGGATGTGGTTGCTGCGAAGGACCTCTGTGCTGAAGACCTTGCCCCTGGAGGCGATGTTGGACGCTTGACCGTCTTTACAAAGGCTGCTTTGGAGGCCATGAACTGAGGTGATATCATGAACGCATACGACATTATCATTCAACCCTGGCTGACAGAGAAGTCCATGGAAGCTCGAACCACCGAGCAACGCTTGGAGTTTATCGTTCGCCGAAGTGCAACGAAGGAACAGATCGCCCGTGCCGTTGAAACCATTTTTGATGTTGAAGTGGCGAAGGTCAATGTTCGCAACTCCAAGCACGGCAAGCACGCTTCAGTGAAGCTTGCCGAAGGTTACGACGCTGAAGACGCAGCTATGCGTCTGGGAGCATTCTGAGGTGATGTATCATGGGTAAGAGAATTCGTGCACAACGCAAAGGTTCCTCGCCACGCTATCGAGTGGCCAGTCACCGATTCCCCGGAAAGAACAGCATGCCACGCGCCAAAGATGTGGTCTGTGAAGTCACCGAGTTGGTCCACAGCCCGGTGCACAGTGCCCCCTTGGCCCGCATCAAGACACCCGATGGCGACACCACCTTGGTGGCCGCTACCGAAGGTCTTGCCGTGGGTGCGAAAGTCGCCATTGGTGACAACGTTGCGCTCCGTCCTGGTAACATCACGGAAATCGGAAACATTCCAGAAGGCACTGCCGTCAACAACCTTGAACTTCGCCCAGGCGATGGTGGAAAGGTGGCACGCTCGGCTGGAAACTCCTGCATGATTGAAGCCCGAGTAGGCGACAAAGTCCGTGTTCGCATGCCCTCGGGCTCGCTCAAGGAACTCCCTTCCAACTGCAGAGCCACCATCGGTGTCCTCGCAGGACATGGTCGCGAGGAGATGCCGATGCGAACTGCTGGTGCAGCCTACTACAAGGCAAAGGCACGCGGTAAACTCTACCCACACGTTTCCGGTGTGGCCATGAACCCTGTTGACCACCCGCACGGTGGTGGTAATCACCAGGCCGTTCACGGTCCAAACTCCGTTGCTCGCGGCACCCCACCAGGTGCCAAGGTTGGTTTGATCGCACCACGGCGTACGGGCCGTGGACGAGGTAAGAAAGTCTGAGGTGAAAATGCATGGCACGTAAGAAGAAGTCGTTTATGACCCCAAAGGCCAGTCGACGTAAGGCACGTAAGCGCCTCTCGACGACCTCGGCACGCGTCAAGAAGGAATTCACGTACCGTGGATTCACCATGGCTGAACTCAACGAGATGCCCATGTGGCCTGAACATGAAGATCAGGACTACATTGTTGGCTTGCTCCCTTCCCGTGTTCGCCGAAGTCTCGGTCGAGGCATGTCCGTTGAAAACGAACATTTCTTGGCTCGCGTGGAGCGCTCTGAGAGCAAAACCATTCGCACCCATCGCCGAGATATGCCCATCCTTCCTCAATTTGTTGGACGCCGTATCGCTATCCACAATGGTCAACATTTCGTTGAGGTTGAAATCAAACCCGAAATGATTGGTCATTACCTTGGCGAGTTCGCAGTGACCCGACGAGGTGTGGCCCACAGCGGCCCCGGTGTTGGTGCTACCCGTTCGTCAAAGCACGTTCCGTTGAAGTGAGGTGAAGAAGATGGCCAATCGAAATCCTATGGACCGACGCAGTCGTCGCCACCAACTTCCACAGGCTGGGTATACGCAATTGCTTCAGGGCAACCGCCTTGCTACCGCCCGCGCCACCAACGTCGACATGCACGCAAAGCACTGCTTTGAAGTGTGCCGGGCTGTGAAAAACAAGACCGCTGGAGCCGCTGTCGCTTACCTCAACGAGGTGCTCAAGATTGATTCAGACCGGGCCGACATCCGTCGCAAAGCCGCCGCCGTCCCCTACCGTTTGGGCAGCGGCAACAAGCGCAAGCGCCGCTCTGGTCCATCGATGGTCGGTCACCGAAAGGGTGGCATTGGCCCAGGCCGATACCCCGTGAAGGCGTCCCGAGCCATCATCAAGCTGATTGAAAGCGCCATGGAAAACGCTCGCTTCCAATACGAAGACATTGACGCAGAAGAAATGGTTATCACGCACATCGCCGCTCACCGAGGCCCAATTCGCCGAGGATGGATTCCTCGTGCCCGTGGCCGAGCCACGCCAAGCAACCATTACCGCGTGAATTTGGAAGTCTTCTTGGAAGACATGAACACCATGGGTGACGAGTTGGAGGACGACTTCTGAGGTGAACATCATGAGCAAGCAAAGTATTCTACGAACCATCGTGAACCGCAACGTTGAGCGATTGCTCGTGCGCGAGTTCCTCATGCACAACACCAAGAAATCCGGATTTGGTGGTTTGGACATCCGTCGAACCCCAGGTGGTACCGAAGTGACGGTTCACGCCGAGCGCCCAGGTATGGTTATTGGCCGAAAAGGCAAGATCATCAATGACTTGCAAAACCGCCTTGACCAAGAGTTCACCTTGCCCAATCCAAAACTGAAGGTTGAGGAAGTCAAGAACCCGACCCTCAATGCCCAAGTTATGGCTGAGAAGATTGCAGCCTCGCTTGAGCGAGGTTGGTACCACCGACGCTCTTGTCACAGCGGCGCTCAAAACATCATGGATGCTGGCGCCCGCGGCGTCATCATCACCGTGGCTGGAAAGTTGACCGGTTCCCGTAACCGTACCGAGAAGTACATCCGCGGGCACGTCAAATATTGCGGCGAAACCGCACTCCAGCACATGGACAAAGGGTATTCGGTCGCTGTCAAGAAGTTGGGTACCATTGGTGTCACAGTTGAAATCATGCGACCAGGCACCAAGTTGCCCCACGAAATCACTGTGTACTCCAATGAGGAACTCAAGATTCAAGCCGCACAAGCCGAAGCAGAGGGAGGCGATGAGCAATGAGTTATGTTTCGAACAGAGAAATCGCGTCCATGAGTGCAGAGGCCCGTGCCTCCCGTCTCTTGGAACTTCAAGAAGAACTCCTTCAGTTGCGTGCTGAGAAGGCCTTGGGCGGTACTCCTTCCAACATGGGTGCCTACAAGGCCACGCGTCGTAGCATCGCTCGCTTGAAGACGCACATGAACAATCAACAGTGAACAACGAACGAGGTGATGAAGAACAATGGCTGCCATCTGCAATGTTTGCGGGCTTCCCGATGAATTGTGCATCTGTCAAGAAATCGCTAAAGAGCAACAAAAAGCCATCATCTCAACCGAACGACGACGCTATGGAAAATTCGTAACAAAAGTGGAGGGCATTGACGACGCAGCGATTGACATCAATCAACTTGCAAAGACCCTGAAGAACAAATGTGCAGCAGGTGGAA
>JAYPCE010000063.1:0-2263 GCA_038124565.1 Candidatus Poseidonia sp.
CACCCCAGCGCAATCGCCAACCCAGCAATGCCAGCGCCCACCACGGCGATTCTGATTCGCTTCACCCCCTCAACTGCGACATCCCGCCGTCCAAATGCAACACTTGGCCTGTGAAGTTATCAGGTGCTTGGGTCAACAGCCAGTGCATGCTCTTGGCTATTTCATATGGTTCGTTGATGCGTTTGATAGGGATCATTCCCACCGAGGCTTCACGGATGGGTTCGGACTTCAACACCGAGGCGCCCAACCGCGTTTCGGTCAGTCCTGGAGCCACGGCATTCACGCGCAGGCCGCGTTGAGCATAGGTGGAGGCGGCCGAACGAACCATGGCTTCAAGACCGCCTTTCGCCGCTGCGATGGCTTCATGGTTGGTCAACCCATAACTCGCTGCAACGCTTGAAGTGAACACCATCCGGCCTTGCCCGGCCTTGAGCATGGCTTTGCCTCCGAGTTTGAGCGTCAAAAATGCCGAGGTCAAGTTGGTGCGGATGACCTCCTCAAAATCAACGAGACTCATCGCATGGGGAGGGCGTAACGCAATGGAGCCGACCAAATGAGCGACTCCTGCAAGGCCGTCGCCATGGAGCATGGCTTGCTCAACAGCGGATTGAACCGCTTCCTCGTCGAGAGCATCCCCTTGAACAATGGTGGCTCCACGCCCAGCGAGCGATGCAATACGTTCAACATCCCGAGCGAGCACGGTGATTTCGTGCCCTTCATCGAGCAGAAGGTGGGCCAATTGCAAGCCGATATCGCTGCTTCCGCCAACCAAAAGGAAGGATTTGCTCATGATTTTCTCTCGCTTGTTGTTCTTTTATACTCCTGTTCAACGGTGCTGAACACCGTTTCAAAAACGCCTTTGCTCATTTCCATGCATGCTCCGGGATGCTCACCCTGCCATTCTGGAAACCGTGAGGCAGGCCCAAAGCCTTCACATCCTTGGGGCAGGTCATCGTTCTGAAAAGCCAGCCCACCAAGCGATTCGCGACCTCAGTCACGGTGGCTGGCGGTTGGTGCCCATTCACCCACGTGATGTGGGGGGAAGTATTCTCGGCCGACCTATTCGAAGGCGTTTAGAGATGCACGAAAACCCCGAAGTGGTCGTGTTTTTCCTCGCACCAGAACGGGCGCTGGAGGTTGTACGTGAATTGGTGATACGGTACGAAGCCGACGCCATGCCCTTACTTTGGTTCCAGCCTGGTTCTGAACACGAGGAAGTTCTTGAGATGTTGAACGAAATGGGAGTGCTCCACATCGTGGACGACTGCATTGTTCGCTTCATTCAGCGCCATCACCTCACAGCAGCAACGACACACAACCACGAGGCATGGTACTTGCAAGTCGCCTCCTCAGACAACAGCGGATGCTCAATTTGGACCGTTGAGCATTCGCTTGATTCACAAGCGCCTCCCACTTCCGAAGTGGAGTGGTGCGGTGACCGGCAGGATTTGGAGCGCTCTGAAGAAAGCGTGCCTCGCTACATTCGCTCGCTCATCCAACCCGGTGAGGGCCTCGCCGAGGCGGCAGAACGGCTGGCGGCTTGAGCACCTCAAACCGCGGTGATCGCAAACAGAGACCCTCCATTTCCAAAGGTGGCGTAGTAAAGAGTTCCATCCGGATGGAACGCGAGTGGAAGCGGGGTTCCAGCGTCCCATGCAAAGCGCGTGATTTCTGTGGTGTAGGAACCCGTCTCCTCGGATAAACGCACATCGAGGCGAAGGATTTCATGACCTTGTGGCAGGAGGGTGTTCCATGAGCCATACACCGTCGCATAGAGCGTGAAGCCCTCAGAGGGTTCCAGTCCCGGAAGGGGCGAGGTGGGTGGCCTCAGGTCAACGCCGTTCATCGATGTGTGCGGCGTCCACGTTCCAATCGGAGCCTCGGTTCCTTCAGGTACGGGGTGTTCTGGGTCATCGTCGGGCCAACCATAGGCTGCACCTTCTTTGAGAAAATTGAGTTCCTCATATGGGTGGTCGCCTTCCCAATCTCGGCCGTTATCCGTGAAAAAATAGCCATGTCCGCCCACCCAAACTCCGTCAAAGGAATTGCGCACGCCGCTGGCCAACACCCCGTGTTCACCAGTGGTCGCATTCACCCAAAGCAGTGCGCCGTTTCGTTCATCGCTCTCTTGACAGATGTTGCAGGTTGAACCACTGTGCCACACCAAGGTTCCATTGGGCATCATATCCACGGCATTACTTTGGTGGTTCCCTGTTGGGACGCCATCAACCAACACGGTTGCATTAACAAACATGCCATTGGG
>JAYPCE010000063.1:2363-5046 GCA_038124565.1 Candidatus Poseidonia sp.
TCAACAGCATAGCCGTCCACAACGGTCGGTTCATTGCCCGATACATACGGGTAAAGTTGCCTTGCAAGCAACATCGCGATGAGCAACGTCACCACAGGAAACACATGACGCCTCATCTATTCCTCCGCTGAGGTGGAAAGGACTTCAACGATTCGGACATCAACCGCCTCATAACGCACACGTACCGTGAGCGGCGCTTCGTCCGAACGAATGGTAGTTCCGTGTTCGTAAAGAAGAACGGTCTCGTTTGCATTCCATGTCACGAGGTCATCATCGCCCGAAACGATGAGACATGGGGCAGGCGAGACAAGGTCGGGGTTGGTCAACGCGGGAAAGGCCGTCGGATCGAGGGCCGCCATCAACATCGTTGGATATCGCCTCTCATCGTTCTGATTGTAATAGCTCACAAATTGAACCTTGTACGTCACGCCCTCGACATCAAAAAGGTATACACCCTCAATCGGAGTGATTCGGTGAACGGTTAAATCGTACTCGTACCATTCGAGACGCTCTGTTGTTTCGTTGGAGAACGTGATGTTGTCGCTTGAGGTCACTTCATTGAACTCAACACCCTCAAGAAACGCCCATCGCACATCTTCTGCGAGATACACGTCGGTTGAAGAAAAACGCATCGTGTATTCGTCTTCGCCGCCCAGTGTTTGCGCAGGGATCAACACGTGCGTAAACGCATCTTCATTGGTTGCGTCCACAACGGTCGTGAAGGTGTGTCCGTCTGCACCAAGCCGAGGTTGAACCAAGGCGTCTGTTGCTGAGGGAAGCGATTGTGCACCAAAGCCGCAACTATGGAACACCCCGTTCACTTCTACTGAGATGTCCATTGAAGCCCACGAAAGCGATTCAGCTTGGCCGTTAAACGAGAGTGCTGCTAACCGGTCATCGGTATCCGTACTTCCGGTGGGCTCAGCAGAAACAGCGACAACGTTTTGCGTTCCTCGTTCTTCATCGTAGGAGGCGACCAGCGTGGCCCATACAGCAACGGTCAGCACCAGCGCGATGAGCGTGCTGATAGCAATTCGCTTCAGCATGTCAATCGACGGTTTCAGTCGTTGCGTTGGCGGCCAATCAGTACGGCTGCACCAAGCAAGGCAAGGACGCCCGTTGAGACGAGGAAGCCGGGTGTGTTTTCGTTGGGCTCCGGAACGGCATCAGTGACCGGTGGTGAACCCCCGTCTCCGACGGTGATCTCACCAAACATGTTGAGACCAACATGCGGTTCACATGCGTAGTAGAACGTGGTATCTTCGGTGAAGGTATGGAAGAAAGCGACGGTGGTCGCTGCAGCTCCAGAAGTCACCCCGTTCGCCACGTAGTTCGAAGATCCACCAGCCTCAACTTGCCGCACATTGTGTGGCATGCTGGAGTCTTCCCAATACCAACAAACGGTTTCGCCGACAGCAACACTCGCCGAGGGCACAGTGTAGGCATAACCAGTTTCAGCAACGCCGATGGTGACGGCACAGTCCACGTCGTCAAACGGCCCGGGAGTCTCCTCTACTGGAGGCATCAAAACAGAGTCAATGAAATGAATCACACCGTTGGATGCGGGCACATCGGCGACGGTAACACTGGCTCCACCAACCAACACGCCGGTGGCTGAAACGACGATGTCAAGGCTATCTCCGTTGGCGGCGGTCACGGTCGTTGTTCCATCTGCGAGGTCTGTTGAACGCGTTTCGCCAACCAGCACATGGTAGAGCAGGATGTTAGCGAGGGTTTCGAGTTCCTCGGGTGTGTCGAAGGTCGTGAGGTCAATACCGGCCGCTTCGAAGGCGGCATCGGTTGGTGCAAAGACGGTGTAGTTGGTTTCCCCAGTCAAGGTGTCAACGAGGCCTGCTGCACCCAAGGCGTTAACCAAAGACGAATGGACCGAGGTGGCGGCAGCGGTCATCGCCAAATTCACCGGCGGCACCCACATATGACCTTCACAGACAGATTGTGAGACATTGGTGAAGGCATGGGTGACGCTGTTGTAGCAACCGGTCACATTTTGCCCGTTCATTTCGTGGTTTTCGAGGTACATGTACGCCCCACAGGTGGCTTCGTCAGCACCGATGACAATGGTGTGCGTCGCGATGTTGTAACACATTTCACCGGGTGGTCCTTGTGGAGCAGGTTCCTCCTCCTGGGGAGGCGTCAACACCGTGTCGATGACATGGATGATTCCGTTGCTTGCGATCACGTCTGCAGCGGTCACGGTAGCATTGTTAATCATCACCGTACCGTTGGTGACCGTAAACGTAACATTGTCTCCATTGGCGGTGGTAGCGACCATTCCATCGGTCACATTCGCAGCATCAACCGCACCCTCAATGACGTGGTAAAGGAGGTAGTCAGCAAGGGTGGCATTGGCCTCATCGGTGTCAAAGGCAGCGAGGTCAATGCCGGCTGCCACGAAGGCTGCGTCCGTGGGGGCAAAGACCGTGAACGGGCCCTCGCCTTGCAACGTTTCAACCAGGCCAACATGAGTTAAAGCAGCGACCAAGGTGTCGTGGGACCCGGTAGCTGCAGCGTTGGCTGCGATGTCTTGGGTTTCGTCTGCCGCCACACCGAAGGTGATGGTGGAGAGACTTAAGCAGGCAATCATGAGGAGCGTTATCGCACGGTTCATGTTCATCATGCCGCTCAGGGCCTACTTAAGGCGCAGTATTTGTTCATGCGATAC
>JAYPCE010000064.1:0-5037 GCA_038124565.1 Candidatus Poseidonia sp.
AGCATGTTGGGTGGCGAACCCTTCGATCTGGGTTCGACTCCCAGTGCCCTTGCCATTTCATCGCACGGCGGTGCAAAAACGCAAACAAAGGAGAAGACAACATGAAGAAGAACACAAGAATGAACATAACGACACACGAAGGAAGTTGGTTTGTTGACCAAGGATACACCCATCCAGAAGAACTGATTGACCACAACGCTGAGTTGGACATTACGGAAGGCCTCTTGAGCATCTTTCAGGCCTACAACCAACACAACATCGCCAACGGAACCCCATGGGATACATGGCCAGATTGGGAATTGTGCCTCACCACCATGGACCACAATCTCCAATTCTTTGGCGAAGCCAATGAGGAGGATAAAGCCAAGATGGAACATTGGCTTGCTCTGATGCAACTGATTCACGACTCACCGCATGTGACAGTGGATGGTTTTACCATCACGGTTCAGGGACAGCATGGCCACACTTTCGCCTTTGACCTCTCCCTTGATTTGAGGTGTTGGACAAGGCCAGGTGACATGGCGAAACACATGAAGATGCTCGAGGAGGGAACGAGGCCAACAAGCTGGATGAGAAAACACGGTGGGACAGGTGGTGTGGTCTATGCAGGCAGGCACGTCGTCGGGCATTCATTGGGTGCTTGGTGGTACGTCCCTGACCATGTGCCCTATCTCGGTGGGAGGGCAACCGACCACACGGCCGATGAGGAATTCTGCATTGAACCCGAACACGAATCGCTTGGTTTAGCGATGATTTCGCTCATCCATCTGTGCATTGACGACACGGCCATTTGGCTGATGAACGCCAAGCAGGACATCTACGAGCAGGTGAGGGCTGAATGGTGGAACGAACATTGGCCACAGGGCAGACCTGAGGATTTCGATTGCCAGTACACCAGAGAAGAATGGCAGGAAATCGGAGAGAGTTGGAGACATGAAGCGAACAGAAGAATCAACGAATTAAGGAGGAAACACGATGAGTAAAAAATTGGAAATAATGAAGCTATGGATGCTGGTGATGGAGTTCTTTGAACTCCAAAACGAGTTTACCAAAATGAGGATACAAGAATTGGGTGAGTGGATGGAGCACGATTGTTCGTGCCCGACCTGTCTCATGAGTAAGATTGAGGCAGCGTGGGACGATGATACACCGACCTTTGATGACGAGTTTAAGGAGGAATGGGAATGAGCCTGATGTGGAAACCCAACCCCACCGCACCACTGTGGTACGAGGAGAGGATGGGCGAACCCGTTGGTCCGTTCTTCCACGACTTGGAATTGCAGCACACAAGGCAAGTTGGACCGTCGTGCGTGGCCACCACCCTCTCGATGGTCGCCAACGCAACGGGCGCCGACACCACACCGAACGATTTCAAGCAGGTGACGAATTCACAAGCACCTCACACGTGGTCAGAAGCCCTGAAGCCTTTCGGCTTGCAGTTGGCGTATTGTAACAGTGACTTGAGGAGGTTGGAATACTTCGTTGACGAGTTGGTCGCCTTAGACGACCTGTTCTTCCTTTGCTTCTATTCCGAAGACCCACCTTCGGACCCACAAGCATCGGGGAAATTGTGCACGGCACATATCATTACGTTGCACAGGGACACCATCTATGACACGGCCAAATCGCCGTATTGGGGCGGTGTGTGCAAAGCCAACGAGTACAGCAGGTTGGAAAGGCAGACAAAGAGGATCTTCAGGGTCGTTCCACTCTACCATCCGAGGTGTGTCTGATGAGTATGGCAAGGCACAGCAAGACTCACGACGGTGTGGGTCACTGCTATTTTCACGGCCCGCCCGCAGGTATTGGGCTGCCCATCACGCTGGTGGAGGACAGGCCGCTGGTGATGGTCCATCCTGCCGCTGCCATCAACTACACGGCAAGTTTCGGACTGTTGGAATACATCAAGCACCCCTTCATTCACTTCATGGTGGATCATGGCAACTATGCTCCAGACGATTGGGGCGTGGGGTCGTTTGAACTCATGGACCTCAACTACCAAAGGTTGGCCGACACGGTGCATGGCCATCCAACCTACAGGAACACCACCTTGAGGACGCCTCACTGGCAAGTCCACGCCGTCGGTGAAGCCTACGAAACCTTGACGAAGATGCCACCCGTTGACATTCTCTACATCGATTGGCTCGTGTGGATGGCCCCCAACAGCACGAACAAAAATCAGGTTTTTGTGAACATGATGTCATCCTACGTCCACAAGATCAGGCAAGGCGGGTTGGTGATTGTTGACCATAAGAACATCACAATGAACGACGACCAACACCCATGGTTCACCTATCCCGAAGACGACTTTTTCCATGTCGTTGACCAGACCTACATGGCCAGGAAAGGGCCAGTTGACTGGTTGAGCACCAACATCTACGGCGACTTGAGGGGCCACCATGCGACGGTGTTTGAGGTGGTTCACGCAGTAGACAGCGAACTGGGTCTCAAAGACTGGGATAAGGCGATGCAACCGTGGTGTTGGGGCACCGTGCCTGAAATGTCCTTGACCACCACCCAACTTCAGACGCTGCTCGACCTTAAGATGGGTGAGCACCATCATCCCAACGCCGACACCTTCGAGAAGTACATGGCGAGGTGGTTGAGGGTCATGGACGACCACGGACCACCTCAGACCATCTTAGGGAACAGGCCTCCCATTCAGGGTTGGCCCGATGGTGCCTACGCGGCGTTCTTGCAGTGGTTGATTGACCATCCAGCCTGCACATCAGGACAGGTTGAGAGCAGAACGTATGGGATGCTGGGTGAAATGTTCAAACTTCACATCGTTCATGGCGACCTCACCATGCTGGCCCCCTCGTTGTGGCAGCAACACGCCATGCTGGCCGTGAGGGCGCCGCTCAAGCAACAGGTCGTGGCGAGATGCCCGTGGTGGTTAGGACAGGCCTTGGAACTGCAAAGTGACCCTGTTTGGATGAGCAACCCCGTCAAGGATTTGCAATGGTCGGGTGCAAAGGCGACGCCAATGCTTGCGAAAACCATGCTTGAATTAGCCAAGACTCAACCATACAACAGGGTGTTTCCTCACATCAAATCGATGGAGGTCAGCCACATCGTGACGGTGGCCCATGGTTCAGCCTCGCTGGGTGAAGTCATGAAGGCCATCAAGGCCTACTATGACGACTTACCGCCGATGATGGCCAGAGCCCCAATGGAGATGACCATCGTGTGTTTGGACGAGGACGACTACACCGATGTGGAGACCGTCCCTCCTTGCTTCCAATTCCTCCCCGATGACGGTCCGTGGGGTGGCTGAAGTCACCCGTTCGCGCATGGACGCGCATTTGCAGGTGTCTCGGGTTGAGGAATGGTGGAAAGGCTACGGCCCGCCCTTGGTGTACGGTGCACACTGCGCAAGCAGAGGAGCCGGTTCAATTCCGGCCAGGTTCAGCCAAGCTCCATCCCACAACGCACCCTCGGTTGTCATCTGCTCGCGCCAATGTGGTGAAAAAACGATGTTGACGGGGAGATGGTTAAACCGAACAAGCCGTTCGTTCTCGCATGGACGATGGAAATGAAACCCCTGCTCCTTCAGCGAACATCATCTCCTCGCCTATGCAACCAGCCAGCGTTGAGATCGTTCCCGCAAAAGCAGTGCAGCAGGAAGCGACCTTATCGGAACCTGTAAGCGAGGAACCGAACAAAGAGGAGCCGGAAGGCAAAGGAATGAGGTTTCTTGTTGGCTTCTTGTTTCCGTTCTTGGTGCTTTTATTCCTCACCAACAGCAGCCTGCTCTCGGCCGGACAATGGGATTTCAATCGTCGGGTGGAATTGACGCTCTACAGCGATGACGATGGCGTCTTCCAGTTTAATGCTGATCCCAAGGTTTCTCACGGCATCAAGGAATCCGTGTACATCATCTTCCTCGATCCTGCCTACACCTCCTTTGCAAAGGCTTACCGTCCTGAAATCTACATAGGCGTAACCTGGGAATTTCAACGTGATCCCTACAAAGACCATTGTGAAGTTGAATCTGCGAACGCCGTTTGCATGTACCATCTCAAAATGAATGGAGAGGGTGAGTACGAGTTAACGAAACTTGGCGAATACGACAAACTCAACCACACCGCCGAATTTGTGCTCAACGGTGAGGCCAACGAATCCATTGGTGTCCGTATTGATTACTACGATTTTGGTGCAGAAGAATACTTCTACGAGGTTGAACAACCTCGCAATCAAACCATCGTTGCCATCTTACTTGGTGTTGCGTTCCTCGGCCTTCTCGCTTATTCAGCACTGAAGAAGGACGGGTCTCTTCTTGGGGGTGTTGGTACTTCCCTAACGATGATTACCCTGTTTGCCGTGCTGGCCTTTGTGATGTTCGTCCTTCAGTTCATAAGTTCCGTTGGTGGCTGAACGAGCGGCGCAAATGGATTCTTTCTTGAGCACGCACACAACACAAGGGGGCCCTCTGTTCACTTCGGGGGGGCATCAAGCGTAAGCCGGGTCAAAGTCGTCTCGGTCGTCTCGGTCGCGCTTTTGCTTTCGCTTTGCACTTCGGTTTCCAAGTCCCTCAAACATCTCCTCAAACGGACCGTTGACCTTCATCTTCCAATCAAATGCCCACAAGAGGTCGTCGAAAATGTCCTTCATTCGCTGGTAGCGCTCGGAGACCAATTCCCCAACTTCTTTTGTTCTGCGTCCCTGGACGATGAACTCACGCTTGGCATGGATCATGCCGCTTTTCACGTTGTAATAGAAACGCAATTGGTCTTGAACGCCGTTCATGATGTTGATGACCTCAAGCAGTTCGGGGACGTTGTCCTCTCTTACCTCTTCGTTGATGATGGTCATCTGGAAAAACGAACCGTCTTCATCGGTCTCAAAGATGCACTTTGATGTTCCAAGCTCGTGGTCAAACTCATCGATGTAGCCCCATTTCTCGCCGTTTCGGGACGGCATAAAACCGGCTTCGCACTTCAGCATCGCATCCAAAATGGAATCAAATTTGTGTGTCATGCTGAACATATCGTTTCAGACTATTTGAACGCTTGAGGAGAGGTGGCTTGGGAAGGA
>JAYPCE010000065.1:0-4777 GCA_038124565.1 Candidatus Poseidonia sp.
TCGCCTCCTCGGCTGCTCAGACCCTCGTGGACTCGGGCGTTTGGGCCTCCGGCGGCGCCGCTTGTTCCAGTGCTTCCATGGCCGCCAACGCCGTCCTCTCTGCGGCTGGCGTACCCATGATTTCCTATGCCTCGACCAACCCTAGCCTGAGCGACGCTGACGCCTACCCCGACTTCTTCCGCATCGTCCCCAGCGACGCCATTCAAGGCCCCGCAGTGGCCGACATGATGGCCTCCATGAACGTGACAAATCCTGCCATTTTGCACATGAGCAACGATTACGGCTCCGGACTCGCAAACGCCACTGCTGACGCTTGGGACGGGGATGTTTGCATGACCCTTGGCTACGGCGAACAACAAACCACCTTCCAAGGTGAAGTCACAGCCATCGCAAACGAAGGGTGTGACGCCGTGTTCATCGTTTCATACGTGACTGATGGCGCCGCTATTCTCAACGAAATTTCCACCCAAGGTTTGGATATCATGCTCTTCAGCGGTGACGGACCTGCAGGTGTTGGTTTGCTCGAAGAGTTGTCCGACGACATGGCTGCTGACGGCCTTTACGTGACCTCGCCTCGTGCTGGCACCTCCTACGGTGACTTCGAGGCTCGCTACGACGCTTCCGGCGTTGGCAGCATCAAGGCCTACGTCCTGACCTCCTACGACTCGATCATGATGCTCGGTCAGGCTGCTGTCATCTGCACGATGATGGCTGACGAAGGCATGGACCTGACGCCCTCCGACTGCATCGGCTTCGTCGGCGACGAGTACGAAGGCGCAAGCGGCCTCCACACGTTCCTGGAAAACGGTGACGTTGGCGGCGATGGTTACGATATCTGTGGCTACTCTGCTACCGGAGTCGACGACGGTGCCTACACCTGTACCAAGTACTGGACGGCCACCGACGGCGTGCAAGACGCTTGATGACGAAGTTGAACTGACGTTCACCGAACTCCGTCCAGTCGCCCGTGAGGGGTGAACCCTCAACCGGGACCTGTGGCGTAGTGAGCGTGAGCAAGGTGCGTGAGTCCATGGAAAGTGTTCGGGAACGACTGGGAGACCTCTCCCGTCTGCAACGGAGGTTGCTGATTGCAGCCATCGTTGCTCTCGACGCTGTCCTCGGCTTGCTGTATCAGTCGGGTATCAGCAACGGCATCGACGCTGTGTTGGGGGGGAACATCCCCAACGACATGGTGTGGTTGTCGCAATCCCTCCAACTCATCTCCATGGGATTTTTGCTGGTCAAGGTGGTCTTTGACGATCTCACGCCTGGTTGGTACCGCTCAGCCTTGATGGTGCTCTCACCCTTGTTCCTGCTATTGGTTGTCCTGTTCACCATTGAGTTGCTGATGCGTGGTTTGGACACGCAGGCCACGATTTACTTCAACCTGTCATCGATTGGCTTCAGTACCCTCACGTGGTCGTCAACCTACTTGGCCATCGCCGTTGGGTGCACCCTGACGTACAGTGTTCAACGCTACGGAAACTTCGCCCAAAGCGAGTTCTTCATGCTTGGGATGTACGTTGCGGTCATGTTGATGTGGATGGATTTCTTCTATCCATTGCATGCGACACCATCCGACAGTGTCCTCGTTTGGTCGCTCCTTGTTTGGACCCTTGTTGGAGCCTTTGTGCTCACGGGAATCGCTGGCATCATCATCGACCGCTTGGTCTTCAGAGGCTTTCGAGATCGAAAATCGAGCCCCGACGTGATGATGATCGCTTCCTTGGGTGTCGCCTTGGTGCTGAGAGCCATTGTCTATCTCCGCTTTGGTGCGGGCACTAAATTATACGAACCCGATATTGACTGGCGTATCGCAAGGGAACAACGCTTTGAAGCCTCCACGACGGTGACCAAACTCAACTTAGGTGACCGGTCGTTGGAAAGCGGCGAAGTGTATCGCTACGGCGCCTGCGAACAAGTCGGCACCAATCCAGAAACGGGTGCTCCCATCTACGAGAAAATCACCACCGAAGGGTCAGCACCGCTGGCGGATGTCTATTCGGTTGGCAGCGATTGTGTAACGGGGCTCACGTCCAACTATGCTTATTACAGCGCCGCCATGCCGTTTGTCATCTTTGCATCCGTCGGGCTCTTGCTCTTGTTGCTTACCAAAACACGCCTCGGACGACGCATGCGAGCCGTTGCCGACAATCCCGAGCTCGCTGCCTCGTGCGGCATCAACGTGGAACGGGTTCACATGACCAGCGCGTTCCTCTCGGCGGGGATATCGGGTATCGGTGGAGCCATCTTTGCCATGACCATACGCTACAGCCCTGAGACAGGGTTCACGCTGCTTTTGCCAGCCTTTGCAGTGATTGTGCTGGGGACCATCGGTTCCATCCCAGGAGCCATTGTTGGAGCCGTTATCATCGGCTTTGTCCGGTCGGTCTCATCCCCCATCTTGATTGGCATCGGGTCCCCACTCGGCCGTTCTAATTATGCAAACTTAGCAGAGGTCATGCCCTATGTGCTCATCATCGCCATCTTGCTCATCATGCCAAAAGGAATCGGGGACGCCTACGATCAGTGGAAGATCAAGCGCATTCGCCAGCGGGCCGAGGACGATTTCACGCCAAATCCGAAACGAGCGGCGTGGTTGGGTGTGTTTGCCGCTCCGACCGGACTGCATCATTTCAGCATGCGTAATGGTATTCGAGGTCAACGATACCTCTTGTCGTCCATCATCGCCTACATCGTCTATCGGTTCAGTGGATTTGTTCGTGAGCACTCCATCGCCAACGATGGTATCTTCGCGATGCTGACCGGAGGGGAGGCTTCCATCACCCTGGACCGTGCCCCCCCGGCCCTGACGGCTGCTGAACAGGAACATTGGTTGTGGTTAATGCATGGAGAAGAGGTGTTGATTGCCTTCCTTGCGAACATCGGCTTCCTTCTTTGGCCTGCTGTTCCCATCCTGTTGTACCTGCTCGCTTGGCGTGAGGCAAGCTACATTTTGCGTGACCGAGAGATGAAGCAAAGCGAGCGGCTTCCAGCCATGCTCAACAGCGTCTCGACCACTTGGCATCAGTTCTCAGCCTCCGTCCAAACCCGTTTGAACTCCATCACTGATGTTGTGAATGACAAAACGCAACAGGTCAGTGTTCGAGCGAGTGATATCGGTGTTCGTGTTTCCACCTTTGTCAACGCCAAGGTTGACGTCAATCGGGAAGATCTTCTTGCGCGCTTCAAGATGCCCTATGGGCGAGAAAGTGAGCGAGGGTCGTGGGCGTTGTTCATCGTGCTCGCCCTCATCATGGCGCTCTTCATCAACTGGCTGCCCGTTGCCGACTCCGATCAAGCCACCTTTGTCAAGGCTCTTCAGGTCTCCAACGTTTTGGTCACGCTCTCCATTTTTGCCATCCTCGCCATGTCGCTTAACCTTCACACAGGTATTACAGGTCAACTCAACTTCGGTGTCATCTTCTTTGCCTCTATTGGCGCCATCACCGTTGGCTTGCTGACGGCACCAAAGGACCTTCACGGGTACGACTGGCCCGTGATTCCTGCTGTGGTCTTTGCGATGGTGTTGGGCGCACTCGCAGGTTGGTTGTTGGCCTTCCCAACGGCACGGCTCCGCAGTGATTATTTTGCCATCATCACGATTTCACTTGGCGAAATCGTTCGTGTATTGTTGAGCGGCGAGCCCCTGCTCCGCGCTGGTTCATGGGGCAGCGCTGTCGGCATCTCACGTTACACGCTTCCGCTTCAAGAGTGGTGGTTCTGTGGAAGCGACGGGCCGGTCGATGCAAATGGCACACCTCTGTCTGCAACGGCGTGTTCAAACACCGACGGCATTGACAGCATGGCCGTCACGGTTGGTGACCTGCTCGGTCTTGGCCAGCCAGCACCCTATCTCATGGTTCTCGCCATTATCGGTGTCACCGCTACCGTTCTGACATGGTGGTTACTGAACACCGTGCTTGCTTCGCCATGGGGTCGCATTCTGCGCTCGATTCGCGAGGACGAAATGGTGGCTCAACACCACGGCCACGACATCTTGAAGCACAAGGCGGCCAGTCTTGCATTGGGTGCCGCCATCGCCGCCTTTGCCGGTGCGCTATGGGCATGGAAACTCAACGGTTTCCAACCAAGTTTCATGTCACCCTCCAAGACCACATTCTTGGTGTGGGCGGCCTTCATCATCGGCGGTTTGGGCAACAACCGTGGTATGCTCATCGGAGCCAGCATCATCGTTCTCATGGAATTCGTGTTCAACGTGCTGGTGGCAGCCCAGGGCAGTTCGGACTTGCCACTGCATGAACAAGCCGATATGATCGATGATTGGTTTACCTGGCTGGTCGTCGACACCGTTGAAGTGATGTGGATTTGTTTGGCCATCATGGTGGTTGCCTATCTGTTAAGATGGCGTCCAATTCAAGAGACCTTCATGCATTTCACCATCATCCTCGCTCTTGCTGCCTTGTTCTTTGACCAGCGCTCCATTGACGAAGTGTTCCTCAACGGAGAGATTCGGGCCGGAATGGCGTATGTCAAGGTCCTCTTGGTCGGTCTCTTGCTCATCTTCTCGCTCCGATTCAATCCGAAGGGTCTGCTGCCCGAGGTCCCCTACCGACCTGACCATCCATTGAGAGGAGGTGAGGAGCAATGACCGAAACCAAGGAAGACGTGGTGAGCGAAACACCGTTGCTTTCGGTCAAAAATCTCCGCAAGGAGTTCGGCGGTTTGGTGGCTGTCAAAGACGTCTCGTTTGAGGTTGGACCCGGTGAATTTGTCGGTCTCATCGGGCCGAACGGATGCGGTAAATCGACCACCT
>JAYPCE010000066.1:0-4746 GCA_038124565.1 Candidatus Poseidonia sp.
CCATGCAACCCTCGGTTCAAGTCACGCAAGAGGTGGACATGAAATTGGTTGAACAGGTCGCCTCTGAGGCGGGTATTGAGAATCCAGAAGAGTTGCTTCACGAAGCCGTCCATCACGACCATGATGACGATGCCACGTTGTCCGAAGAGGAACTGAAAAGTGCAGCCGAAGTGGTGGTTGCTCAGCACGAAGTGACCCGTGAACCAGAACCAGAGACCGTCGAAGACGAATCCGACCCTTCGACTGAAGTTCCTGCCTCGGATGCGGCGGTTGAATCTTCCGCTGCTCCTGCTGAACCCGAGGCCATGGCGCCTGTTCTTGACATTGATGCGCTCACCGAAGAAGCAACTGAATTGCTCAAGGCCGGCGAGTCAAAACAAGCCTTGGCCTTGCTCAAACCCCACTTGAAGACCGAGGCGGCTCAACATGCTGGTGCATGGCGAATTGCTGGGGGCGCCATGGCTCGATTGGAACTTGACAACCATGCCATCGCTGCCATGACCCACGCTCAGAACCTCGAACCCGACCATGCCCCGGGCTGGTTCAATCTCGGATCTGTGCAACAGCGCAACGGCCACATTCAAGAAGCCATGACGGCGTATGGAAGAGCCGTTGATGCCGACGAAACCTATGCAAAAGCTGCTGAAAAAATGGTGGCGGTCGCCAAAGAAAACGGACTCATTGAACCGTATATCAACAGCGTTCGGCGCCTCCTGTCCATTGAGCCAGACCATGAAGAACGCCACGAACTGGTGAAGATGTTGCTGCAACTGGCCCAAGGCGAAAGCGATGTCTTGGACCAAGGCACCGGGCTACCACCCACACTGCCCGCAGGGCCGGAAATGGCGGCAGAAGCCCTGACCCTCATGGACGACCGCGCCTCGCCCGAACGAGCGTTGGCTCTGTCGTTGAGTTTGCAACACAGCGACGCCGTTTTGATGTGGAAATCGCTCATTCAGCAAGACCAACAATCACCCGACCATTGGGTGGGGCTCGCCCGAGCCTTGGAACAGGCGGGAGATTTGGAAACCGCCTCTAAATGCCATGCAAAAGCAGCCGCGCTCGGTGGAGGAGGTCAAACATCCACGGAAACGATACCATCCGAACCGCACGCCCCTGAGCCCGATATGTCAATGTCCACTCAACCAACCCCGGCCCCGCTGGAGCCTGCTGAAGAACTCGGTAGTGAAGAGCCCGAGATGTCGGTTGAGATGGAGCCGTTGATGTCCGAACATACGGATGAATCTCTGGGCGAAGTTGGCCAAGAAACGGCCAATGACCTGCTCTTGACGCCGGTGGACGCCGCTCAAGAACCAGCGGAGCCTGAAGTTCGTCCTGAGGTTGACCTCGCAAAAGCGGCGTTGGATGCGGCTCAAGCCGTCGCGGTAAACACCCCCCAAAACACCACATCGAAGGCCATCGCCAACCAAGACGTGGCATGGTTTAACCAAGGGATTCAATTGATTGAAGACAAAAAGTACCGAGAAGCGTTGTCATGCTTTGACAAGGCACTGCCTGCCTTTGCGGGCGACGATGCCATGATCATTCGAATACTCAACAATCGTGGAAATGCCTACTATCTTTTGGAAGAATATCCGAAATGTGTGGAAGCCTATCACCAGGCCATGTTGATTCGGCCAACGGAAGTCCGGGGAGATACCCTCTACAACATGGGCACCGCTTACTCGATGATGGGGCGCTATATGGACGCCATCAAGTGCTTTGAGCAAGCCATTCCACGTGGACTGAGCGATGAGGCTGTCCGGAGCGCCAAGGACCAAATCCGACGCTGCAACATCCTCCAAAAAGCCGTGGACAAGAAGAAAAAAAGGAAATGAGGGCACCCTCGCGGTCAACTTCAAAAAAGGTGGCCGTTTCCCTTTACCATGGACTGCGGCACCTGCGATTCAGCCTCGCCCCTTCAACTTCACATCCCCGATGAAGTGGAGGTGCAATTGACCATGACGGACAAAGCCACCGACATGCTCTCCGATGCCTTTGGCGACGACCGATCTCATGCACTTCTCGTTGGTGTCTTGAGCGGAGGATGCTCGGGCTACATGTACGACCTGCAAATCGTTGAGTCTACGGAAACGCCTTGTCAAGAATTGACCATCAACGGTTTCCGTGTCCTCGTCCCAAGGGCATCGAGCCACCTTCTCAACGGCATTGAAATTGATTACGTTGACCGTTTGATGGGAGGCGGTTTCAAAATCAACAATCCCAATGCATCTTCATCCTGTGGCTGCGGTGAATCCTTCGCTTGAGGAACCGTCATGGGGACGGTTCGATTTGATGCCTATGCCCTCTTGTTGCAGGGCACTGACCTCCTTCCATTTCTTGATGGGATTTCCACCAACCATGTCGACGGTTCCTGCACCACGGTGTTCACACATCGCACGGCGAAAATCATCGATGTCTGTGAAGTTTTGGACCTCGGCGAGCGCGTGGTCCTCGTTGGTCACGCACCACAAAAAACAGCCTTGTTGGAACATTTGCTGGAGCGCATTCTTGGTCGAAACATCTCGGTGAGCGACATCTCCCCTCTGAATCGTATTTACATTGGCACGGAGGGTGAAGATGTTCCAGAGGGAACCACCGTCCACCAAAGTTTCTTTGGAACCATGTACATTGTACCTGCAAAGATGACGTTCCAACCTTCATGGACGTTGGACGAATGGAACGAACATCGGATTGAACATCTGTTGCCCTTTCACGGCCATGAGATCATGCCGCATCACCACCCGTTAGCCTGCGGCCTCGAACCATTGGTTCATCCTTCGAAGGGTTGCTATATCGGACAAGAAGTGCTGACCAGAATGCGCTCAAGGGGCAAGCAGGGGCACATGCTCGTTCGAAAATCCAACCCCGTTGATGGAGCAACTACGGTGGGCCACAAAGAAAGCTTGTGCATCGTGAGAACTCAGTAACCCAAGACGTCACTGAGTTGCGTCTTGTAATATTCGCCCGAAGTTTGGAGGGAGGTCAATTCTTCTTCCGTTAATTCGAGTTCGAAAATTTGCTCCACACCGTTAGCCCCGAGCACACACGGAACGCCAATGTACACATCGGAGAGACCGTACTGACCCGTCAGTAAGCAGGATGCCGGAAGAACACGGCGCCGGTCATTGAGCACCGATTCTGCCATGATGGCGGCGGCTGAGCCGGGGGCATAGAACGCTGAACCGCGCTCCAGCAGTTTGACAATCTCACCACCACCGCTCGCCGTACGGGCACTGATGGCGTCGATGCGTTCTTTGGAGATAAGTTGGGTGATGGGAATGCCGCCCACCGTGGTGTATCGAGGCAGCGGTACCATCGTGTCGCCGTGGCCGCCCAGAACCATCGGGGAGACGTCCTCCTCAGCGCAATTCAATTCAAGAGCAATGAAATGCGCCATCCGGGCACTGTCCAAGACACCGGCTTGGCCGATGACCCTTTCGGCGGGGAATCCGGTGGTTTGTTGCATGTGGTACGTCATCAAATCGAGCGGATTGGTGACGACAATGACCACCGAATCAGGTGCATGTTCTTTGATTCCTTGACCGACTTGAGCCACGATTTCGGCATTTTTTCCAATCAAATCTTCACGGGTCATGCCAGGTTGCCGTGGAAAACCAGAGGTCACGACGACCACATCAGAACCCGCGATGTCTTCGTAGTTGGCGGTCCCCGTCACCGTTCCGTTGTAATTCAATACGGTGGCGTTTTGGGACATGTCCAAGGCTTTCCCTTTGGCAAATCCTTCAAAAATATCCAGCAAAACCACATCAGCGATCTTCATCTGTGCAAGCACAAAGGCGCACGTTGCACCAACGTTTCCAGCTCCAATTACCGCAATTTTCCGACGTCCGTTGGCCATGAAATCCACCTGTTATGAGGAACCTGAGGCATGCAGTCCATAAGCACGATGGTGGACCCATTACCAACTCATGGTAGACGGGCTCCACCATCTGTGGAGTTTGTTGAAGCGTCGCATCTAAAAACCTCCTTTCTGTGGAGCGATTTAGCCCCCTCCTCCTTGGCGGGCTGTTCATGTGGTGATGTTGTGAAACTTGGCGTACCAAAGGAACCCGAAGGTGAAACCCGCGTTGGCATCGTCCCATCCAGTTTGAAGAAACTCAACCGCGCCGGTTTCGAAGTCTGTGTTGAAGCCGGTGCTGGCGTATTGGCGAACTACGCTGACGCTGAATACGAAGAAGCTGGAGCAAAAATCGTCTCACGAGCCGAAGCACTCGGATGCGAGAACATTGTCTGCATCCGATTCCCCGGTGTCGACGGCATCGGTGCTGGAACGAACCTGGCTTGCGTCTCCGACCCCTTCCGTCATCCAGAATACGTCAAGGCATGCCTTGACAACAACATTACCCTGCTCTCAATGGACATGATTCCGCGACGTCTTTCACGGGCCCAATCCATGGACGTGAACTCAAGTCAAGATAACCTGGCAGGTTACAAAGCCGTCCTTCTCGGCGCGGCACAAGTCCCCAAAGGCATCCCGATGATGACCACCTCCGCAGGTACCATTCGCCCCGCAAAAGTGGTCATCATGGGCAGCGGTGTTGCTGGTCTGCAAGCCATTGCGACCGCCAAGCGATTGGGAGCGGTGGTGTACGCCTCTGATGTTCGCAAGTCAGCCGCCGAACAAATTGAATCCGTGGGTGGCCGATTCATCGAAGTGGACGGTATGGACGATTTCGAAGACGAATCCGGTTATGCCAAACCCTTGACGCCTGAGTTCATCCA
>JAYPCE010000067.1:0-4639 GCA_038124565.1 Candidatus Poseidonia sp.
GTTGCCTTCTTGGAAGATGAACGACACCGTCTTTTGGCGCAGTTCAACCAGTTCCTGTCCTGCCAGCCGCGTCATGTTCTTGCCGGCCAAGCTGACCGAGCCGGCGCTGGGTTTCATCAAGCCTCCAAGGCACTTCATCAGCGTGGATTTACCCGAACCCGAAGGGCCGACCACCGCAATGGCTTCACCGGCCTTCATGTTGATGTGCAGACCGCGCAAGGCCACGACGTTGCCGTCTTCGGCTTTGGATTCGTAGACATGATACAGGCCAGCGGCTTCCAAAATCGTCTCGCTCATCTTCACTCCCCCTTCAACACGCTGGCCAAATCCGCCTTCAGCGCACGGCGGGTGGTCACCAACAAGGCCACGACCACAGCAGCAAAGACAGCCACTGATACCAGAATAATTTGGGTCCACGGGTACACCAAGGTCCGCTGGATGGTGGTGGTTGAGCCACCGAAGATTTGGAAGATGAAGCCAAAGACGTCAAAGAAGCCGTTGAAGGACAAGGCGAGACCGATACCGAGCACGATGCCCAAGGCCATCGACACCATCACGATGGAGAGGATTTCAAACAGCACCAAACGGATGATTTGGTTGGGTGATGCTCCGATAGCTTGCAAGACGGCCAATTCCTTCTGACGCTGGCTGAGCACGAGCGAGAGGAAGACGAAACTTGAGGCGACAGCCGCGACGCTGGCGACCACGAATTGCAGCGAGAGAAGCCCCGGTGTTCCAAAGATGAGACCACCGTTTCGCTCCACGAGTTTGTTGGTGCTCGACCAGTCCTCAACGCTTGAGACACGTGCATCGGCCGCAAGTTTGGAGCCCAAGGCTTCCAAAGCATCGCCCTCAACACCGTCCACATCCACAATCCATGTGGTGGAGGTATAGGCATCGGCCGCTTCTTCACCCACGAGTGAGCGCCAAGAAGATTCACCGATAATGAGCGCCGAAGAGGCCGTGACCGAATTCACACCTGGAATGTACTCGTGGGTGCCCATGTAATACATCTCGGTGGTGTAAGGCGTGACGATGATTCGCACGGTGGTGCCGGCGAAAAACAGGTTCTCAGCCAAAGGCGGTGGCGTTTGTGAGGCTCCCGATGCGCAGGACGTTTCGTCGGCCTTGGTACCGTCGGGACACGTGGCGTTGGTTAGAATCGCTCCTGAGAGGTCAAAGAAACCAAACGCACCCTCGAGGTTGGCGTTGGTGAAATCAGTGCCTTCAAGCGAACCGCCCATGAAGTTCACGATGACCGTGTTTTGGAGATTGGCGCCGCTGAGGTCTGCATACGACAGGTCTGAACCAACAAGAATGGCTTCGCTCAAGTTCACATCCGCCAAGTTCGCTCCCGACAGGTTGCTGCCTGAGAAATCAACGCGCCCGATATTGCGCCCGCTGAGGTCTTGGCCCGACAGGTTGAGGCGGGACCAATCGCTGTCCATGAGCAAGGTGTAGGCCTCGAACAACGCCAAGGGGTCGGTTTCTTCAGCGCCGCCCGTGGTGAAGTTGAACTCGATGCTCTCCCACACAAAAGTCAGCGTTTGGGATTTCTCATCCGAAGGCTTCAGCAGGACGTCGTCCAACCGATTCTCGTCCCCGCCGCGGTCCGAGCCGGGCAAGTCCAAGGTGTAGGCTGAATCTTCCCCAGCACTGAATCCGCCAGCGGCGTAAGCGGCCAAGGCGGCCTTGATGTCTTCACCTGGCAGCGCCTGTTCGCTCCAACGCAACACATCGCCGTTGTCGTCAAAGAGCACGTAGGTCTGCAATGTATCGCCTCCGCTGCTGTCGGAAAGCCCAAGTTCGGGCACACTCGTAGCGATGGGGGTCACGCTGGCGTCGGTGAACTCGCCGACCATGGCCAACAGGGTCGCTTCGTTGATGGGTTGTTCAACGGTGATTTTCAGGTCTGAGCCCACCGTGGCGTCCACGGTTTTTTGGTCAACCAACGTCCCAGTATAGCCTTGAACGGCAGCGAGCGTCACGATGGACAGGGTGAGTAACATGATGACAGCCAAACGGTTGACCGATTCGGCCGAACCTGAACCTTTCAGCCCACGCTTGACGTCGTTGAGCAGGGGCGTGCGCCCGAAAATCAGCTGCATGATTTGAGGGCCTTTGGCTCCGATGCGTCCGAGCAACAACGCCCCGCCGATCCACAAGGCAAAGGGGCCAAAGATGCTGATGAGGCCCTCGAAAAAGAAGTTTGAGATAATGCCGTCTTCGCTGCCGTTGGCCTCAAGCCACGTGTCGACGACAGCCAACATGCCGAAGGAAAAGGCCAACCAGTGCAACCAGCGCTTGGGTTCGGCTGCCTGCGAGGTCTTTTTCACGCCCTCTTCAATTTCGAGTTCAATGAACTGACGGGCACGGCTGCGACCAAACAGCAAGGCCAACCCAAGGGTGGTGACGGCCGTGAACAGGGTGGAAGTGAGGGAGAGGGTTGGGTTGACGTCGAAATCTCCGGTTCGGAATTCCATGAAGCCGACCGCTGAAAGGACAACGGGTACTGCTACCATGGCGAGCAAATACCCCACCAACCAAGCCACAGAGGACATGACGAAGAGTTCGAGCAACACCATGCCCTGAAGGCTCTTCCCGTCGGCTCCGATGACACGGTGAATGCTGATTTCGCGACGACGCTGCTCAAGCGAGAGGACGAGGCCGTAAATCAACACCGAGATGGACAGGATGACGATGGGAATCATGATGATGTAATCAAAAATTTGAATCAACCCAAGGAAGATGTTGAGGAAGAGAATCGTTCCGCTGATGATGTCGGTGTAGTAAAGTTCCACGCCCTCGTCGGTGTAGGACCCATCCTGAACTCGGGTGCCCAAGTCCTCCAACCATTCTGCAGCATCGGCGGTGGATGTGGTGGGTAATTGGCCTCGGTCAACGGTAACGCCGAGGTACATGTGGTCGTAATCCATGAGGATGCCGCGTTGCTCTTCTGTCAACACTTCCCAGGTCGAGAAGATCGGATTGAACGGAAGAGTTGGGTTACCAAATGGCCAAGGCTCGTAGATGCCCATCACGGTGAGGTTTTCAACCGTCATCCACATCCGGCAGTAAATCATCTCGTTGTTTTCTGGTGTGACCTCACCATCGCATGTGTCCTCGTCCACCGTGCCTTCCAAGAGCGTGGATTCGTCCACGACATAAGCAAACGTCAGCGTATCCAAAACATCGCCCACATTCGCTTGGGCCTCGCTGGCGATGGTGGATGGCAGTATGATGCCGCGATTGGCGCTCATGTTTTCGGGCGTCGGCCATTCACCAGCACCCGCGATGATGCTGGGGCTGTAACGTTGGGCCAACTCACCGTCAAAGGCTTCCGGACCGTAAAATCGAATGGCTCGCATGTTTGAAATCGGGGGTCCGTTTTCATCGGCTTCCGGGTAATCAAAGGTGACGTTGCCCCAATACGGATTTTCATTATCAGCCACGCCTCGCATTTCCAGAGGTTGAGCGACGACGAATTCGATGTTGAACAGGCCGCCGCTGTGAATGCCTTGACGGCCTAACACCAAGGTGCAGTCGTTGAATTCTGAAAAATCATTCAACAGTTCATCGCATACTTCAACCATGGTGCTCGTGTTGTTGGACCATCCACTGGCGTTTTCAACCGGGGTGCGTGCGTACTCAATCTTCGCATCAAACGGTTCGGACTTCAGGGATTCCTCGAAGAACAATTGCGACAACCCCACACCATAGGCCAACACCGTGGTGATGACCAAAGACGCCAGAAACACACCAGCGATGACCGCTAGGCCGCGTTCTTTCCCGCGCCACGCACCTTGCCCAGCGAGTCGCATCCGACTTGGGAACTCAACGACACGGTGTTTGAAACGGTTGAAACGGGAGCGGCCCAAGGCGAAATCCGCGTCGGAAAGACCGTCTTGACGGGCGCTCATTCCTCTTCGCCTCCTTCTTCCTCATGGGTGTCAGTCGTGGCCGGTTCAGCATCCAGTCCCCAGGCTGTTCGGATGTCCGAAGCCTCGGTCTTGCCGTTGTTGAGCAACAGCATGCGGTCGGCATTGGAAGCCAAGTCGGGGTCGTGGGTGACCATGAGAATGGAAATCGGGTTTTCTTCGTCGTGACACAACTCCCGAAAGAGAGCCATGACCTCTTTGCCGCTGGCGATGTCAAGGTTCCCAGTTGGTTCATCGGCCAACAGCACAGGGCGGTTGCCGGCGATGGCGCGGGCGATGGCCACACGTTGTTGCTGCCCGCCCGACAATTGACCGGGAATGAAGTTCATGCGGTCGCCCAATCCAACTTTTTCAAGCGCTACGTGCGCTGCTTTCTCTGCTTCTGAAGACGACATGCCGGAGAGTTCGAGCGCCATCGCTACGTTATCAAGCGCACTGAGGTTATCGAGCAGATGGAAGTCTTGGAAGATCCAACCAACCAATTCTCGGCGAACATCCACAACATTGGCGGGACCTTTGAGCCCGTAGGTTCGCTCGCCCAGTGTGATACTGCCTCCGTCGCCAGCGAGCAAGCCACCAATGATGTTGAGCAAGGTGGATTTTCCAGAACCTGAAGGTCCCATCAAGGCGACCATTTCGCCTTGCTTGATGTTCATGTCCACGCCTTTGAGCACCTGAAGTTTGTTGGCGCCGCTTCCAAA
>JAYPCE010000068.1:0-4517 GCA_038124565.1 Candidatus Poseidonia sp.
ATGGTGGCCATGAGCGGCATGACCGTGTCCTCCACGCTCTCGGCAAACTCCATGCGTTCCATCATCAAGTGACGGCGAGCATCGGTGAGTTTGGGTACGTGGTCAATGTAAATCGGACAGGCCTCAACACACGCGTGGCAGGTGGTGCAGGCCCAGATGGCGTCCTCACCGAAGCGTGCGATGATGTCTTCCTCGGGGGTCTCGCCAGCGAGCAGGGTTGTAGCGTGGTCGTTGGCATAATGGCGCACGTCGTGAATGATTTGCATCGGGTTGAGGGCTTTTCCGCTGGCGTAGGCAGGACAGACATCTTGACAGCGAGCACAGGAGGTGCAGGCCCATCCATCAATAAGGTCACGCCAGGTGAAGTCGGTGTAGTTGACGGCGCCAAACGATTCGAGGTCCAATTCATCCAACGGAACCGCTTTCCCGTTTTCTCCACGAGCCAGCGGCTCCATCGTCGCCATGGGGCGCAGGTCATGGAAGAAGACGTTTGGAAAGGCCATGACCAAGTGCATGTGCTTAGAGAGCGGGATAAGGAAGAGGAACACGCAGATGGCGAGCATGTGGGCCCAATAAGCGGCGACGACCATGGTGGTCGAAGGTCCCAAGGTGGTGGCGACCCATGCGCCGATGGGTTCGTAGGTGGAGGACACGGTCGATTCGCCAGCCTCCACCACGAACGAGGTGGTCGTGATGGTCATGATGAGGAGAAGAATGACATTGCCTTCAAGTTGCGACTTGCCTTTGAGTTTCTCTGGGGTAAAGACCACGCGGCGAATGAGCGCCAGCACACAGCCAACAAAGGCAATGGCATAGCCTGTTTCAACGACCAGATTCCATGGTCCCCGAAGAGCCTCTGGCAGCACCTTCTGCGAAAATTGGTTGCCTGTGGCGAGGTCAAACATGTCGGTTGAAAGCATCAGGAATCCCCAAAACATGAGGACGTGAATGCCACCGGCGACACGGTCTTTGAGCACTTTTTTCTGACCTAACCAACCGGTAAGTACCTCAGAAATCCGAGCGCCCCAGTTGTCAAATCGGTTCTCGGGTTTGCCTTTGAGCACCAAACGCGTCGCCTTCACGACTTGATAGGAAAAAAAGCCCCCGGACACACCTGCCATAACCAGCAGAATGACCCATCCCGGCAGCGGTCCGTAGTCCAAAAACAGTGGATGTTCCATATCGTTCACCGTTCACGCTGTCTTGCGTTCATACCTCGCAAGTCAAGACGCACTTTGAATGCACCGTCAATTTCTCAAGCGAAGCGAGTTACTCTGCAAGAAGGAATATGAAGCCCAAACCCATGTTCCCGCCATGGGGGAAGACGAACGGTCCATCGTCACCAGTGCCCCGGGAAAATGCATTCTCTTTGGCGAGCATGCTGTCGTCTATGGACAACCTGCTGTGGCGGTGGCCATCGAGCAGCGGTTGACAGTCAGCCTCTCACCCGCCAATTCATGGAGCGTGGACGGTGGCGCCCTCAACGCCCACAAACATCCTCATATCGTCGCTTTGAGAGACCACTATCTCAACGATGCAGCGACACCGATGGCGATTCACATCCAAAGCGACATTCCTCGTGCTTCCGGTTTGGGCTCTAGCGCTGCCTTGAGCGCAGCAGTGGGCGCAGCCCTGCACACGCTCGCCCAGCCCGATGAAGCGCTGAACCGCAACCTGTTAAGCGAGCGAGCCCATCAAGCCGAGGCGGTAGCACAGCAGGGTCGGGCCTCACCCATGGACACATCAACCAGCGTCGAGGGAGGCGTCGTCGTGCTTTCAGATCAACGAGAAGGTGTGGCCACGTGGGCCTACACACGTACACTGACCACACCAGAGGGCGAACGAAGATGGGAAGTGCATCGCTTAGAAGCGCCACAGGAGGAGGTGTTCTTGGTGTTGGGCAACACAGGCGTCCACGCACCAACGGCCCAACAGGTGGCGATGGTGGCCGAAGCCTTGCGCCTCAATCCCGGGCGCATGAACGAAATTGAGGCCATCGGGTCAGTGGCCCGACGGGGCCTTGAAGCCCTCGTTGCAGGGAATTACGATGCGGTAGGGCATGCGATGAGTGAAAATCACCTTCTGTTACGGGGACTTGGTGTATCCTCTCCCGAACTTGAAAGCCTCATCCAGGCCGCTTTGCCCACGTCCCTTGGTGTCAAATTGACCGGTGCTGGTGGTGGAGGCTGCATGGTTGCGCTCACTCGAATGCCCAAGGAAACCAGCGAAGCGATTGAACTCGCAGGCGGTCGAACGCTCATCTCCCGAATCGGCAACGAAGGCGTTCGCCTTGAGCGGCGGCCATGATGGTAATCACCTAGCGCGTTGAACCGATGTATGTCCTGTTTGAACGTACGCAGCCGACCGTTTTTCATGGAAGGGTCGCTCTGAAATCGCGATAAAGGATGAAATCCCTTTTATATACTAAAGCGAATTCGGGGTATATATGACCACCGATGAAGAACGCCTTACTGTAGTAAACGTCGTTGCCAGCACCCGTGTTGCTGAGGAACTTGACCTCCCCGATATCGCTATCCAGCTTAACTGTGAGTACGAACCCGAACAATTCCCCGGTGTCGTCTACCGCGTGACCGACCCAAAACTCGCCATCCTCATGTTCCGCTCAGGCCGTGCCGTGTGCACCGGTGGTAAGGACGAGGATAACATTCACACCGGTATTGACCGCATGATCAAAGACCTGCGCTCCGCTGGCATTGAAACTTGGGACCTCAAGGACGTTACCATTGAAGTCCAAAACATGGTCGCCACCTACGCCCTTCACTACCCTGAAGATTACGACGGCGTTGACAAATTCACCGGCGAGCCACAAGCAGGGGTTCCTCGCAAATTGAACCTCAATCACCTTACCTTCCACTTGCCCTTTGACAAGGTTGAGTACGAGCCCGAGCAATTCCCCGGCCTCATTTACCGACTTGACATGCCCAAGGTCGTTTGCCTCATCTTTGGTTCCGGAAAGATGGTGATTACCGGTGCTCGCCACAAGGACGAGATTTTGGAAGCCGTTGAAATCATCAAAGACGAACTGGCAGACTTGCTCTGAGGACGATTCGGCCTCCTCTGAAGCGAGGAGAAGGCTTGATGTTCTGCATTGGACCTGCGGTCAACATGGGCGCAAGCGTCGTGCACCGTGGGGTCCCCGTGGCCTTGGTGGCGTTGCTGCTGCTCACCCTCGCACCGCTTCACCATCCCGTGCTTGAGCCGAGCAAGACCGTGACACATAGCTCCGGTTTTGACCCAGGCGTCTCGGATGTCCCCACGTGGCGGGTTGGAGACCGTTGGATCTACTCAGGAACGTTTGACCCAACCATCCTCATCACGGACACGGGCGTGGATGCGACGGTCGGTGAAATCCAAGGCGACACCACCGTGGAGGTGACGGGCATCACGACGAGAAATGTGGACAACATGTCCGTCTTGGCGTACTCTGTCCGAACCTCTGCGAATTTTGACAAATCGGGTGTTCGTCTCGAAGGCTACACCGGCAACGTCTACATTCAATTCACCCAAACAGAATATCTGCGGGTCAGTGACCTCAGCTCGATTCGCAGTGACCTTGACCTCTACATCCGATTTGTTCCAAGTGGCATCTCCTTCCTCGAGCAAATATTGGGAGACATCACCATCACCACCACTTATTCCCCGGTCAACGAAAATTACGATTTCCCTCTGCGCGCCAACGAGCGCTGGAGCACCACCACCACCTCGTATTCACAGTGGTCAGGACAAAGCGATTACATCACGCCTTTTCCACCTCCAAAAACCGATACCAACACGACCACTTGGGTGGTGACGAATGTTGGAAAACCGACCAATTCCATCGGCCAATCAACGGATTATGGGGGGTGCAACGGCTCCTATGAAATGACATCCTACAACAAGGACGGCGTTTCCGAAGGTTACCGATGGTACTGCCCCGAAGTGAGGAATTACGCCTGGCTTCATACCGACGACGACATTGGCCTGACCATTGACTTCCGGCTCAAGCGGTATGACCCGGTTGGTGCGACAGGAGTTTCACCCTTCAGCAATCCCGGAACCCGTTCGGATTGTTTAGAGGTCGTTCCTCAGCGAGCGGTAACGGCGCTGAACACCCCCTTGGACGTCTGGGTCAACGCCTCATCCTCTTGCTTTAGCAACCCTGCTGGCTTAGCCGTTGAACTCCATCACGAAACGGAGGGCATCGTTCGCAGCTTGACCACGGCAGCCAACGGGAGTGCTTGGACCACCATCGACATCGGTGATGCCCTTGATTCAAGCGCTACCCAACTTGATTATGCCAGCCATGGCTTGGTCGCGAAGTCGGGAGGGAAGGTCGGTGCTTCCACCGTCACGCTCGACCAGTATCTCGTTGGCTTGGATGTCTTCGCCGATGAAGAGGCCGCCGTCATCATGCGCAACCGCAGCGGCGAAGTCACACCCCTCAACGCGCTGTCCGGATACAACGTGTTGCCCGGCGACGAGTTGGATATTGAAGTCTCGTTCAACAATCGCGGCAT
>JAYPCE010000069.1:0-4416 GCA_038124565.1 Candidatus Poseidonia sp.
CTGCATCTTCGAGGGATGTGGGGATGGCTCCGAACAGGATGGTGTCGTCGTCGCTCAAGACCTCGTAGGGCCGTAGTGTGGCTTGACCTCGGCGTTTGAAACGGTTGCGAAGTTGGCCTGCGTCCTTGTATTTGGCCGTGCAGAACTTGAGATGATAGGGTTTGTCAGCGGCTGCTTGTTTTAGCCTCAACGCCAGTTCCGCCGACCCTTCAGCCGCTGCTGTGATGCCCCCGGTCAGGTTGAAGCCGCGGACATCCATGTTTTCCTGATTGCCAACGGTGATCTCCAACTCGTTCAGGTTGAGGAAGGATACGGGTACGCTGGTGAGGTCGTCCAGTAGGGCGAATAACGCTGCTTCCTTATCCGGCTCGCACGGCAGTTCCACACCGACTTCAATGCCGGCATCGGCACAGGCTTGCATGGTCGCTCGGTATTTGTTCGTCGTCCCGTCGAGCAGGTGGAAGCGTATTTCATCAAGACCCACTGCTCCAAAATCGGCGGCCCGTGTGGGGTCAAAGGGAATGGAGGTGTAGGCGTGAATGTGGTGGTTGGGCCCAAACGCCGCCTTGAGTTGACGAACCGCTTCAAGCGTCTTTTCCAAATCCAACATCGGGTCCCCGCCTGTAATACCCGTTCCCGTGGCGTTCATGGCTCGGCCCTCCTCAATGACCTCGTCCCAGGTTGTGCAACGGCGTTCGTTGGCGAACATGTCGGGCGTTTCCCGTCGGTTCTCAGAGAGTGGACAATAATCGCAACCCCAGTGGCACTTACCGGTGACGAACAAGACAAGTTTGCTGCCCTGCTGGCACTGCACGCACCCTTCGGCCTCGCCCTCTTCGGCGGGGAGAACCTCGGTGGCCATGGGCAACGTTCGCATCACATCGCCTCCTTATGCATGGCTGCTTCGGTCAGCAACCAACGATGAAACCGTCGGTCGAGGGTCAATTCTGGATGAAAAGTTACGCCGAGCCGAGGCCCATCCAACACACCGACCACCTCATCACCCATCGTGGCGATGGGGATGCAAGCTACCGCTTCACGGTCAAAACGAGGTGCACGGATGAACACGCCAGGGAAGCCCAATTCGGTGCTTTGAGCGGCTTGTGAAGTCATCTCGAGCGGTTGGTGCGAAAAACGGTCAGGCGATGCAGGTGTGGCGGGCCGGTAGGCTGCTGGAGTCACCTCCAAGTGAACATCAATGACTGCCTCAAAGGATTCTCGCTGACGACCCCACGCATTACGGGCGATACCTGCACCTAAGTAGGGCGCACGACCTTGCTCGGGCGAAGCGAGGAGAATGGCCCCCGCACAGGTCCCCAAAACGGGTCGGTTCGGGTATTGGTCCATCCAATCGTAAAGGGCACTGAGCAACGATTCGTACTGACTGGCAATGCGCATGGTGGTTGATTCTCCGCCCGGAAGAATCAGAGCATCGAGGTCTCCAGTCACATCACCACCTCGGCGACATTCAACCACCTCTACCTCTACCTCCAATTCACCCGCCGCCCCACGCAAGGCTTCTGCGTGCTCGTGGCGAGCGCCTTGGAGCATCGCCAAACCAACACGGAGCATGGTCACGGCTCACCGCCCTTCCCTATCAGTCCAACGCTTGCTGCTCATCCAAAAGGTGGGCTTCATTCCACGCATTTCAAAGACCGTCAAGAACCCCGCCGTACCATGACCCACACCGGTGATTGCTTCCTTGTACCCGGGCCTGTCCGAATGAGCGAAGCCTGCCTTCAGGCCATGGCCACACCCGTCATGACGGCACGAGGGCCCGAGTTCAGACAGGTCATGGCCAAACTCAACTCAGGGCTGCGCTACGCGTTCAACCTCAGTCCATCATCGCCTGAAATGAAAACGCAGTCATGGACCGGTGAAGACGGATACAAAGTGGTGGTTGTCACGGGAAGCGGAACCGCCGCCATGGAGATGGTCATCGCCAATCGGTTCCGAAGCAACGACCTGGTCTTGGTGCCTACGAACGGCAAGTTTGGCGAGCGTGTGGCCGACATTTGCGAGCGTTTCTGTAACGTAAAGCACCTCAAGTACGATTGGGGGCGTTCGTTTGACCTGTACGAACTTGAACAGCAATTGGAGCGAGGGTGTTACGAAGCCCTGCTTATCTGTCACAACGAAACGAGCACAGGCATCACGCAAGACGCAGAAGCCATTGCCGAGATGTGTCAACGACACAATGTTTCCTTCATCCTCGACGGCATCACCTCGGTGGGTGGCATTCCGGTTCACCCATCAAAATGGAAGGCCGAAGCCGTTGTGATGGGTGCTCAAAAGTGCACAGCGGGCCCGTCTGGAATCGCCGCCATCGCCCTCAGTGAACATTGCGTTGAGCGGATGCAGGCGATTGCCAAGCAAAACGAAACGGGGCCGCGCTACTACTTTGACATGATCGCTGCGCTGAAGAAAGGTGACGACGACCAAACACCATGGACACCGGCCATCAACCTCGCCATGGGCTGGGCCGCTTCGCTTGAACACCTCAAACAGGAGGGCAACGAAGTTCGTTGGAATCGCTGCGCACACATGGCCGATGGCGTACGGCGCCTGTTCAGTGACCTTGGCTTCATGCTCTTGGCCGACGACGGTCAGCGCAGCAACACGGTCACGGCCATCATGTACCCGGAGGGCATTGACGACACCTGGCGCTCTGCCCTGAAAGAGAAGTATCAGACTCAAGTCATCGGGGCTCAAGACCAATTGAAGGGCAAAGTCTTCCGGATTGGCTCCATGGGAGAAACGCCGGTTGAGGAAATGGTGGAAGGGTGCAAACGCATGATAACCTGCTTCCGTGAATTTGGTTTGGACCTCCCCGAGGTTGATGTTGAGGCCTATTTTGCATGAGGAACAGGTATGGAGCGTTGCATCGTCCTCGGCCGGTTTCAGCCCTTCCATTTGGGCCACGCCCTCCTTGTGGAAGCCGCGGTACAGCGAGCCGATGGGGGAGAAGTCGTGGTGGCGATCGGTTCAGCCCAAGCGGGATGGGAAGCCAACAACCCATGGACAGCCGATGAACGTCAAGCCATGATTGAAGCCTGGGCCTCAGAAGGAAATCACACCCTGACCGTGGTCCACATCGAGGACATCAACGACCCGCCCAACTGGGTAGAACACGCAACAGCAACCCACGGTGAGGGCGTACTTGTGACCTCTGATGGTCCGACAGCCGACCTCTACAGGGCAGCCGGATGGGAGGTTCACGACGTGGTGTTGTCGCAACGTGAAACACTCGAAGGCTGGCGGGTGCGCCAAAGCGTGCGCATGCTCTCCACGGTGATGGACGACGAAGCCACGCGGACGGTGTTGGCAGCGAGCGTGCCTAAGGCGGTGATTGAGTGGCTCATCGAGAACGATGCGATGTTCCGATGTTCGACCTTTGAAACCGGTGTTCATGCTGGATAGGGCCTCGTTTCCCGGTACGAGCATCCATGGAGAACATAGCAATGCGCAGGTTTTGTAGGCCAAAACAGTGTGTCGGAGCATGATTGAAATACAGCATCGATGTCGTTACTCCCATGATTGATCCCACGATCGCTCTTGACTTGTTGGACGCTTCCACCCCTTCACCGGTGAGACCTCCGCAAACACTGGGTGAACTTCTTGGGCGGTTGCTGATTCTTGCAGTGATCGTAGGTGTCTTGTACCTCCTCGGGATGGCTATCCTCCAATCCTTCATTAACGGATATTCAGCAGGCTAAGCGGACATGCCCTAACATGTGCAGATGGCACCACGGAACGAAGTTCTGACAAAAGTCCTCACTCGGAGGCGACGACCACACGAGCGACCAGGATGACCTTCGACTTGTAGGTGTAGCCCTCCTCAAGCACGTCCACCACGCTGCCGTTGGGGAAGGCGTCGCTTGGCGGAATGGTGGTGATGGCTTCCATCTTGGACGGGTCAAAGGGGGCCCCCTTCGCTTCAATGCGAGCCACACCGTCAGCTTGCAGTTCATGCCACAATTTGTTTCGAAGGAGCCGCAATCCTTGGGCGACAGGTGACTGGTCGTCGTCGTCAATACCGGTCAAGGCACGGTCGACGTCCCCAAGAATGGTCAGCATGCGACGGGCGAGGCCCATGCCGCCGTACTGGATAAGTTCGGACTTTTCAGCCATCAATCGTTTTCGGACATTCTGGATTTCAGCCTCTTTGTAGGCGATTTCTTTCTCGGCAAACTCGGCCCGTTCCAGCGCCACTTCAAGCGGGTCGCGCTCCTCTTCGACAACCTCAACCTCCTCTTCCGAAGGGGTGTCAACGCCATCCGCTTCGTCCAACGGGGATTCGTCAACGGATGGGGCGTTGTCCTCAGCAGGGGTATCCTCCAAGCCTTCGTCCGACATCGTTTCACCGGCGGGCGAGGCCCATTTTGAACCCCACGCTCAAGACCGTTGGAGGTAGGC
>JAYPCE010000070.1:0-4336 GCA_038124565.1 Candidatus Poseidonia sp.
TCAGTCCCAAATACCCATGTCCATCCTCGCATCCTCGCTCGCATGGACCTTCGGGTCCCAACGCGGCGTCCAAACGAGGTTGATGTGAACTGATTGAAGCCCCTCGGTTTGGAGAGCGGCTCGGTGGGCAGCAGCCATAATCTCGGGTGCTGCGGGGCAACCTGGCGAAGTGAGTGTAAGGTCAACCTCGGCGTGCAAGCCTTCGTCCCTGTCTTCGAAGCGGACATCATACACGAGACCAAGTTCGACGATGGAGAGGTTGAGTTCGGGGTCTTCCACTTCATCGAGTTGCTCCATCACCGCTTCTTTCGTCGTCATCTGGCTCACACTCCGTATTGGCGAATCTCGTTCATGACCTTGTCGTACATGTTGCGAAAACCGTTGGAACGGCTCGGTGTTAAGGTGTTGAGCAAGCCCATGTCTTCGGCAAATTGCGGTGGAATCAGAACCGCTTGGGCTGGTGTGAGGCCGTCAAGGGCAATCGTGAGAATGCCCATCAGCCCCTGCACCATTTTGGCGTCGGCGGCACCTAAGAATTGAATCAGGCCGTTGGCCATATCCACCCGAACATGGGCTTCGGACTGGCAGCCACGAACCCGCGTCACTTCTGTCCATTCTTCTTGGGGGAGTTCAACAACTTCGTCGGCTAATTCAAACAACATTTCCAAACGCTCCCGCTTATCCTCAACCTCTTGAAATTCATCGATGAGTTCCTGAAGAGCTGGTGGGTACGTCATGCGAACTTCTCCACGATTTCTTGAAGTTCACGCACCAAGCCTTCGGCTTCCTCACGGGTGTTGTAGACGTAAAACGATGCACGCACCGTTCCAGAAATACCCAAGCGGTTCAACAAAGGTTGAGCGCAGTGGTGTCCGGTCCGAACGGCATACCCCCGAGCGTCAAGCAAGTGGGCCATGTCTTCGCTGTTGATGGTGGGGTGGAGAAACGACACAACAGCCGCATCCTCGGGGTCGTGGCGACCGTAAACGGTCATGCCCATCGCTCGCAATTCATCCGCCACCCAAGCAGCGATGGCCACCAGACGGTCGTGTTCGGCGTCTAAGTCAAAGGAGTTCATCCAGTCAAGCGCAGCCGACCAGCCAATGGCTTCTGCGATGCGTGGCGTTCCGGCCTCAAACTTGTGCTCGTCGGTCTGGTAGGTGGAGCCTTCCACGGTCACCGTCTCGATCATGTCGCCCCCGCCCATGAAGGGCTGCATTTGTTCGAAGACATCGGGCTGGACGAGCAGCGCTCCGATACCCGTGGGGCCGCACATTTTGTGGGCTGAAAACGCCATGAAATCAGCCCCAAATTCTGTGAAATCAACGGTGGCGTGGGGCACACCTTGAGCTGCGTCAACCAGCACTTTTGCGCCGGCATGGTGAGCCATGGCGATGATGTCCTCGAGAGGGTTGCGAACGCCCAAGACATTGGACGTGTGAACCACACACACCAGTTTTGCACCATCAAGAGCGTGGGCAAAGGCCTCCATGTCAAGGGTGAAATGTTGAGTCACGGGAACATAGCGAAGTTCAACGCCGCGCTCTTCAGCGAGCATCTGCCATGGAACGATGTCCGAGTGGTGTTCCATTTCGGTCAGGACGATGGCGTCGCCTTTCACGAGATTGGCTCGTCCCCATCCATGCGCAACGAGATTGATAGCTTCGGTGGTACCGCTGGTGATGATGACTCGGTTGGCGTTGAAGCGCTGCTTGAGTTTCGTCCGGCAAGATTCGTAGCCTTCAGTGGCTTCACCCGCCAGTGTATGCACCGCACGGTGAACATTGGCGTTGGACTGAGAGTAGTAACCGTTCATCGCGTCCAAGACGACCTGCGGCTTTTGCGTGGTTGCAGCGTTGTCCAAGTAGACCAACGGGTGCCCGTTGACCATGCGCTGGAGGATGGGAAATTGGTCTCGAAGCGACACACCATCACCTCTTGAGTTCGCATTCCAAATGCACCGTGAGACGGGTGCGCATCTCGCTGACCAGCGCTTCGTGCTCCAGCGTGGAGAACCCGTCCTGCATGAAGCCTTCAATCAGCAAAGCCACCGCCGCATCCTCATCCAAGCCACGGCTCATCAAGTAGTGAAGTTGGTCCCGGTCCACTGGTGCGCTGGCGGCGCCGTGGGCTGCGGCGACTTCATCGGCCAAGACCTCCAATTCAGGAATGGCTTCTGCCCGGGCTTTTTCGGAAAGGAGGAGATTCTTGAACACCTGACCGGCATCGCAGTGGTTGGCGTGTTCTGCAATGGTCAACAAGCCGGTTGCGATGGAATGACTCTGGTCGTCGCAGGCAGAGTGAACATGCAAGGACGAGATGGTGTGAGGCACATCATGATGAATCTCAATGTGATGGTCCACATGGCGTTGTTGCGTACCATGAACGGAAATGGCTTGATTGAACTGGCCGCCTGTCTCCACAAATCTAGTGCGCACATCGCTTTTGCAGCGGAACCCACCAATGGACAAGCCAGCCCATTCTAGCGATGCGTCTCGGTGGATGGCCCAATCTTCGCAGTGCAACAATTTCCCGTTGGTCGCCAATTCGTTGACCAACCCCACCGCAGCGCGAACGTTCGGTGCGATGTCACCGGTGATGTGCAGTCCGGTCCAATCCGATTCGCCCGACAGATGAATGAGCACCACAGTATCGTGCTTCAGCGAAAGATGGAGATGACCGACGGCGACATGGCCTGAAGCCACCGCCTGCAGATGAACGACTTCGCTCATCCCGTTGGTTTCCAACGTGAAGGCCTGGTTGCCCAGTTCGCTCAAGAACACGCGGGCGATGTCCTTTCCATCGATGATACGAGGGGCTCCATCTATGAGCGCTGCTCCTCCTTCGAGGAGGTTGAAGCGAACGGGCACGGCCTCGGGAACCACTTCAACGGTGGCGGGATGAATGCGTGCCCATGGTGTGTATCGCCACAGATGAAGAGCACGGGAGGGAACGGCCATGTCGGCATACTTCATCCGATGGAACCCTCCATCTCCAGTTCAAGCAACTTGTTGAGTTCAACGGCGTACTCCATCGGGAGTTCGCGGGTGAACGGTTCAAAGAAGCCGTTGACGATGAGGCCCATGGCCTCTTCTTCGGAGAAGCCTCGGCTCATCAAGTAGAACAGTTGGTCGCCCGACACCTTGGACACGCTGGCCTCGTGCTCAAGGTCAGCGGTGGAGTTGCCAACCTCCATGGTGGGATAGGTGTCCGAACGAGAATCGCTGTCGAGCATCAAGGCGTCGCACACGATCTTGGAGCGGCATCCGTGGGCCTTGGGCGTCACCTGAAGCATCCCTCGATACGACGAGCGGCCGCCGTTTTTGGAGATGGATTTCGAGAGGATGTTCGAGGTGGTGTTCGGGGCCAGATGGTGAACTTTGGCGCCAGCGTCTTGGTGTTGACCTTCTCCAGCATAGGCCACGGAGATGATTTCAGCGTGAGCACCGCGCCCTTTGAGCAAGACGGCTGGATACTTCATGGTCAACTTGGAACCGATGTTGCCGTCGACCCACTCCACCGTGGCGTTTTCATGGGCCACACCGCGCTTGGTGACCAAGTTGTACACGTTGGCGGACCAGTTCTGAATGGTGGAATAGCGAATCTTCGCCCCTTTCATCGCGATGAGTTCAACCACGGCGGAATGGAGTGAATCGGTGGAGTAGGTGGGCGCCGTGCAGCCCTCGACGTAGTGGATGGTGCTGCCTTCATCCGCGATGATGAGGGTGCGCTCAAACTGACCCATGTTCTTGGCGTTGATGCGGAAGTAGGCTTGAACGGGCATCTCGACGTGAACGCCTTTGGGCACGTAGATGAACGAGCCCCCGGACCACACGGCGGTGTTGAGGGCGGCGAACTTGTTGTCGGTGTGAGGAACGACGGTGCCGAAGTATTGCTTGACGATCTCGGGGTGCTCTCGCAGACCGCTGTCCATGTCCAAGAACAAGACGCCTTGCGCCTCGAGGTCCTCACGAATCGAGTGATAGACGGCTTCAGACTCGTATTGCGCCGTTACACCGCCCAGCCACTTCTGTTCGGCCTCAGGGATGCCCAAGCGGTCAAAGGTGTTCTTGATGTCCTCAGGGACATCGTCCCAATCACGCTCGGTGGCGTCGGAAGAGCGGAGGAAATAGGTCACGTTGTCAAAGTCAATGTTGTTGAGTTGACCGCAGTTGCCCCAATCCGGCATCTCGCGTTCCACGAAGTGATGGTAAGCCTTGACGCGAAGTTCCGTCATCCATTCGGGCTCGTTCTTGAGTTCCGAAATGTCACGGACGACCTGTTCGGACAGGCCTTTGTCAAAGCGGATGGTGGCGTTTTCGGGGTCGTGGAACCC
>JAYPCE010000071.1:0-4242 GCA_038124565.1 Candidatus Poseidonia sp.
AATCGGTAGTGCCCGATGTCAGCATCGATGACAACCGTGAGGCTGTAGTCGTCCGGATTGTAATTCATCGGGCGTGCTCCATTCTCACCTTCTTCTCTGTCGCTGTTGTCGCTTCGGACCCCTCGCTCCCACACGGCCAAGCGGGCGGTCATGTTGCGAAGCGTTCCATCACGCTTCTCAAATTGTACGCGAAAGTCGCCTTTTGGGTGTTGACCCAACAATTCCATCACCTGCGCCTCTGGAAGAAAAATGCGCCCTGAAGTCGAAGGCGCTCCTGCGATGTACCGTTGCCTTCGTGCTGGCGGAGGTGGGAGAGCAGCGAGTTGCTCTGCGGTAAGTATTGGGTGGAGTGTTCTTGGTATGGCCTCCAGTTCAAAGTCGTCATGACCAAGCAGCAACATCAGGCTCGCGAGCATGTCGGTGTGCATCGGTCGTGGAAAATTATGCGTGGAGCGAACACAAACGGGCGCCTCGTTGAGATGGATTGGAAGATGTTGTTTCTTGAACCTCGTTTTGTAACCGAGGTCCATCGCTGCGGCTTCAAGCGGAAAGAGTTCAAGCAGGTGTTCGTTGATGGTTCGTTGCAAGGAAATATGGTCTTGGTGTTCGACCCGTGTCCAATCGGTGCACGACAAGATGGCTTCGCACCAATCCAAGGCCCGAAGGACCGGTTCAATCCGTTTTCTATCAACGGAGTCGGGATACACAAGCTGACCAAACGGTGTCATTTCCTGCATGGTCTTGTAAACACCTTTTACCCCTAATAAACGACAGAAGACGCGGATTTCTGCCGTCAAACCACTTTACCAACTCGTTAATAGGAGGTAGCGATGTGGTTTTCAACATGAAGAAGGCCATCTGCCTGCTTTCGTTGTTTTTACTCAGCCTCGCATCTCCGCTGATGGCCCCTGTCCAAGGCGAAGAGACAGAAGGTATGGGCGTGCTTCATACAGCCGTGAATCCCGCCAATAACAACACCTACCACCTTCTGTCTGAATCTTCGTGGGAAGATGCCGCATCGTACGCTCGCTCATTGGGTGGTTTTTTGGTCACCGTTGATGATGTCACTGAAAACGAATGGTTACTCGAGACCTTCGGGTCTTGGGACAACCAATCCCGCCATCTCTGGATCGGATTGAACGATGCCGCTGATGAAGGACAATACCGTTGGCAGGACGGCACCCCCTTCCTCTACCGTGCTTGGGGTGAAGCACAACCTTCTGCGGGTGGTGACGAGGATTACGTTCACATCGCCGGTACCAACATGGGCAACATCGAGCCTGGCACATGGAACGATTTGGAAAATGACCCTCAATACTTCCCCGTCTATGGCGTGGTGGAGATTGGGCCTGGTGCTGATTTCGCCCTTCGCTTTGATGGAATCAGTGACCATGTTGTCGTGAACCACGACGAAGGCTTGGCCATCGGAAACGACACCCATCTCTCCCTCTCTGCTTGGATTCAACCGTTCAGCACGGAGGGTCTCCAATTTGTGATGATGAAAGGTGATTATGGGTGGGGCTTGTACCTCAGCAACGACCGAATTGCCTTCGCTTCAGAATACAGTTTAGCACGGCACCCCACCTCAAACGCAACGGTATCGGCAGATACTTGGAGCCATATTGCCGTGGATGTGGTGGCGGGTGTAGGGTACACCTTCTTCCTCAACGGCGAAGAAGCAGGCGTGGTGCTTGACGAAAACGCACAGATACCCCTCGGAGATTTTGGCTCGAACGATTGTTACTCAACGGGCAAAGCCTGCGATGAGTTGTATATTGCGAGAATGGGCGCAGGCTGCGATTGCAACCACTTTGAGGGCCTCATCGATAATGTCTCCATTTCAAGCGGAACCAACACCTCTTCCATGTTAGAACGCTCACGCTGGATGTTCAGTGAGGGTGAGGGAAGTACAACAGCCGATGAACACGCCAACCGAACAGGCACCGTTCATGGGGCGGCGTGGGTGATGCCCGACGGCAGCATCGTTGCACAAGCCGTGGAGTTGATCATCGGCGAAGATTACTTCATGGAAGGTGCTTCAGCAGGCGACACCCTGCTGTTCTTTGCTGAAGTTGAACCGTACACCCGAACGCTCTCATGGTTCTCCTCATCGTGGGCTTTTGGGGAATGGGAAAACGAGATGGAGACTTCGTTTACGGTGTATGTCGGTTTCAATTCCATGCCCGATAAATGGCACAACAACGGTTCGTTCAACGACGAGTTTGGATTTGCATACGAAGAATGGTCGTGGCCCGAATCAGGCACGGTTTGGTTTGTCGTTTCGGTGGAAAAGGACATCGGAGAAGTCTACCTCATGCTGAGCGCCAACGTCGCTGACCCGCCTCCCTCCCTTGAGGACATGACTGAACTCAAGGACAGTATTGCGGTCACGAATCAACAAGTCAGTGCTGAATTTGACAACAACGGTAACTTTGGTGCGAACTATTACTACGTCAACGTCACGGAACCGCTGGCCGACCTTCGTATCCGAACGTACTCCGGCCGCGGCGATGTTGACCTTGGCATCTCATCTTACAGCCCGCCAACGCCTGAGGATTGGTGGTTCATGGATGACATCGACATTGGGATGCCAGAAAACGGAGAAGAACCCGAAGAACCGACGAAGTTGCAATGGTCAACCGGCCCTGACAACGAGGAAGAAGTGCACTTGTACGATGTTGAACCAGGCATTTACTACATCACGGCGTACACATACAGAAACGCCCGAGGCTTCACCATCATGGCGGACTTCGTCTACCCTCCAGTGAATGTCGAGCCTGAGGATGCCATCACCCTCACACCGGGTGTGGAGTACGGTCCGTTGAGTGGATACAGGGGTCTTTCTCAATACTTCAAGGTCGAGGTGCCCCAAGGTACGGAACGTTTGGTGGTTGACCTTTCTGACGGGGGCGGTCAGGCCTCCTTGTACACGCGCTATGAACAAGCGCCGACGTCCTCAACTTACGACCATCATTCAACCCTTGACGGCGCTAACGACCGCATCGCCTTCAACGACCCAACACCCGGCTGGTGGTACATCTTGTTGGACACCACGACGGCCTTCTCAAGCGTGAATATCGTGGCTGAATTTGCCGATAGGTATGTGTGGGAATACGATGGCACGCCAATCGAACTGTTCAACAACGAGCCCATTGACGGCATCAGTGTCACTGGGGAAGGAACGATTTCCTTCTACACCATGCTTGCGGCGCCGGGCAATTTCTTCCAGTTGGAATCCTATGGTGGCGTAGGTGACATTCAGTTGATGGTTGAAGGGCTCCAATACCGAATTGATTTCAACGATGGCGGACGGCCAATGCCCGGCGATGGTATTGCAGTGGAGACCTCTGCGTTCACGATGAAAAGTGACGAAGGTGGCACCCAACACCGCATTACGGTTGATGCCCCCATGAACGGCCGCATTGACATCACCGTGGTCGGCATCAGTGATGCGGAGGAATTTTCCTTGGTCGCTCGATGGGACGAAAGCGAATTCCCGATTGACCCCATTGAACCAGAGGAACCCACCACGGCCACCACATGTCAAGATTCAGCCAAAGAGATGTTTGCGAAGTTGGACCGGGATGCAAACGGATTGCTGGAAGGTGGTGAAATTGACAGCATCGACGCATCAGCAAGTGACCGAAATGGGATGGATGTCAACGATGACGAGGCCATTGAATACCGTGAGTATCTGCAATTCAAATGCACCTGTGATGTGGAGTTGATGTCGGTGTTTGAGGAATTCTCTCAAGGCCGAAATCGCGTGAGTCTTGATGCGTTCACGGCCCATGAATGGGCGAATGTTTACGACATTGAAGCTGTGAATGGGAACGGTGACGGCTTCATCGACAACGACGAATTGGAATTGTTGATGTTGCTGTGTGACACCACCTTTGACGCCTTTGACGGCGATGGCGATGGGGTGCCTGATGACGAAGATGCGTTCCCGAACGACCCAAGCGAGACAAAGGATACCGATGGTGATGGCATTGGTGATAATGCCGACATCGTCGCCAGCGTTTCCAACGACATTATCTACGCTACGGCAGGCTTGTTGTTCATCGTTCTTGCTGGTCTCTTGGTCGCCTTCCTACGAAGCGGTTCTGGAGCGATGGAGCAGGACAAAATTTGGGGTGATGAAGGTCAGATGGAAGAGCGGCTGGTGAACAACGAACTGCCGATCTTTGCACCGTTTGCTTCAAATGAACCTGCGAAAGATGCGGGGCAGGCGCAAGAAAC
>JAYPCE010000072.1:0-4115 GCA_038124565.1 Candidatus Poseidonia sp.
GATTTGTTCATGTCTGCGTCCCCATGACAGGCGCCACCGCATTGAGCGTCAAACGTCCCTTCACCCACGCCGTTGGGGTTGGCTGAACCAAGGCTCGGTGCCATCAACAGCAGTAGAATGGGCAGAAGAACACGAAGTCGCAACATCACACCTCACCTCCTGTCTTTCGACCAAGCCATTGCATGGCGAATAAACTCAGCACGAGCAGCCCACCGAGTCCATAGCCAAGGATGGCGGAAGGTTCTGGCGTTTCTATGGCGCCAACATCGGCTTGAATCTCCGTGGAGGACGTTGCCTGCAGGAAGGTCCGCTCATCATTGACCGGCTGGATGCTGTAGGTGTTCATGCCGCTCATGGTCGGCTGGTCGGTGTAGGTGGTGCTTTGCGTCGTTCCAACCACCACACCGTTCCGGAGAACATTGAACGACACCTCTTCTCCAGTCCACGTCCACGAAAGGGCCACATTCTCAGTGCCGTCGTATTCGGCCGACAAGCCTTGCACTTGCGGCCCCCTCGTCGCCTCCAACACCATCGTTGTGGTGGACGAAGCGCCGTGTTGGTCGGTCACGGTGAGGCTCACCGTCACGCTTTGGTCAAGCACGACCGTGATGGTTTGTCCGCTGGCGAATTGACCGTCCCACGACCAAGTATAGGTCGTGATTTCACCGTCAGGGTCAACCGAATCTTCACCTGAAAGAACGGTGCTTTCTCCAAGCCAGATATCGGAGGAAAGGACCCTGATATCACCGCTGGGTCCGAGGTTGGGAACGGTGAAGGTCGCTTCCACGACCCCGCTGGATGATTCGCCGTCACTTGCTTCCACCACCAAGGTCCATGCTTGCAGTGGAGCGAGTTTGGAAGCGGGTACCGTTGTTGCATTGGTTAGGCTTGCGTCACGAAAACCATTCTTGAACCAGTTGATCGTCACAGTCGTATCATCGTTGTCGGCATCGGTGATATCAATGGCAGGCGTAAGGTCAGTGAGGGCATCAGCGCTCTGTGGCCATGCGAGACTGACCTGTGGAAGGGCGTTGCCGATGTCCACGGGTTCGGTGGTCGCCAACGTAAGGTCTTCACCGTCGCTGACCAACACCACGGCATGCCATCGGTCTCCTCGGCTGAGGTGGGTTGCTGAGAGCGTGGTTTGGTTTTCTCCTACCGTTTGTGCTTCGCCGTCAAGGTACCACTGCACCAAGGACACGCTCACCTCATCATCGTCCTCGTCGTAAACATCGAGTTCCAATTGCAGGTCGTGAAGGGCGCTGTTGGATGGCGAAGTCAGGTGCGCCTCCACAATTGAGGGAGCCGCATTTCCAATCGTGACTGCGGCGCTTTCTTCCCACAACGACCAGGCTTCGCCATCAAAAATACGAACACTGACAGACCATACTTCACCTTTGGTTGTGTACTCTGGCGTCAACGGGTTGAGGTTGTCGGCGGCGATCACATGCTGGCCGTTTCGTGTCCATTGCAGTTCAATGTTGACAATGGCGTCGTTTTCGTTATCCTCTTCCTGCCATGTAGCCGTGAGGTCGTCAACGGTTGTTGGTCCACCAAGAGGCAAGATGTTGAGGTCGCTCACGACAGGCGCTGTATTGGATGAGCCAATGGTGATGGAGGGCGAGGTGAACCAAGCCGACATGTTGTCACCATCCGAGACCCTAACCTGAACGTCCCAGACATCACCCGCCCTGGTTGCCAGAGCCGGCAGCGTTGTGGTGTTGTCAAGCGAAGAAAACGATGAACCATCCAAGCGCCATCGTGTTTCGGAGGCGGTCACGGCATCTCCATCGGGGTCGCTCGTTGTGAAGGTGAACGACACATCGTCCGTCGTATCGGGTGTCTCACTGCTGACGTTGATGGAACTGACCACCGGTGCGCTGTTCACAATCAGCACGGAAGTTGAGGTGACGCCCGTACCCGCATTCACACCGTCCGATGGTGTGACGACCACATGCCAGGTTTGGCCACGGGCGGTGACACTGGCGGGAACAACGGCACCGGTATGTGTTGGCTCCAACGTACCGTTGAGGTGCCAAGCAAAGGTGGTGCCGGATTCCACATCACCATCGTTATCGCTGTAGGTATAGGTCGCCGTGATGTCGTCAAGCGTCGTTGGCGAGCTCGGCGAAAGGGCGAGGTCGCTGATTGAGGGGGGGTCGTTTGAGGCAACGGCTTCGCTGATGGAAGTCGAGAAGGTGTTGTAAACATCGGCTGAGGATTTTTGCCCGTTGCCGTTTCCAGAAACAACAGCCATGTCAAAACTTACCGAGCCAGAACCCGCACTTGGAGCCGTCCAATCCAACGTCCAAGAAGAGGTGGTTTGGGATTCGGTGTGCGTGGCTTGTAAGCCGTTGCCGGCGATTTGAGCGTCCGTACCGGGGTTGGAGAGCGTCCCTTTGGTGACTTTCAGGTTGAACCCACCGTTGGTTGGATTACCGCTCATGCCGATGGTAAGCGAATAGGTCGTACCAGCAACATAATCCGAGGGCAACCCAGCAATGGAGGGCGAGACGCTGGTGGATTGCTGGTGGCACGTACACCCGCTGGATTTGTTGTAAATGCCATCTCGCGAACCTTCAACATCAAGTGGAGAGAGGAGGGCCAAGAAGAGCAAGGCGACGAACCAAGACGCTGATGTTCGCATGCGCCCCCATCGTCCGTGGTGTTTTTCATCCTTGGGTTGGAACCAGCCAGTTCACCGCCCACTTTCCTCGGACTCCACCATCAACCGGTCACCGTAGGCAATGACCATCGAAAGAAGGAGAAAGAGGGGAATACCGGCGATAAGTGCCCACACGCCGATGGTCAACCCGCTGAGCCGGAAGTCGTCAAACAATTCACCAACGACGATGATCAGAAGCACCATGAGGAAACGGCCCAAGACCAGCACCGGTCGGAGCGAAGTCCAGATGGCCCCCACCTCTCCCACGCCGTCGGGCTGGTCCAACGCCTCAAGCCGCTGAGCAAGCGTTGGTGCCATGCAGTAAAGTTGGATACTGTGCCCTTGAATGTTGGGTTTCAGCTGATGGGCAAGGCAGGGGTTTCTCCAAACATTAGGCCGTGCGGATGCGGTCGTCAATTTGCGAACCTTCGCCCGCTCGCCCACCTGTCCGTCGGATTTCCCGCCAGGCTTTGATGACGCCTTGCCCGTAGGCCCATTGGGCAAGGAACACGAATAACGGAGCAAGGAAGACCGTCCCAATGTTGCGGTGAGGCGAGGTTCCAATCGCCGCACCGAGCCAGGAGAGGGCGATGTAGAAACTCACCATGCCGAGGGGGATGTGGAAGGCCACACGAGCGAGGTCCCACTCGCCGTCAAGTGTGAACCACAGGTCGGATGCAGCCCCGCCTGAGAGGCCCCCGTAGAGCATGGCCGCCAGCGCCAGCAGAACCAGCGGAGGGAAGAAGCCGATGGCTGTATGCGACCACGTAGCGATTTCTGGCCAGCGCTTGTTGGCGACCATCCGCGTGTAGCCGTAATTGCGCATTTGTTTCATGTAAGGTTTGAACGGGCGTCGGCGTCGGTGTGGCATGACATTGGATGGGTCGATGAACAACTTGTGGCCGGCTCGCTGAATCTTAGCGTCCAGCACCACATCTTCTGCACCGATACAACCTTCCTCAAAGAAACCGACCTGGCGAAGGTTGGCCATGCGGTGGGCGCAGTTGACGCCCGGGTTGTGCGAAATGGGGACCAGTTCACCCTTGGGTTGGGCGCCGTATCGGGTGCCGGCGGTCATGAATTTCGTGCAGAAGGCCACGTCAGCGCATTTTGCACCGAAGGGGTCGTCATCGGGTGCAAAGTTTGGCCCGCCCACGGCGCCGACTTCGGGGTTGTCAAACCAGCGAACCAACTTCTCCACCCAATCGAGGGGCGGGACGGTGTCGTCGTCGGTGAAGAGCACGAGGTCGTGGTCCATTTGTTGGAGGGCAAAGTTGCAGGCATCCGCACGGTTTCGGGAAGGGTCGTCAATCCATGTCACGCCGTGCTTTTCACACACGGCCTTGGTGTGGTCACGGGATTTTGAGTCAGATATGACGATTTCAAAGTGAGGGTAGGTCTGTTGACCCAACCGACCGAGCACGATGTCCAATTCATCGGCGTTGTTGAT
>JAYPCE010000073.1:0-3991 GCA_038124565.1 Candidatus Poseidonia sp.
TCGGCAACCCTGCTGGCCAAGCGCTCATCGACATCGGCCGTGAAGCCTTCATGACAGGCATGACCTCATCGGCCGGGGCTTCGGCGCTCATTTCCCTCACGGCAGCCGTGTTGGTGTTCAAATGGATGCCGCGCTCAGTTCCCGAAGCCTCATTGGCCGAGAAAGATGAGGAGTGAATAGGGGAACCCGCATGGATTACGTGGCGCTTGGGGAATTGTTGTCCATTCTCGCCATCGGGCTGGTGACGCCGGGTCCCAACGCCCTGACCTGTTTTGCCCACAGCGGCATGTTCGGTCCCAAGGCCAACGTCCAACTCATCGCTGGTATGGTCATCGGGTTCATCACGATTGAACTCAGCGTGGGTCTTCTGGTGGATGCCGTCAGCGACTCCGCCACCGCGATGAGCGTCCTGCACTGGATTGGCATGACCTTCCTCGCCGCCATGGTGGTGGCCATGGTTCGTTTTGACCCCACTTCGGTCAAGGTTGAAGAGAACATCGAAGGCATGCTCGGCCTGAAGGTCGGTATCGGTATGCAATTTGTCAACGGCAAAGAATGGGCCTTCGTCATCATCCTGATGAGTCAATTCATCGAGCCCATGGGGGGTGGTCTGTTGGGGATTTTCACCATCATCGCCATCACCCTCACGATGTGTTTGAGCGCCATGATCATGTGGACCGTGGCTGGCGCTCGCCTCAACCACCTGTTCACGCAAGGCACGGCTGGCAAACGCATCTTCCAAGTCTGTGGGGTGCTCCTCGGATTGTTGTGGGTGGCCTTTTTCCTTCAGGGTCCAGCAAAGGTATGAGGGTCACTGAGTTCGTTGGCCTGACCAGCTCGCAGCCCAATCAAACAACGATTGCATCACCGGGCTGAGCCGTTGGCCGTGCGCCGTGAGTTGATAGGCGGACGTCATGCTCAATTCGGCCTCCTCGTCCCGCATCACCAACCCGTTGTCTTCCAATTCCTTCAACCGACGAGAGACCGTGGTGGCCGATGCCTGCACCCGTTCTTTGATGTCGGAAAACCGTAGCGAATCCTTGGCCCTATCAAGCACCATCAGAACATGCAAGGCCTTGGATTTGGTAATCAACTCGAGGACCTCGTCCACCCGGGCGTAGGTTGGGTCACATTCTTCCACCATGGCAGCCACTCCAGCCAGCCCTTCACCTGTCGGCCGATAAGCGATGAGTTACACGACTGTTACCACAAGTTTCAGAGGTGAGACAGCATTCTTATGCACTAAGGGCAATTCGGCATGCCATGCGAACCGCGCTAGTTGTATCTCTGGTATTGCTTGCCCTGCTGGCGCCGCTTCAATCGTCTGAACCGCTTGCGATGGAAGAAAGCGTTTCGGTCAACCCCTCCTCACACGGGACTTCGGCCACAGTGTCGCCCGCCAACGGTTGGACCACAGGCGGCGAAGACATCACCATCACCGGCTCCGGTTTCCTCGACATGGCGTTCAAGAACGTCACCAACGACGGCCAGCCATACACGTGGACCACCACGACGGCTAATTATGTCTCAAAGAGCGGGATGTCGCCCACAGTGGCGGTTGACAGCAACGGCACCGTTCACATCGTCCACGTGAATTGGGACACCAACCAATTGTGGCATTCAACCTTGAGCGGTGGGTCTTGGAAGCATGAGTTCATCGCCAGTTGTAACGGGTGCCGCCACACAGACATGGCCGTTGATAGCAACGACAACCTGCACGTCGCCTATTACGTGATGCAGCAAAGCACGACGGGTTACCTCCACTACGCGTTCTACAACGGAACGGACTGGACCACGCAATCCCTGCAAAACAACATCCAAAACGACCAAGTTCGCATCGCTCTCGACGCCAACGACCGCCCTCACATCTCCTATTCCAACGCCGGCTACTTGTGCAACGGGGCGATGCTGAAATACCACGACGGCACTTCTTGGCAGACGCAAACGCTGGACACCTCCACCACCTATGTTGGGTGCGATTCATCCATCGCCATCGACGGTCAAGGCTACGTCCATGTCACCTATCGAAATCACAATGACATGAACCAAATGGTCGTCTCCAACGTCAGCGGCCTGTGGCAGAAGTACACCGTGGACGGGGGAACCGGCGTGGGCTACTACAGCGACATGGTCGTTGACAGCGACGACAACCTCCACATCCTTTACCGAACCAACGGCGGGGGCGGGCAGTACAAGTACGCCACCGGGTATTCTGGAGGGGCGTGGAGCAACACGGCCTCCTCGGGAGGACACACCTACTTCCGCATGATGACGGACAACCTCGACAACCTGCACGCTTCGCTGTACGACGGTTCTGACTTGCGCTATCACACCATGATGCCCGGGCAATCTTGGCAATCCACCATCGTGGACAGCGCCGGTGACGTCGGCCGCTACAACGATATCTTCGTCGATGACAACAACATGATTCACATCGCCTACTACGATTCCACCAACCAGCACCTGAAGTACGCCAACAAATCCAGCGGCATGTACCTCAAGCAGGAGATCACCGTGGACTTTGGCGCCTACGGCCAGGTCACGGGCACCGTGGTCAACGACACGACCATCGTGGTGACCACGCCCCCTGCCGGCAGCGTCGCTGAAACGGTCAACCTGAGCCTGTGGGGCGAGGACGGCACCGAGCACCCGCTGGGCGTGAGCTTCCTGTTCATCTCCCCCGACGACGTCGACATGGACGGCGTGCTCAACGTGGACGACGATTGCCCCAACACGGCGGGCGACTCGACCATCGACCGAGACGGATGCCCTGACGGCGACGGCGACGGCTACAGCGACGAAAACGACGCCTTCCCCACCGATCCGTCCGAATGGTTTGACACGGACTTTGACGGCGTGGGCGACAACAGCGACGTGTTTCCCAACGACACCAGCGAATGGATGGACAGCGACGGCGACGGGGTCGGTGACAACAGCGACGCCTTCCCTTACGACGCCAACGAAACGATGGATTCGGACAACGACGGCTACGGCGACAACGCCGACATGTTCCCTTTCAACGCCTTCGAGTACCTTGACAGCGACGGCGACGGTGCGGGCGATAACAGCGACGCCTTCCCCTTTGACGCCAGCGAAACGATGGATTCCGACGGCGACGGGGTGGGCGACAACGCCGATGCCTTCCCCAACGATGCGAGCGAAACGATGGATTCCGATGGCGACGGCATCGGCGACAACAGCGACCCCTACCCCTTGCTCAACAACTTCCTTGACAGCGACGGCGACCAAATCCCCGACATCCAGGACGCGTTCCCAACTGACATGACACAGTGGGTTGACGCCGATGGGGATGGGTTTGGCGACAACACCTCGGGCACCAATCCCGATGCCTTCCCGAACGTTGTGAGCCAATGGTCCGACCTCGACGGGGACGGTTACGGCGACAATTGGGGCAACGGTTCGTGGAACGAGTCCCGAGCGAGTTCGGGCATCGGCCAGTACATCACGGGGGCCGTGTTGGCTGATTATTGCCCGCAGGTGAACGGGAACTCCACGGCCAGCGGGTTTTTTGGATGCGCTGACGATGACGGCGACGGCATTGCCAACATGTTTGAGCAAGAAGAGGTGATTCTCGACGCCGACGGGGACGGTGTGCTCGATGAGGACGACGAATGCCCCGGTACCCCTTTGGGAACAGAGGTGGATTCACTTGGATGTGCGGTGACGGTTCAAAATGAGGAGGAGAACCCGGCCGGTGAAGAGGGCTTTTTCTCGAGTGAATTGGGCCAGGCCGTTGGATGGGGGGCCATCCTGCTTGCAATCTTCTCGGTGTTGCAAACCAACATGGCGGCTGCTGTCTTGCCCGATGCAGTTCGGTGGGTGCAAGTCTTCCGCAGAAATACCAAATTGACCAAGGAGGAAGAAAACGAGTTGACCTACTTGCAATCGCTCGTCCAAGCCTATTTCCAAGAACCAGAAACGCTGGCCGAGGAGTTGCGAGGGCTCAAGGCGGACTTGACGGCGCGTTTCA
>JAYPCE010000074.1:0-3960 GCA_038124565.1 Candidatus Poseidonia sp.
GGCGGCCAGCACGGCTCCGATCAGCACGGCCACGATGAGAATCCACCAGCGCATGCCACCACCACAGCGGTTTGTGTCAAAAAGATTCGTTGCCTGACGGGCATGGACATGGACCGATTGCCTCATGGAAGCGAACTGCCTTTATTTAGCAGGGAACTCAACCCCTCTTTATGGAAAAACGCCGCCGAGACCTTCCGGTGACCCTCTACCGAATTCTGCTGTACCTTTCTCGTATGCGTGAGCGAGAGGAGGGTTCACGGCGCTTGATGCGCATTGAGCGTGCCGTGGGTGTGGAACGCAAAGAGCTGCGACTCCACTTGCAGCGCATGCATGAAGCCGGTTACATCGCCATCGACGAACGGGATTCGCGTGGTCGGGGCGGTCATCCCGTGCTCATTTATTCCATCACCGAGAACGGGCGTACCCTTCGGTCCGATATTGGACGGTGGATCGACCTCAGTGTGCGGATGGGGTACTATCCTGACGAGTTCTTTTACCTCCCCAGTGACCAATGATAGCGGGTAATTTATACCGGTATAATTTCCCTCGTCGCCTTATGTACCTGTGCGATATCGCCAAATCAATGTCAGGCAAGAAAGCGGTGGACAAGGTCTCCAAAGGCCTCACCTCCCTCATCGATGAGTTTTCATCTGCGGTGAAGGAGATGGTGAACGCTGGCGAAGAGACCGTGATTCACCTGGCTGTGGGCTCGAGTCGGGTCATCAAGGCGGCGGTAGACGCCACCGGTGAAGTGACGAAGATCACGGTTGAGACCGCCGGCAACGTCGTCAGTTCTGTGACTGGCGGTGTAGCGAAAGCGGTCAGCTCGAAAGCCCGGCAAGAAAACAAAGAGGAGGAATAAAAATGGTATACAGATTGTTGATGACCACCGTGGTCATTGGCCTGGCAGGCGTTGCAGTTGGAATGGCGGACAGTACGTTCAAGCATTACTACCGACGTTATGCTGACTTTGAAGACATGAAGAACACGGGTGTGCAAGAAGTCACCTTTGTTGGCGAAGTTGAGGTGGTTGAATGATTCCACAATTGCTCATCGGTGTTGGCGTCGCTGCTCTAACCATCGAAGTCATTAGCGGTGCTGCCGCAGCAGGGGCTGGCTACGGTCTAGGTCGCAAGTATGGTCGCAAACTTTGCGAGGCGATGGACCACTTCGAAAACACAGTTACCGATACTATCGGTAAACTTCGAAAGTGAAACGTTGATGTTCAAGCGGAGAATGGAACATCGTGGTTCAGCCGCTGCAGTTGCCTGAGATCCCCCCCGCGGGGCCGTGGTCTGCATACGTCCTCGTGGTGATTTGGCTTCCCTTGTTGCTTCGAGTCCTGTTCTTGTTATTCCCGTTTCGGAGGGCCATTGCTCGACTCGCACCTCACGCAGGTTGGGCTTTCAAAGCACTTCGAGAACTTCCCATCCGTGGGATTGGTTTGTTGGTCACGAACGAAATTATCGCCTTCACCATCCCACCGCTGGTTGTCTTCACGCTCAGGGCATTTTTCGATCCAATCGGTTGGCAGTCATGGAGCGAAGTGCCCACCCTTGGGTTCTTCGTTCTGCTCGTGTTCGTGAGCATGTGGCTTGTGCTCGATTTCCTACGCATTGCACGTGTCCGACGCATGCTCAAAGCCATCGAAAAACACGATATTGAACGGATGCAAAAGTTGGCCGATGCAGGGCTCAAGACCCGAAAATGGCTTCGCCGGTTTTCCGGGCGGGACAAGAAGGGCAAAACGGAGGCTCATGATGCAGGATCCTCAATTGCGAAATCCTCGGCCCGGCGCTGGGGGCGACGTGTCCTGTTGACAAGGAAGATTACCCCAGCCGGCTTACTGGGTAGCGTTGCGCTGAGTGCTTCGGTTGAATTGGCCAAATCTGGGGCCGGTAAGTTGTCGGATGCGGTCGACTCCCGTTTGCAAAAAGAGTTCGACACTATCGCTCAGACCAACACAAAGACGCTGATGGTGTTGCTCCTCCGAGACCTGCTGATGGGGGTCGTGCCCGTCTTGGCACTCGCCGCCTTGCCCGTAGTGTTGTAAGACGGAGCGCCACCTTCATGCCCTGCCGACCGGTGGCCCACATGAGGCACCTCCATGTCGCTGCTCATCTTGATGCGCCACGGCCAATCGATGTGGAACGCCGCCGGCCTCTTTACCGGCTGGGTTGACGTGCCGCTCTCGCCCAAGGGCATTGACGAAGCCCGAGAAGGTGGCCGCGCCATCGCCCATCTCCCTATCGATGAAGTCCACACCTCCACGTTGATTCGGGCGCAGATGACGGCGATGATCGCTCTCTCTGAGCACGGCAGCGCCAAAACCCCGGTCTTCCAGTACCCTTCGGAAGTGGAGGAGGGAATGTCGGACAACGAATCCCGCATGCGTGAGTGGGCGCAAATCCGTGGTGAGGCCGGCCAAGACGGCGTGCTTCCCGTTCACGTGGCCTGGCAACTCAACGAACGCATGTACGGGGACCTTCAGGGGCTCAACAAAGACGAAACTCGGGCCAAGTACGGTGCCGAGCAAGTCCACATTTGGCGTCGCTCCTACGATGTTCCACCACCGGGTGGCGAATCGCTTGAAATGACGGCTCAGCGTACCATTCCATACCTCGAATCCGCCCTCATTCCCGCCATTGATGCGGGCAAGAACGTCTTCGTGGCAGCGCACGGCAACTCGCTTCGCAGCATCATTATGCACCTTGATGGGCTTTCCAAAGAGGAAGTCCTCGGACTGGAAGTTCCCACCGGCGTGCCCATCGTTTACGAGCGAACTGAAGACGGCTGGAAGCGACGAGAGGTGGATTGAGATGCCGCAAGTGTGGCGCTTTGACGGCTTCCCCGGCCGCATACTGTGGGTCAATTTGACCGCTGGAACCTGCGAGGCGCGAGACATCCCTCACGAATGGTGTTTGCAGCACATGGGCGGCAAAGCCCTCGCCACGAAATTGCTTGTTGAATGGGATACGACGGACTACGACGCCGCCTGTGCAAACCAGCATCCGATCACAGGGCGCATGGACGCCGCCTCCCACCCCACCACGCCGCTGTTGTTCATGACCGGACCCTATCAAGGCTCCAAAGTCGGCTCGTCAGGGCGCGCTGTGGTCGTCACGCGCTCGCCGCTTACCGAGGTCTACATTGACACCTACATCGGCGGCAACATCGGTCACGACCTGCGCAAAGCGGGTTGGGACGGTCTGTTCATCACCGGTGCCAGCGATTCATGGGTTCGCCTCGAAATCAACGACGCCTCGGCCACCTTGCACCCCGCTGAAGACCTGGTGGGCAAGACCACGTGGGAGGTCGAACAAGCGCTTGACGGACTCGGTGAGTGCCTGTCCATCGGCCCTGCTGGCGAGAGCGGTGTTCGCATCGCTTCACCCATCACGGCTGGACGCCGCTCAGCAGGCCGAGGTGGAACCGGTGCATCCTTTGGCTTCAAACGCCTCAAGGCCGTGACGGTCAAGGCGAGCAAAGAAGCGGAGCAGGGCATGCGGTACGCAGAGGACTTTTCCCTCGCCGAAGCCATCAAAGAACAGCGAGGCGAGATGGGGCTTCGTCGCAAATCGGGTGACCCGTTCTATGCCTTCGGCACGAGCCGTGGACCGCTTTATGCGGCAGAAAACGGACGTATGCCAACGGCCAACTATTCCTCAACCGACGCCCAAATCCCTGACCTTTCGGCCCTCAAGGTGGGCGGTGGTGCAGGCGGGCAAACGCCAGCAGCGGTTGAAGCAGGGGCAACGGCTGTGCCCGTGGTTTCGTCCATGTCCACGCACGAATTATCGGGCGAACACTGGCACGAGTCCCTGCCCGATGCCAAACAATCGGGTTGCTGCGCACCGTGCCCCATCGCTTGCGAAGCGGCGGACCGACCGGTCGTGGACGGCGTGAAAATGCGTGGCCGACCGGTGCACATCAATCGGGTGGACCGCCCAGAATACGAGA
>JAYPCE010000075.1:0-3911 GCA_038124565.1 Candidatus Poseidonia sp.
CAGCCGCCGATGTCGTGACGTGGGACCTTGCCGAAGGTGAGGACCTCTGGGCGGGCACTTCGTGGGAAGAAGAGTAGCCAAAGAATGGCGACCTCGGCCTCGAATGTGAGCGAAGGGGTGATGAAGCCTCGGCGGTTCGCACAGGACGATGGTGCAACGGCCTCGTGGGACGCGTGACTTCACGCCCGCGGCGATGAAGCGTCGGTTGGCCCTTGAGCACCTGCTTGAAGATGTGGCTCAGCGTCACGGCTTTTCTCGTGTTCAAACGCCCGTATTTGAGTCGCTTGAACTGTTCACCGCCAAGTCCGGACCCGGCGTGATCGGCCAACTCTATGCGTTTCAGGACAAAGGCGAGCGCGACCTCACGCTAAGGCCCGAACTCACGGCTCCCGTCATGCGCATGGTGGCCGAGGAAATGCGTAACGAAACCAAACCATTGCGCCTGTCCTATTACGGTCAGTGCTACCGATACGAGGAATTCAAGACCGGTCGCTACCGAGAATTCTTCCAGTACGGTGTTGAAATCATCGGGGCGTCCGGTCCGCTGGCCGAAGCCGAAATTCTTGCACTCGCCGTCAACATGCTCCATGCCACCGGCCTGCAAGGTTGGGAAGTGCGCATCGGCCACGTTGGTGTGCTGAAGGACGCCTTGACTGGATTGGGTCTTTCGGGCGAGGTTGACGCTACCACCGGTGAGCCACCCATCGCCAGTGCCATGCGCCTGCTCGACAAGGGCGACGCCGCTGGGTTGGAGGCGTTGTTCACGGCTCACGGATTGGACCCCTCCCACACCGAACCGCTTCGGGCGCTGGCCTCGCTTGAAGGCGGCATGGAAACCATCGCCCCCGCCCGTGAACTTCTCTCGAGCATGGAAGGCGTGTCGCTTGATGCGTTGGATGAGTTGGAAACCACGCTCACGGCCTTGGCCGCTCTTGCACCAGCCCCACCTGCCTTGGCGGTGGACCTCACGGTTGCCCGAGGATTGGACTACTACACGGGCATGGTCTTTGAGATCAAGGTGGATGAGTTGGGTGGCGAAGGCCAAGTCTTGGGAGGTGGCTCCTACAAATTGCTCCACCTCTTTGGCCTGCCTGATTTGGACCCGTGCTGTGGGTTTGGACTGGGCTTTGACCGAGTCCTGCTCGCTCTTGAGGCCCAAGCAGAGGCTGCTGGACGAACGGAAGCCGTTCCGGGTGAAACCGATACCCGCCCCTTCATTGCCGTGGCTCCTGACAAAGCCGACGTCATGCCGTTGTTGCCGTTGGTGGGTGCCTTGCGAGCCGCCGGCGCTCGTGTTGAATTGCTCTTGAGCACGAAGAATTACGGCCGCATCATCAAGTGGACCGAAGGCATTGGCGCCACCCACTTGCTGGTGGTCAAATCCGAAGACCTCACCTCAGGCGTTGCCCGTCTCATCGATTTCACGACGGGCGACCGAACCGATGTGGCGCTTGACGTTGACGCCATCATGAAGGAACTTTGAGACCCAACGTCAAACGAATCCGCCCAAGTTGGGCTGAGACTCATTGCTCGTCTTGTTCGGTGGTCCGGCGCTGGTTGACGAACATCGCCATGCCGAGCGCAGCCGAAGCCACGACGAGCGTGAAACCGGGCGTGTCTTCCATGTCGTCCATGCCGTCTTCGCCGGCTTGGAATTCTTCGGTCCAACTGTCGGGGCTGATGGGCATCTCAAAGCGGCTCTCTTGGCCGAGTTTGATGGCAAAGTGGGCAGGTTCACCGTTTGTCGTTCCGGGTATAATGCCGTTTTGTTCATTTCCTTTCACCTTCATCGTGACCTGAATGATGGGGTTGTCGTCACGGCCGTCCCACTCCATGCTGTCTTCGGTGACGGCAAAGGCAAAGGGCACGTTTTGCTCACCCTGCTGAATACCGGTGAACTGTTGGGTCCACACTTCCATGCCACCCTTGAACACGGTGATGTTGAGGTTCTCGCAGTCGTTGTTGCACGGGCCGTTGTTGTCACCGTTGGTGAAATCGCCCTCGACGTCAATCTTGAAGTTGCCACGGAACTCGCCGTTTTCCTCCATCAACAGGCGCATTTGGAGGTCGGGTTTCATGCGGAACCGCATGTTGATGTCAATGACGCCGTTGTTTTTCTCTTCCCTGTATTCTCCCTCGGAGGTCGAATCGGTGTCGTTGGTGTCGAAGTGCGACCAGGCATCGGCAAAACCGTCGTGGAAGAGGTACATCGTGGAGTTGTTGGCGTTGGGTTGGCGAGGGTCTTCCTCTTGCTGTTGTTGGACCGTGACGTCACCGGCTTGGACCGGAACGAGCAGCATGGCCACAAGGAAAAGGGCAATCACGGGGGTGCGACGCATGCACAATCCACCAAACGACTTCCATTTGAAGCCTTCTTCACTTTGCAAGCCTTTGTTTGGGCTTAGTCAAAGCGATGGAAATCCATGTTGTTGGGTCGCTCAGGGTTCTGCTGGCGGGTCAAGCGCAGGGCTTCGCCAAGAGCGTCTGGCTTCATCCGAGCCGTGTTGAGTTCAATACCACCAACGCCGGTGATGATGGCCATGACCTTGATGGTGTCGCCAAAGCCTGCATCCTGCCTTGCGCCCCAAATGACGTTGGCGTTTTCGCTGACGCGAGCGGTGAGCAAATCGACGACTTGGTTGGCGGCTTCAAGCGTCATGTACGGGCCGCCCGTCACGTGAATCAGCACGCCGGTAGCCCCTTCAATATCAACATCCAACAGCGGGTGGTTGAGCGCTTCGTGGACCACTTCTTCGGGCCCCCGGTCGGATTCTCCGTAGAGCATCATGGTCACGCCACCGTTGTTCATGATGGTGCGGATGTCGGCGAAGTCGAGGTTGATGAGGGAGGGAAGGGTGATGGTTTCCACGATGCCTTTGACGATTTCAGCAACGAGTTGGTCCATGATGGAGAAGGCCTCGTCAAGGGGCAAGTTCGGCACGAAGTGCAGCAAGCGGTTGTTGTCCAGCACCAACACGGCATCGGCGGTTCGGCGCAGCGATTCCAAGCCTTCAAGCGCCCGAGCCATCCGGTGACGGCGCTCAACATGGAAGGGGGTGGTCACGATGCCAACGACCAGAGCGCCAGCCGCTTTGGCCTCCTCAGCGACGATGGGGCAGATACCGGTTCCTGAACCGCCGCCCAAACCGGAGGCGATGAAAACGAGGTCGGCACCTGTGACGATGCGTCGGATCATTTCGCGACCGGCTTCAGCACAACGTCGGCCGGTGGACGGGTCGCCGCCTGCACCCAAACCGCGGGTGATGTGGCGGCCGACGAGGAGTTTCTGCAGGGCGCGTGTATGGTCGAGATGCTGCTTGTCGGTGTTGATGGCCACGGTCACAGCGCCTTCCACGCCCAAGTGAGTGATGCGGTTGAGGGTGTTGTTGCCCGAACCTCCACAGCCAACGATGAGAATGCGAGGGTCGGGTACGCCCAAGGTGTCCACATCTTCGTCCATCAGGCTCGTCACGCCGCGGCCAATGGCGTCGTTTTTGAGTCCTTGAATCATGTCTGCGAGGGCTGCATCGCGCCCGGATGCTCCGCCCATGGCTGGTCCAGAAGTGCCTGAAGGTCCCATCCCTTTCACCTCTCCATTGGCGAGCCTTCTCTTACCCCTCTTAACCGCGACCCTCGCGACCGCGGTGAAGGCGGCGATTTTCGGACCCGAAACTGCTCTCCGTTCATGTGCGATAGGAACAAAAAACTCCTCCTTTGTTAACCCCTTCCCAAAACGCCCCCTGGGTGACGGGAAAAACCGCCCTGTTCCTTCATGAGGGTTAAGTAGTGGAGGCAAGTGCGAGGAAATACCTCGCTTAGCTCAGTTGGTAGAGCACCTGACTGTAGTTGTGTCAAAACAAACGTCTCAGCAGACATCAGGGTGTCCCCAGTTCAAGTCTGGGAGCGGGGAC
>JAYPCE010000076.1:0-2219 GCA_038124565.1 Candidatus Poseidonia sp.
ATGGCTTCCGTGAAGCGGTGAACCTCAATGCCGACGTTGTGGTCATGCTCGATGCGGACGGCACCTACAACCCAACGGAAATGGTCCGTTTGCTCAACGGCTTAACCAAACACGAGGTGGTCATCGGCGACCGCCTCAACGGAGACATCGCACCCGACGCCATGACCCGCACCAATTATGTCGGCAACCACATGCTGACATGGTTTGCATCGGCGTTGTACGGCTCTGCAAGCAACGATGTCTGTTCGGGCTATTGGGCCTTCAGTGCTTCAGCCATTGAACGCTTGAAACTGAATAGTGTCTCGTTTGAAATTGAAGCAGAAATGTTTGCCAGCATGGTCCATGAACATGTTCCATTCGCTTATGTGCCGATTTCCTACCGTGCACGCCTTGGTGAAGCCAAGTTGGGTTCAACCGCGGATGGGTGGAACATTCTCAGGAAATTGGTGACGCGCCGCTTATTCCCCACACCGTTGATGTGAACGCCTTCCAAGACCTCAAAGGCATGAGGGTGCTGGGAGCGGTGTGCAACAGCGACAGGTGGTGGTGCTCGGAGCAGGTGGCTTGGTCTCCCAGCGGTTGCAACAACGCCTCTCCAATCACCCGTGGTTTTCCCTCGCAGCCGTTGTCGGCTCCGCTCGTTTCATAGGGCAAACACTCTCTTCGGTCCCATGGATTTTGGACGAACCAAGGCCTTCGCTTCCCGACCTTGTCGTTGAGGATGTCACCGCTCGGTCAACGATGGAACGACTCGTACGAGAGGGCGTCAGCATCGCTTTTTCTGCCCTCCCGACCGAACAGGCTCGTGCATTGGAACCGTTGTGGGCTGAAGCTGGCATCACGGTGTTTTCCAACGCCAGCGCCTACCGAGGACATCCCGGCATCCCTCTGGTCGTGCCAGAGATCAATCCAAGCGAACTTGATTTGCTAGCAGGTAGCGAGAACGGAAAGCAAGCCTGTGCAACGAATTGTACGCTGCTGCCGTTGGTGATGCCTTTGGCTGCACTGCATGAACAGTTTGGACTGGTAAGTTACACCATGCGGAGCGAACAAGGGTTGTCGGGCGGCGGCCACCCCTACATGATGGAGGCTCTCGCCAACGGTAGCGTTGACCCAGTCATTCCCGGTGAGGCCGAAAAAACCGCTGCTGAGTGCCGCCATTTGCTTTCGTGGAATGGAGAAGACGAGGTCAACTGTGCCCGTGTGATGCGCGCCGACGGCCATCATGTCTTTGTCGAAGCCACCTTTGACCGACCGCTGACGCTTGCCGAGGCAGAGGCCTGTCTTCAAAAGTGGTCGCAAGAGCATCGCCTCGGTATGTTGCCGAGTTCACCCGACCAGCCACTGATGGTGGTGCCTACCATTGACCCTCATGCTCATCTCTTTGCAAATGGAACGCACTTTGAACACCATCCTGACCCTGCTGTTAATTTGAAGGCCGGGATGGCGATTGTTGTCGGAGGCTTGACGAGTACAGGAAGCCATTCCCTTCGCTTTGAGGGCTATTCACACAACACCCTGCGGGGGGCAGCTGGCGGGGTGGTCTACCTTGCCGAATTGGCGCTGGCGAGAGACCTTGTCTGAGCAGATGCCTTCACCCGCAGGGTAAAAGGATGGAACCGCTTCCTCTCCAACGGTGCCGCCATGGGTATAACCGCCATGATTCCAGACATGACCATCGGTCAACTCACCAGCGAGGCAACTGCCCGATGGGGTGAAATTTGGGACCCCCACGCCGCCCGAATGACCATTCTACTGCTTTGCCCTCGTAAGGAGCGGAAAATGATGGAGTTGCACGGCGACATGGTTGAGCATGGACAGCCGGTCATGACGGTCTTCCATCGCCCTCGTGCAGAGGCACATTTGCTTGAAGAGCAGGGATTTGACCCTCGTGATGCTTCGTTCCAATTCGTTGACATCGCCACCGCCGACCTTGGCCTTTGGATGCAACATTTCGTCAACAACGAGGGGTGGTTGCGCGGTTCTGTTGAGTTTGCCTCAACACCGTTTTCGGTCGGATTACCAACCCAACGTGCCTTTGAAGCGGTGCGGACCTTGTGCTTCCGCCACCCATCCCTCCCTTCTTTAGAGCGGTACTTCCTTCCATTCCCGCCCGATTCACTCCCCGGGAAATGTTTCGTCAGCCTTCCACGGCGGGCGGCAGCAGAAATGGCTCGCCAGCAAGCCGAAGTGTTGGGTGTTGGTCGCCTTGAAAAGCC
>JAYPCE010000076.1:2319-3875 GCA_038124565.1 Candidatus Poseidonia sp.
CCTGCACCTGCCCCAGAGCCAGCACCTGCTGCAGAACCCGCACCTGCTCCCCCTTCCACCGAGGTGGTTGAAGAGACGGCGGTAACCGAAGAACCGGCCGATTCTACCGATGTCGAGGAGGCGTCGGCCGAGCACGCACAGGCAGCGGATGAAGAAGTCGCCTCGGTGCCTTTGCCTCCGTCCGTATCCGAACCAGCATCTGAAGAGGCTGACGTACCTCTGCCGACACCCGCCGCAGAAGAATCTGAGGTTCCAATTCCAACGGAGCAGGATAGCGCTGAACCTGCACCGGCTGCTGAAAACGAGGATGGCAACGTCGCTCTACCCGAAACAGAAGAAGAAGTGGTTGAGGTCTCCGAGTTGGAAACAGAAGTCCGTGCCTTCTTCCAAGAGCTCATCGATTCCGGCGTTGAACCATCGGCCTTCATGGACGACCCCCGATGGGAAGACCTCAACGAGCGATGCATTGCTGAAGGCTTGGAATCTTGGCCTATCCTCCTTCAAATGACGGCCATGGCTTGACAAGATTCAAAGCAAATCAACAATCACAGGAACACGAGGGAGTACCATGGGATTCTGCATCAACTGCGGCCAACAACATCCTGATGGAACCCGATTCTGCCGGTTTTGCGGCAACCAACAACCAGGTGAACAACTGCTTCAGCGGCTCCGCATCGAGGCCCAGCAAATCCACAGCATGCGACTCCAAATGCAAAGCCAACAACCGCAAGGCAACCCCTACCAACAACGACGTTGGTGAGGTGAATGCGCCCCAAGCATTTGGCCATGGCATTATCTCAACTCAAGCCGCACCCCTGTACCAACGTGGCCTTGGAACAATACGCTACCGAGGGCGACCTCGCAGCCTATTGGATGCTCGCCGTCGACGAATTGGACGGAACCACCGATAAGGTCGTCGCCGACCTTGGCGCAGGCAACGGCATCCTTGGCATCGCTTGCCTGATGTTGGGTGCACAGCATGTACACTTCGTTGAATGCGATCATGATGTGATCGATGTTCTTGAACGAAACCTTGCTTCCCTTGACCCTTCCCTTCGTGAGCGTTGCACCGTCCACCATCGTGCCGTGGGCCAAGATGAACTCGATGTGGCAACCTTGGACCTCATCGTGATGAACCCGCCCTGGGGCGTACAAATCGCCAAAGCAGACCGACCTTTTCTCGAGGCAGCATTCGGCAGCGATGCCCAAGCCATCCATGTGCTTCATAGCGACCAAGCCACTCATCTCTCTGCCTTGGCCAGCGAGCGTGGATGGGAAAACGAAGCCGTGCTTCGCACGGAGTTCCGACTTCCACCCACATACGCCCACCACGCTCAGCGCAAAGGCACAACAGGGGTCCAATGTTGGCGTTTTCACCGTCCCGGCGATGCACGACTCCCTGTTGACGAGGATTGAAATTGAATAAGCGGGGTTCAAAAGGAGGGAGCCCTCGCCCTCAATTAGCGAACGGTGTGCGACCCACCTCGGGCCATGCCTGCGTATGGAATGAGAAACATGACGGCGAGCCTCGTCACCCCAGGAAGCATCATCGCCAA
>JAYPCE010000077.1:0-3506 GCA_038124565.1 Candidatus Poseidonia sp.
GTCGTGTCAAGCGCGACCAGTGGGTGAATCAGGCGAAGATTTTGCTCGGTGAAGATGTCAAGTTGGACGAGAAGGCACTCAAGCAGGCCGAAGAATTGGCCCGTGTTGAGGCCAAGGCCGAATCGATTGACTTCGCCACGCTGGGCGTTGCATCAGCCGCCGAAAAGGACGACCTGAAGTCCATCAAGGGCATCGGGCCGTTCATCGAAGAGAAGTTGAACGCGTTGGGCATCTACACCTTTGAGCAAGTCAGCAAGATGACGGCGAAGATCGAAGAAGAGGTCAACGTCGCCATCGAGTTCTTCCCCGGTCGTGTCAAGCGTGACGAGTGGGCCAAGCAGGCCAAGAAGTTGCACAAGGACAAGAAGTGATTTCCACACAAGGAATCCTTTCTCGGTGTGTGGCTTTGTTTCAGCAGGCTTTCGCCGTAGAGGTCCCCAGACGGGAAATGTAGTCCGACGGGTTCACCGCAGCGAGGTAGTCGCCATCCGCAGGATGCTCCAAGTCCGTTCCGGTGAGCGTGGTTCCGGTGAGCGTGAACACCGTGTAGCCGTTGTCGAGGAGGTGGGCCAAGAGGTCACCGGCTGTTTTTCCAACAGAGGTGAGAATACTGTGTCGCAGTTCAAACAACACGAATCCGATGCATTGGTTTGCTAGCATTGTGGCCGCCCCTTTGAGCACGTCTTCCTCAAAGCCTTCCACGTCAATTTTGAGAAAGTCAATTCTATCAATACCGTTGCTTGAACAGTACCGGTCCACCGTGTCGACCTCAACATCAATTTTCTCAACGGTGGGGCTGGTTGACGTATTTCCAAGGGAATGATGGCCGTGAAAACTCTTCACGTGAAGTTGAAGTGTTCCGGGCTCGCTTCCCAAGGCCGTTTGGGAAAGGGTGATGTTGTCCGTTTGACGAAGAGCGATTTGGTCCATTGTCATGCGCAGGTTATCGGGATGAGGCTCAAATCCGTGGACGTGTTTTGTGCGCTTGGACAACCAATTCGCCACCGTTCCAATGTTGGTGCCAACATCAAACACGATATCGTCTTTTGACAGCAAGGGCTCGATAACATCCAGCCAATATGTGGCGTCAACGGAGAGGTTTTCCTTGAGGGTCCACTTGAGACGCTCACCTTCCAAGACAGGTCGCAACAATCCTCGCTTTGGGTCGTGAACGAACACCGTCAACTCGGATTTTTTGATCCATCGCCTGACAATGGGCTCGGTAACGTAGCGGGAGTACCATCGGCCGGGAAGGCGAACCCCATAGCGCACGGCGCGGTAGGGGAAGGACTCCTTGAACGGCATGGGGTCTCAACTTCTGCCCAACCCCTCATCACTTCAACGTATTCATGGACGAACCAACGCCTCAATCCGTGAGCGGCAACCGCCTTTGCTCTGTATTGATGCCTGCTACCTTGGTGATGAGAAGCGATATATGGAGAAGGACCGAGCGGGGACCATGGGGGACAACGACGAACTCATCCGCCGCATGAAGGAAATCAAGTGGTTCCACTCCATTCCTCTTCGGGACGGCATCGTCACGCCCGGTCTTGACAACTCCATGGACAAGTTGGGGCAGGTCTGCCTCCCTGACGACCTGACGGGGAAAACGGTGCTCGATATCGGCGCATGGGACGGTTTCTTTTCGTTCCAAGCCGAGAGGAACGGTGCGAAGCGCGTGCTGGCCACCGACCACTTCTGCTGGAGTGGACCCGGATGGGGCACAAAGGCTGGCTTTGACCTCGTTCATGAGACCTTGAACTCCAAGGTCGAAACGCTTGACATCGACGCCATGGACATCACGCCCGAGAAGGTCGGCACCTTTGACGTCGTCATGTTCCTTGGTGTGCTCTACCACCTCCAGGACCCGATGGCGGGTTTGCGCGTTGCCGCTGCAGTGTGCGATGAACTGCTCATTATCGAGACGCAAATGGACGACCTCCAGCGATGGCGACCATCGATGGTGTACTACCCCGGAGATTCCTTCAACAGCGATGATACGAACTTCTGGGCGCCCAATGTCGCTGCCATGCGTGGTATGCTGAAGGACCTCGGCTTCTCTCGTGTTGAAGTCGTCTACCCGAAGCGGCCGTGGTTGCGCTATGCTTGGCCGATTCGCTACTTGTCCTCCATCAAAGGTGTGTTTGAGAAGCGAGGCTCCTTCCGTCAGACGATGAATCAGGGCCGTATGTCGTTCCACGCTTACCGCTGAAGGCCAACCGCGCCTGTGTTTGCAGCGCTTCCAACCTGCTCATCGGTGTGATTCAGGGCCCACGGCAGACTTCAAGAGGGGCGAGCAAGTCGGCGGCGCATGGATGGATTGGATAAGGGTGAAAACTACACCGTTCGCGACATCGGCCTCGCAGAAAGCGGTGCGCTTTTGGTTGATTGGGCTCGTGCTCGCATGCCCGTGCTGGCCAAGCTCAAGGAAGAAGCCGAACGCACAAAGCCGCTTGCTGGCATGCGCGTCGCTGGCTGCCTTCACGTGACCAAGGAGACCGCTGTCCTCATCGAAGCCATTCGTGCCGCTGGCGCCGAACTTTCGTGGTCGGGCTGTAACCCATTGTCCACCCAAGACGAAGTCGCCGCTTGGCTCGCCAGCGAAGGCTACTCCGTTCACGCCTGGCACGGTCAGTCCACCGATGACTTCTACTGGTGCATTGACAAGACCCTCGAGTTCAAACCCACCCTCACCCTTGACGATGGGGCCGACCTTATCGTTCGCGTTCACGGCGAGAAATCCGAATACGCAGAAGGCGTCATCGGTGGTACCGAAGAAACGACCACCGGCGTACACCGCTTGCGTGCGATGGCCGCCGCTGGTGACCTGCGCTATCCCGTCATCGCCGTCAACGACGCCGTGACCAAGTGGGACTTCGACAACGTCTACGGTACCGGTCAATCCACCCTTGATGGCATCCTGCGAGCCACCAGCGTGTTGCTCGCTGGCAAGACCTTCGTCGTGGCTGGATTCGGTCACTGCGGCAGCGGTCTGGCCATGCGTGCCCGCGGCATGGGCGCCAACGTCATCATCACCGAGGTGGACCCACTGCCCGCTCTGCGTGCCGTCATGGAAGGCTACCGCGTGATGCCGATGGACGAAGCCGCCAAACTCGGCGACATTTTCTGCACCGCTACGGGCATGGAAGACGTCATCGTCGGCCGTCACTTTGAGTCCATGAAAGACGGTGCTATCGTCTGCAACACGGGCCACTATGATTGCGAAATCAACATCGACGACCTTGAAGCCCAAGCCACCTCGGTTCGCACCATCCGTCAAGACAACGAGGAGTTCCTCATGGCCGACGGCCGCCGAATTTTCTTGCTCGCACGCGGCCGACTGGTCAACCTTGCCGCTGCTGAGGGCCACCCTTCGGAAGTGATGGACATGTCGTTTGCGAACCAGTTCCTTTCCCTCTGCCGCTTGGCTCAGGAGGGCGGTTCCATGGGTAACGAAGTCTACGACATCACCACCGAGCAAGACCAAGACTTGGCCACCACCAAAC
>JAYPCE010000078.1:0-1775 GCA_038124565.1 Candidatus Poseidonia sp.
TTGCACCGTTTGCTTCAAATGAACCTGCGAAAGATGCGGGGCAGGCGCAAGAAACGGATGGAATCGTTCCATCTTTTGCAACAACTGCACCCCCAAGCGAACTCATGGGCATGCTTCTTGACGGTCAAGAGACCATTGAATATCCGACGGGTAGCGGCAAAGTGTGGGTTAGGAAAGAGCCTGATGAGCCCTGGACTGCCAAACCGTGATGGTTGCTTCTGCCCTTGATGCAAACGGCGAGTTTGAGGCATCTTGATATGGAGTCAGCGTTGCGAAAGGCTTGCCCTTGTAGTGTAGTGGATATCACCCTCGCCTCCGGAGCGAGGAACCCGAGTTCGAATCTCGGCAGGGGCGTTTATTGGGATACAAAACCGTCCCATCGTCTCATGTAATCAACGAAAGTATCGTTCAGTCCAGCGGCCCTCAGTTCATGCGGTGTGAATGGTGGGCGCTTCGGTGGTTCCGTTCTCTCTTCCAACTGTCGAGGCCAGGACGGATGAGCGATGCCGGCCCTTGCCACGCCCACAAAGGTTGCACCTTGTTCAACGGCATCTTCTGCATCTTTGGCGTCCCAGATGCCACCAGTGGTGATCAAAGGCAGTCGGTCACCAAGCCGGTCGGCGAACCATTCCGTGTATGTTTTTGTCACACCATCACGTGAAGCCGTCTTGGTGATGTCCCAGCATGAGACATGGATAAAATCCAGTTCCATACCCGTACAGGCCTCAAGGGTGTAAAGGGCGTCCTCAAGGCTGAGGTCAATGCTCTCAAGAACCGGAGACAGACGAACACCCACCAAAAAATCAGAACCCGTATGCCGACGAATGTCACGCACGATGTGCTCCAAAAATGTCTGGCGTTTCTGGGGTGAACCTCCCCACGCATCGTTTCGTCGGTTGGTTCCCTTTCCAAGAAATTGTGAAATCAAGTACCCGTGGGCTCCGTGCAGTTCAACGCCGTGGAATCCAGCCTTTTGACACCGTTTTGCGGCTTCTGCAAACGACCGAACACAGGCCTCAACCTCGTCGGATGTCATCTCGCGTGCCTCTTCGCCGTTTGCCTCATTGACGTTGATTGAAGCAGATTTTGGTTGAACGCCCGTGAGGGATGAGGGGGCCCGCAGGCCTCCATGAAACAATTGTGCAACAGCTCGTGCCCCTTGCGTTGAGATGCTGGAGGCTAGGTCGGTTAAGCCGGGAAGAAATTGGTCCGACCATACGCCAAACTCTCCTTCCCACCCTTGGCCGTCGGCTTGAACATGGGTGGCCGCCGTGCAGACGATTCCAAATTGTCCAATAGCCCTCGCCTCTAACCATTTGATTTCGTCCTTGGATACACGTCCATCTTCATGGCTTTGTTTATTCGTCATGGCTGCAAGTACGGTCCTGTTCTTGACGGTGAGCCCCCCTCGATGAAAGGTGAACGGTTCAAGGACAGGATGCATGTCACGATGGGGGGCCAGATTCCCATCATGTTTTCGCCCACAACACGCGTCGAATTCTGCGACCAGAATATGGGGATTGATACACAAATCACCCTTTGCGCGCGCTGGTCTTGACCAAAGAGAGGCATCTTTATCTAGCCAAAATTAACAAGCAATTACATGCAAAACACCATGCGCACCCTCTTGCTCATTTTTTTGATGCTGCTTGCACCACTCGCTGGTTGTACCAGTGAAGACGCGACCAACGATGATGGAACGACCGACGATAACAGCGGTGGTACAGGGACCGATGGTAACGGTACCGGAACGGATGGCGGCAACGGCACAGATG
>JAYPCE010000078.1:1875-3506 GCA_038124565.1 Candidatus Poseidonia sp.
GATGGCGGCAACGGCACAGATGATGGAAACGGAACAAACGAACCAGCCTCGCTCTCCCGTACCTCATGGCAGAGCGGCTCGACAGAGTGCAATGTCGGTACAGCGCTTGTCGAGACCGGTTTGGATAATGGCGACGGTGGTGCGACCGCCGGTGACGGTGTTCTTGATGACGGGGAAGTGGACAGCACCGAGTCTTCTTGCTATCATCTGTCCCACAATGCACACTTTGGTGGACCCTATGTACAAGAAGATCCAGCATGGGAAGACTGGAACGGAGCCTTTAGCGAGAGTTTGGTTAGCATCGATAGCCAACTCATTTTCAACGGGTACGACCCAACCGGAACACTTGGAAACGAATTGTGGGGTTATGATGCAACCACAGGTGAAATTACCCTCCTAGCTGACATTAACTCCGGAGAGGGGACCTCATGGCCGTATGCTTTCAACGTCATTGACGGAATGCTGTATTTTTATGCGAGAGACAACAGCCACGGGTTGGAACTCTGGCGCCATGACCCAACAAGCGGGTCAACGGAGTTTGTCATCGATTTTAATACAGGCACCCATGAAGATTGGAATGGACAGATTGTCCAAAACGGCTCTTTGCCCCACGCGATTGCAAAGCATGGGACGAATCTGTTTGTGATAGCAGATGATGGTGTGCATGGCGATGAATGGCATGTCGTTGACCTCGAAGCGGGCACCTCTCGACTGCTGACCGACATGTCCACCGATTCGGAGTATTACGGAGGGGCGTATTCTGCTTCGGAAGCATACATCGTTGTGGGCACGACCATTTTCTTTGGAGGACACGACGACACCTACGGCGAAGGCCTGTTCGCCCTTAATATGGAGACGGAAACCATCACCCATGTTTCAAGTTCAATTCTCTCCATTAAAGGATGTTCAACGTCGTCACAGTTGAAGGGGACTCTCTGTTATGTTGAAGGGAATCAAGCCGTGGTCTCAGCAAGTCATGATGGATGGCACACGACAATGATTGTTCACCTTGACGCTGTTTCATTGACCGCAACGGTGCTGCAAAGCGAACTTTATGACCATGAACTGTGGGGGGTTCAAGTTGATGAGTCGTTGTACATGTGTGATTATGCTTACGATTGGGATGAGAACTACAACCGTGTAAATGAGAGTATGGTGATACACAAGTTCACCGCTGAACTTGGATTTGAGGAGGCTGTGGTCCAAGGTCGAGAGTTGCCTACACATGTCTTTACGGTCACCGAACATTTTGCCATCATTCAGAACAGCACGGGTATTTGGGTGGTTGACGACCTTGAGAACCTCAACGGTTGGCAGTTCCAAGAGGGGATGTACGCTGACCTCACCATGGGTGTCCATGTGCTTGATGGTGCCGAAAATTCCTGGTTCTTCGTGGATTACGGTATCCCAAATTCTTGGGATCCTTATTTGATTGAATTGGTTCTCAGTGTCTCTTAAACAGAGAGGCCCATGAAGCGATGAGGTCATGAAGGTGAGACAAGTCGTCTGCTTGCCGCACACGTGATCTAGTGGTTATGATGGGAGGTTCCCAACCTCTCTACCCGAGTTCGAGTCTCGGCGTGTGCACTCAGTGGTCTTGTTTTTTGGAGGCTGGTGATATCAATGCCATG
>JAYPCE010000079.1:0-2487 GCA_038124565.1 Candidatus Poseidonia sp.
CACCGCCCCCAAAGATGCGCACGTGTTCGCATCCGGCCTCGTCGAGCAGCTGGCGAATGTAGGTGAAGTACTCCACGTGACCGCCTTGGTACGAGGTCAAGGCCACGGCGTGAGCGTCTTCCTGAATGGCGCAATCCACGACCGCTTTGGCCGATTGGTCGTGGCCAAGGTGAATGACTTCGGCTCCGGAGGACTGGATGAGACGCCGCATGACGTTGATGGCGGCGTCGTGGCCGTCAAACAAGGAAGCCGCCGTGATGACGCGCACCGGACCGGTGCTCGTGGTGAACACGACCTCGTCTTCAGCCTCGGCCATGCTCCTTCCAGCAGCCGTTGGTTCATCAATTCAAGGGTGGGCCCGTAAGGGGTTTGGCGTTCTTCATTTTCTACGCAACAGCATTGCAAGAAGCCCAAGGAAGCCAATCAAGGCGATGGCGGTCATGGCGACAACCACCGTCGCTTCGGAAAGGGCAAGGTTGGTTTGGTCATTGGGTTTGTTTTCAGGCTCTTCCAACTGGTTGTTCTTCTCATTCCCCGAGCCATCACTGCTGTTGTCGGAGGCATCGTGACCGTTGCTGTTGGTGCTGTTTGTGGAGGCCTCCTCGGTTGACGCTTGGGTTGCATTGAGCAGGAACGTATTGTGCAATTGTATGTTTTCAGCGACCGTTGAACCCATGGGCTCATTACCTTTGTAGAAGGTGAAATTCCACATTCCTTCAAGGAACATCGGGTCCTCGGTCAAGAACCCTAAGCCGAAGGTCACCCAGCCCGGTTGTGCGATTCGGAGCCGCAGGCCGAAACCGCCGTAGATTTCGATGTCGCTCGTTACTTTGTTTCCTGGACGGAAGTGTGCGAGGTTGTTGTTGACGGTTAGTTTGACTTCACCTTGATGCATGTTCCAAAACCCGCTCGTTTCGGAAAGGTAGCCAAGTTGAGTGGAGTTGGTGTTCACTTGAATGTCCAATTCGATGTCCATGAAGAGGTTCATGTCGACCGCGGCCTTGAGGGCCAGCAACGGAAGGATGGTGGTGGGTGTGTCAATGTACTCAAGCAGGTCAAATGCAGGAATGCTGATCTGTATGGCGTATGCATGGTGTTCGTATCCGGGATGGGAGTTGTTGTCAACAAGGGCGTACTCCGTCCATAAGTACAATCGGTCAAACAATCCAGCCCCGTCGAGGAATCCAATCGGAATCCAAGTTTGACCTTCATACATCGCTTGTTGTGTAGGCATGGCGACATCAAGAACCGTTTCATTTCCGCTTGATTGGTCTCTGAAAATCAACCCTAGATTGGCTTTCATCCACGTCTCGGTGTAGGCATCCGTTACGGTTTGAACGAGGGTGGGTGTTCCGTTCGAGTTTGCATAGGTCAGTTGGGAAACAGTGTGCTGAACCACTCGAGTTTGGATGTACATTCCTACACCGATGTCGTAGCCAATCACACCAACATCCATCCAATCCGGGAGAACCGAGGTGTTGTGTTCGACGGTGTTGACCATGTGGATGACGCTTGCTTGGTCATCGATGTTGATGGACAGAGAGGGGTCAGTGACTTGAGGGAAGGGTGCCACCGAAAGCGGGAAGATTAACTCACTTGCAGAACCGTAGGTATCGTTCGTGACCAGTTTGACAACATGCTGGCCAACAGTTGGGTTCCCCCACGTCCATGAGGTCCCTTGACCAACCATCGTCCCATCGAGCACCCAAGTTGGCGTAAGCGAATCTCCATCGGGGTCCGTCGAACAACCTGCATCAAACTGAATGCTCACGGATTCGGTGAACTCACCGTTCAATTTTCCGCTGGCGGCGAGGCAGGAAATTGGTGCTTGGTTATACACCTCAAAGGTTGAGTTTGTGGTGATGTTTCCGGTGATAGCATCCGTTGCAACCAACCGGTAGACGGCCACGGATTGACTGTCGTTGGAGGACATGATGCCGTTTGCCCAACCTGTTTGTGGAGGCGAGATTGTTCCTGTCGTCGTCTGTCCAGAGGAAACGTTGACCCAAGCCCCGTCCTGCTTGACTTGCACCGAGTAGTCTTCGGCGTAGGTGTTGGATTCCAAGACCGAAACGGAAAGGAACACCGAGGCGACATCAATTTCGTTGTTCCCCGGGGGGTTGCTACGATAATCGGTGTAATCCGCCACCATATACAACGTTGGCGACCAACTGATTTCGCTGAACATGTCATGGGTGCGTCTCGGCTGGACCTCCAAAATACCACTGCTCGTCTCACCAATTTCAAATTGAATTGAACAAACCAAACAGTCCTCTACGGCTAACAGCTCATCGGGGGACGTGCTTTCCCCGTTGACCACTTGGGCACGATAGTCCTCAAACCCAGCGCTGTTGAACAGAAGAACATCGAGGTCATTTGGCGTGTTCGTCCGAATTGCTTGAACTTGAACAACATCACCAAATCGAACATCTGGAAAGGCAACCCAATGAAAATCGTCCTCAATGACATCAACCCAGGTACCCTGGC
>JAYPCE010000079.1:2497-3418 GCA_038124565.1 Candidatus Poseidonia sp.
AAAATCCTGATCAGTAAATCAAGGTCCGCTGAACTGTTGAACCATGCGCGAACACTGTAGTCTTGCGGCCCCCCGTTACTTCCTCCATGAGCGTTGTGTGCGAGGGGTAGTTTTTGGTTCTGAAGAACTTGATACAGCTCCACATCAAGATGGCTGAACCAAGAAAGTTCTTCCGCGACCACGCCAACTTGAGTCTCGGCAGGAACGGAGACTCGGTACCAATCGACGGGATCGTACAGTCCATTCGGACAATCGGTGAGACAAACAATGTCTTCGTCCAAAAAAGAACCAAGTGGTATGACGGTCGCTGATTGCCAATAATTGTCAGTTTCAACAAGCGAGGAGAGGAGGTAGTTGGTCCCGTCGTTGCCAAAACCGTCCAGAGTCGTGATGCTCATCCAGACCGTTTGGCTCGTGCTGGCGTTGTTGGTGGCCGTGTGCGAGCGGTTTTCACCTTCACCTATCTCAATCGTTTCGAACGGCACCCCACTCGTGTCAGAATAGAACTGGACTTTGAGGTTCACGCTCGAGAAATTCCCTGAGTTTTCAAAAAAGAGTTGCACATCTTGATATGGACCAATCATCAATTCAAACCAATCGTACCTGTCAACAGGCTCTGAACCGCAATCTGGCCAGCATACCCATCCCAGGACCTCTTCACTTGGTGAGTAAAAGGTCGCCGTTGCTTGTTCGTCGTCTGCCCGAACCACGGGTGCGAAGGATGCAAGTGTTGAGAAAAAAAGTACGGAGGTGACAAAAAGTGCGCCCAACCTCATGTGATTGTCTCTTCGTTTCTATCAATTAAAATCTCTTACATCGTAGTGGAGCCACTACCACCCCTGTTCCTGTTCGTAGGCCACGTCTGAGGGCACGGCCGGGACGTCCTTGGCGTAGGCTTGCTCACTTCCGGCCGGTGCGGTG
>JAYPCE010000080.1:0-3388 GCA_038124565.1 Candidatus Poseidonia sp.
ACCTCTCCCGCAGTTCGTGAGTTTCAATTAAAGCGCTCGTCCCATTCTCCTTTTGATATGATTTCGAGGGCTTCATTGGCCCAATGACCGTCAACTTTCACACGCATGGACACGCAGGTCCCGATGACCTCACGAGTTTGCGCCTTCAAGTCAGCACCGGTCAGGTGACCGAGGCCGGCTTTCTCTCGGGCCACTTCAATGGCCTTTTCGAGAGGCAGGTTCTCGGTCGCGGAGTCCATTCCGCCGTTGCACTTTTGCACGCCCAAGGCTTTGATGATAAGCTTGGATGTCCATGGCTTTGGCATTGGTGTCAACTCCTTCCATACGAACGTAGGCAGGCCTCCGACCAAACACCCCTATTTAATCGCGCCGCGATGCGTTGTGTCCACTCAAGAACAGCGACCCAGTGCGGTTCAACGAATGTCGCCACGAGTCCCGAGCAAGCTAGGGTCTCAATGAGCATGAGATGAACTGTGAACCAATTTTCTTATATCCACTGGGGCGAGCCACCGACCATGAACACCGTTGCTCGCCGTCTTGCCTTGCTCATGGTCGCGTTGCTGATCGTCGCCGTCCCGCCCACGGAAGGTTTGTCCGCAGGTAAGCACAACCAAGCCAACACAGGCTGCACATGCCACCAAAATGGCGGAGGCATCACGGCCACCCACAATTTCCCATCCACCTACATGGCGGGCATGATGTACTCCATCAGCATCGGCCATACCGGTGGCACCCAAGCGTTCAGCGGGGGTTTCAACGTCCTTGTCGACAAAGGCAACCTGATGAACGCAGGTTCAGGCGTGCAAATCGATACCGTTCAAAAAAGCGCCACCCACACCAGCCAAGGACAACTCGGTTGGTCGTTTGACTGGATGGCTCCCGTGGGCGGAAGTGGCTCGGTGTCCGTACATGTCGCTGTGTTGCAATCTGACGCCAGCGGCAACAACAACGGCGATGCTTGGAACAGGCTGTCCTTCACAATTGCCGAATCTGCTCCACCCAACGACCCACCCGAAGCTTCCAACGTGACCGTCACGCCATCCACCAACAACCAGGCACCGACCAACGCCACGCTGACGCTCACTTACGACTACTACGACATGAACGACAACCCCGAAGGTGCTTCAACCATCCAATGGTATGTGGACGGTGTGGTCAACACCGCACACGACGGTAAAACGTCGATTCAACCTTCACAGACCCAACCCGGCCAGAAGTGGAAGGCCGAGGTGACGCCTTATGACGGCACCGAGTACGGCACCGCCGAGATGAGCAACGAGGTCACCATCATCGACATCGATTCAGACGGTGATGGTGTGTTTGACGGCCAGGATGCCTTCCCGAACGACCCTAACGAGGACACCGATTCGGACGGTGACGGCGTGGGAGATAACGGCGATTGGGCCCCCAACGATTCCTCAGAAACCGCTGACACCGACAACGATGGTGTTGGCGACAACGCTGACGTGTTCCCCAACGACCCGAGCGAAACGGCGGATACCGACAACGATGGCGTGGGTGACAACGCTGACGTGTTCCCCAACGACCCGAGCGAAACGGCAGATGCCGACAACGATGGTGTGGGTGACAACGCTGACCGGTTTGACGACGACCCCACTGAATCCGCTGACTCCGATAACGATGGCGTGGGTGACAACGCCGATGCCTTCCCCAACCACCCCGGCGAGACGATGGATTCAGACAACGATGGCGTTGGCGACAACGGTGACGCCTTCCCCAACGACCCCACCGAAACGGTGGACAGCGATGAAGACGGTGTGGGCGACAACGCCGACGCCTTCCCAACTGACCCATTCGAATCCGCTGATACCGACATGGACGGCGTGGGCGACAACGCCGATGCCTTCGATGACGACGCCACGCAAACGACCGACCGTGACGGCGACGGTTACGGCGACAACGCTGATGGCAACAACCCAGATGCCTTCCCTGAAGACGAAACGGAGTGGATGGACACCGACGGCGACACCTATGGAGACAACAGCGATGCCTTCCCAACCGATGCAACCCAGTGGGCCGACCAAGACGGCGACGGCTACGGTGACAACCCGCAAGGAACCACGCCAGACATGTTCAAAACCGATGCAACCCAATGGGCTGATACCGACAACGACGGCTACGGCGACAACCCAAGCGGCACCAACGCCGACCTCTTCCCCACCGATTCCACCGAATGGTTCGACACCGACGGTGACGGCGTGGGTGACAACGGCGACGCGTTCCCCAACGACGCCAGCGAGACCAAAGATTCCGATGGTGACGGCATGGGCGACAACGCCCAAGCCATCTACGAAGCAGAGTTGGCCGCCCAACAAGAAGAGGAGGACGCTGCGGCTCGTATGCGCCTCATCATCGGCGTTGTGCTGCTCCTCCTCGTGGGTGCTGGAGCAGGTGTGTTCTACATGCGCAGCCGCTCAGGAGCCGAAGGGGACGAGGTCGCCAAGGACTTCAGCATGCCCGACATGAACGCTCAGCCCGCCGCCGCAAGCACGGGTTACGACCCCATGTCCACGGCCGGTTATGCTGCTCAACCCGCTCAATCCTACGACTCAATGGCCGGCTACGGCGCCCAGCCCGCCGCCACCGCCTATGACCCGATGGCCACACAGACGGCCATGCAACCGGTGGACGACAGCGCCCTCAACGCGCTGGTGGAGCCAGAACCCGTGGCTGCTGCCGCAGTTTCTATGCCAGAGGCTGTCGTTGCTGCCCAGCCCGCTGTCGTGGCGCCCGCTGAACCCACGGTTGTTAACCAGTGGACCGATGAGAACGGCCACACCTGGCGCGTGATGAGCGACGGGACGAACCGCTGGTGGAACGGAACGGACTGGCAGAAGGTCTGAGGCAACGGCGTTTGGCGCTAAGCCAAGTGGTCGTTGACCCTCCGAGCAAGGAAAGAACGATCGTTTTTGCCTTTGCTCACCAATGCAGGCAGAAATGTCAAGAATAGCACGAATTACGCCAAACATATGGTTTCTAAAGATGAAACCCCCGCACCCATTGAAATCGGTTTTCTTGGCCAGGAGACCTCGACGTTTTGGAGCGAGGGGGCAGAGGTCGTCGCTGCTCCCGAGGCGGCTGCCGACACTCTGGCAAGCACCGAGCCCTCGGAAGCCTCCTTTGTCGCCTTTTGCCGCCTTTGCGAGCGTCTTCTCGCGACGTTGGAACCTGCAGGAAAAGGACACTTCAACAACAGAGAAACGGGCATCCTTGTCAAAAAAGCACTCAACGACCCGACTTCGTTGACCTCTCAACAACGAAAGCGGTTTGTTTCGGCCGTGAGCAAACGACTCGACGACCTTTCTGCCGAGGTGGCCGATGAATTTCAGAAAAGCGACGACCATGCACTCTACACCTCGGTGGTGGA
>JAYPCE010000081.1:0-3343 GCA_038124565.1 Candidatus Poseidonia sp.
GACTGCAGATCCTGAGACCGGAGTTCGAATCTCCGTCCGTGCTCCAAAACAATTCCTGAGAAGAACAAACCATACGAGGCTTGATAGCCGCGTTGACGACCCACACGATGTTGTTAAGGAGTGATTCATATGCCCGAACTCAACCCAAATCTAGAGCAGGTTGGTTCAGGCCTTGCTGCCTTCTTAGCGCCACCCGGCCCCGAGGTGATTCGCTTCACGGTGGGACAGCCCGATTTTGAAACTCCTCAAGCCATCGTGGACGAGGCAAAGGCTGCTCTTGACCGCGGAGAGACAGGCTACACACGCCCTCAAGGAAGTGAGGCTTTGTGCAACGCCGTGTCAACGCACCTCCGCACCTTCAACATCAGCGTCAAGGCCGAGGATGTTGTTGTCACGCCCGGCTGCAAGCAGGCCCTACTCTACGGCATGATGGCGGTAATGGCACCTGGCGACGAGGTTCTTCTTCTGTCGCCAGCATGGCCGTCGTACGATGGTATGGTTCGTTTGACCGGTGCAACGCCCATTCATGTTCCTGTTCGCCGAGAAAATTACCACCCTGATTTCGATGCCTTGGAACATCACGTTTCACCCAACACCAAGGCCATCATCATCAATTCACCCAACAACCCAACGGGTGCCGTGTACACGAGAGAAGAAACGCAACGTCTGGTTGAGTTTGCTGTTCGGCACGATTTGTGGATTCTCGACGACATGATTTACTCCACCTTGGTTTGGACTGACGAAGGCTATACTTCTCCTTGCGAGTTTGAGGGTGGTCCTGAGCGAACCATCACCATCGGAGGATGGTCAAAAGGTTGGGCGATGACAGGGTGGAGATTGGGTTGGATTGCCGGACCCACACGGTTGATGGATGGTGTCAAAAAAATCAATGTCAGTGCTGCAACACACGTGCCAACCTTCCTCATGCCTGCGGCGACCAAAGCCCTCGACCTGCGGCATGAAACCCAAGCGATGGAAGCGGCTTTTGCTGAACGACGCAAGTTCATTCACCAAGCTTTTTCGAAACTCCCAGGCATCATCGTACCCGAACCTGAAGGGGCGTTTTACATCCTTTGCGACATTACGGGAACTGGCATGACGGACATGGAGTTTGCAACAAAAGCGCTGGCTGAGGCTCAAGTTCAAGTCATTCCTGGCTCTTTGATGATCGGTGGAGAAGGCTTGATTCGGGTCAGTTATGCAACCTCGCTCGAGAACATCCACGAGGGTGTTCGCCGTCTGGAAGCATGGCTTGAATCACGCAAGTAAAATCTCTCGAAGGGCCTCTCGAATATAGAGTACCCCTGAAATGACAAGCCCGAACACAATACCTTTCTGGATGGTCGTTGTTTCCCAGGCTGCCAAACATCGTCGTCCAAGTTGGGCTCCAAGAAGGGCTGCGAAAACGAACCCAACCAGCAACCAAGTCTGTTCGGTTAACACCGAAGAATCATGCCAGAGATAGACAGGAATTCTCGTGGCGTCAACCACGAGTGCGAGGACCGCTGCTGTGGCTGCGTAGGCTGATTTGTCCGGTAGGCGGTCTTTCAAAAACATGGCTCGTAGCGCCCCTTGATGGCCGGTAAGGCCACCCATAAATCCTGAACCAAATCCCCCCAATCTGTCTTCGGCTTCAGGAAGGCGGATGGATGTCCAAGATTCGCTGATTTTCAATAACGGGAGAACGATGAGCGCTATACCGACAAGCAACAGCAACGGTTCGGAAGGAATGGTTGATTGAAGCAGGGCCCCCAACAACGCCCCAAGCAATAGCGCCCAACCAAACCGACGCAAGGCTGCACGGTCGATGTGCTCCTTCAACAACACCGATTTACTGCCGTTGTGGGCGCCGTGAACCAACGCTACTCCGGCGATGGCATGATGCGGTTCAAACCAAAGGAGGAACAACGGCGTCATCATGGTGGCGAGGCCAAATCCAGCGGGCACGGTCAAGGCTGCTGCCACAACGCACCCCACCAAGCCGAGGACAATCAGCGGGTCCATCACCGTTCACTCATCTGCATGAGGGAAAGCCGGCTTATCAACAGCACGAGGCTTCAGTTATCGTTCGACGGGTCCGTCTCGACCTGAACAAATCCGTCTTCTTCTCGCACCGGATAAACGGTCAAATCCTTCTGTTTCGAGAGTTTTCCTACAAGCCGTCCGTAAGGAGGGAACAACGGGAAAGGTGCCCATTCTTGCAGCGCCCCGTCATCAAGGCGGTGCGTGGTTTGATGCAACGGGCACCTGATGCAACCATCGTTGATCTTACCGCCGTAGGCCAGCGGCCATCGCATGTGCCGGCACAAGGCTTCAGTAGCATGCAATTGACCGTCTTTTCTCGCAACCATGATGAGTTTCTTGTTCACCGTCACCATTTTTTTCTTGCCTTCTTTCAAGCGAGAGGATTTGATGGCGTTGGTCCAGGTCATGCATTCACCTCTGATGGGAGAGGTACACCCAGATGTTTGAGGATTTGCTCTGCACTCGCCAAAGCCCCTTGAACCGAAGGGTGGGTTCGGTGGTCGCCAGCAAGCAACACGCCCTGGACGTCCAATTCCGCGTAGGCGCGCGCATGGTGCTCAGGGTCCATGTGAGGGAGGGCATGCCTCACCGTCGTGGTGGTGCTGAATTCCCATTGCTCAACTTCAGCACCAAACCAAGCCTTGAGTTCTGCTCTCACCTGTTCAACATCAGGTTGAAGAGCATCTTCGCCCACCAATGTGGCAACCACCCAATGTTCCCCTCTTGGATGAGGATGGAGGTTGGTGGGGATGTGTACGTGGAGCACTGTGTTTCCATTCTGGCCCCACGACTCATTGAGCAACAAGCGTGCTCGTCGAAACGGTGGTCGCACCGCCTTGAACACCACGGTGGAGGTCAACCGTTCTGTTGGCTGATGTTCTGGTTGCATGGATGGGAGAAGTTGGGTCGCCACGTGCTGAGGTACCGCTAACACCACCCGATCAAAGTCCAGTTGTTCGCCATCAAGTGACACGCTCTTCGCCGTTACGCCGGTAACGGCAGCACCAAGACGAAGTGTTGTTGGTGAAAGTTGTGCAGCCAATTGCTTCGGAACAGCCCCAATACCTTGTTGCGGCACCACCATTGAGCCATGAGCCATAGCACCCCATGTGAAATCGGCGAAAGCAAACCGTTCGGAAAGCGATGGGTCGAGCGTGATGCCCGTGAACAGGGTTTCCAACACCCTTCGTGTTGAGGGTCGGAAGCGACGTTCTTGCAGCGTTGTTGAAATGGAGCGGGTGGGCGTATCAAGTCCCTGTTCCAAATCACGAGATGAGGTGCTGAGTTTCCATTTCAAAAACCGTAATCCATCACCAAT
>JAYPCE010000082.1:0-2881 GCA_038124565.1 Candidatus Poseidonia sp.
GGCGGCCAGCACGGCTCCGATCAGCACGGCCACGATGAGAATCCACCAGCGCATGTCACCACCACAGCGGTTTGTGTCAAAAAGATTCGTTGCGGAGTGCTGGTGCCGGAAGTGGCGTTTGGTTGAAGTGGGGGGCGGTGATGCAGGGGTGAGGCAGGATGGCAGCGAGTCCGATATCCCTCCCCGCGTTTCCACCCGTCGGGCCATGGGACGCCTACGTGTTGTTCATTCTCTGGCTGCCCTTCATCTTCCGCGTCATTTTCCTCGCCAAGCCGATGCGACAAGTCATCAACAAGCTCTCACCGCACGCTGGATGGGCGCTCAAGCAGTTGCGCACGTTGCCCGTGAAAGGCATGGGTCTGTTGGTGTTCAACGAAATCTTCGCCTTCCTCATTCCCCCCTTGCTTGTGTTTTTACTTCGGATGTTCATTGACCCAATCGGCTGGCAGTCGTGGTCTGAAGTGACCAACCTTGGCGGCGCCTTGCTCTTGATGGCGCTGTGTTTCTGGATTGCCATGGACTTCTATCGCGTGGCGCGGGTGCGCCGCATGCTCAAAGCCGTGATGAAGCAGGACGTTGACAAGTTGCGAAAGGTGGCCGACGCCGGTCTCAAAGCACGTGCTTGGTTGCGCAAAATCTCCGGTCGTGAGAAGAACAAGCCCGTGACCAAGGATGAGGTTAACGAAACGGGCAAAGAAGTCGTCAAGAATTCCCTCAAGGTGTGGGCGGGGCGAGCCTTGCTCACCCGCAAACTCACACCCGCAGGATTGTTGAGCAGTGTTGCCATGGGTGCGGCCATTGAGGTTGGCAAAATCAGCGCGGGCAAGTTTTCCGATGTAGTGGACAAGCGTCTTCAGAAGGAGTTTGAGGAGATGACCAACACCCAATCGAAAACGCTCGTGCTGCTGTTCATTCGCGACATGGTGATGGGCATCTTCCCGCTGGTGGTCCTCGCCTTCGTACCTTGGCTGGTGGGCTGAGCGCCACCTTCATGCCCTGCCTTCCCGTGGCCCGCATGAGGCACCTCCATGTCGCTGCTCATCTTGATGCGCCACGGCCAATCGATGTGGAACGCCGCCGGCCTCTTTACCGGCTGGGTTGACGTGCCGCTCTCGCCCAAGGGCATTGACGAAGCCCGAGAAGGTGGCCGCGCCATCGCCCATCTCCCTATCGATGAAGTCCACACCTCCACGTTGATTCGGGCGCAGATGACGGCGATGATCGCTCTCTCTGAGCACGGCAGCGCCAAAACCCCGGTCTTCCAGTACCCTTCGGAAGTGGAGGAGGGAATGTCGGACAACGAATCCCGCATGCGTGAGTGGGCGCAAATCCGTGGTGAGGCCGGCCAAGACGGCGTGCTTCCCGTTCACGTGGCCTGGCAACTCAACGAACGCATGTACGGGGACCTTCAGGGGCTCAACAAAGACGAAACTCGGGCCAAGTACGGCGCCGAGCAAGTCCACATTTGGCGTCGCTCCTATGACGTTCCACCTCCGGGAGGGGAATCACTTGCAATGACGGCTCAGCGTACCATTCCATACCTCGAATCCGCCCTCATCTCCGCCATTGACGACGGCAAGAACGTCTTCGTGGCAGCGCACGGCAACTCGCTGCGCAGCATCATCATGCACTTGGACGGCTTGAGCGAAGAGGAGGTCCTCGGACTGGAAGTTCCCACCGGCGTGCCCATCGTGTACGAGCGAACTGACGACGGCTGGAAGCGACGAGAGGTGGATTGAGATGCCGCAAGCGTGGCGCTTTGACGGCTTCCCCGGCCGCATACTGTGGGTGGATTTGACCGCCGGCACCTGCGAGGCTCGGGAGATTCCCCATGAATGGTGCATCGACCACATGGGTGGCAAAGCCCTCGCCACCAAACTGCTTGTGGAATGGGACACGACGGACTATGACGCCGCCTGTGCAAACCAGCATCCGATCACCGGGCGCATGGACACCGCTTCACACCCCACCACGCCGCTGTTGTTCATGACCGGACCCTATCAAGGCTCCAAAGTTGGCTCGTCAGGGCGCGCTGTGGTCGTCACGCGCTCGCCGCTCACCGAAGTCTACATTGATACCTACATCGGCGGCAACATCGGCCACGACCTGCGCAAAGCGGGCTGGGACGGTCTGTTCATCACCGGTGCTAGCAAGGCGTGGGTCCGCCTTGAAATCAACGACGCTTCCGCCACCCTCCACCCGGCCGACGACCTCGTAGGGCTGACCACCTGGCAGGTTGAGCAAGCGCTGGACGGCCTTGGCGAGTGCCTGTCCATTGGTCCGGCCGGCGAGAACGGCATTCGCATCGCTTCACCCATCACGGCTGGACGCCGCTCAGCGGGCCGAGGTGGAACCGGTGCATCCTTTGGCTTCAAACGCCTCAAGGCCGTGACGGTCAAGGCGAGCAAAGAAGCGGAGCAGGGCATGCGGTACGCAGAGGACTTTTCCCTCGCCGAAGCCATCAAAGAACAGCGAGGCGAGATGGGGCTTCGTCGCAAATCGGGTGACCCGTTCTATGCCTTCGGCACGAGCCGTGGCCCGCTTTATGCGGCAGAAAACGGACGTATGCCAACAGCCAACTATTCCTCAACCGACGCCCAAATCCCTGACCTTTCGGCCCTCAAGGTAGGCGGAGGTGCTGGCGGGCAAACGCCAGCAGCGGTTGAAGCAGGGGCACCGGCCGTGCCCGTGGTTTCGTCCATGTCCACACACGAATTGTCGGGCGAACACTGGCACGAATCTTTGCCCAATGCAAAACAATCGGGTTGCTGCGCCCCATGCCCCATCGCTTGCGAAGCGGCGGACCGCCCGACCGTGGACGGCGTAAAAATGCGTGGCCGACCGGTGCACATCAATCGGGTGGACCGCCCAGAATACGAGA
>JAYPCE010000083.1:0-2691 GCA_038124565.1 Candidatus Poseidonia sp.
CCCAACGATTGAGTTTGCCGAGGGATTGGATGGCTTCAACGGATACCCGAACCGTTGACCCGTTGGGCCTTGTTTCGTCTCTTGGCGTCTTGTTCCTGACCCTTTTGGTCGCTTCGGGCATAGCCGTTCCCGATGTCGTGAATCGAGCCCTCTTCGAGGGTAACACGCTCAACAGCGGGCGGTACGCCATGACGGGCCCGGGGCTGGATACGGTCGCATCGCATGACACCGAGGCCATCATCACGCTGGGCTCTTCCTTGCTGCAATACGCAACGGACGGCGCGTGCATCACCGAAGGTTTGGCGTCTGACCGCTACACGATGTACAATTTCGCCATCTCAGGAGCGAACCCTTACACCGAAGTTTTGCAAATTCCGAAGGTGGTGGCGGCTGAACCCCGCATGGTCGTCCTCGATGTCGGCCCCAATGCGCTGTGGGACTTTTACGAATCCGAATCTTTAGACGAGTACATCCAATTCCGTTTCACCATTCTCAGCCTTACGTTAGGGCTGGCTGAAGGCGAAGGGCCCCTCGAATTGGTGCGACTGCGTGACCGCCCCTATGTGGCCGCATCGCTGGAAGAGAAGATGGCCTTGACGGCCAGTTATTCTCAAAAAGCACTTGAAGACCGCCTTTTCGCCACGTTCCATGAGGAACTTGATGCGTGGTACTACGACCGACAGATGCCTTCCGTTGGCGGGGATGGATGGTTTGAATACCTCATGACGCCCAAGTTCATGCCCGACAAATTCGAGACCTGGAATCAAAGCACGGTGGACGCTTGGTTTGAAGCCAATATGTCCAAACGCGTCCAGCGGGGCGTGTATAACCCGCTTCCAAACGGGACGCTCAACCACGAAGCCTTGGAGTATGCCGTCCGCGAACTGACCCAAGCCGACATCGAGGTGCTCCTCGTTGCCTCACCTCACCATCCGATGGTCTATCCGTATCTTGAAGCGGGCCAAATCGACGGCCACAACGCCACGCTTGCTTACTTTGAATCCACTTACGGTGTGGAGACCTTGAATTGGTTCTGGGAGGTCTGGGAACAGAATATGTTCCGAGACAGCAACCATCTCGGAGCACTCGGCCGCGAACACTACTGCGAGCGCATGGCCGAGGCGTTGAACGAACGATTGGAGGTTTAAACGTGGATTTTGTGACCTCGGGGTATTACCTATGGTTCCTGCCGCTGGTGGTCCTTTTGACTCTGGGTATTGCCACCCGACAACGTCGTCGGCAGGTTCTCGTCTTGCTGAGCATGAGTTACCTCTTCTTTTGGCTCGCCTCGGGCTGGCACCTGCTTTTGTTGCTGGCCTCCACCTGCGTGGATTGGACGGCGGCCAGAAGAATTCACGCCAGTGAAGACCAACGGTACCGAAAACGTTGGCTACGCATCAGTTTGGTGACAAATTTGGGCCTGCTTGGCGTGTTCAAGTACCTCGATTTCCTTATTGAGAGTTGGAACCTGCTCTCCCTTCGGTTGTCAGACTCGTTGGAAGTGGGTGCCCTCGGTTTGGCCCTCCCAGTGGGCATTTCGTTCTATACCTTCCAAACCATGTCGTACACAATTGATGTCTATCGTAAGCATCAACCTCCCTACGGTGACTTTCTTGATTTCGCCTGCTATGCGGCCTTCTTTCCTCAACTCGTTGCAGGCCCAATCGTCCGCGCTGACCACTTTCGTGAACAGATCAAAGCACCCCTCTTCACCTCGGCTCATCGTTTCCGGCTTGGCCTGACCCTTATCGTGTACGGGGTCGCCAAGAAATTGGTCATTGCCGACAACGTCGCCCTTCATGCCAACGAGGTGTTTGTGGAGGGTGAGCATCTTGCCAACATCGGGTTGATTTGGTGGGGGGCGTTGTGTTTCGGCATCCAAATTTACTGCGATTTCTCCGCTTACACCGACATCGCCATCGGTTCTGCACACCTCATTGGGGTGGAGCTTCCGGAGAACTTCAAGGCCCCCTACCTTGCCACCACCCCGCAGGATTTCTGGCGACGTTGGCACATTTCCCTCTCAACATGGCTGCGAGATTATCTCTACATCCCGCTGGGTGGGTCAAGAAACGGCCGAAACCGAATGGTCTTTGCGTTGATGATGACGATGCTGCTCGGCGGTTTATGGCACGGTGCGTCGTGGAATTTCGTTCTCTGGGGCTTCGTCCACGGTCTTCTCCTTGTTCTCCACCGCTTTGGCAGAAAGTTGAGACCTGTTGAACGGTGCTTCAGCGCCCTCGGGCATGGAGGCGCCCTTCTTTCGTGGGCGGTCACACAATTTTTGGTGTTCTTCACATGGCTTATCTTTCGCGTTGAGGACACGGCCGTTTTGGTTCCGTCAATGAAATCATTTGTGGGTATTGGAGGCCATTTTGACCGTCAGGAAATGTTGGATGTGCTCCCTGAAATCAAGGTCTTGACCGGCTTTTTGGTGGTCGGGTTTGGGTTGCTTCATGCTTGGAGCGGATGGGTCGGTGGTGGCAAGTTGTGGTTGGCTCGTCAACACCCTGCGGTTTGGGGGTTGCTATGCGGTACGTTGCTTTGCTTGACCTTTTACCTTCGACCTGCCGAGACGGTCGATTTCATCTATTTCCGATTTTGAAGTTTTTTTTGAGTTCAAGCGCAATCTATGCACCCAAGGGTTATACCTCAGCCAATTTTGGCTCCAATCAGCGAGTGTTCCTTTGG
>JAYPCE010000084.1:0-2381 GCA_038124565.1 Candidatus Poseidonia sp.
TGGGTGCCTCGTCCCGTGGGCGAAGGAAAGCGGCGCAAAGCCCTCTACCGTATCCGAAGTGTGCAGCGCTTGCTCAAGGCCGCTGGTCGGGACGGACAGGGCGCGGTTGAACGCATTGTGGGGGTGGGGGCGGCTTTGGAGATGCTCGCCGCCAAACCCCGATGGTGGCGTCGTTCTACCGTCCAACAGCGATGGTACATCACGGACACCGAGGTGAACCATCTCGCCCACCGCCTCGCCGCAAAAGCCGCGACCCACGCCGTTCTGCCGACCCACTGGCGTGAAGGCCTGGACGGCGGTTTCCTCGCCTCCTTCCAAGGCCAAATCCATCGTTTGGACGGGCTCCACGGCCACGTTCACCTCACACCATTGCGCCGACCCAGCAAGGTCTCCAACCCGCCCCGCGTGCTCGTTCGGCGTTTGGTCGGTGGAGGCGTTCACGACGACGGGGAGATCGTGGCTTTGCCTGAAGATGCATTGGACGGGGTGGTGACCACCGTGGCTGACGAGAACGCCTACGAGGGCGACCCTTGGGCGCTTGACCGCGAACTGGCGACGCACGACGGCATCATCACGCAGTCCGTGACGCTGGCGAGTGAAGCGGCGCTTCTGGGCACGCCCGCCTTGCTGGTGTCGGCGGCGCAACGGGGGTTCCTTGACCGCTTGGAGGCCGACGGCGCCCCGCTGTTTCGGTGGCGGGGCGAAGGCGACGAGGAGGAGTGGGCATCGGTTCACGCTCGTTTCCTGGCTGGTCTGCACCTCACCGATGCGCTGGAGCCCGCGTCATGGCCCGATGTGAACGCCGATTTGTCGCAGTGGCTTAGGTGAGTGGGCATCGGAAGTGATTGTGCTGAATGACATTTCCACTGAAAGGCCAAATACACGAGGTTGCAAGAATACAGAGTGGCCAAGTATGACTTCATTCCAGATTTCTTCTTGATTTCACCTGAGACGGAAACAAAACTTGTGGTCTCGTTCGTTAGCATTGCGGTGCTGTTTACGTTTCGGGCCGTCGTTCTACGAGCGGTGGAATCCCGAACCCAAAACGAAGACAACATCTACACGTGGCGAAAATTGAGTTGGTATGTCTTCGTCTTCTTGTCGTTTATTTTGGTTGGGCGCGTGTGGTACACGGGCGTAGGCGATTTCGTCACATTCTTCGGTTTCTTCATTGCTGGTTTGGTCGTGGTGTTGAACCAACCTATTTCGAGCATTGCAGGGTGGGCTTACATTGTCATTCGTCGTCCGTTCATTGTTGGAGACCGGGTCCGTATAGGCTCGCTTGCTGGCGATGTGGCCGACATTCGTCTCTTTGCCATCATTCTCTCAGAAGTCGATGGAAATGATGGGTCTCACCTGCCAACAGGACGGTTAACTCACGTCCCCAACAAGGTGGTTATGGAGGAACCTATTGTGAATTCAAGCAAGGGCATCGGCATGCTGTGGAACGAAATTGGTGTGGAAGTCACGTTTGAATCCAATTGGAAGAAAGCCAAAGAACGTCTGATTGAAATTGTCGGTGAGGAATCAGAAGAGATGGAATCCAGGGCAAAGCGCCAGTTGCGAAAGGTGTACCGTGAATACAAGATCAAGGTGGGCAACCTTCGTCCAGAAGTCTACACAAGTGTCACGGCCAGTGGCATTCATTTTGGGCTCCGTTATTTGGTGGATGTCCGAGAGAAACGAGATTCAGAACATCGTATTTGGGAAGAGATTTTGACCGCTTTTGACACTGAAGACGACATCGATTTCGCGTATCCAACACGTCGCACCTTCATCAATCATATTGAAGGAAAAGCCGACGCTAAGGCTCCGGCTTGGCCTCCAGCGCCAAAATGAGACACCGGTTTTCCCCGTCATTCCACAATCTCGAAGCTGAGGTTGAGTGCGCCTCCAAGTTCTTTGACCACGTCCGGGCTGGTCAGATGTTCAATGGTGCCGACCCGCTCACCATCTTTGTTGGCGAAGACCACCGTGTAACTGATGCTTTGACTTGAGCCCTCACTCGCTGAATCCGTAACCACCTTGTTGGCTTTCATGCGCGCAATTCGTTCTCGGCTGATGTGTTGAACATGCGGGGGTTCGGAAAACAAGAGCGCACTCGGGCGTCGTACCTCGATTACACGAGGTTCGATGATGACTTCCATCGGTGTTTTCACAATCAGCATGATGGCCGTGACGGAGCCCATGCCTGCGAGAATGAGCACCACGCCTTCGAGATAGGCGCCCATAGGCACATCGGACAGCACCAAGGCTTCGTAAATCCCCGTTGAAGCCAAGACGATGAGCACCAGTCCAACCAACATGCCAGGTCCTCCAACCAAAGCGAAAATGGGCATGGGCCTGAAATTGGTGATCACAGTAGGAGCGGTCGTGTCAGC
>JAYPCE010000085.1:0-2374 GCA_038124565.1 Candidatus Poseidonia sp.
GAGCAATCCCCTCTTGGCGTTCGGCTTCAACGGCTTCAGGGTCTTCTTCAGCCACAAACAGGGAATCGTAATCCCCAACGCTGATGGTTCTGAGGGCAATGTCTTCTGACGTGGCGATTTCCGTCGCTCCAGGTTCGCTGATGGTGAAGGTCAGGATGTTCCATTTGTCGCCTTCGTCAAACGCACCGTTTCCGTTGACAGCGTTTCCGACCAATTTGAAGTTCACAGGTCCAACATCCTCCGATGGTGCGGTCCACGTGATTTCCCAATCGTTGCCAGGTTCGGATTGAGAAAGAGCTCCGGGCTCATCGTCCACGGATTTGCTGCCTTCCCCTGGCGTCAAGGTCCCGGCTCCGTCGTCCCAAATGAGGTATCCGCCACCGTCGTTTGAAGCGTGTTGGAGGCTGATGGTCATGGTGTAGGATTCACTGACGTTGTAGGCTCTTGGAACTCCCGAGATGGAAACAACCACTTCCGTTGACGGCGCACCTCCGCCGTGACACGTGCAACCGGTATCGATCACGAGGTTACCGCCGTTGTCCCAAGGGGGTCCGTTGGGGTTGCCCAAGACCGGTGCAACGAGCATGATGGACAGCAAAATCATCAGGCCGATATTCCGGGTGTTGCGCTGCATCAACTCACCTCGTTTTTGCCACCGGTCCTCGCTCTTTGAATGTTGCTTCACGGCCACCCGTCTGCATCAGAGTTCCTTGATGGCGTTGTTGAGCCCCGTCATCATGGCTTTTCCATCACCAAACAACATCATGGTCTTGTCCATGTAGAAGAGGTCGTTGTCCACGCCAGCATAGCCCACGGAAAGGGAGCGCTTCACGATCACCACCGTGCGGGCTTGGTCAACATCGATGATGGGCATGCCAGCGAGCGGTCCTTCTCCGGTTCGAGCCGCAGGATTACAAGTGTCGTTAGCGCCGATAACAACCGCAACGTCACATTCAGGGAACTCCGGATTGATTTCATCCATTTCGATGAGTTTCTCGTACGGAACATTGGCTTCAGCCAGCAGGACGTTCATGTGGCCGGGCATTCGTCCAGCAACAGGGTGAATGGCATACTTGACTTCGGTCTCGAATTTCTCTTCCAGAAGGTCACCAAATTCCTTGACTTGATGCTGACACTGAGAGACCGCCATTCCGTAGCCGGGAACGATGATGACTTTCTGTGCACCGTCGACCATCATGGCCACTTCGTCGGGGTCAGAGCCCACTTTGGTACGAGTCACTTTTTCTTTCGTCGAGCCCCCAAAGGACTTGAACAACACATCGGGCAAGGTTCGGTTCATCGCCTTGCACATGATGAAGGTCAAAATCAGTCCTGAGGCTCCCACCAGTGACCCTGCAACGATGAGCACGGGATTGCTGATGATGAATCCCGTGAAGGCGGCTGCAATGCCTGAAAGGGAATTCAACAAGGAGACGACCACCGGCATATCGGCTCCACCGATGGGCAGAACCAAGACGATGCCCAACAGGCAGGAGATGCCAATGATGGCCCAAAGGTAGTCCGTGTTGGTTGGGTCGTTGATGGACATCACGATGAGAGCGAGAACGCTCACGGACAGGAGCACCTTGACGGGATTGAGCCAAGATGGACCCCAGGTGGGCGTGCTGAACCACTTGCCGAAAATTTCAACGCCGCCCTTCAGTTTGAACATGGCCAGAATCGACCCGGTCAAGGTCATCCAACCGACCAAGGCGGACAAGCCAGCGGCGACCACGACGACTTGGAGCGTCAAGCCGGTGGGCAGGGCAAGCGAGGAGTCTTCGATGTATTTCCATGACTCTGACAGAGCCACCAAAGCAGACGCTGCCCCACCGAAGCCGTTGAACAACGCCACGAGTTCGGGCATGCTGGTCATTTCGACTTTGATGGCCATGATGATGCCGATGATGGAACCGAGGATCAACCCACCAACGATGAGTTCCCATTCCATGCCGCCGTTGGACAATTGCATATCGATGACGGTGGTCAGGACCGCCACGAGCATGCCCAAGGCACCGTACTGATTGCCACGCGGGGCCGTACGTGGGTGGCCCAATTTCTTCAAACCAAAGATGAAGAGGGCAGCGGAGAGCAAATAGCCGAGGGGAATCCATGCTTCCATCTCAAGCCCTCCTGTTTTTGCCAGCGATCATGTTCAACATACGATTGGTAACGGCAAAACCACCAACGACGTTGATCATCGCCAAGACCAACGCAACAAACGCCAACAGGCCGGATACAGCCGTTTGCCCACCTTCGTAAGCCACGTTGGCACCCAACAGTGCCCCAACCACGCTGATGCCTGAAATGGCGTTGGCACCGCTCATGAGGGGTGTGTGGAGGGTGGCAGGAACTTTCGTGATGAGTTCAAAAC
>JAYPCE010000086.1:0-2281 GCA_038124565.1 Candidatus Poseidonia sp.
GCCGTTTGAGGTGGGCGTCTCCGTTGTCCTCTCCCGTGCGGTGGTGGTGGTATTCTTCACCCTCGCGTCCGTCACGCCCATGGTAAGGAGCGAGTTTCTCCAACCATGTCATGATGTCATGATGCAGGCCGTATTCGAGGTCGTTCACATAGCAAGAGGCCGTGATGTGCATGGGATTTACCAGCACCAATCCATCTTGAATCCCACTTTCGGCGACCACCCGTTCCACATCACGAGTGATGCACACGATTTCGTAACGCTGGTCGGTGTTGATGTGCAGTTCTTCGACATAGGTCGCCGCTTGTCCGGTCATGAGGGTGCCCATGCGATGAGGTGCACCATTCAGTCAAAGAACGATGCGTTCGGGCATCATCAGGACCAATGCCAGTCAAGCGATGTTGACAGCAGCGTCTCGTTCAAAGTGAATCATGGAATGGAGAATGGTTCCTGTCAGCAATCGGTGCTTACGGTTCATGTCATCCACCTTGGCGCGGGTCTCGGATTCAATCCGCTGAACTTCCGCTGAGATGGCCGTAATGTCAGCAAAACCTTCCCAGACAATGATGCAGTAGAGCGTTTCCAAAGCACGGTGTTCCTCCATCACCAAATCGGTGTACTGCGTCAAGGTGCGGATAGAGGAAAAGGCGACAAGACCGACGAGAATGGTCACGCTGATGGAAATGTACAACGCCGTTTGACTCCATTCAAAAAACGAATTCAAGCCCCCTGTCCCCAACACGAGAGCAACGGTGAGAAACCAGCCCATCTGGATGACTTGGGTGCGAATGCTTGACAATTCCGAGTTGACGGCGATCGCCGTATTCATCTTCATTTGGAGGTAGGAGATGATTCGGTCAATGTTTCGACCGAGCAGGATTTGATTCAACCCTTCTTGGGTGGTGTCCGTTGACTCCCGAATCTCGGTTGGTCCTTGTTCGGCCGTCATGGTCTTCATCGCGCGGCGCGTGGGTCTTGTTTATCATCCATTCTCTGCAATTTTCAGCGAAAGAGCAGGTTCTGTACACAACAAGCCTCAAGAGAGGTGCGCTCAGTCTTGCTCCATGGCTCGCCAGCGCGCCCTGCTGATGGCGTTGATGCTGGCCATCACCTTCACCCTCTCGGGCAACCTCGGCTCTCAGCAAGCAGAGGAAGAACCCACAGCCTGGCCCGAAGGTTCAAGCGCGTACGACAACATGGCTCAGATGGCCTCGTTTGGCTATAGAAAGATAGATACATCGGCCAACGAGAATGCCCGCAACTGGATTGCTGAGGAATTGGAAGCCATGGGTTACGAAGTCGAGCGCCAACCCTTCACCACCGCCGTGTGCAACAATTGCGAGAACATTGTCGTCACCATCCAAGGTGTGCTTGAGGACGACTGGCGGGTGGTCGGCGCCCATCACGATGCCATCTGTTATTCGCCCCCACCGCTCATTGGCGTGACCTACGCTACATGCGAAAGCAGCGGCGCTTACGACGACGGGACGGGGTCGGGAGCCTTGCTTGAGCTGGCGAGGGCGTTTTCCGAGTGGGACGGCAAACCACTTCATACCTGGAAACTGGCTTGGTGGGACTACGAGGAATGGCAAGGCAGCGGCAGCCCTGAAGGCGGCGGCATGGGCAGTTTGCACTTCGTCACCGAACAGATTCCCGACCATGTGAACGTCACCTACGTGAATTTGGACATGTTTGCACTCAACTGGCCCGTACCCACGCCGCTGGCGAGCCAACTCGCCGGTTGTGACGAGGACTACTGGACGCTCTACTTGTTCACCTCGCCCGTGGACGACTGGTCGTACTACGAAGAGCGGGGCCTGGAAGTCACCGAAGAGATGCGAGTCTATGCACAGTGGTTTCAAAGCCATCTGAAAGCCATCAACGCCAACCTCTCCCACCCTGAACCGTGGGTCAATGTCATTGACGATACCAAAGGGAATTCCGACCACTTCAACTTCATCATGCACAACCACACGGCCACGTGGATTCGGGGTCAGCATCAGTACATCTACGAAGAAGGCGATGCCTGCGAGCAAACCCCAAAGCACGCCCAATCCGATTCCGTCACCACCCTCAACACCATGGCGGGTGGGCGAGCCAACGTAGAATCAGGACTGCAAACGGGTCTGGATATTGTCGCAACGATGGCGTGGTGGGACTGGAGAGCCTCGGACGGTGAGATGAACACCGATACGACCAGCGACATGGGCGACCAAAGCGGGGTGGTCCTCGTCGTGAGTCTCGTCCTCGTGCTCGGGCTGATCGGTGCAGCGACCTTTGCCTA
>JAYPCE010000087.1:0-2275 GCA_038124565.1 Candidatus Poseidonia sp.
CGTTCAGGTCGCAGTCCTTATCGGTTCGCAGGTTCGAATCCTGCCCCCCGCATTTGTATCTGAAGGATTTGAACCCGTTGGCGACAGCCAATATTGGTTTGAATCCTGCCCCCCCGCATTTTGAATCCTGCCCCACAATGTGAAGAAGGGAAGAGGCCGTTGGAAGGCTTCATCACTTGCGCCTGCTCACCCGGAGCATGGACCGTCCTTCACGAGGCCCACTGGCCGTTCACTGGGGTTTGGACCCCCACACGACCTTTCTCAACCACGGTTCCTTTGGCGCCACACCGCTCGCTATTCAAGCCGAACAGCAACGCTGGCGCGACCTGATGGAACACGAACCGGTCCACTTCTTCACCGTGGGCATGCTTGAGCCGCTCAAAGCCGCTCGTCAAGCCGTGGCGGCCATGGTGCATTGCGACCCTGACGACCTGGCGCTGGTGGACAACGCCACCACGGGCGTCAACACCGTGCTTCGATCGTTGGTGTTCAAGCAGGGCGACGAGATTCTCGTCCCCGACCACGCCTATCAGGCCTGCCGCAACACCATCGATTTCGTGGCCCAGCGCTGGGGCGCCACCGTCGTCACCGTCGCACTGCCGTTCACCATCGAAGGCCCACAGGTTGTGATGGATGCCATCCTCGGGGCTGTGACGGACCGCACGGTGCTGGCGATGATCGACACCGTCACCAGCCCAACCGGCCTTCGTATGCCCTTCGAGCAGTTGGTCCCGGCGCTTGAAGAGCAAGGGGTGAGTGTTCTGCTGGACGCGGCCCACGGCATCGGTATGGTGCCGTTGAACCTCGACGAACTGGGCGCATCCTACACCACGAGCAACTGCCACAAGTGGCTGTGTGCGCCCAAAGGCTCGGCCTTCCTTCATGTGCGTAAGGACAAGCAGGCTGACATCCATCCGTTGACCATCAGCCACGGCATGACCTTCCCGCTTGGCGATACGACTCGGTTTCGTCACGAGTTTGACTGGACGGGAACACGGGATGTCTCGGCCCACTGTTCGCTGCCAGCGACCATCGAGCATGTCGGCGGACTGGTGGAAGGCGGCTGGCCCGCCATCATGCAGCGCAACCACGACCTGGCGATTCGAGGACGCAACATCCTCTGCGAGGCCCTCGGCCTCACGCCCCCCTGCCCCGACGACATGGTGGCCTGCATCGCCACCCTGCTGCTGCCTGCAGGAGGGAGCGGCGGCGTGAACATGCACGAGGATGACCCCCTCCATGCCACCCTGAAGGAGAAGTACGGGATTCAGGTGCCCGTTTGGTCGTGGCCGTCCCCCGAAGGACGCTACTTCCGCATCTCAGCCCAACTCTACAACAGCGAAGACGAATACCGCTACCTCGCTTGGGCCCTCGATAAGGAATTGAAGGGCGCTTGAACATCCGTTCCTTCCATGGCATTCTCGCTGAACATGAACCCAAAGGTTCAATCACGGCTTTGCCAAGGATGAAGTGTGCAATTCGTTTCGGCTTTGGTGAAAATTCTTCTCAGCGGTGTTATTGTGTACACGGCGAGCGAAGTTGCTCAAAAGTCCACCATGATGGGCGCTCTCATCATCTCCATTCCGTTCACCAGCATCCTCGCCTTGACCTTTCTGTACCACGACTCGCAAGACACGAACCAGGTGGCTCAGATGGCTCAAGATATCCTGTGGTTGGTGCTTCCATCGGTGTTGCTGTTTGTACTGCTCCCGATGTTGTTACGCCGAGGTTGGGACTTTGTCCCTGCGATGTCGGTGGGCATCATCGCCACCGTCGTAGCCTACTTGCTTGTTTTGACCCTTTCCAAACACGTTGAGAACATCGGATAGGGTCAACCGCTCGACCAGGCTGAAGACTGAATCAAAGTCAGGTGAGCCAGCATGCATAGCGCTTGGTTATAACCCGAACTCTGCAGGAATGCATGTGACAACACCAACCAACCTCTGGAATACCGAAGAGGGCCACCCGCTTCGGTGGAAGATTTTGGGCCTCATGAGCGCCTGTTTGGTGGTGGTGATGCTCAACAACGTCACACTCAATGTGGCTCTTCCTGAACTCTCGGTGGACCTTGACGCAGACAACACCGAACTCCAATGGATTTTGGACGCCTATGCCCTTGTCTTTGGTGGAACCTTGCTGACGATGGGCGCCATCGGCGACCGATTTGGTCGTCGCAGTGCTTTGCAAATTGGCCTGCTCACTGTTGGCGTTGCAGCCGCTTTGACCGCAATGTACGCCCAAACGAGCGAACAGGTGATTGCGGCACGGGCCGTCA
>JAYPCE010000088.1:0-2218 GCA_038124565.1 Candidatus Poseidonia sp.
TCGCTGGATTTGAGATAGACATAGGAATACCCCATTTTGCTCAGCAATTCAGAGGCTTTCACCGGCATGCTTGCACGGCAATCAACGCCAACCGAGCGTTCAAACGCTTTCCAAGCAAGCCCACTCTGTTCTTTGGCATCGGCCACCAACGCCCAGAAATCGCCGAGGGAAACCACACCGTCTCGTTCGTCAAACCATCCATCAAGCGTGTCCTTCCAACCTGCAAGCAAGTCATCAGCGTTCACCGTCTGCTCAGACTTCATCCCATGGTTTGAACGAGTCGAGCTGTTGCCCCGAGCGGCAGCACCTCCACCGATGTATTCCTCGTAGTCAAACAGACGATCGAAGAATCCCCGTGCCATCCGTCCAATCATGGAACGAATCGTATCGGTGGGCTTGGCAGTTGGTTCGGGCTCGACCATCGATTGGCCTGATGATGAAGTCGGCAAGGGCGTGTCCACCCGTTCATTTTCCGACAGGCTTGCGCTCAGGGGGACATTGTGTGGATAATTCGGCTCACTGCCAGCCTCCCACGTCGAGAAACGACCAAAGGACCTGCAAGGCATGAACCTCGATGGCATTTCACCAGCGTACCGCGCTTCCACGAACAATTCGTGAACTTCGGGAATGCGTGCACCGGCGGCAAGACCCTCATCGATGGTGAGTTCTGACCACAGGAGATAGGCCTCAATCCTCAGCCAATTCTCGTCAAGATACATGTGATACGGGGCCGCACCGATGAAGCCGAGCATCACGCTATTGCGCGCATTGTTGCACACCTTGCACAGTTGAATTCGGTTGTTTTTATCGGCCTTTCCGCCGCCCAACGCTTTTGGATGGATGTGTTCCGTGTTGTGGTTTTGGCGACGGAACTTCAGGCCGCATTGGGGGCAATCTGCACCGGCGGCTTCCAAGGTTGCTTTCCTCTTTTGGGAAATGGTTCCTCCCGACTTGGTGGTGGACTTCTCTTCCAAGAACGCCTTCGCCTTGGTCAGGACCTTTCGGTAGCGGTATCGCAGAACGTCTCTTCCATCGTCAGCGTTGGTTGTTGAGAGGGTGATGCTCAAGCGACCACCTCCCGGTGTCCTGCAGATTCAGGCGTCGGAACCACCGCCGAAGGAGTGGCTTCTTCCGATGAAGCATCCCAATTCCACAGGCCTTCACGGCCCTCAAAAGCTTCGTTGCTCCAACCGCTTGAAACCTCTCGCCATGCTGGTCCAAAGCCGATCACGAACACCGGTTGAGACGAATACTTGTATCGACCTTCTGCGTTGGTGTAGGCCAACCCCATTGGGTTGATCATGGCGTAGGTGCCCTTCATCGCTTCGTTGTTTTCAGCCACCACATCAATGTGAGTTGCATCGGCGAGGGTAGCCTTGTGTCGTGCTACATAGGCATCAAAATCAACAGAGAGCACCTCTAGGGATTCAATCTCTCCATCGTTTTCGCCTGCAATCGGCAGGGCTTGGAAAATCTTCCAGCGCGTGGGTTGCACCCGACGAACGAAGGCCGACATATCGTCGTCGATGTTCACCGATGACACCACGGTGTTGAGCTTGATGCCATAACCAATGGCTTTGGCATCGGCCAGGACGCGTTCACAGCGCTCAAGGTGGCGACTGATGCCCTGCTTGATCTCTCCTCGACGACCTCGGCCCATCATCGCATGAAGCGCGTCGTTGCTTGCGTCAATGGAAAGGCCCAACCAGTCAAGGTAGGGTTTCATCTCCTCCAGCCAAACTCGGCTCATTCGAGTTCCGTTTGAGACGATGCTCGTGGTGAGGCCGAGGCGCTTGGCTTCGATGATCCATGATTTGAGGTGAGGGTGAAGCATCGGCTCGCCGCCGACGAAATTGATCTTCTTCACGCCCGCCTCTGCCATGGAAACGAGGACAAGGTAGCCCTCTTCCTCGGTCATTCGCGGCGCATCCTGCAGGTCTGAAAAACGGGCATAGCAAAACTTGCAGCCGTAGTTGCACGTCGCTTCGAGGTGCCAATTCACAGCAGGGGGCGCTTGCGAGCCGTTTAGTGCTCGTTCATTTCGGTGTTCACGTCCTTTGGACATCACAAGGAGAACCATTTGTAAGCATATAAAGAACTCAATTCATCAAACTCGCTGCGAATTTGTTCTTTGGTTTCGTTAGAAGATAGAAATTGAGGAAGAAACATTCCTTCAAAAGGCAGGTGACGGACCTTCCCACATGAGCCGTCGCTATGA
>JAYPCE010000089.1:0-2075 GCA_038124565.1 Candidatus Poseidonia sp.
ACGGTGCACAGAAAGTCATCATCGTTCCCGGCTACGGAATGGCGGTCTCTCAGTGCCAGCATCAAGTCAAGGAATTTGGTGACCTTTTGGAAGAGAAATTCGAGACCGAGGTCAAATATGCCATCCACCCGGTTGCTGGACGAATGCCTGGACACATGAACGTCTTGCTGGCTGAGGCCAATGTTCCGTACGAGAAACTCATCGAGATGGATGAAATTAATTCGGAGTTCCCTGAATGTGACGTTGCAGTGGTCATCGGCGCGAACGACACTTGCAATCCTGCAGCTCGAACCGGAGAAGGGCCTCTTGCTGGCATGCCCATCATCGATGTTGATCAAGCCCGCACGGTGGTGATCGTCAAGCGCTCCCTATCCGTGGGCTATGCTGGTGTTGACAACGACCTCTTCTACATGGACAAGACCATGATGTTGTTTGGTGATGGAAAAGCCATGATGACGGGGCTCAACAACGCCATCAAGGAACTCTGATGCAGACGGGTGGCCGTGAAGCAACATTCAAAGAGCGAGGACCGGTGGCAAAAACGAGGTGAGTTGATGCAGCGCAACACCCGGAATATCGGCCTGATGATTTTGCTGTCCATCATGCTCGTTGCACCGGTCTTGGGCAACCCCAACGGACCCCCTTGGGACAACGGCGGTAACCTCGTGATCGATACCGGTTGCACGTGTCACGGCGGAGGTGCGCCGTCAACGGAAGTGGTTGTTTCCATCTCGGGAGTTCCAAGAGCCTACAACGTCAGTGAATCCTACACCATGACCATCAGCCTCCAACACGCTTCAAACGACGGTGGCGGCTACCTCATTTGGGACGACGGAGCCGGGACCTTGGCGCCAGGAGAAGGCAGTAAATCCGTGGACGATGAGCCTGGAGCCCTCTCACAATCCGAACCTGGCAACGATTGGGAAATCACGTGGACAGCACCGTCGGAGGATGTTGGCCCTGTGAACTTCAAATTGGTCGGGAACGCTGTCAACGGAAACGGTGCGTTTGACGAAGGTGACAAATGGAACATCTTGACCTTCACCATCAGCGAACCCGGAGCGACGGAAATCGCCACTTCAGAAGACATCGCCCTCAGAACCATCAGCGTGGGGGATTACGATTCCCTGTTTGTGGCTGAAGAAGACCCTGAAGCCGTTGAAGCCGAACGCCAAGAGGGGATTGCTCATGACTTCTTTACCAACGGGAACCTCTACTATTGGACCACGCTTTCGTTGATCATCGTCGCTGCCGTGATTCAAGGTGAATTCTATGAACGACGCTTTGGCGGTGGACCTACCCATCTCGATAAGAGTCTAGCCATTCCACAAGGCCTGCGCCGTGGTGCTATAGCCGCCGTCCTTGGGGTGGCCTTCGCTTCCTTTGTTGACAGCGGTCAACCATGGGGATACAGTTTGGTGCTCGGGATGCTGACGCTGTGGGCCGTATTCGGTGTCTACCGCACCATCGTACAGGCCCGGGCCCCCAAGACCTACACCGACCTCGTTTGAGGGGCCATGCATGTCCATCCTGCTTTCAACGGACCGTGAAGCGCCACCTCAGTCACACTTGGATGAACTTTCGCTGCGCGTGACCGTGGTGTTCGTGACAACAGCTGTTCTCACGATTTCCTGGTCGGTTTACGTCGACGAAGGGCTTCGCTTCATTCTCTCCGTCCTCCAACCATGCGAACAAGCCTGCATGAACGTCTACGACCCGGCACAATGGAGTGCTGTTCGTTGGTTTTCGGCCTTGCTTCTTGGCATCATGTCGGTATTGCCACTGCTCCTTTACAACACCCACAAATTTGCCAAGCCGGGTTTACTTGTCACGGAGTATCGCGTCTTCCAGCGATGGACTGTTCTTGCGGCCATGTTGATGGCGGCCATGGCGTACATCATCATCGCCCACGTCCTGCCAGAACTCTACACGTTTGGTCACCAACAGCATGCCGAGGCAGGACTTGCCGGCCAGTACAGCGCTGTCCACATGGTTATGCTGGCGTTGTATGCGATATGGGTCTCATGGTTGGTCCTCATCAGTTGGTTACTGATTTACCTCTCCGGTCGGTTTGG
>JAYPCE010000090.1:0-2058 GCA_038124565.1 Candidatus Poseidonia sp.
GACGCCAAGGCTGCTGCCACGCTGTTGATGGTGGAGAAGATCGAGGAACTCGTTGCTCGTCAGACCGAGGCCATCGCCAACCTGAAGATCGACAAGATCACCGTTTGGGACTCCGGAAACAACGGTGGCGAAGGTGGAGCCACCTCCAACTTCGTGTCTTCGCTCATTCAGAGTTTGCCGCCCGTTCACGACGTGGCCAAGATGGCCGGTGTCGACCTCCCAGACTATCTCGGTTCGATGAAGGACGAATGAGTCACCCGACAGTGATTCAAGGTCAAAAAACCGCCATATTGGCGCCGGCTTGAGGCGACGGTTTCAAAGACTGCACGAAGCGCATTGATGATATGGCCTCTGACCTTGACATCGCTCGTGCTGCAAAAATGGAGCCGATTGAAGCGGTTGCGTGGAAACTTGGCATCTCCTCCCACGAATTGATGCCCATGGGCAACGGCGTAGCGAAGATCAGTTGGCCTGCGCTCAAGGAACGGTTCTCCAAGCCACAAGGCAGCCTCGTTCTTGTCACATCTGTGAACCCCACGCCGTTTGGGGAAGGAAAGACCGTGACCACGATTGGCCTCACGCAGGCGCTCTGCGCTATTGGACAGTCCGCCACCTGTGTCATCCGGGAGCCTTCGATGGGCCCGGTGTTTGGTATCAAAGGTGGAGCCGCGGGTGGAGGACACGCCCAAGTCCTCCCGATGGAAGACATCAACTTGCATTTGACTGGAGACCTTCATGCCGTCACATCAGCTCATAACCTGCTCTCGGCCCTGATTGACAACCACCTCAAGCATGGCAACTCCAGTAAGTTGGACCCCAGTCGTGTATCATGGCCTCGCGTGATTGACATGAACGACCGGGCCTTGCGAAACGTGACGGTGGGCAAAGGCGGACCAGCCAACGGATTGGTACGTGAAGACCGATTTGACATCACCGCTGCTAGCGAAGTCATGGCCATTTTGGTGCTTGCGAGGGACTACGCCGACTTGAGGAAACGGTTGGGCAACATTGTTGTGGGCACGTCCACAGAGGGCCATCCAGTCAAGGCCGAAGACATCGGCGGTGCAGGCGCCATGGCGCTGTTGCTGAGGCAAGCCTTCCTTCCAAACTTGACACAAACACTCGAAGGGAATCCCGCCTTCATCCACGGTGGCCCCTTCGCCAACATCGCCCACGGCAATTCAAGCATCATCGCTGACCGTATGGCACTGGCAAGTGCCGACATCGTGGTGACGGAAGCAGGTTTTGGCTCGGACATGGGTGCTGAGAAATTCATGCACATCAAAGCGGCGACATCAGGAAAAGCACCCGATTGTGTGGTCATGAACGTGACCGTTCGCTCGATGAAACTCCATGGTGGTGCCTTTGGCGACCGAGGGGGGATTCGACCAGACAAAGCCACGTTGGAAGCAGAAAATGTCGAGGCAACAACCATGGGTGCAAAGACCAACCTTGACCGCCACATTCGCAACATGGCCGCTTTTGGCCTTCCTGTGGTGGTTTCCATCAACCGATTCACCTCCGACACCGATGCTGAAATTGCGGCCATCACCAGCGCTGCCCATGAATCCGGAGCCGCTTCAGTTTGCGTTACTGAAGTTCATGCCCAAGGTGGAAAGGGCGGCAAGGACCTTGCTGAGGCCGTGGTCCGAGCGGTGCAGAATCACATCGCTGACGGCCGACCGTTCATTCCAATGTTTGAGCAAAACGCCGATGTGCTGGACAAAGCGACATCCATCGCCAAGCGATTGTACAAGGCAGAGGGGTTGTCTGTCACTCCAAGTGCCCTCAAAGAGTTGGAACGCATTCGTTCGTGGGGGTACGGTCACTTGCCCGTCTGCATGGCAAAAACGCAGTATTCCTTCTCCCACGATGCATCCTTGCTTGGTGCACCTACAGGGTTCACCGTTCCTGTTCGGGAATTCCGCTTGAATGCAGGAGCGGGTTTCATCGTCGCAGTCTTGGGCGACATGATGACGATGCCTGGCCTGCCAAAACGCCCCGCGGCCTTGGACATGGACATGGATGAAGACGGGAACCTCCTCGGCGTGTTTGGGT
>JAYPCE010000091.1:0-1999 GCA_038124565.1 Candidatus Poseidonia sp.
GGTCCAACTCTTCACACAGCAACGTCACGAGTCGGTCCTTGACATCGCCAGAAAGCCGCATCGTCGTGTAGTGGGCACTGACCGCGGCGATGTGACTGGTGGAGTACGGCTTGGCGACCATGGTATCGCTCGTGGCCGTGCCGCCCTTCAATAATGTGGTGTAATGCGATGGTTCATTCTGTCAGGCCATCGTCGCGTCCCAGCACTTGGTTGAATTCCCAAGCGTGCAGGCATTCATGGCCGCCAAGAAAGCCGCCTGCTTCCCGAGAAGGTCCGATGAATTCTGCTCCGCACATGGAACAAAAGACGTTGACGACCAATTCGTTGTGGTACGTGCCGTTGGGCGTCTCACGAACGGGGATGCGTTTGCCGACATCTTCGTGCGTCCATCCGCTTGTTTTCTCGCATACTTCTTCGCTCTGTTGTTGTGTCATGCATCCCACTCCATTACCCAGGGCAACGCGCCATCGGCCGTGATGGGCCGCATCCCATCTTCGTCCCGAACCCATGTATCTTCGCTGCCCACGCTGCCCTGAGCGTAGACCACCTTCGGCTCAATCGCCATCGTACCGCCCACAGGGAGTGGTCGGTCAAAGCCCGCAGCCACCACCGGTGATTCGTCGAGTTGCAAACCAATGGAATGGCCGAGGAAGCGGCTTTGGTCGGGCTTGGTGCCCATCAAATGGTCGGCGTATCCCAACTCTTCAGCCATCGCCAAACCAGCCTGCCATGCTTGGCTGCAATGCAGACCTTGGTCAAGAACGTCCACCACTTCTTCCTTGATGACGACCATATCGTCGAGGCGTTGCTGCCAGACGTCGTTCAAGGCGCCTGAAACAAACATGCGCGTGGCGTCGACCATGTAGCCACGATGCGCGTGAACCAAGTCAACAAGCACGGGTTCACCTCGTTTCACCCGGGTGAAGCCAGCGCCCATACCGCTCAAGGGATGCGGTCCTGCACCTCCAACGGCTGAATCAAAGAACGAAGGGATCCCGCCCGCTCGGCCCGCCACGATGACACCTCGGTCGCACTGCAGAGGATAGCGACGCATTTGCACCGTTCCACCAAAGCCTTCGCTTCGGCTCACCGCTTCAGCGGCCGCTACCATGTCGAGTTCGCTCACGCCTTCGCCGCCAACGGCGTGAACCGCCTCAAACATCCGGACCTGCACCGAAGCACCGATGTCCATTTGCTCCAGTTCCCAGGCTGATTTGGTCTCCCGTTGGTGATGGACCACACCCGTGACATCCTTGACCTCACCCAGCGAGCTGAGCGCTGAAGCAAAGCGTGAGGTAAAGGAGGCTGGGGCTTCTCCAAATTGAAGGCCCGGCGCTTCCTTGACGCCCAAACCTGCTAAGGTCTCGGTAAAGGTGGAGAGGCGAGGAAAGGCCTCAACAGCATGTGGAGCATCATCATCGCCCGCCTCCCATTGCGCTCGCTTGAGTGAGCGACGCACGAAGGCGACGGGCCCGTCACCACCAGCTTCTACACTGCCTCCTGCCCCCTGAGCAGGGACAAAGAGGGAACCATCCTGCCGACCACCAGCGTAGTAGTACAAGTCAACCGGGTGCTGAATCAAAGCGCCGGCACAGCCTGCTTCCGCCAACATCTCAGCCAAGCGGGCTTGACGGGCTTCAAGTTCCGAAACTGGAACCCGCCAATCTTCGCCGTCCGGGCCGACGATGTCGGCCGGTGACCATGGTGTCATGCATCAACGACGGCAGGCAACCGTTGAAAATCCGTTCGGCCCCAACCACACGGCTCAGGAATGTATCTCATCCAAGGTAGGCGCAGGCGTATCGGCCAAGCGTTGCCTCGCAATCTCGCAATACGATGAGGAGAGGTCAACGCCAATGAAACGACGGCCGTGGGTTTTCGCCGCCACACAGGTCGTTCCTGACCCATTAAACGGGTCAAGCACGACATCTCCGGTAAAGGTGAACATCTCAATGCAGCGTTTCGGCAATTCCACTGGGAACGGTGCTGGATGATTGAC
>JAYPCE010000092.1:0-1640 GCA_038124565.1 Candidatus Poseidonia sp.
GAAAAGGTGTGGCCCGGCGTGGTTGACATCCATTGGCCAGGAGCCAACTGCAAGGAAGGGTACTACACTCGCACATGCACCACAACCGCCAATACAGAAGGTTGGAAAACCTTCACCGCTGTTGGCACCGATGATGATAACAGCGTTGCAACAGCCACCTTTGATGTCAAATTCACCAACATCAAACCACACAGCATTAACGTGCAGATGGTGGACAGTGCAGGCCCGGTGTTGATGGACGCCCAGAACACCTGGCATGTGGACGAAGACCAAACCGTGACCGTTCGCGGTCAAGCCCAAGATTCCATCGATGACATCGAAGCCCTCACGCACACGTGGTGGCCCGACGACGCTCAACCTTCGCTGATCCGTGTGTTTGACGGCCGAACATCAGAGTTTGAGATGGTCTGGTACCAAGCAGGCCTCCACAAAATGAGGTTAGAGGTGACCGATACCGAAGGCGCGTCAAGTGGCATCCAAGAGCGTTGGGTCAGTGTCAACAATGTTCCACCGATCATTGAGCCACTACCTGCCGTGCTTCCCATCGCTGAAGGACAAAGCATCAATGTGGCTGGTTCTTCTTCAGACACACCCTCCGACGTTGGTTCACTGGTCCGCTGTTGGGACATCAACCCGAGTATGGACTCGGACGATTTTGGCAGCGCTGACGACGATTGCGATGTGTTTGGTGACAACCTTACCATCTCATGGAACCGAAGTGGGACGCACAAGTTGGTCTACCATGTCACCGATGACGACGGTGCGCACACCAGCGAAGTGCTGGAAGTGCTGGTGCTCAACACCCCGCCCATCGTTCGTACCGCACCCATCGCTTGTACCGCCTACAAGGCGTGCGTTCTGGATGCAAGTTCAACACTGGACGCCTTGAACGATGTTGATGACTTAACCGTGGTATGGGACATCGACGTGACGGTTGACAGCAATGAAGACGGTATTCCTGACAACGATGCAGACCTCATCGGCAAGACCGTCACCTACACCTTCAAGCATGCCGGTGTCCATTCGGTCAAGGTCATCGCTTGGGACGAAGACCCAGAACGGCCCGGGACGAAAGTCGTGTCTTTTTCGGTCCTCCCACCCGACCGAACCGCCATGGAAAACATCGGCGCTGCCTTGGTCGGTGAAGAGGCCAACCCATTGGCTCAATTGGGACTTCTTGTAGCGGTACTCTTGCTGTTAATGGTGTTCACACGGCGCAAATCACGGTCGGATGGCGATGATGCCTGGAACGAAGTTTCCGATGCCCTCGGTAGTGGCATGTTTGGCGACCGTGAGGCACATCTGGCTCGAAAACGGCCGGAAGGCCCTCCACCCGATTACCTGTTCCAACAATCCCTGCAACAAGCCCCGCCAAATCCAGGATCAGGTGCACCCTCCGTTGGCCCTCCACTTCCAGAAACGGGTCTACCTGAAGGCTGGACGATGGAGCAGTGGGTACACTATGGACAACAGTGGCTTGACAGCCAATCCTGAACACGGCGAAGGACATTCTCTTTTGTAGCAGGACAACCAGCCCCCTTCATGCACCGTGAGGGCGCACGAGCCATCTGCTTGGCGCTGCTGTTCTTGCTTTCGTCTTGGTTGGCAGCCATGCATACCGTGGTTGTGTTTGAACCAAG